>NZ_AEGR01000068.1 GCF_000211835.1 Hylemonella gracilis ATCC 19624 | reverse complement strand
CCCACCGCCTGAAGAGGTCCATCCCGTGCCCGGCGCGGAACGGATGGTCTTCGGCGAATTGCAGATCTCCCCGTCCAACCGCGCCGTGGCCTGGCGCGGTCAACCGGTGGGACTGAAGACGGCCGAATTCAACCTGCTGCTGATCCTGGCTCGCGCCGCGGGCCAAGTGCTCAGCCGGGACGACATCCTCAAGCAACTGCGCGGCATCGAGTTCGATGGCTTGGACCGCACAGTGGATTCAGGCATTTCCCGCCTGCGCCGGCGTTTCGAGGATGCCTCGCCCGAGCCACGCAAGATCAAGACGATCTGGGGCCGAGGTTACCTGTTCAGCCCGTCGGCCTGGGAGGAATGAATGCTGCGCTCCCTGATCAAGCTTTACCTGTTCGTGATGCTGGGCGGCGGCGCGTCCATCGTGTTCATCAACCACGCGTTCCCGCAGCTGTTCCACGAATACGCCACCGATGAAGTCCGGGAAAACTTCAAGCCCTATGCGTTCGCCATGGCCTATTACCTGCAACAGCATCCCGACACGCAGCGAGAGGCCGCCCTGGCCACGCTGAAACAGCATGGCGGCAGCGGCTTCGGACTGCATGCGCTCCAGGATGTTGCGCCGCGGCTGGACGCGGACCAATTGAACGACCTGCGCGATGGCAAGCTTGTTCTGAGTCTGGACGCGGAGGAATACTATTTGCCGCTGCCCGACGGCATCATTGCCCATGCACCGCTCGACACGCAAGCCATGAACGGGATTGAGGCCTTGGCCTACGGCCTGCTCGCACTGGCCACCCTGCTCTCGGTTCTGCTCTGGGTGTTCTACCACTGGCGCGATCTGCGCAAGCTGCAAGACGCTGCCCAGGCTTTCGGCGTGGGCCGCTTGTCCACACGCGTACAACTGTCGAGGAGATCGAACATCTACGATTTGTCACGTCAGTTCAACGAGATGGCGGGACAGATCGAGGCATCCATCCAGCAGCAGCGCGACCTGATGCACGGAATTTCCCATGAGCTCAAGACACCGCTGGCTCGACTGGAATTCGGCCTCGCCCTGCTGGACAGTCCGCAAGCCTCCGAAAGAGAGCGCGAACGCCAGTTGGCCCTGCGCAAGGACGTGAGGGAACTGGACGAACTCGTCACCGAGCTGCTGACCTTGAGCCGCCTGGAACAAGGGGTCGGACAAGCGGTGCTGACGTGGGTGACGGTCGCGGAGCTGATCGACAGCGTGGTCGCCGACGTCGCCCATGACATCGCAGAGCGCGCCCTGCACCTGTCCGTCCATGTGAACGGCGCCCCTGAGCAGCATGTCTGCGACGCTCGGCTGGTCGCACGGGCCTTGCTAAACCTGCTGCGCAACAGCATGCGGTACGCGCGCCGGACCATCTTGCTGCGCGCCGAGGCTGGCGCCGCAGGCGCGCTGCGCCTCAGCGTAGAAGACGATGGCCCTGGGATTCCACCCGACGCGCGCGTGCGCGTCTTCGAGCCCTTTTACCGCCAGGATGCCAGCAGGGACCGACACACTGGCGGTTTTGGCCTGGGGCTATCCATCGTGCGTCGTGTGGCGCTGGTGCATGGCGGCGACGTTGTGCTGGAAGAATCGACCAACGGCGGTGCCCGTTTTGTCGTCACCTTACCCGAGGCGGTGGCGCATGACCGCTGGCATCAAACCGTCAGTCAAGATTCGGATCCGCCCCACGTGGAAGCGGGAGTAAGCAGCGCAGGCCCAAGAGCCCCAGAGCAGATGCGTGAAAGGCGTTGACGCGGGGGATAGCGATATTGGGGGTCAGGCATTCGCGTCCTCCCGCGCTGGCTAAGGCACCATCAGCTCGACGTCGATGCGCGGGCGCAGGAAAGTTGCGAACCGAGGCAATCCTTCTTCCGTCAGTCCGCGGTAACGGTAGCTCACCCAACTGCCGGTGGGAGGGGGGGTCATGCGCTGCTGGTCGCTGAATCCCGTGCCGAGGCGGAAGCGCCGCCCCTCGGGTGTCTGGACCAACAGCGCACCCATGCGTCCAGCATGGCGCCCCTGCCCCGGCACATGAGCGATCACCTGCGCCTCCGCGTCTTGAAAAGGCTTGAACTTGAGCAAATCGTCGCCGCGCCCGCTTTGGTAAGTCGCTTCGCCACGATGCAGCATCAAGCCTTCGCCGCCCGCGCGTACCGTGGTGTCCAGCCGCTGCATCAGGGCAGCCTGCGTGTCCCCTCGGTCATGTTCGACAAAGCCCAACCAGGCACCCGACTGTGTGATGCCTTGGCCTTGTCCCAGCCGGACCATGGCCGCCACGCGTTCGCTGAAGGTGCCGCCATGGTCCGGCAGGTCAAACACCATGAAGCGCAGCCGCTCCCAGGCCTTGTCATCCGGAGAGAGGCGTGAGACCGTGCCGGCCGTGTCTTCAAAGCGGCCTCGGCCGCCCCACAGCTCACCGTCCAGGGTCAGTCTGGGCCAAGCCTCGGTGAACCAGGCGGGTGCGTGGAGGATGTGTCCTCCGCGGGAAAGCAATTGGCGCCCATCCCACCGAGCGCGCACGCCATCGAGTTTTTCGCTGATCCAGTAGTCCGGCAGATGCAAGGGGGGCGAAGCGTCAGGGCGGTATTCACCGGCCAGCAGGAGCTGCGGAGCTTCGCTCCGGGCCGAAGCCACGCGGTTCAAGCCTGCCAAGGCAAGGAACGTGAGGATGGCGACCGCGCGGCGCTTCGTTGGGGAGCGTGGGGGCAGTGTCATGGGGGCGATCCTAGGACCCGGGTCCCCGGAACGGAAGCGGCTGCATCCATGAGAAACATGGATTCTTGAAGTATCCAAAGCGGTTCGCAGGGCGGATCGAATCGGACCGACAAAACCCAGGCCGAACGCGATGGACACCCGCATCGGCCGGTCGCAGGCGTCGCTGACCAAGCCGCTTTGAGCCAGGTACCAGGAGCAAGTGCAACGAGCGCGGCGCCTGGCCTAGCTCGCGCGTGTTCGGCGGGAGATCACGCGTCGCTCGGGGGAAATGAATCTGAAGCCATGAGAAAGGCGCGCCAGCACCTCGTCAGAAACTGACTCGCCAACGCGCTGAAGCTCCCTGCGCGGGGTCAAGAGCGAACGCAGTCGGCGTAGTAGCGCTTGTTGCCGTTCGCGTCCTTGACTTCGACGAGGCCGTGGATGTCGGTCTCGAAGCCTGGGCACTCTTGGTTGAACTTGCGCGCGAACTTCAGGTAATCCACGATCTTGCGGTTAAAGACCTCGCCCGGGATCAGCAGAGGGATGCCCGGCGGATAAGGGGTGATCAAGCCGACGGTGACGCGGCCTTCGAGCTCGTCGACCTCCACGCGCTCCGTCCTGCGCTGCGCGATGTGCGCGTAGGCGTCGCTGGGCTTCATGGCCGGCGTCAGGTCGCTCAGGTACATCTCGGTGGTCAGGCGCGCGATGTCGTAGTTGGCGTACATCTCGTGCACGAACTGGCAAAGGTCACGCAGGCCCATGCGCTCGTAGCGCGGGTGCTTCTGGCAGAACTCCGGCATGATGCGCCACATCGGCTGGTTCTTGTCGTAGTCGTCCTTGAACTGCTGCAGCGCGGTCAGCAATGTGTTCCAGCGGCCCTTGGTGATCCCGATGGTGAACATGATGAAGAAGCTGTAGAGGCCGGTCTTCTCGACCACCACCCCGTGCTCGGCCAGGAACTTCGTCACGATGGCCGCCGGGATGCCGCTCTTGTCGAACTTGCCGTCCAGGTTCAGGCCGGGGGTCACGATGGTGGCCTTGATCGGGTCCAGCATGTTGAAGCCGTCGGCCAATTGCCCGAATCCGTGCCAACGGCTCTTCGCGGCCTTGCCCTTGCCATCGCTGCGGATGATCCAGTCCTCGGCCGTGCCCATGCCTTCCTCGGCCAGCTGTTCCGGGCCCCAGACCTTGAACCACCAATCCTCTCCGTACTCCTTGTCCACCTTGCGCATGGCGCGGCGGAAGTCCAGCGATTCGATGATGCTTTCTTCCACCAGGGCGCGGCCGCCGGGTGGCTCCATCATCGCGGCAGCCACGTCGCAGCTGGCGATGATGCTGTACTGCGGCGAGGTGCTGGTGTGCATCAGGTAGGCCTCGTTGAAGAGGTGATGGTCCAGCTTTTGGTTCTCCGCGTCCTGCACCAGCACGTGGCTGGCCTGGCTGATGCCGGCGAGCAGCTTGTGAATGGACTGGGTGGAATAGACCACCGAGTTCTTGGGCCGCGGACGCTTCTTGCCCATGGCGTGGTAGCGGCCGTAGAAGGAGTGGAAAGCCGCGTGCGGCAGCCAGGCCTCGTCGAAATGCAGGTTGTCCACGTAGCCATCGAGCAAGCTCTTGATGGTCTCGGTGTTGTAGAGCACGCCGTCGTAGGTGGACTGGGTGAGCGTCATCACCCGTGGCTGGACGGATTTGGGATCAACCCCCTTGAGCAGCGGATTGGCCTGAATCTTGGCCCGGATCGTCGCGGGTTCGAACTCGTTCTGAGGGATCGGGCCGATGATGCCGTAGTGGTTGCGCGTCGGCTTGAGGAAGACGGGGATGGCACCCGTCATGATGATGGCGTGCAGGATGCTCTTGTGGCAATTGCGGTCCACCACCACCACGTCGCCTGGGGCAACGGCGTGGTGCCAGACGATCTTGTTGCTCGTGCTGGTGCCGTTGGTCACGAAGTAGCAGTGATCGGCATTGAAGATGCGCGCGGCGTTGCGCTCGCTCTCGCCAATGGCGCCGTTGTGGTCCAGCAATTGGCCCAGCTCCTCGACCGCATTGCAGACATCCGCGCGCAGCATGTTCTCGCCATAGAACTGGTGGTACATCTGGCCCACCGGGCTCTTCAGGAAGGCAACCCCACCCGAATGACCAGGGCAGTGCCAGGAGTACGAGCCATCCTCGGCGTAATCCAACAAGGCCTTGAAGAACGGCGGCTGCACGCCTTCCAAATAGCTCTTGGCCTCCCGGATGATGTGGCGCGCCATGAACTCCGGCGTGTCCTCGTACATGTGGATGAAGCCGTGCAGCTCGCGCAGGATGTCGTTGGGCAGGTGGCGACTGGTCTTGGTCTCGCCGTAGATGTAGATGGGCACGTCGGCGTTCTTGCGGCGCACCTCCTCGATGAAGCGGCGCAGGTTCTGAACGGCGGGCGCCACACTGGATTCGCCAGCCACGTCGGAAACCAGCGCGAATTCTTCGTCGTCAATGGACAGGATGAAGGCGCTGGCCCGGCTTTGCTGCTGGGCGAACTGGGACAGGTCACCATAGCTCGTGACGCCCAGAACCTCGAAGCCCTCGGTCTCGATGGCTTGGGCCAGCGCCCGGATGCCCAGGCCGGAGGTGTTTTCGGAGCGAAAGTCTTCGTCGATGATGACGATCGGAAAGCGGAATTTCATAAGCGCTGGGGTTCGTGTGGTCTTCGTGCCGCCGCTGTGTTGCCGCACAATCGGGGGCGCAACATTTCCGTTGCAGGTCGAATTGGAACACAAGCAAACGACATGGCGGATACAACTTTGTGGTGGCTGGGTGCGGGCCTGCTGGTGGCCGCCGAATTGCTCAGCGGCAGTTTTTATCTTTTGATGCTCGCGCTGGGTCTGGTGGCCGGCGCGCTGGCCGCGCACGCCGGCCTGAGCGCGTCCGCTCAGGTGGTCGTGGCGGCGCTGGTGGGCACGGTGGCCGTGCTCGGCTGGCACTTGCAGCGTTCTCGGCGCGCCAACACCCAGCCAGCCGTGCAGGCCAACCCCGACGTCAACCCGGACATCGGCCAAATCGTGCACATCGACGCCTGGGATAACGACGGCACGGCCCGCATCAAGTACCGCGGCGCCGGGTGGACGGCCTCCCCGCCAGACTTCAAGAACACCGGCTTGCCGGGGCATCACAGAATCATCGAGGTGCGCGGCAACCAGTTGCTGGTGGAGCGCATCGACGAGGACCGCCCGGCCGACCCGCGCTGAACCTGCCCCAGTCATTTCATTTCAACCGTCGCACCCCCAACATCCGTTTGCAAGCCCTTGTCGGCTTGCTCGCCCGTAAAAAGGACATCGCATGGAAATCGCCCTTGTGCTCCTCGTCATCGCCGCGCTCTTCATTTGGCGTGCCATCAAGATCGTGCCGCAGCAGAACGCTTGGGTGGTCGAACGGCTGGGCAAGTACCACGGGGCGTTGACGCCGGGCTTGAGCTTCATCTTCCCCTTCCTCGACAAGGTGGCCTACAAGCACAGCCTGAAGGAAATCCCGCTCGACGTGCCCAGCCAGGTTTGCATCACCCGCGACAACACTCAGTTGCAGGTGGACGGCATCCTCTATTTCCAGGTCACCGACCCGATGCGCGCGAGCTATGGCTCGTCCAATTACATCGTGGCCATCACCCAGCTGGCGCAAACCACGCTGCGCAGCGTGATCGGCAAGCTTGAGCTGGACAAGACCTTCGAAGAGCGCGACATGATCAACGCGCAAGTGGTGTCCGCCATCGACGAAGCCGCGCTGAACTGGGGCGTCAAAGTGTTGCGCTACGAGATCAAGGATCTGACGCCTCCCGCCGAGATCCTTCGCGCCATGCAGGCGCAGATCACCGCTGAACGCGAAAAACGCGCACTGATCGCGGCCTCGGAAGGTCGCCGCCAGGAGCAGATCAACATCGCGACCGGCGAGCGTGAAGCCTTCATCGCCCGCTCCGAGGGCGAAAAGCAGGCCGCCATCAACAAAGCTCAGGGCGAGGCCGAATCGATCCGTGCCGTGGCCCTGGCCACCGCGGAGGCCATCGAAAAGGTCGCGGCCGCCATCCGCCAGCCTGGTGGTGAGCAGGCCGTTCAACTCAAGGTCGCTGAGAAGGCCGTGGAAGCCTATGGGCAGGTGGCCGCAGACGCAACGACCACCCTCATCGTGCCGGGCAACATGAGCGAGGTGTCGGCCCTGATTGGCTCGGCCATGACCCTGGTGCGACAGGCCGCGCCTTCCATCGCGAAATGAACCGAGCACGTGTGCATGTGCCACTCCAGCGCCACTGACGCCAAGGACGTTGTCCTCGGGCTTGCTGGCTTTCGCAAGACAGGCCGCACTTAACGGCCGGCACCCGCTGCCTCGTCAATTCCCCGCCGCGGCGCCCTGGCGCCGCTTTTTTCTTTTCAGCTTTACCTCCGCATGACCACCCGCCAGGGCGTAACGCTCTCTCTGTTGTCCTCGCTGCTCTTCGGGCTGATGTATTACCTCAGCACCCTGCTCGCCCCCCTCTCAGGCACCGAAGTCTATGGCTGGCGCATGCTGATGACCTGGCCCGTCATGACGGCCTTCCTGCTCCTGGGCGAGCGCTGGGGCGGTATGGGTCGCGCTTGGCTGCTGGTGCGCACCACGCTGGCGCGTTTGCGGCAGGAACCGATGCTGTGGCTGGTGTTACCCCTTTCGTCCGCCCTGCTGGGGGTGCAACTCTGGCTTTTCGTGTGGGCCCCTCAGGCGCGGCATGGCTTGGATGTGGCCATGGGTTACTTCCTGCTCCCCTTGGCCATGGTTCTTGCGGGACGCATCGTTTACCGGGAAAGACTCAGCGGGCTGCTTCAGGCCGCCGTGCTGGCGGCAGGCCTGGGCGTGGGGTATGAGCTCTGGCGCGCGGGGCAATTCGCGTGGCCCACGGCGCTGGTGGCGCTGGGCTACCCGTTGTACTTCGTTCTGCGCCGCCATTTCCGGACCAACCACCTGGGAGGATTGTGGTTCGATCAACTGCTTATGCTGCCGGTGGCGGCGTGGTTCGCCTTCGGGATCGACGGTGCCGGTTGGCATGTGTACCTGGAGCGCCCAGCCCTGCTGCTGCTCGTACCCGTGCTTGGCTTGATCAGCGCCAGCGCCCTGCTGCTCTACATCCTCTCCAGCCGCGGCTTGCCGATGGGCCTGCTCGGTCTGCTGGGGTACGTGGAGCCGGCCGTGCTGGTGCTGATCTCCCTGCTGCTGGGAGAACGTATCGACCCTGGGCAATGGGTGATCTACCTGGCCATCTGGATCGCCATCCTGCTGCTGATGGCCGAGGGACTGCTGCGATTGCGGGAGCGCCGCCCAGGATGAAGTGTGCCGAGGTACGGGGAGAACCGAAAAAGAAAAAGCCCACAGGCGTCTGCTGTCCTGCGGGCTCGGTCTGCTGGCACTGAGCGTGAATTCTTGGCGGAGAGGGCGGGATTCGAACCCGCGGTAGGTTTTACCCTACACACGCTTTCCAGGCGTGCGACTTAAACCGCTCATCCACCTCTCCTGCGAAGCCCGCTATTCTAGCGCAGTGAAATGCCGTGAAACGGCAGCCACCATAAAAAAAGCGCCTGCTTGCGCAGACGCTTTTTTGTTCCGTGTCGATGAAGTTCAGCGAACCACGGCCAGTTGGGTACGAGCGCCCGCCTTGTAGGTGAACAAGGTCAGGGCGCCGTTCTTGATGTCGCCCTTTTCGTCAAAGCCGATGGTGCCCGTCACGCCTTGGTAGCCGTCGGTGGCAGCCAGGACCGGCAGGTACTTGGCGGGATCGGAAGAACCAGCCTTGACCATGGCGGCGACCAGCACCTTGGTAGCGTCATAGACGTAGGGAGCGTAGATCTGCACGTCCACGTTGTACTTGGCCTTGAAGTCAGCCTTGAACTTGTCCAGCGCGGGCTTGCCAGCGTCATCCACGCCACCGGCTTCAGCGCAGAACACCTTGCCTTCGCCGATCGCGTCGCCTGCCAGCTTGGCGAGTTCGCCCGTGCAGATGCCATCACCGCCCAGGAACTTGGCTTCGATGCCCAGCGCCTTCATCTGCTTGAGCATGGGGCCGGCCACAGCATCCATGCCGCCGAAGAAGACCACGTCAGGCTTCTTGCCCTTGATGGAGGTCAGGATGGCGTTGAAATCGGTGGCCTTGTCGGTCGTGAATTCCTTGGCCACGACCTTGGCACCAGCAGCTTCGGCAGCCTTGGTGAACTCTTCGGCCACGCCTTGGCCATAGGCCGTGCGGTCGTCGATCACGGCGACGTTCTTGGCGGCCAACGTGCCCACGGCGTACTTGCCCAGCGTGCCACCCAGGTGCACGTCGTCAGCCACCACGCGGAAGGTCGTCTTGTAGCCTTGGCGGGTGTACTTGGGGTTGGTGGCGGACGGGGAAATCTGGGGGATGCCGGCGTCACTGTAAATTTTGGACGCGGGGATCGTCGTGCCCGAGTTCAGGTGGCCGATCACACCGGCGACCTTGGCGTCAGCCAGCTTCTGAGCGGCGGCCGTGCCTTGCTTGGGATCCGCGCCGTCGTCTTCGGCCAGCAGTTCCAGGGTAACCTTCTTGCCGCCAATGGTCACGCCAGCGGCGTTCAGTTCTTCGATCGCCATGCGGGCGCCGAGTTCGTTATCCTTGCCCAGGTGGGCGATGGGGCCGCTGACCGGGCCGACGTGGCCGATCTTCACAACGCTGGAAGCGGCGTCATCCTTCTTGCCGCAGGCGGCCAGGAGGGCGGCGGCGGCCACGAGGGTCAGCACGCCAGTAACTTTTTTCATGGACATTTATGGACTCCAGATGTTGGGGAATTTTGCAGGTTCAAAAAAACCGCAGGCGCTAGCCTACATCAAAATCCAGCGGGTAAAGAGGGGACTTTTGTAAGAGACCGTCCCTGCCCGCCGAGCCGTGATGGCTTGCGCCGCGGTTCCGCGCCCTGTCATGCAAAAACAATGCCCGGTGCGCAAGGGGGTCCAGATTCTTCGACCTCACTGCCCCTTTCGGGGCAGTCTGGGCGCAGCAGTCTAGGAGGCCAGTTGCAGGTCGTGGCGCACGATGGCATAGCCTTGCGCCGTGTAGCTCTTCCAGCGGTCGCGCGCCAACTGCCGGTCCTCATCATCCAGACTCACCACCTCGATCACACGCGCATAGGTCGTGAAGCCCCGAGGCATGTCGCTCCCCAAATTGAGCAGCACCTGCCGGTGCGGCACGTCGGGGGCGCTGGCATCGTCCGCGAGCACCACGGGCGTCAGCGCCAGGGTGGTGACCATGCCCGCCTGCGGGGCATGACGCATGGGCAGGCGGACATGCGCGACGAAATCCGTCTGCGAAAACGTCCACAGCAAGACATCCAAGCGCGCCAGCAGCTCCGCTGGCGCGGTCACCACCACGCGGGAGCCTTGCATCACCGCCTTGCGCAGCAAACGGCAGGCGTAGGCGAGCTTGTCCGGGGCGTTGAAATGGAAGGCGACCTCGGTCATGCCTGACAAGCTCAAGCCTTGGCGCTCGCCGTCTTGCGCCCTTTGACAGGACTGGCGGCCTGGCCCAGCAGGAACTCCAGCAGCAGCCCCACGGGCCGTCCCGTGGCGCCCTTGGCCGCCCCGCCCTTCCAGGCCGTTCCGGCGATGTCGAGGTGAGCCCAGGGGAACTTGTCCGTGAAACGCTGCAGGAATTTGGCGGCGGTGACCGCCCCAGCCGCCCGGCCGGCGATGTTCGCCACGTCGGCGAAGTTACTCTTGAGGCCTTCGGCGTACTCGTCGTCCAGGGGCATGCGCCAGGCCAGATCCTGGGCCGACTCACCCGCGGCCAGCAGGCGTTGGGCCAATTCGTCGCTGGTGCTGAACAAGCCACTGCGCACCGCGCCGAGCGCGATCACGCAGGCCCCCGTCAGCGTGGCCATGTCCACCACGGCAGCGGGCTTGAAGCGTTCGGCATAGCTCAGGGCGTCACAGAGGATCAACCGTCCCTCGGCGTCCGTGTTGAGAATTTCGATGGTCTGTCCGCTCATGCTGGTCACCACGTCCCCCGGCTTGATGGCGCCGCCGTCCGGCATGTTCTCGCAGCTGGGGATCAGCCCCACCACATTGATCGCCGGCTGCAGTTCGGCCAGGGCGCGGAAGGTGCCCAGCACGCTCGCCGCGCCGCCCATGTCGTACTTCATCTCGTCCATTTCACCCGCGGGCTTGATGGAAATACCGCCGGTGTCAAAGGTGATGCCCTTGCCCACGAGCACGGTCGGTGCCTGGCTGGGCGCCGCCCCCTTGTAGTGGAGCACGATGAAGCGCAAGGGCTCTTGCGACCCCTGAGCCACGGCCATGAACGAGCCCATCTTGAGCTTGGCGACTTCTTTGGGACCCAGGACCTGGCAAGTGATGCGCGGCAGTTTCGCCAGAGCCTGCGCGGCCGTTCCCAGGTGCGTGGGCGTCGCATGGTTGGCCGGCCGGTTGGCCCATTCCTTCGCCAGTTCGACCCCGACCACGGTGGCCGTGGCGCGTTGGAATTCATCCTGAACGGTTTCCTTGGCCACGCTTTTCGGAACCGCGAGGGTCACGCGCGCAAGGCCTCGAGCCTCGGCCTTGGATTTCGTGGTGGTGTAAACATAACTGGCATCCGCCACAGCCAACACCGCCGCGCGCACGCTGCCCGCGGCGGGTGTGCCCGCGAAGCAGATGGTGAGCTTCTTGAGTGCTGGCGAACCGCTGCGCAAGGCCCCCAAGGCACCCGCGACGGCCTGTCGGACCAAGCGTGGTGTTCCAGCACCGATGCCCGCCAGCAGCACGCGGTTGGCCTTGGCCTGGGATGGCTTGTACAAAGCCAGCAATTTGCCCGCTTGCGTCTGGATGTCGCCGGCTTTGAGGGCCTGCGCGACCAGCGCGGACAATTCGTCTTTGGCTGCCTGGTCGGGCTTGTGGCCATCCGGCAGCAGCACCAGCAAGGCATCGCTCCCCTGCCGGGCTGTGGAATTGAGGTCTGAAATCAGCAGATCGAAGTTCATAATCCAGGTTTTCCTTCTTCGTCAATGTTATTCGATTCATCCATCCGCAAGGAACTGGCACGCAGTTTCGGGGGCACCGTCATCGTGCTGGTCACGGTGTTGGTCACGATGACCCTCATCCGTGTGCTGGGCCAGGCTTCGCGGGGCAACTTCAACCCGGCGGACGTGATGCTCGTCATGGGCTATACCGTGGTGACCTTCATGCCCAGCATGATGAGCTTGGCCTTGTTCGTCGCGGTGGTGATGACCCTGTCGCGTCTCTATGCCGACAGCGAAATGGTGATCTGGTTCTCCAGCCGCGTCGGACTGGCGCGCCTATTGCCAGCCCTGCTGCGCTTTGCCTGGCCTGTGCTCCTGGCCATTGCCCTGCTTTCATTGCTGGCTTTGCCTTGGGCCAAATCCCAAATCAATGAACTGCAACGCCAGTTCTCGCAACGCAACGACCTGGAGCGCATCGAGCCAGGGCAATTCCAGACCTCCGCCGACGGCTCACGCGTGTTCTTCATTGAGAAAGGCGACATCGGCGAACTCAAGGCCAACAATGTCTTCGTGGCAACCGACGAAGGTAACAAAAAGACCGTGATCTCCGCGAGGCAGGGCTATACCGAGTTGGTCGGCGGTGACCGGTTCTTGATTCTGGAACATGGTCAGCGCCTTGAAACCCGGGCGGACGAGCCAGGCATGCGGGTGGCGGAGTTCGAGCACTACCGCATGCTGGTCGTGCAAGACCCTCTGGGCGATGGTGGCCCCACCTCCCTGGGCGCTCGACCCACCCTGGATTTGCTGCTCACGCCGTCGCGGGAAAATCTGGGTGAACTCTCGATGCGAGTGGGACATCCCTTGGTGGCACTGCAACTCATCATCTTCGCCTTGGCTTACACCCGCGTGAATCCCCGGGTCAGCCGCACAGGCAACCTGATCCTCTCCCTGATGCTGTTCCAGATTCTTCAAAACATGATCAACATTGGGCAGAGTTGGATACGTCAGGGTGCCGTCAACTTCTGGGCCTTCATGCTGCTGATGCACGGCGGTTTGCTGCTGGCGGCCATGGTGTGGCTGGCGCTTCGGCATCGGGCCTGGGACTGGCGCACGCTGCTACCTCGCCGTAGGCAGGCCGCGATGTTGCAAGGGAGAATCCAGCCATGATCACAACTCCCACGCTGCGACGGCTGCTGTTCCGTGAAATTTTGTTCACGGCCAGCTTCGTGACCTTGGCCTTCCTGGCGCTCTTCGTCTTCTTCGATTTCATCGATCAGCTTTCCGCGGTGGGGCGCCCGGATCGTCCGGGCTTCGAGCTACCTCAGGCACTGATCTACGTCGTGTTGCTCGCACCAGGACACCTGTATGAGCTGCTGCCCATTACGGTGCTGATTGGCACCATCTATGTGATGACGCGACTGGCGCAGAGCTCGGAGTTCACCATCCTGCGCACCAGCGGTCTGGGGCCATGGCGAGCCTTGGCGATGTTGTTGACCGCGGGCGGAGTCTTTGCCTCGGCCACGTTTGTCATCGGCGACTACCTGTCTCCCTGGTCGAATCAGGTCGCCCAGGCGTACCGAGCGCAGTTTCGCAAGGAGGGCGCGTCCACCATCAAGGGGGGAGCTTGGCTGCGCGAGCGTGAACCCTACGCCAAGTACGGCATCAACATCGGGGCGCTGCTGCCCGACGGGACGCTGCAGCGCGTGCGCATCTATGAGATCGACAACGCCGGCAATCTGGTCTCGACCCTGCAGGCCTCCACGGCCCGCATCAACAATGACCAGAGCTGGACACTGATGGGCGTGGAGCGCACTGAGTTCAATGCGGCAGGCCCCGATGTCCGCCGCATCGAAACCACGCAGCTACCCAGCTACCGATGGCCCACAGGCATTTCCGCCGAGATGATCTCCGCCGCGGTCCTGGATCCTGACCGGATGAACACGGTCGATCTGTTCCTCTACATCGGCCATCTCGAGGACAACGCACAGAACGCCGAGCGTTACGAAATCCAGTTCTGGAAGAAAGTCTTCTACCCCTTGTCCTGCCTGGTCATGGTCATGATGGCCCTGCCCTTCGCCTACTTGCACTTCCGCAACCAAGGGATCTCCCTGTATGTTTTTGGGGGGGTGATGGCAGGGGTGACCTTCTTTTTCCTCAACAGCATGTTCGGCTACATCGGCGAGCTGCGTCACTGGACGCCTTGGATCGCCGCGGCCACCCCCGGCCTGATCTTCATGTTGTTCTCGCTGGCGGCTTTCGCCTGGCTGGTGCTCAAACGCTGACTTGGACTACTCGACGATGCAAGGCTATGTCCTTTTCGCGCACGGCTCGCGCGATCCTCTTTGGCGACTGCCCATCGAGGCCGTTGCAACGCGCATGCGGGAGCAGCTGGCCTCGTCAATGTTGGGCGGGAATGACTCTGCGCCGCCCCCGGTCGCGTGCGCCTATCTAGAGCTCATGGAGCCCACTTTGGCGACTTGCGTCGACGCGCTGAAGGCTCAAGGCGTGCGGGATTTCACCATCGTGCCCATGTTTCTGGGGCAAGGGCGCCATGCCCGGGAAGACCTGCCGGAATTGGTCGTTGAATTGCAGGCGCGCCACCCTGGTTTGCGTTTTGCCTTGCGACCCGCCGTCGGCGAAGATCCGGAAATAGTCGACGCTTTGGCGAGATTGATTCTGCGCTGAGCCGAAACTGGCTCAATGCTTGCATCCCCGGTGCCTGTGTCCGCTCGAGTCCTTCTCGCCTGACCCCCGGGTCCCTCCCGGTGTGGGGAGGACCGAGCTTTTTTAGAATCCCCAGCCCGAACCACGATGGGCGGACAGGGAAGACCGGAATGCTCGAGCTTCAGAACCATGCACAGGCCAGCGGGTATCCGCGCCGCCTCACACTGTCCCGGCAGTTCCTGCTACTGATCGCCCTCCTCGTCGCTGGCTTCGGCATCTACGGTGCCTGGTCCTTCAAGACGCTGAACGATCTGCGCGTGAATGGCGGGCTCTACAAGCGCATCATCCAGGGCAAGGATTTGATCGCGGACATTCTTCCCCCTCCCGCCTACATCATCGAGTCCTACCTGACCACGCGGCAATTGATGGACGCCAGTTCCGGCAAGCCGGTGGCCGAGCTGAAAGCCCGTCTCCAACGGTTGCGTGACGAGTACGAAACGCGGCATGCGTTCTGGCGCGGCGAATCGTTGGAACCAGAGATCGCCCGGGTGATGCTGGAAGACTCTTACCAGCCCGCGCGCCGGTTCTACGCGCGTGCCTTCGACGAGTTCGTCCCCGCCTTGGAACAAGGTGACAAAGTGCGCGCCCAGGCCGTGTTGGATGAGCTGGCGCAGTTGTATGAAGCACACCGTCAGGCCATCGACAAGGTGGTCCAACTCACCAACGCCCGCAACGCCCGCGACGAAGCGCTCGCCCAGGAGCGCATCTTCAAGGACAGCTTGGTGATGCTGGGCATCCTCTTGCTGGCACTCGTGCTCGCCAGCACCGCCGCGTTGCTGATCGCGCGGGGCACCTTGCGCCTGCTTGGCGGCGAGCCCGCCTACGCCATGGACATCGCGGACCTCGTGGCCGATGGCGATCTCAGCCGCGCCATCGAAGTGCGCCATGGCGGCCCTTCCAGTCTGCTGGGCGCCATGCGACGCATGCAGTCCAGTCTGACCCGCATGGTCCACCGCATCCGTGAAAGCGCCGTCTCCATCGGGGCGCGCGCGCATGAAATTCTGGACGGTAACCGTGATCTCTCGGATCGCACCGCGCAGCAAGCAGCCGCCCTGGAGGAAACCACCGGATCGATGCAAGAACTCGCGGCCACGGTCAAACAGAACGCGGTCAATGCACGTCAGGCCCACCAATTGGCAACGTCCGCATCCTCCGTGGCGGAGCGCGGCGGCAACGCCGTCGGCGAGGTGATTCACACCATGGAGTCCATTGCCGACAGCTCCAGGCAAATCTCCGACATCATCTCGCTCATCGAGGGCATCGCTTTCCAGACCAACATCCTCGCCCTCAATGCCGCCGTCGAAGCCGCGCGCGCGGGCGAGCAAGGCAAGGGCTTCGCCGTCGTGGCCAGCGAGGTGCGGGCCTTGGCCCAGCGCAGCGCCAGTGCTGCGAAGGAAATCAAGACCTTGATCCAGGACTCGGTGGGCCGAGTACAGACCGGCACCCAGCAGGTCGGTCAGGCCGGGGCGACCATGCGGGACGTTGTTTCGGCCGTGCGCACCGTCACGGACATCATGGGCGAGATCTCATTGGCCTCGGAAGAACAGGCCAACGGCATCGATCAGGTGAACCGTGCGGTCGCGCAAATGGACGAAGTCACCCAGCACAACGCCACGCTGGTGGACAAGGTGGCGGCAGCGGCAAACGCCCTGAACGCGCAAGCCGTGCAGCTGAGCGAGGCCATCGCGGCGTTTCAAACCGCCGCCTCGGCATCACACTCGCTGGCCTCCCGCGCGCCAGATCGCAGGACGCCGGCTCTGCCAGGCTGATCGACGCGGCGCCATCCGGTCTCCGGACCACCCTCAGGCGGTGTTGCGCGTGGTGGATGGGCGGGGATGGCGGGATACCCGATACCCTGACGCGCCTCAGCGGAGGAGGTGCTAAAGGGCGTGCACCCGGGCCGGGTCGGGCTTTTCTAGCCAGGCGGCGAACTCCTCGGCCAGTTGCACGCTGGCGGCGGTGGCCTCGGTCCACACTTTGACCCGCTCCAGCCACCCATCCCTGTCCCGCATGTCGTACCGCGTGAAGTCCGTGCGGTCCGGCAATTTGGCATTCGGCAGGGTTCGCACCCATTCCGGATTCGGCGCCAGCAGCAGCATGTGGTCCAGAAACGGCGTGGCGCGGTGGCGGCGCTTCAGGGCCTTGTCCAGCCAACCGGGCACCACGGCTTGCTGGAAATGCGGGTACAGCACGAGCCCCGCCCCGCCACCCAGCGACTGCCGGTAATCCAGGTGCAAGTGGTAGTCCGTGATCCCGCCATCCCAATAGGCCCCGGGCAAGGCCCCAGCGATGTCGTGCACGGCGCGCAACATGAAGGGGATTGAGCAACTGGCCTGCACCGCGTCCTGAAAGTTGGTTTCGGTCAAGGCAAATTGGTGGGTCCGGTAGTCACGCGTGCCAAAAGGCAAGGAGGCCAGGCCGCCCGGCGCTTGGGCGTCGCGCACGGAAAACACGACCCGCTCCAGCCAAGCGCCCATGGCCTTGCGGCTGACCACGTTCGACAGGAAAGCGCCGAGGTAACCCAGCGGCGTGCGCACGCGGCCCTCTCGCCTCAATACATGGCGGCCACGCGAGGTCACGACGTGCAGCCGCCAGCGCGGGTGGTTCAGCACCTCGTGAATGCGACCGCCGTAAAAACGTTCCAGGCTGGCGCCAAACTCTCGGCTCACTTGCTCGGGCGGCGGCAGACGGCGCCCTTCCTGCGGCTCGTAGTGCTGGTGGATGTAGTCGTGCTCCAAGCGCTGGAAAGCCGTCACGGGGTCGTTCAGGCAGGCCGTGGCCATGCGCCAGGCACCGATGGACGCACCGATCAGGTCGATGCGATGGTCGCTGCCCGCCAGCCACTGCCCAAACAGGAATCGGTCGAGGGGTCCGAGGATCAGGCCCTTGGGACCGCCAGCGGCACCAGGGATCACGCGCACATCGCGCGGGCTCAGTCCCTGGGTTTCGATGTGCCGGCGCGCTTGGGGGCCGGCGTAAATGCGCAATGCGGGAATCAAGGTCAACCGTCGATTGAAGAGTGAAAGAGAAATGCGGGGCGCGCGTCAATGTTGAGAGTTTGACCAATCGATCGGGTCTTGCTGCAAGACCAAGTCGATGTCGAGGTCCAGCACCTCACCCACGGCCCCTGGAAACGTCACGGCCAGCGCTCGCGCATCCAACTGCGCCTCCATGGCACGGGCGCGCCAGGTCGCCAGATGGATCACCCCGGCGAGCGGCTCGTAGACATCGCTGGAAAACGGTGCATCTTGGTGCTCCAAGGCGTCAATGATGGACTGTGGGAAAAGGCAACGACGTGCGTAGCCGCCGCTGACCTGTGCATAGCTGTAACCCAGGAGCTGCGTCTCGGCTCGGGCTCGGCGCAAGTCCAGCGGTCCGCATTCGCGGTTCAACTCACTCATCTCCGAGGGCATGGCCGCGTGCATCAGCAATTCACCCACTCCATGGATCAGGCCGCAGGTGAATGCCGCACCCGGGTTCTGCCGCGTGATGCCGGCCAGCGAACGCGAGAGCCTGGCGACGTTCAAGCTGTAGTTCCAGAACTGAGGCAGTGGCATGCCAGGCACGCTGCGCAAGGACACGGAAGCCGCCGCCGCGCCCGCCATCTGTCGGATGTCCGCCAAGTCCAGCACCGCCAAGGCCTCCGCGGCGCTGTGCACTTTGCCGGCCATCTGGAAACGCGGCGCGTTGGCGGCCCGCAAGACCGCCGCGGTCAACACGGGGTCGGCGCTGATGAGCTGGGTGACCTGCCGCAAGTCAGGCGGCTCACGCCGCAATTCACTGGACAGCAAGGCGATCACCTTGGGGATGCTGGGCAGCACGATGGGGGCGCCCAACAGGACGCTCAACTCCATCGGATTCGACTCCGGGGGCTCCAGACCCCCAATGTGCACGGCTGCATGGCAGCCATTATCCATGCGCCCGGCGGGCTGCGTGCCCGCGGGGGCATGGCGCCAGCCGCCGAATTCCTGGCCCGGCCGCCAGGGAGCGCCGGTGTCGCTCAGCGTTTGAGCTTGGCGAAGGCCGCCGCCATGGCCGACTGCCCGGTCGGCTCATCGCGGCGCCGGGCCTGCTGCACCTGTCCGCGCCCCGCTCCTTCGAAACGGTTCTCGCGCGGCGCGCCATCGCGTCCAGCAGGCCGCGCGACCGCGGCGTCCAGCTTCATGGTCAGGCTGATGCGCTGGCGTGCCAGGTCGACTTCGAGCACCTTGACCTTGACGATGTCGCCGGTCTTGACCACTTCGCGCGCGTCGTTGACGAACTTGTTGCTCAGCTGGCTCACGTGCACCAAGCCGTCTTGGTGCACGCCCAGGTCCACGAAGGCGCCGAACTGGGCCACATTGCTCACCGTGCCTTCGAGCACCATGCCTTCGCGCAGGTCCTTCAGGTCTTCCACGCCGTCATTGAAGCGCGCCACCTTGAAATCCGGCCGCGGATCGCGCCCGGGTTTTTCCAGTTCACCCAGGATGTCCTTGACCGTGATGACGCCGAACTTCTCGTTGGCGAACAGCTCGGGTTTCAGGGTCTTGAGCATCTCGGCCCGACCCATGAGCTCAGCCACGGGCCGGCCCGTTTTCTCGATGATCTGTTCCACCACGGGGTAGGTCTCGGGGTGCACGCCCGTGATGTCCAGCGGGTTGTCGCCACCCCGGATGCGCAGGAACCCGGCACTCTGCTCAAAGGTCTTGGCGCCTAGGCCCGTGACCTTGAGCAGTTCCTGCCGGTTGCGGAAGGCCCCGTTGGACTCGCGCCAGCGCACCACGGCCTGCGCGACCGTGTTCGACAGGCCCGACACACGCGCCAGCAGCGGCGCGCTGGCGGTGTTGAGGTCCACGCCCACGGCGTTCACGCAGTCTTCCACCACCGCGTCCAGGGTGCGCGCGAGTTCGCTCTGGTTCACGTCGTGTTGGTACTGGCCCACGCCGATGCTCTTGGGATCGATCTTCACCAGCTCGGCCAGCGGGTCCTGCAGTCGGCGCGCGATGCTGGCCGCGCCGCGCAGGCTCACGTCCACGTCGGGCATTTCCTTGGAGGCGTACTCGCTGGCGCTGTAGACCGAGGCGCCCGCCTCGCTGACCACTACCTTCTCGATCGCCCGTTCGGCCTTGGCCGCCATCTTGATCAGGTCGGCCGCGAGCTTGTCCGTCTCCCGGCTGGCGGTGCCGTTGCCGATCGCGATCAGGTTCACGCCGTGTTTTTCAACCAGCTTGCCCAGCGTGAACAGGGAGCCATCCCAGTCACGCCGGGGTTCGTGCGGGTACACCGTCGCGGTGTCCACCAGCTTGCCCGTGGCGTCCACCACGGCCACCTTCACACCGGTTCGGATGCCCGGGTCCAGGCCCATGACCACGCGGGGGCCGGCCGGAGCGGCCAGCAGCAGGTCGCGCAGGTTGTCGGCGAACACCTTGATCGCGACCTTCTCGGCCTCCTCGCGCAGGCGGGTGAACAAGTCACGTTCGATGGACAGGCTCAGCTTGACGCGCCAAGCCCAGGCCACGCACTTGCGCAGCAGGTCGTCGGCGGCGCGTCCCTGGTGGCGCCAGCCCAGGTGCAGGGCGATGCGCCCTTCGGCCAGGGACGGCTGATGCGCCGCAGTCTTCGAATCGGCGGCGGTGGCCGGTTCTGCCGGCACGGGCAGCGCGAGCTTGGCGTCCAGGAACTCCAGCTGGCGCCCGCGGAACACGGCCAGCGCCCGGTGCGAAGGCACGCGCCCGATCGGTTCGTCGTAGTCGAAGTAATCGCGGAACTTCGCGATGTCGGGGTTGTTCTCGTCCTTGCCCGCGGCCAGCTTGCTCTGGAACAGGCCTTCGGCCCAGAGCCAGGCCCGCAGGTTCTGCACCAAGGCCGCGTCCTCGGCCCAGCGCTCGGACAGGATGTCGCGCACGCCATCAAGCACGGCGGCCACGGTGGTGAAATCGTCGCCCGCTTCGGTCTTGTCCTTGAGCACGAAGGCTTGGGCTTCGGTCTGCGGGTCCAGGGTCGGATCGGCCCAGAGTTTGTCGGCCAGCGGTTCGATGCCGGCCTCGCGCGCGATCTGCCCCTTGGTGCGGCGCTTGGGCTTGTAAGGCAGGTAAAGATCTTCCAGTTCCTGCTTGGTCGGCGCGGCGCTGATCGCGGCGGCCAGTTCGGGCGTGAGCTTGCCCTGCTCCTCAATGCTTTTGAGGATGGCGGCACGGCGCTCCTCCAGCTCCCGCAGATAGGACAGGCGTGCTTCCAGTTCCCGCAACTGCGTGTCGTCCAGGCCGTCGGTGGCTTCCTTGCGGTAGCGCGCGATGAAGGGCACGGTGGCACCGCCGTCCAGCAAGGCCACGGCGCTCTCCACCTGCGCGGGCCGGACCCGGATTTCCTCTGCGATCTGCGTGATGATTTTTTGCGCGGTGCTGCTGTGCATCTTTCAAAACTCTCCGTGCGCGGGCCTGCGCTGCACGGCCCGCCCTGAACAAAGCCCGCGAGTGTGCCATAGCCCTCGTGGGCGGTTTCCTGCACGGGTCCGTGCGCCAAGGACGGTCAGCTCGCCCCACCCTATGGCCACGCCTGCGGAGTGACCTGCGTGACCCATCGAAGCGCTCAGCGCGCCGTCTCGACGTGCAGGTGGCGAACGAACAACTGCGCTGCCGCCGGCAGCGTGTCGAAGTCGCGGGCGTACAGATTGAGTTCGCGCCGCGCCCAGTCGTCCTTGAGTGCCACGGCTTTCAGGCCCAGGTGTTTGCCCAGGGCCTGGTAGGCGCCCTCGGGCATCACGCCCAGGCCCAGGCCGTTCTCCACCATGCGGCACAAGGCGCTGAGGCTGTCCACCTCGATGGCGCGGCGCAGCACCCGCCGCGCCAGGCCGGCTTCGCGCGCCAGCACCTGGCCCACCGTGCTGCTCTCGCGCAGGCCGATCTGGGGAAAATCCAGCGCCCGCGCATAGTCCACGCTGGACAAACGCGCCAGGGTGTGGCCCTTGGGAACGACCAGCACCAGCTGCTCGCTGCGGTAAGGCCGCACGGCCAGGCCCAACACGTCTTCGCTCTCGCCGCAGATGCCCAAGTCGGCCGTACCCTCGCGCACCGCCTGCGCCACGGCCCGGCTGGCAGCCTGGCGCAGCTCCACGCGCACGTCCGGGTGCCTGCGCACGAAGACCGCCATGTCGGCCGGCAGGAACTGCTCCACCGCCGAGGCGCTGGCACACAGGCGCACATGGCCACGCACGCCACTGGCGAACTCGTCCAAGTCCACGCGCAGGTGCTCGGCGGCCGACAGGATGGCGTGCGCGTGGCGCAGCAGCTGCTGCCCCAGCGGCGTGGGCTGCACACCGCGGGCGTGGCGCGTGAGCAAAGGCGCGCCGGCCAGGTTTTCGAGTTCGGCGATCCGCTTGCTGACCGCCGAGGCCACCATCTGACCCTGGGCCGCCGCGCCCGCGATGCTGCCGCTCTCGCAGACCAGGCTGTAAAGGTCCAGCGTGCCCAGGTCGAGCTGGCGCAGGAAGCTGCGGGGAGACAGGCGAGACATGGGGTGTTCGAACGCGTTCGGGGGCCAGAGCCGGGCAGGAGTCGAAAGCCCAGTTTAGCAAGCCATCTCGAAATGGAACGGCTCGCTGAAATTTCGGAACTTCCTTGGACGGTCGAATTTCCCCTAGCATGCCTCGCACCTTGTTCTTTGCAGGCTCCCCATGACCCTTGAAACGCCCAACCCGCCCCGCCACATCCGCCTGACCTCGCACAGCGGCGG
>NZ_AEGR01000069.1 GCF_000211835.1 Hylemonella gracilis ATCC 19624 | reverse complement strand
CATGGATCAGACCACCCAGCAGAACGCCGCCCTGGTGGAGGAAATGGCCACCGCGGCCAGCAACCTCAAGACCCAGGCCAAGGAGCTGGTTGATCTGGTGGCCGTGTTCCAGGTGGAAGGGCAAGAGGTGCTCGCAGGCGCCTTGTCTGCGTCCGACGTCGCATCAGCCCCTGTGCGTCGGTCAGGCCCCGCAGCGCTGGAGATGGCTGTTGCGGCTTGAGGCTGGCTGACGGCCTATTTGTCCATCCGCCGAAGCGGAGAATGCTGGGCCAATTCCTCCAGATAGCGGTCGATGTGCTCGCCCTCGACGGCCAGGAACTGTTGAACGGCCCGCGCGAAGTCAGGCTGAGCCAGCCAATGGACGCTGGGTGTTTGCACCGGTAGCAGCGCCCGCGCGAGTTTGTGCTCCCCCTGAGCACCGCCTTCGAAGCGGTGGATCTGATGCGCGATGCACCACTCCAGCGGTGCGTAGTAGCAGGCCTCGAAATGCAGGCAATCGACCCTCTCCAGCGCGCCCCAGTAACGCCCCCAGGCGACGGAATGGGTCGCGGATTGGGCTTCCAAGCCATTTCCAGTTTTTCTGCTCCATGCTTCTTGAGGTGCCGTGGTTGTGCTCAAGGCAATCAGGCTGGAAGCGATGGCACGACCTTCTCGTTCGGCCAGGAAGAGCAACCAGTTTTCGGCTTGTCCCGCTGCGATCTGTGTGAAGAAGTCGCGATGCAGGTAAGGCGGATTGCCATGCTCCAGATAAGTGCGTTCGTAGCAGCGGTAGAAAAAGTCCCACTCCTCTGGGCCAATCTCATGCCCTCGCAGCGGCCGCAGGGTGACACCGGCTTCGCGGACCCTGCGCCGTTCTTGGCGGATTTTCTTGCGCTTGTCTTGGCTGAGCGTGCCCAGGAATTCTTCAAAATCCGCATATGGCGTTTGATCGCGATTGCTCCAGTGGAATTGCACCGTGTGGCGTTGCATCCACCCGGTTGCCTGGGCTGCGGCCAGATCCTCGCGGCTGCCGAAAAGCAAATGCAGCGAGGAAAGACCAAGCTCACGGCCGAGTTCCAGCAGACGTTGAAGCAGCGCATCGCGGGCGTCGTCGTCTCGGGCCAACAATCGGCTGCCGGGCGCGGGCGTGAACGGAACAGCCACCACGCCCTTGGGGTAATAAGCCAGACCGTGGCGGTGGTGGGCATCCGCCCAGGACCAATCAAAGACGTATTCGCCGCGTGAGTGGCTTTTCAGATAGAGCGGGCAGGCGGCCTGCAGCTGCCCCGAGCGGTCGTGCAGGGTCAGGAAGCGTGGGGTCCAGCCCGTGGCTGGCGTGGCGCTGCCGCTGTCATGCAGTGCGGCCAAGTACTCGTGCCGCATGAATGGCGTGGGCTGTGTCTGCCGTGCCAGCAGTCCGTTCCAGGCCTCGGCATCGAGGGTCGACAGGTCCTCGTGAACCCGGGTGACATAATCTTTCAAGCTCACTGCGATCCGCTTTCTTTCCAGCTTTCCATTTATGTCTTTGCGTCTTGGCGTCGCCCAGTCCAACTTTGTCGTCGGCGATCTATCGGGCAACGCGCAAAAAATCATAGCGACTGCGCGCCAAGCGTGCACGCAGGGCGTGCATTTGCTGCTCACGCCCGAACTGGCCATCTGTGGTTACGCGGCGGAAGACTTGCTGCTGCGACCGTCCTTCATCGCCGCCTGCGATGAAGCTGTTCGGACCGTGGCCAAGGAATTGGCGGATCTGGAGGGCCTGACCGTGGTGGTGGGGCATCCTGCAGCCACCGAGGATGGCGGCTGGCGTACCCGTTCCGTCATGCGCCCGGGCCGCTTCAACGCGGCCAGTGTGCTGCGTGCGGGCCAGGTGATCGCCCGTTATGCGAAGCGCGAACTGCCAAATTACCAGGTTTTTGACGAACGCCGCTACTTCGAACCGGGTGACCAGCCCTGCGTTTTCGAGGTGGAGGCGGATGGCGAGCGGACCCGCGTCGGCTTGCTGATCTGCGAGGATTCTTGGTTCGACAACCCCGCGCGTGAAACGCGTGCGGCGGGCGCCGAATTGCTGGCTGTGATCAACGCCTCGCCCTTCCACGCGGGCAAGGGGGATGAGCGCGAAACCGCCATGGCGCAACGGGTACGGGACCATGGCCTTCCCCTGGTCTACGCCCATCTGGTGGGTGGCCAGGACGAGGCGGTCTTCGAGGGCCGGTCCTTTGCCTTGCAGCCCTCGGGCGAGGGTGAGGTGTCCCTGGCTGCGCGGGCGCCAAGTTTTGCCGAGGACCTGTTCGTGATGGACGCGCGGCGTGACGCTGCCGGTTTGCGGCTGAGCGGCCCGATTGCCCCTGAGCGCGACCGTGATGCCGACCTCTGGGATGCGCTGGTGCTGGGCGTGCGCGACTATGTGGGCAAGAACGGCTTTCCGGGCGCCATCATCGGCCTGTCCGGAGGCATCGATTCAGCATTGGTGCTGGCCATCGCTGTCGATGCACTGGGGCCCGCCAAGGTTCGCACCGTGATGATGCCTTCGCCCTACACGGCGGACATCAGCTGGATCGACGCACGCGACATGGCTGCGCGCTTGCGGGTGCAGTACGACGAGATTTCCATCGTGCCCGAGTTCGAGGCGTTCAAGACCTCGCTGGCCCAGGAATTCGCCGGTCTGCCCGAGGACACCACCGAGGAAAACATCCAAGCGCGCATCCGCGGGACCCTGCTGATGGCCCTGTCCAACAAGAGCGGGCGCATCGTGCTGACCACGGGCAACAAGAGCGAGATGGCCACGGGCTATTGCACGCTTTACGGCGACATGGCCGGCGGCTTCGCGGTCATCAAGGACGTACTCAAGACCACGGTGTTTCGGCTCGCGCGCTGGCGCAACGCACACGATCCCTACGGAACGGGCACCGCGCCGATACCGGAACGCATCATCACCCGTCCGCCCAGCGCGGAACTGCGGCCCGACCAGACCGACCAGGACAGCCTTCCACCTTACGAAGTGCTGGACGCCATCGTCGAGCGCTACATGGAGAACGACGACAGCGTCGAGGCCATCGTCGCCGCTGGGTATGCCCGCGCGGACGTGGAACGCGTCACCCGACTCTTGCGACTCAATGAGTACAAGCGGCGCCAAGCGCCCGTGGGCATCCGGGTTACTCACCGTGGTTTTGGCAAGGATTGGCGCTACCCTATCACCAACAAATTCCGGGCTTGAGTTCGGAATCGTGGATTGAAATCAAGAAAGAGAGACTCAGATGAAATTGATCACCGCCATCATCAAACCGTTTCGCGTCGAGGAAGTTCGTGAGGCCTTGGCGGCCTGTGGCGTGACAGGGCTGACCGTCACGGAGGTCAAGGGCTTTGGCCGCCAGAAGGGCCACACCGAGGTGTACCGCGGCGCCGAGTATGCGGTGGATTTCCTGCCCAAGGTCAAGATCGAAGCCGTCGTGCCCACGGTCATCGTGGATCAATGCATCGACGCCATTGTCAAGGTGGCCCGCACCGGCAAGATCGGTGACGGCAAGATCTTTGTGACCTCGGTCGAGCGTGTGGTGCGCATCCGCACGGGAGAGCAAGACGAAGCGGCGATCTGAGGTTTCCAGTCGGTTGCGCTCTCAAGCCGAGCTGCAGGTCGGTGGGGGCCTGCGGCTACCCAGGTTCGTTTCAGATCACTCGACCCAGCGCCGCGCTGTCTTGACTCCAGCCCGCAGCCTGGATCAGACGGCGAAGTAAGGCCACGAGCTCGTCGTCGCTTTCCACCGCTGATTCACTGTCGATCAGATCCATTTGGCGTTGGTCCATCAGTCCCTGCGTCACGCAGTGCTTCAGAAACGAGAGCAAGCCATCGTAGTATCCATGGGCGTTGACGATGCCGATCGGCTTGTCGTGGTAGCCGAGCTGGCGCCAAGTCCAGACCTCGAACAGTTCCTCGAAAGTGCCGATGCCACCCGGCAAGGCCAAGAAGGCGTCGCTGCGCTCGGCCATCATGCGTTTGCGCTCGTGCATGGTGGACACGATGTGCAGTTCCGTGCAGTCCGTGTAGGCCCACTCGCGCTCCACCAGCGCCTCGGGGATGATGCCGATCACGCGGCCTCCGGCCTGCAGCGTGGCTTCGGCCACCGCGCCCATCAACCCGGCCCTTCCACCACCGTAGACCAGTTGCCCGCCGTGGCGGCCGATCCAGCGGCCGACGATGCGGGCCAGTTCGATCTGCCGCGGATCGGCCCCTGGGCGTGAGCCGCAGTAGACGCACAGCGAAAAATGAGGTTCTTGCGTGGAGTTCATGGTGTTCAAGGGGGTGGGCATGCCTTCAGCCGCCGAAGCGGTGCCACAAAGCGGCGGCCCAGATGCCGACGCACAGCAACAGTGCCAGCAGCACGGCGGCACTGCCCATGTCCTTGGCGCGCTTGGACAGGTCGTGCCACTCGGGGCCAATGCGGTCGATGGCGGTTTCAATCCCCGTGTTGAGCAATTCCACGATCATGAGCAGCACCACACTGCCCGCCAGCAAAGCCACTTGAACCCAGTCGCGTCCCAGCCAGAATGCCAGCGGCAGCAAAACGATGGCTGCCATCACCTCCTGCCGGAAAGCCGTTTCTTTCCAGCCCGCGCGCAGGCCCTCGAAGGAATAGCCCAGCGCATGCACCATCCGGTTCAGGCCGGTGCGGCTCTTCTGCAGGTTGACGGGTGGTTTTTCGTGGGGAGTCGGGTCAGTCATGGCGAGTTGTCCTGGGGCGCGCATCCACCAGCTGAGTGCCCGCGAGCACGTCATGCCAGAACTGACGCCGGGGGTGGAAACGAGCAAGCAGGGCCCACACCAAAATCCAGCCGATCATCAATACCGACGTTTCCCCCGCGCCGAGGTGGAACGGCGCGATCAGCGCCAACGGGGGCAGAAACCATGACCAGGACAGCAGGTAGCGCAGCAGGGCCCTGGCCTGGGTGAGGGCCTGGCCGCGCAGATCGGTCACGCGGATGTGCCAGGTTTTCATGGCCAGGGTCTGCCCCTTGCTCCAAAACCAGGTGAAATAAATGCCCAGCACCAGGAAGAGAAACGCCATCAGCGCATGGCGACCCGTCAGCGCGTGGCGCTGCTGCGTGAGGGTGGAAAACAGATATCCCGCGATGAAAAGCACGCCAAACAGCAGCATGCCCTCGTAGAGCCAGCAGGCCATGCGGCGCATCAGACCGGGCGTTTGAGCTGAACCGGTGGTGGACGTGGCGGAGGGGGAGGGGGCCGCAGAGGGCTGGTTGGAATCGGTCATGTGTTCAACACGTGTGGGCGGCGATTATCTCAGCCAGCCAGGGCTGGCTCATCAAATTTGCCGCAGGCCATCCGGGCAATGCCATAATGCATGCTGCTCATTCAAATCATCCGATTGGCAAACGGGTCACAGTCCGGCGCGGTTATCCAATGCGCCCATGGCTTTGGCCTCAAGTTCCGACGCGGTGCCACAAGCGCTGGCGAAGGAGCACCCCAGGTTTTTCGTCAGAGAAATACTCGAGGTTCATCATGGAAATTTCCAAAGCTGAAATCGCCTCCGCCGCTGCCGCGGCCGAAGGCACGACCGAAGATCTGCGCGGCGCGGAGATCCTCATCAAGGCCTTGCAGGCTGAGAGCGTGAAGTACGTCTGGGGTTACCCCGGCGGCGCGGTGCTTCACATCTACGACGCGTTCTACAAGCAAGACAGCATCCAGCACATCCTGGTCCGGCACGAGCAGGCGGCCGTGCACGCGGCCGACGGCTATGCACGAGCGACCGGCGATGTGGGCGTGGCCCTCGTCACTTCCGGTCCTGGTGTGACCAATGCGGTGACTGGCATCGCGACGGCCTACATGGACAGCATTCCGATGGTCATCATCTGTGGCCAGGTGCCGACGGCGGCCATTGGTCTGGATGCCTTCCAGGAATGCGACACCGTGGGCATCACGCGCCCCATCGTCAAGCACAACTTCCTGGTCAAGGACGCCAACGACCTGGCCGACACCCTGAAGAAGGCGTTTCACATCGCCCGCAGCGGTCGCCCCGGCCCCGTGGTGGTCGACATTCCGAAGGACGTGTCCTTCAAGAAGGTGCCTTACAAGGGCTATCCTGAGAGCGTGCAGATGCGCTCCTACAACCCGGTGCGCAAGGGCCACGCGGGCCAGATCCGCAAGGCCATGCAACTGCTGTTGACCGCCAAGCGCCCCTATATCTACACGGGCGGCGGCGTGCTGCTGGGCAATGCCGTGCCCGAGCTGCGCGAGTTGGTTGATCTCTTGGGTTACCCGGTGACCAACACGCTGATGGGCCTGGGCGCTTATCCCGCCACCGACCGCAAGTTCCTGGGCATGCTGGGCATGCACGGCACCTGGGAGGCGAACAATGCCATGCAGAACTGCGACGTTTTGCTGGCCGTGGGTGCGCGCTTCGATGACCGCGTGATTGGCAACCCCAAGCACTTCGCCTCGGTGGACCGCAAGATCATCCACATCGACATCGATCCTTCGAGCATTTCCAAGCGCGTCAAGGTGGACGTGCCCATCGTCGGTGACGTCAAGGACGTGCTGTCCGAAATGCTGGTGGCCATCAAGGAAAGCCCGCTGCGCCCCGAGGCGGGTGCGCTGCAGGCTTGGTGGGACAGTATTGAAGGCTGGCGCTCGCGCGATTGCCTGAAGTACGACCGAGGCAATCAGGACGTCATCAAGCCGCAGTTCGTGATAGAGACGCTGTGGAACATGACCAAGGACGCGGATGCCTACGTCACGTCCGACGTGGGGCAGCACCAGATGTGGGCTGCGCAGTACTACCGCTTCAATCAGCCTCGGCGCTGGATCAACTCCGGTGGCCTGGGCACCATGGGTGTGGGCATCCCCTATGCCATGGGCATCAAGCTGGCCAAGCCCGAGAGCGAAGTGTTCTGCGTCACGGGCGAAGGCTCGGTGCAGATGTGCATCCAGGAATTGGCCACCTGCCGTCAGTACGACACGCCCATCAAGATCCTCTCCCTCAACAACCGTTACCTGGGCATGGTGCGGCAGTGGCAAGAGATTGAGTACTCGGGCCGTTACAGCCACAGCTACATGGATTCCCTCCCTGACTTCGTGAAGCTGGCCGAAGCCTATGGGCATGTCGGCTTGCTGATCGAGAAGCCATCGGATGTGGAAGGCGCGTTGCGCGAGGCACGTCGGCTGAAGGATCGCACGGTCTTTCTTGACTTCCGCACGGACCCCACCGAGAACGTGTTCCCGATGGTGCAGGCCGGCAAGGGCATCACCGAGATGCTGCTGGGCGCCGAGGATCTCTGATCCCGCAAGCAGGGCCTTGGGTAGCCTGGGGCCCGCATTCTCTTCAAACTGGACGAATCTATTGACCACCGAGCCTGCTGCTTACCGGCAGCAGGGGAGGGTGGCAAAAAGAGGAATCGCACATGAAACACATCATCGCCGTGCTGCTGGAAAATGAACCCGGCGCACTCTCCCGCGTCGTGGGCCTGTTCTCGGCCCGCGGCTACAACATCGAGTCGCTGACCGTCGCACCGACGGAGGACGCTTCGCTCTCGCGCATGACCATCCACACCACCGGGTCGGACGAAGTGATCGAACAGATCACCAAGCACCTGAACCGGCTGATCGAGGTCGTGAAGGTGGTCGACCTCACCGAGGGCGCTTACATCGAGCGCGAACTCATGATGGTCAAGGTCCGCGCCGTCGGCAAGGAGCGCGAGGAGATGAAACGCACCGCAGACATCTTCCGGGGCCGCATCATCGACGTCACCGACAAGAGCTACACCATCGAGATGACCGGCGACCAGGCCAAGAACGACGCCTTCCTTGAAGCCATCGACCGCAGCGCCATCCTCGAAACCGTGCGCACCGGCAGTAGCGGCGTTGGTCGCGGCGAGCGCATCCTGCGTGTCTAGTCCTTGTGTTTTGATTTCACCCCACCCCTATTTCACGTTTTCCACAGGAGCAGCAAAGTGAAAGTTTTCTACGACAAAGATTGTGATCTGAGCCTCATCAAGGGCAAGACTGTCGCCATCATCGGTTACGGCTCGCAAGGCCACGCGCATGCGCAGAACCTCAACGACAGCGGCGTCAAGGTCGTTGTCGGCCTGCGCAAGGGCGGCGCTTCCTGGGACAAGGTCGGCAAGGCTGGCCTGACCGTGATGGAAGTGAACGACGCGGTCAAGGCCGCTGACGTGGTGATGATCCTGTTGCCCGACGAGCAGATCGCCGAGGTCTACAAGAACAACGTCGAGCCGAACATCAAGAAGGGTGCCTCCCTGGCCTTCGCACACGGCTTCAACGTGCATTACAACCAGGTCGTGCCGCGCGCTGATCTGGACGTGTGGATGGTCGCGCCCAAGGCCCCTGGTCACACCGTGCGCTCCACCTACACCCAGGGCGGCGGCGTGCCCCACCTGGTGGCCGTGCACCAGGACAAGAGCGGCAAGGCCCGTGACCTGGCCCTGAGCTACGCGATGGCCAACGGCGGCGGCAAGGCCGGCATCATCGAGACCAACTTCAAGGAAGAAACCGAGACCGACCTGTTCGGCGAGCAGGCCGTGCTCTGCGGCGGCGCCGTCGAGCTGATCAAGATGGGGTACGAAACCCTGGTCGAGGCCGGTTACGCGCCCGAGATGGCTTATTTCGAGTGCCTGCACGAGTTGAAGCTGATCGTCGACTTGATCTATGAAGGCGGTATCGCCAATATGAACTACTCGATCTCCAACAACGCGGAGTTCGGCGAGTACGTCACCGGTCCCGAGGTGATCAACGAGACCTCGCGCGCGGCCATGCGCAATGCCTTGAAGCGCATCCAGAACGGTGACTACGCCAAGATGTTCATTCAGGAAGGCCGCTTGAACTACCCGTCGATGACGGCTCGCCGCCGCAACACGGCCGACCACAGCATCGAGAAGGTGGGTGGCCAGCTGCGCGCCATGATGCCCTGGATTGCCAAGAACAAGCTGGTGGATCAGTCCCGCAACTGATCCAGGGGCGACGCCAGGGCGTCCGCCGCAGAGTCGCCGCTGTCGTTTCCGACGTGGTTTCGGCGCTGGTGGATGCCCTGTCCCGCCGCTCATCTGGCATTTTTGCAACAAGGCTGCTATAGGCAGCCTTGTTGCTTTTCCGGGCTTGTTCGAGATGCTGAGCGCTCGCTTACACTTGCGCTCCATTCGAAACGATGTTCAGGACGATATGGCTGACAACAATGAGCGGGCAACGAGCCCGCTGCTCAAGAGCACAAGCAAGGGCATCTACATGCTGCCCAATCTGGTGACACTGGCTGCCTTGTTCGGTGGTTTTTACGCCATCGTGATGGCCATGAACGACCGGTTCGGGCTCGCCGTCATCGGCATCTTCTGCGCGATGGTGCTCGATGGCCTGGATGGCCGCGTGGCGCGCATGACCAATTCACAAAGCGCCTTTGGCGAGCAGATGGATTCCTTGTCTGACATGGTGTCCTTTGGCGTGGCTCCCGCGTTGGTGGCCTATGCCTGGGCCTTGAAGGACGTGGGGCGCTGGGGCTGGATGGCCGCCTTTGTCTATTGCGCCTGCGCCGCCTTGCGACTGGCGCGCTTCAACGTGAACACCGCCGTGGTGGACAAACGCTATTTCCAGGGCCTCCCGTCGCCGGCGGCCGCCGCGTTGCTGACTGGATTCATCTGGATCATGATCGAGTGGGATGTGAAGCCGGAAGAGACCCGCGCGGTTTGCTGGTTTGTCTTCGCGCTGGCGCTCTATGCCGGTCTGACCATGGTGAGCAACGTGCCCTTCTACAGTTTCAAGGACATCGGCTTCAGGAAGAGCGTGCCTTTCGCGACCGTGATCTTGATCGTCTTGATTTACGCGCTGATCACCATCGACCCGGCCACCGTCCTGTTTGGCATCTTTGCGCTTTATGGCGTGAGTGGGTATGTGGTGTATGCCTGGCGCAGGGTCAAGGGGCAGCGCGTGAGCGTGATCAGCACCTCGATCGACGAGCCGGAAGAAAGCGGCCTGCATCCAGACCGGGAGCGTTGAATTTCCCCTTCCTCCATTGGTTTTGTGCTAAATTCGCCGACATGAACTTCCTGGCGCTAGCCCTACTGATCCCCTCCCTCTACGGGCGGCTACGGTAGCGCACGCGCACTCCCCAATCCTCAAGGCCCGTATGCACCTGCAGCGGGCCTTTGTGTTTTGGAATGTTCGAACTAGCCGCAGGTGCGCATCAACGACTGACCAACTTGCTGGAGATTCACGATGACCATGTTGAAGAACCCCGCCACCAAATACCGCGCTTTCACGCCGGTTGGCCTCAAGGACCGCACCTGGCCTGACGCCGTGCTGACCAAGCCCCCGGTCTGGTGCAGTGTGGACCTGCGCGACGGCAACCAAGCGCTCATCGAGCCGATGGACATTCCGCGCAAGCTTAAGATGTTCCAGACCTTGGTGGACATTGGCTTCAAGGAGATCGAGGTCGGCTTTCCCTCGGCTTCGCAGATTGAATACGACTTCGTGCGCAAGCTGATCGAAGACCGGCTCATCCCCGACGACGTGACCATACAGGTGTTGACTCAGGCCCGCGAGCACCTGATCCGCCGCACCTTTGAATCGCTCAAGGGTGCCAAGCGCGCCATCGTCCACCTCTACAACGCCACCGCGCCAGTGATGCGCAAGGTGGTCTTGGGGCTGACGGAGGATGGCATCGTCGAACTGGCCGTGACGAACGCCAAACTCTTCAAGCAGATCGCGTCCGAGCACCCGGAAACCGAGTGGACCTTCGAATACTCACCGGAAATGTTCTCAGGTACCGAGTTGCCCTTCGCCAAGCGCGTGGTCGATGCGGTCACCGAGGTCTGGCAACCGACCCCTCAGCACAAATGCATCATCAACCTGCCGTCGACCGTGGAGCATTCCACGCCCAACATCTTCGCGGACATGATCGAGTGGATGCACCGGCATCTGGCACGGCGTGACAGCATCGTGCTGTCCATCCATCCCCACAATGACCGAGGCACGGGCACGGCGGCGGGTGAGCTGGCCATCATGGCGGGCGGTGATCGATTGGAAGGGTGCCTGTTTGGCAATGGCGAACGCACGGGTAACCTGGATCTGGTCAACGTCGCGCTCAACCTCTACACCCAGGGCGTGAACCCAGGGCTGGATTTCTCCGACATCGATGAGATCCGGCGGGTGGTCGAGCATTGCAACCAGTTGCCCGTGCATCCCCGCCATCCCTACGTGGGTGAGCTGGTTTACACCTCTTTCTCGGGCTCGCATCAGGATGCGATCAAGAAAGCCTTCGCGGCGCGCAAGGACGGGGACATCTGGGTCATGCCCTACTTGCCCATCGATCCCAAAGACCTGGGGCGCAGCTACGAGGCGGTCATTCGCGTCAACAGCCAGTCGGGCAAGGGCGGCATCGCCTACCTGCTGGAGAGCGAGTACGGCCTGGAGCTGCCGCGCCGCTTGCAGATCGAGTTCAGCCAAGTGGTGCAGGCCGTGATGGATGCCAGCGGTAAGGAACTCAGCGCGCGGGATATTCACCAGGTCTTTCTGCGCGAGTACGGCCTGAATGAAGTGTCTGCGCCGCGCTACCGTGCCCAGGAGGAGGGTGAGAACGCCGCGGGCGTGCGCACGACGACCCTGCAGGCCGACGTGGTGCTGGAGGGCAAAGCCCTGGCGATCGAGGGCGCGGGCAATGGGCCCATCGAGGCCTTCGTTGAGGGGCTGGCCACGGCTGCAGGCGAGTCCATCCGCGTGCTGGACTACCACGAGCACGCCGTGGGTTCGGGTGCGAATGCCCAGGCTGTTGCCTATCTGGAACTGCGCGTGGGTGAGCGCACCCTGTTTGGCGTTGGCATGGATGCGAACATCGTTTCTGCCTCGCTCAAGGCCATTGTGTCGGGCCTGCTGCGCGCCCGGCGTGGGGCCGAGCAAGTGGCGACGTCCGCGTGATGTCAATGGCGCGCCGGGTGCTTGCGCCCAGGCGCGCTGGGATGAAGCCTGGAAAAGACAGGTTACATCCCTTTGTTTTTGCCGTAACAGAACGTTAAAAAATACGCCCAAGTGATTGATTGAGAAGAGTATTTTCTGTATAACCTGTCGCTGGCTGGTGTCAGCCATCAAACGATGGTGGCGTATCTTGAAAGTTGGCGTGCAGGTTGCGCGGAAATGTCATCCTTTTTCACATCATCGTTGCTGAATGCCTTGGGCGCCGCCTTGCGGCTGCTTATGGCCGGTTGCTTCTTGTTGGCCGTCTCGCTGCCGGCCTTGCCGTCTCAGGCGCAAGCATCGTCTGAGCCGCGTCAGACGGTCAAAGTCCAAGGCGCTGGCGTCAAGCCTGCGCCCAAGCGTCAGGTCGTGCGCCGCCTCATCATTCCGGCCAAACCCTCGGTGGGCATGCAAGCAGGTTTGCACCGCGTGAACGATCCGCTGTCGCTGCGTTCGAGTGTGGCTTACGTGATTGATCAGGATACGCAGGAAGTGCTGTTCAGCAAAAACGAGGAGGCCGTGCTGCCCATCGCCTCGCTCACCAAGCTGATGACCACGCTGCTGATCAGCGAGGCGGAGTTGCCACTCGATGAACCCATCACCATCACCCAGGATGATGTGGACACGGAGAAGTACAGCGTTTCCCGCCTGCGCGTGGGCACCGTCCTGACCCGGGGCGAGCTCTTGCACTTGGCCTTGATGGCGAGCGAGAACCGGGCCGCCAATGCGCTGGGGCGTACCTATCCTGGCGGGCTGAGCATCTTCGTGACCATGATGAACGCCAAGGCGCAGTTGCTGGGCATGCAGGACACGCGTTACGTCGAGCCTACTGGCTTGTCCAGTCGCAACCAGTCCAGTGCCCGCGATTTGGCCTTGCTGGTCGATGCCGCTTCGGCCGATCCGATGCTGCGCGAGTTTTCCACGACCCGGGCCTACCAGGTGGCCGTTGGACAGCGCAAGATGGTGTTCGCCAACACGAACCGGCTGGTGCTCAACCAACGTTGGGACATTGGTTTGCAAAAAACGGGTTACATCAGTGAGGCCGGGCAGTGCCTGGTCATGCAGGCCACCGTGGCTGGCCGCAAGCTGATCATGGTCTTCCTTGACTCAGTGGGCAAGCTGAGCCGCCTCGGCGACGCAGAGCGCGTGCGTCGCTGGGTGGAGACCAACGAGGCCCGTCAGGCCGGTGACAACATCTTGGACATTGCCAGCAAGACTTGACTGACGTGCCTTTCGGCAGTGCGGCACTCGCCGCCTGCGGTTCTTCGCGCTTTGCTCGCGTCCCGATCGAACCGTTCTGTCAGGGCTCAGGAGGTCTGAGCCGGGTTGTGGTGACCCAGCATGCGCGAGATTTCGTTCGCCACGCCCTGCAGTTTCACCGCCCATTCCTTGTCCAGCCTGCCGGTGGGCGCGGAGATCGATAGGCCCGCAACCAGCTTGCCTTGGTCATCGTGGATGCCTGCGGCAAGGCAGTGCACGCCGAGTTCCAGCTCTTCGTCATCGTGCGAAATCCCGGACTGGCGGATTTTCGCCAGCTCCCGTTCGAGCACGGGCAACTGAGTGATGCTGTTCTTGGTATGCCCGGCCAGTCCGGTGCGCGTGGCGTAGGCGCGCACACGCTGCGGGTCGTCCGCCGCGAGAAACAGCTTGCCGACCGAGGTCAGGTGCAGCGGTGCGCGACCGCCCACGGCGCGGATCACCTGCATGCCCGAGCGTTCGCTGTAGGCACGCTCGATGTAGACGATTTCATCACCTTGGCGCAGGCTCAAATTGACCGGTTGCTGGATCTGGCGATGCAACTCGCGCATCGGCGCGATCGCCGCGTCCCGCACGTTGAGCCGCGCCTTGACCAAGTTGCCCAACTCCAGCAGACGCATGCCGAGCCGGTAGCTGCCCGGCTGCGGGCGGTCGACGAAGCGGCCGGTGGCCAAATCATTCAGGATCCGGTGGGCCGTCGAGGGATGCAACCCGGTCTTTTCGCTGATCTCCTTCAGCGAAATGGCGTCTTCGCGCGACGCCAGCACGTCCATGAGCGTGAACATGCGTTCAATCACTTGCACGGTCGGGGTGCTGATGGCATCCGGGTCTTTTTTCCTCATCGGGCTTCTCTCCTGCACTACGCGTTTTCAAGGCGAGACTATTTTATGCCTTGAAATTCAAAGGAGAGTCAAAAATGCTGCGGCGCACAAAAAACTGTGTGCCGGAATGCACAGTGGGGGCCTGACATCCGAGCCGTTAAGAGCCTGAATCGGCTCAGGAATCCGATGAAGTTGCGGCGCCGAGGCCTTCCTGCCAATGCCCGCGGCGCAGCACCTCGTGCGGAAGGAAACGCGCCTTGTAATTCATCTTCGGGCTCTGCTCGATCCAATAGCCCAGGTACACATAAGGCAGGCCCAACTGACGAGCCTGCTCAATCTGCCACAGCACGTTGTAGGTGCCATAGCTGGTGCCGCCTGAGCCGGGCATGGGGGCCGGGTCGTAGAAGGTGTAGACGGCGGACAGGCCATCGTCCAGCACGTCGAGCACGGACACCATGCGCAAGGTCCCGGGGGCACCCTCCTGTCCCGGGTCCCGGAACTCCACCAACCGCGAGTTGACCCGGCTTTGCAACAGGAATTGCGTGTACTGGTCGATGCTGTCCTGGTCCATGCCGCCGCCCGCGTGCCGACCGGTTTGATAGCGCAAGTAGAGCTGGTAATGCTCGGGGCTGAAGGCGAGCCGGGTGATCTGGACTTGCAGCGCGGCGTGTCGCTTCCAAGCGCGGCGCTGGCTACGACTGGGGATGAAATCCGCTGCGCGCACCCGCAACGGGACGCAGGCCTGGCAGCCATCGCAATGCGGACGGTAGGTGAACATGCCGCTGCGACGGAAACCTTGGGCCACCAACCCGGTGTAGATGCTGGTGTTGATCAGGTGGCTGGGCGTGGCCACTTGCGAGCGCGCCTGCCGTCCATCGAGGTAGCTGCACGGATAGGGCGCCGTGGCGTAGAACTGCAGGTGCTGGAGCGGCAGATCTTGGAGGTGCGTCATGGGCGGACGGCGCGCGGTGTCAGGTTCGGACGACGGCGTTGGGGATGAGTGCGTTCCAGTATAGGCGGTCGAATTGCCAATGGGGAGCGGGGAGATCGCGCGCCTTGGCCAAGTGCTGCAAGAACTGGTTCCGTGGGATGGGGCGGGCGCCGAGCGAGGCCAGATGCGCGGTGTTCTGCTGACAGTCGACCAAGCCGATGCCGTTGCTACGGCAAAAAGCCACCAGCGCCGACAGGGCGATCTTGGAGGCGTCCGTGCTGCGGGCGAACATGGATTCGCCATAGACCGCGCGACCCAGCGAAACGCAGTACAGTCCGCCCCGCAATTCACCGGCGATCCAGGTTTCGATGCTGTGGGCATGGCCCGCGCGATGCAGGTCCGCATAGGCTCGCCGCATGGCGGGTGTGATCCAGGTGCCATCCTGGCCCGGCCGCGGACTGCCCGCGCAAGCTGCCACCACCTCGTCGAAGGCCGTGTCGATGCGGATGTCGCAGGCCGGGTCGGCCATGAAGCGCTGCAAGGTCTTGCGCAAGGAGCGGTGCAGGCGAAAGCCCTCCGGCGCATCGGTCGCGGTTTCCAGCACCATGCGCGGCTCGGTACTCCACCACAGGATGGGCTGGCCTGCGCTGAACCAGGGAAAGATGCCGTGGGCGTAGGCCCGCTTCAGCGTGGCCACGTCCAGACTGCCACCCGCGGCGAGCAGTCCGGGCGCTTCGGAATCTCGCCCCCAGGCCTGTTCGACCGGCGGAAAGTCATCCCCGGGCTGCAGCCAGGGCAAGGGATCTGGGCGCGTGCGCAAGAGGGCCATCAGGGAAGGATGGTCAGATGATGGTCGGGGCGACACGATTCGAACGTGCGACCTCCTGGTCCCAAACCAGATGCGCTACCAGACTGCGCTACGCCCCGACGAGCCGCGTATTGTACTGGCGCAATGGACCTCAGCTGAGTTCAAGTGCTTCCACCCGCGCATCGGCCTCGACCCAGCGCCGGGCGGCAGCTTGCAGGGCGCCGATTTGGCCCGTGGTGTAGTAGACCGTGCTGGGGGTTCCGGCGTCACCAATGTGTGGCAAGACACGCCGGGTCTGGCGCGCGACGGGCGCGCCGCTCTCGATCATCACGACGTCTGGGCCGAGCAGCGCCCGCAGCTGGGATGTGATCAGCGGATAGTGCGTGCAGCCCAGGACCACGGTGTCGATGCAGCCTGGGGCTGTGCCGCAGGGGCCCAGGGCCGACGCGTACTGCGCGCTCAGCGTCGCGATGCGTTCCTCATCCTGGCGTTCAATCGCTCCAGCCAGTCCATCACAGGGTTGCAGCACGAACTCCGCCTGTTGGGCGAGGCTCGCATGGAGCACGCGGAATTTTTCGCTTTGCAGCGTGCCGCGCGTGGCCAGTACGCCCACGCGGTGATTGCGGCTGTGCTGTGCGGCTGGTTTGATGGCGGGCTCCAGTCCCACCAGGGGCAAGTGCGGATGTTCCGCGCGCAGCAGGTGGATCGCGATCGCGGTGGCGGTGTTGCAGGCGACCACCAGCGCCTGGATGCCATGCCGCGCGACCAAGTACTCGGCCACGGCCATCGTGCGGTCAATGACATGCTGCGGCTCGCGTTCGCCGTAAGGCGCATGCCCGCTGTCGGCCACATACACGTAACGCTGATGCGGCAACTCGGCGTGCAGCGCTTGAAGCACGCTCAAACCGCCGATGCCGCTGTCAAAGACGCCGATCGGGCTCTCCGAGGTGCGCGCAGGCGCGGACGATGCGAGGGAGGTCAAGATGTCAGGCCGTCGCGACCGTGATGCCCTTGAACTCGCCGGAGGCGATGCGCTTGCTCCACTCCGCCGGGCCCGTGATGTGCGCGCTCGTCCCGCCCGCGTCCACCGCCACCGTCACCGGCATGTCCACCACGTCGAACTCGTAGATGGCCTCCATGCCCAGATCCTCGAAGCCGACGACCTTGGCCTGCTTGATCGCCTTGCTGACGAGGTAGGCCGCGCCACCCACGGCCATCAGGTAGGCGCTCTTGTGCTTCTGGATGGCCGCGATGGCCTCGGGACCACGCTCGGCCTTGCCGATCATGGCTATCAGGCCCGTCTTGGCCAGCATCATGTCGGTGAACTTGTCCATGCGCGTGGCCGTGGTCGGGCCAGCGGGACCGACGGCTTCGTCCTTCACCGGGTCCACCGGGCCGACGTAGTAGATCACGCGGTTGGTGAAGTCCACGGGCAGCTTCTCGCCCTTGGCCAGCATGTCTTGAATGCGCTTGTGCGCGGCGTCGCGGCCAGTGAGCATCTTGCCGTTGAGCAGCAGCGTCTGGCCAGGCTTCCAGCTCGCGACTTCTTCCTTGGTGAGCTTGTTCAGGTCCACGCGCTTGCTCTTTTGCGTGTCGGGCGTCCACTGCACGTCGGGCCAAAGCTCCAGGCTGGGCGGATCCAGGTAGACCGGGCCGCTGCCGTCGAGCACGAAGTGCGCGTGCCGCGTGGCCGCGCAGTTCGGGATCATCGCGATCGGCTTGCTGGCCGCGTGGGTCGGGTACATCTTGATCTTGATGTCGAGCACCGTGGTCAGGCCGCCCAGGCCCTGCGCGCCGATACCCAGGGCGTTGACCTTCTCGTACAGCTCCAGGCGCAGCTCCTCGACCTGGCTCAGCTTGTCGCCCTTGGCGGCTTTGGCCTGCAGTTCGTACATGTCCAGGTCGTCCATCAGGGACTCCTTGGCCATCAGCGTGGCTTTCTCCGCCGTGCCGCCGATGCCGATGCCCAGCATGCCGGGCGGACACCAGCCCGCGCCCATCGTGGGCACGGTCTTGAGCACCCAGTCGACCACGCTGTCGCTGGGGTTGAGCATGTACATCTTGCTCTTGTTCTCGCTGCCGCCGCCCTTGGCCGCCAACGTCACTTCCACGGTGTCGCCCGGCACGAGTTCGGTGAAGATCACGGCGGGGGTGTTGTCCTTGGTGTTCTTGCGCGCGAACTGCGGGTCGGCCACGACCGAGGCGCGCAGCATGTTGTCGGGGTTCAGGTAGCCGCGGCGCACGCCTTCGTTCACCGCGTCCTCCAGGCTGCCAGTGAAGCCTTCCAGACGCACGCCCATGCCCACCTTGAGGAAGACGTTGACGATGCCGGTGTCTTGGCAGATCGGGCGGTGGCCCGTGGCGCTCATCTTGCTGTTGGTCAGGATCTGGGCGATGGCGTCCTTCGCCGCGGGACTCTTCTCGCGTTCATAGGCCCGCGCCAGATGGGCAATGTAGTCCGCCGGGTGGTAATAGCTGATGTATTGCAGCCCTGCGGCGATGGATTCGATCAGATCGTCTTGGCGGATGGTCGTGCTCATGGCGGGTTCCTCTGGGGCGGTGTCGGGGTCGTTCTTGCGGCGCGGTTCAGTGCTTGTCGGCCGTGCCGCCGTTCATCAGGCGGTCGGTGTAGGCGATGGCCATCGCGGACAGCAGGAACGCGATGTGGATGACGGTTTGCGCGATCAGCACGCGGTCACTGTAGTTCGCCGCATTGATGAAGGTCTTGAGCAGGTGGATGGAGCTGATGCCAATGATGGCGGTCGCCAGCTTGACCTTGAGCACCGACGCGTTGACGTGATTGAGCCATTCAGGCTGATCCGGATGGCCTTCCAGATTCATGCGGCTCACGAAGGTCTCGAAACCACCCACGATGACCATGATCAGCAGGTTGGAGATCATCACCACGTCGATCAGCGCCAGCACCACCAGCATGATGACGGTTTCATTCAAGGTGCTCAGCGGTGCGTCGGCCTTGTAGCCGATGCTGCGGATCAGGGCGTCGAGCGCGGCCTGGTCACCGAAGGCGGCCATGACCAGATGTTCCAGTTCGATCAGGAAATGCACGACGTACACGCCCTGGGCGATGATCAAGCCCAGGTAGAGCGGCAGTTGCAGCCAACGGCTGGCGAAGATCAGGGAAGGCAAGCGGCGCATGCTGGAAGCGGCGCGCCGGGGTTCGTGCTTGGGCGCTTCGGGCTGGGACATGATGGAAATCGATGGGGTTGTTGAGAGGCAAAGCCAGTTGAAAAGAGGATGCGTTGATCCGGGAAAACCATGAATTCTAGGCTGCATTTCCCGGGGCTTTCACCCTGGGGACGATGCAGTGTTTTCCCCTGCGGTTTTGTCGGGCTAGCGTCAGAACCTTGTAAGCGCATGTCGGACAATAAGAGGCACTGCCGACGGCAGCTTGTTCCACGCTTATAACGATCTTGAGGACGCAAACCATGAGCTCATCCACCGCCTCTTCCTCGGCCATCGAATCCGTGTTGGTTGAAAACCGGGTCTTCCCGCCATCCGCGGCGACCGTGAAGGCCGCGCGCGTGTCGGGCATGGCGCAGTACCAGGCCATGTGCGAGGCTTTCGACAAGGATTTCGAAGGCACCTGGGCGCGTCTGGCCCGCGAGAACTTGGTTTGGAGCAAGCCTTTCACCAAGACCTTGAGCCAGGGCAGCAAGCCCTTCTACAAATGGTTCGAGGACGGCGAGCTCAATGCCAGCGCCAACTGCCTGGACAAGCACGTCGGCACGCCCATCGAGAACAAGACTGCCATCATCTTCGAGGCCGATGACGGTGCGGTGACCAAGGTCAGCTACAAGGAACTGCTCGCCAAGGTCAGCCAGTTCGCCAACGCCCTCAAGGCCCAAGGCATCAAAAAGGGCGACCGTGTCCTGATCTACATGCCGATGACCATCGAAGGCGTGGTGGCCATGCAGGCCTGCGCGCGCATCGGCGCAACCCACAGCGTGGTCTTCGGCGGCTTCTCCGCCAAGAGCCTGCAGGAACGCATCATCGATGCTGGCGCGGTGGCCGTCATCACCGCCAACTACCAGATGCGCGGTGGCCGCGAACTGCCGCTCAAGGCCATCGTGGACGAGGCCCTGGGCATGGGCGGCTGCGACAGCATCAAGACCGTGCTGGTCTACCAGCGCACTGCCACGGCCTGCAACATGGTCGCGGGCCGCGACAAGACCTTCACCGAGGCCCTGGCGGGGCAGAGCACGGTGTGCAAGCCGGAACAGGTGGGGGCGGAGCACCCGCTCTTCATCCTCTACACCAGCGGCTCCACCGGCAAGCCCAAGGGTGTGCAGCACGCCACCGGGGGTTACCTGCTGTGGGCGCGGCTCACGATGGACTGGACCTTCGACCTCCAGCCCAATGACATCTTCTGGTGCACGGCCGACATCGGCTGGATCACCGGCCACACCTACGTGGCCTACGGCCCGCTGGCCGCCGGCGGGACGCAGATCGTTTTCGAGGGCGTGCCCACATACCCGAACGCCGGCCGTTTCTGGCAGATGATCGAGAAGCACAAGGCGACCATTTTTTACACCGCGCCCACGGCCATCCGCTCCCTGATCAAGGCGGCCGAGGCTGACGAGAAGGTGCACCCGGCTCGCTCCAACCTGAGCAGCTTGCGCATCCTCGGCTCGGTGGGCGAACCCATCAACCCCGAGGCCTGGATGTGGTACCACAAGCATGTGGGCGGCGAGCGCTGCCCCATCGTGGACACCTTCTGGCAGACCGAGACCGGCGGCCACGTCATCACCCCGCTGCCGGGTGCCACGCCGCTGGTGCCGGGCTCCTGCACGCTGCCCCTACCGGGCATCTCGGCCGCCATCGTGGACGAGATGGGCAACGACATCCCGAACGGCACGGGCGGCATTCTGGTCATCAAGAAGCCTTGGCCTTCCATGATCCGCACCATCTGGGGCGATCCGGAGCGTTTCAAGAAGAGCTACTTCCCCGAGGAACTCAAGGGCTACTACTTGGCTGGCGACGGTGCTGTCAGAAGCGCCGACCGAGGCTACTTCCGCATCACGGGCCGCATCGACGACGTGCTCAACGTCAGCGGCCACCGCTTGGGCACCATGGAAATCGAATCCGCGCTGGTCTCCAAGACCGACCTGGTGGCCGAGGCCGCTGTCGTGGGCCGTCCGGACGACTTGACCGGCGAGGCCATCTGCGCCTTCGTGGTGCTCAAGCGCTCGCGCCCCACGGGCGAGGAAGCCAAGCAGATCGCCAATGAGCTTCGCAACTGGGTGGCCAAGGAAATCGGCCCCATCGCCAAGCCCAAGGACATCCGCTTTGGCGACAACCTGCCCAAAACCCGCAGCGGCAAGATCATGCGCCGCCTGCTGCGCAGCCTCGCCAAGGGCGAAGCCATCACCCAGGACATCACGACGCTGGAGAATCCAGCCGTTCTGGATCAATTGGCGCAAACCAATTGATCCAGAAGCAGCCGGAGGCTGCATGCGCATGAGCGCATAGGCTGGATTCCGGCGCAGGCTAACTTGGGCGCATGCCCAAGTTAAACCGCGCAGCGG
>NZ_AEGR01000070.1 GCF_000211835.1 Hylemonella gracilis ATCC 19624 | reverse complement strand
CGTCACCGTCCCGCCGAAGTCGTTCGCGCTGCCCAGCGTGATCGACCCCGCACCCGCGCTCAATGTGCTCGTGTTCGTGCCCGTGATCGTCAGCGCGCCCGTTTGCGTCATCGCACCACCATTGCTGGTCGCGCTCAGCGCACCTCCCACCGTGCCGCTTCCCAGGTTCAGCGCACCCGTGCTCACCACCGTCAGCGCACCCGTGTTGAGAACCCCCAGCGTCAGCGCGTTCGTGTCCGTGATCTGCGTGATCCCACCCGTCAGACCCACCGCACCCACAAAGTTGTTGCTGCCGTTGGTCAGCGTGATCGCCGCGCTACCCGCGTTGATCGCGCTCGTGGTCGTCACGCTCAGCGCTCCGCTCTGACTCACCGCCCCAGCGCTCGTCACATCCAGGGCACCTCCCACGCTCGTCGCCCCGAAGCTCGTCGTGCCCGTGCCCGTCGTCGTGGTCGTCA
>NZ_AEGR01000071.1 GCF_000211835.1 Hylemonella gracilis ATCC 19624 | reverse complement strand
CTCACGGTGCGCTCACGGTGCGCTCACGGTGCGCTCACGGTGCGCTCAGGGCGCGGCCTGGGCAGCCTGGGCGGTCTGCACGGATTCCAGTTGCCTCAAATCCTCGCGCCAACCCGCCCAGCGCTCACGGGCTTGGGCGCGCTGCGCGGGCGTGGTGGCGTTGAGCACGCGCAGCACGGACGCGCGCATCGCCGCGCTCAAGGCGGGATCAACCGGTTCTGAAGCCAAGGCGGCGAGCGAGGCCAGGCCCTGCTCGCGTTGGCCTTGCGCCACGGCGCGCAAAGCTTCGACCAAGCGCTGCTGACGCGCCTCCCAGGTCTGGCGCAGGGCCTCGCGGTCCTGGACGGGCCACCGCGCCGCCTCGGCGCGCGCCATCTGGCGCAGGGGACGCTCCAGGCTGCCCAGCCAGCGCTCCAGGTTGTCGATGAATCGATCCCCGCGCTCCTCGGGATCGCCCTCTTCCTCCAGCCATTCGTCCAGGCGCTTGCGCTGCTTCGCGCGCAAATGCTCCCATTGCGCCGGGCGCAGGCTCGCCAACAAAGGCTGAGCCAAGGGTTCCGCGCGCACCAAGAGGCGATTCAACGCCGCGATGGCATCGCGCTCGATGCTGTTCAACTCCTCGGCCGTGACACCCCGTCCGCCGTCGGATTCACCCCAGAGGGTGTCGGCACGGACCAGCACCGCGCGCACGCGCGGCAGTTCCTCGCGGCGATGCCAGGCATGCAGCTCGGCCAGGGCCGCGTCCAGCTGGCGGCTTTGAGCGCGGTCCAGATCCAGATAGCTGTCCATTTGCCAGGCCGCCAGGCGCGGCAGTTGGCCATAGCCGAACTTCAGCGTCGAGCAACCGGCGATGAGAACCAGGAGGGCGATCCAGCCCAGCGCCGCGGCGCGTGGCAGGGGCCAAGGTGAAAGCAAAGTCAGCAAGCGTCGCATGTGAGCCCGCATGCTGCCTGAAGCCGATGAAGGCGGCAAGACCTCATGAGGCCAGGGGCTGTCGCCGCGCCCCTGCGGGTTGGCCCGCGCATGCCCTCAGCCCTCCGGCCGAGTCCACAACCACAGCGCGATGCAGCCCATGCCCAGCGGCAGCCCGATGCGCCACCACAGGGCCAGGGGCGAGGCCACGAGGGCGACGCTGCTCAAGCCCATCATGAGGGAGGCGGCCCACTTGGCACGCCGTGGAACCGCGCCCCGCTCGCGCCAGGCCCGGATGGAAGCGCCGTGACGAGGGTGGGTGAGCAGCCAGACTTCCAGCTGCGGCCAGCCCTTTCCCGCGGCCCAGGCGGCGACCAGCAGAAACACCACGGTCGGCATCACGGGCAGGAAGGCGCCGATGATGCCCAGCGCCACGCAAATGACCGCGAGCAGGCGCCACAGAATGAGGATGAAGAGACGAGACAGCACGGTGGGATTGTGCAGCGCAAGCGTAGGGGGGCGGTGGCGTGACGTGGCGTGGGCCTGGTGTACGCGCGGCGCATCGCACAGGCCTTGGCCGCGAAACGTTTCGGGCGCCCAGAGCTCCTCTGTTCAGACCGGTTCCAGCCGCCCCACGGGTGTGAAGCCCGCCGTGTTCTGCCCAATGGTCCAGCACACGCCGCAGGGGTCGGTGACCGAGAAATCGGTGATGCCCCAGGGTTGCTCGGTCAGGGCGGTGACGCGCACGCCATAGCGCTCGGCGATGCAACGCTCGGCCACGTGGCGGCTCCAGGCCTGCACGTCTTCCACCAGGATGTGCAGCGCGAGGTTCTCGGCGAACTTCGGCTCGTAATGGTCCTGCAGCAAGAAGGCATGCCGGCCATGCGCGAAATAGGCAATGCCGCCGCCCTCGGATTTCTGCTGGAAGCCCAGGTCGTCGTAGAAGCGCTTGGACAGCTCGAAATCCTTCGCCGGCACGAAGGTCTTGATTTCGGTGATGGTCAGGTTGCTCGTCATGTTGCTCGATCATGGGATCGGCTCCTGGTCGTGATCGTACTTGCTGCCGACGCCATCACCACGACCGATCAGCCGCATCGCTTCGTATACACTGCCCCCGCCCCGCGGTTTCCTGCCCAGCGCAGGAATGAAAAGGGAACAGCAGCGGAGGGTTGTGACCCAACCCCGCGCTGCGGCTGCCCCCGCAACTGTGATCGGTGAATCCGATGCCCTCCGCCACTGGCCGCGCGCCGGGAAGGCCGCATCGGATGAGGACCCGATAGCCAGGAGACCTGCCACGGAGCGATGTGATGCGCATGGGACGGGGTGTGTCCACGCGCCATCGGAGAACGCCTTGTCATCCGCACTTACCGACGCTGAACTGCTTTCGAGCCCCACCACGCCCCCCATGGTCGTCGTCGACATGGTCTGGCCCGACCAATCCAACCACCACGGCACGCTGTTCGGCGGCGCGGCCTTGTCCATGCTGGACCGACTGGCCTTCATCGTGGGCAGCAAGGCCTTGCGCGGATCGGTGGTCACCGCCTCGGTGAGCGACCTGAACTTCGCCGCCCCCGCGCCCGCGGGCCACTTGGTGGAATGCACCGCCGAGGTCTTGCGCCAGGGGCGACGCTCCGTCACCGTGGGCACGCGCCTGGTGGCCGAAGACCTGCTCAGCGGCACGCGCACCGAGTGCCTCTCGGGCGAATTCGTCATGGTCCGCCAGGCCGAGAGCACGGCGACGGCCCCGGTCAGCCCCGTGGCCACGCCGGCGCAGGCGCCACAGCCCTACCCGTCCAAGCCCCCCGTCTTCACGGAGGGCGGCAAGGCCAGCGCCACGGTGGCGGAAATCGTCTTCCCCGGCCATGCCAACCACCGCGGCCTGCTGCACGGTGGCCCGGCCATGGAGTGGATGGCCAAGGCCGGTTTCGTGGCCGCCACCCGGCGCATGCGTCGCACCATCGTCATGGCCAGCAGCGAGAAGCTGAACTTCAAGGCCCCGGCCCATGTGGGCGACGTGGTCGAGGTCACGGCCACCGTGATCGCGACGGGACGGCGCTCCATCCACGTGCATGTGGACATGTGGGCGGAATCCCCCGCCACGGGCGAGCGCAGGCACTGCACCACGGGCACGCTGGTGTTCGTGGCCGTGGTCTGAAGTCCCTCACGGTCCAGTGCAGCCCCGCTCACTCAGCCTGACTTTGGATTCCTCCGCGACCTAGGCATTCCCCCAGCGTCGCCGCCGACCCCAAGTCTGTACAGTCATTCATTACCCCCATCGTCGCACCCCCAGGAGACCCACCGTGACACCACGCACCACCCCGCCCTTCCGCGCCGACCACGTCGGCAGCTTCCTGCGCCCGCAGTACCTGCTGGAGGCCCGCGAACAGTTCTTCGTCAAGAAGTCCATCAGCGCGGCCCAGCTGCGCGCGGTGGAGGACAAGGCCATCACCGAGATCGTGAAGTTCCAGCAGGACGTGGGCCTGCAGTCCATCACCGACGGCGAGTTCCGACGCACCTACTTCCACATCGACTTCCTGGAGCAGCTCGGTGGCGTGAAGACCGACGTGCCGGTCACGATCAAGAAGCCCGATGGCACGGAAGAACTGGCACCGCCGGTGATCCGCGTGGTCGACAAGGTGAAGCACGTTAAGGACATCCAGCGCGCCGATTTCGAGTACCTCAAGAGCCAGATCGCGGCGGGCATGACGCCCAAGGTCACCATCCCCAGCCCGACCATGCTGCACTTCCGCGGCGGCCGCGCCGGCATCAGCAAGGACGCCTACCCCGAACTCGACCCGGTGTTCTACGACGACGTGGCCCAGGCCTATGGTGATGAGCTGCAATCGCTTTTTGATGCCGGCTGCCGCTACGTGCAGATGGACGACACCAACCTCGCCTACCTCTGCGACGACCGCATGCGCGAAGCCGCGCGCCAGCGCGGTGACGACCCCAACGAATTGCCGCACCGTTATGCCTGGTTCATCAACAAGGTCGTCGCGAAGAAGCCCGCGGGCATGACCCTGGCCATGCACCTGTGCCGTGGCAACTTCAAGAGCACGCACGCCGCGGCGGGCAACTACGAGCCCGTGGCCGAGGCCCTGCTCAAGGAAATGAACCTGGACGCCTTCTTCCTCGAATACGACGACGACCGCTCGGGCGACTTCCGCCCGCTGCGCTTCCTGTCCAAGGGCAAGATCGTGGTGCTGGGCCTGGTGACCACCAAGTTCGGCCAGTTGGAAACCAAGGACGCGCTCAAGCGCCGCATCGAGGAAGCCAGCAAGTACGCCGACCTGGACCAGCTCGCCCTGAGCCCGCAGTGCGGCTTCTCCAGCACCGTGCACGGCAACAACATCGCCGTGGAAGACCAGCGCAAGAAGCTGCAGCTGGTCGTTGAAACGGCGCAGGAAGTCTGGGGCTGAGCCCGCTGAACTTGTTGGGCTTGTTGGGCTTGTTGGGCTTGTTGGCCCAGCCTGTTCGGTCTGCGGAGCCCGCGGCGGGCTAGAGGGTGATGGATTGCCACTCACCCCAGCCCGCCACCGTGGCCGGCCACTGGTCGGCCCGGTCCAGCCGGTTCATGCCCTGGCCAAGCAGGGCCAGAGCACGCAGCACGCCGCCGTGCGTGACCCAGACGACCTCCTGCCCCGCCGCGAGTGCCTCCTCGCGCGCCGCCGCCACGCGGCTCAACACGTCGTTGACGCTCTCCTGCCCCCCAAAGCGCTCGGTGCCGAAATCGGCCGTCCAGGCTTCATAGGCCGCGCGCGGGATGTCGTCCCAGCGCACCCCCTCCCACTGACCAAAATCCATCTCGCGCAGGCGCGGGTCCTGCCGCAGTTGCAGGTCGGGCCGCAGGGCGCACAGGGCCTGCGCCAGTTGCAGGCAACGTCGAAGGGGCGAGCTGTGGACCGTGAGACCGCGCGGCAACTCAAGCGCCAACTGCGCCGCACACGCCGCCGTGCGTTCGGCATCGGCCTCGACGTCGCTGGCGCCGTAGCAGACTCCGGGCGCGATCAGCGGCGGCGCGTGGCGCACCAGCCAGAGCTTCATGGGATCCAGGACAGGGCCAGCGCCAAGCCCAAGTAGCAGGCGATTTCGCAGACCTGTTGCGTCGCGCCCAGGCAGTCGCCCGTGTAACCCTGGAGCCGGCGCGCGAAAAGGCGCCCCATCCAAAACGCGGCCAACAGGCTCGCGGCGGCGCCGCTGAACCACAACAGCGCCTCCGGCAGCCACCACCACGACAGCGCGGCGGCGGCCACCGTCCAGAGCGTGGCCACGGCGAGGCTCCCCGCGCTGATGCGGTCCGCCAAGGGCTTGGACTTGGAGCGCGCGGTGTCGCCCACATGCGGCAGCAGGCGGATCAGCCACAGCGGCAGGAACCGCGTGAACACGTGGGCGAAGAACAGCGCGCCGCAGGCCAGAGCCGGATCGGCGTCGCCCAGCAAGGCCAGCAGGGCGATCTTGCTGAGCAAGGCCAACACCAGCGCCACGGCGCCATAGGCGCCAATGCGCGAGTCCTTCATGATGTCCAGCGCGCGCTCACGCTCCTGAGAGCCGCCCAGGCCATCGGCCACGTCAGCCAGCCCATCCTCGTGGAAGGCGCCGGTCAGCCAGACCGTGAACACCGTCACGAGCAGGGCCGCGACCAGGGGCGCGTAGCCGCTGTCAGGCAGCGCCCAGTCCAGGCCGGCATAGCCCAGGGCGGCCAGCAGCCCCACCAGCCAGCCCACGCCAGGGAAATGCGCGGCGGACTGGCGCAGCATGTCGGGGCTGTAACCCACCCAGTCCGCCAGCCGCCCCGTCACGGGCACGCGGGTGAAGAACTGCAGGGCCAGCAGGTAATGTCGGACGAAGTTCATGGAGGTGCTTGCGCTCTTGAGGTCAGGCATTTTTCTCGGAGACACCGGCCGATTCGAAGCTGGCCATCTCGCGCAGCACGGTGCAGGCCGACACCAGCAGCGGCCAGGCCAGGGCCGCGCCCGAGCCTTCGCCCAGGCGCAGGCCCAGGTCCAGCAGCGGTTGCGCCTGAAGCTGGGCCAGCATCAGCGCATGGCCGCGCTCGCCCGAGCGGTGCGCGAAGACGCAGCGCTGCAGCACGGCAGGCGCCTGGTGGGCGTTGAGGCGGGTGGCCACGAGCACGGCCGAGCTGGCGATGAAGCCGTCGACCACGATCACGCGGCGCTCGGCCGCGGCTTGCAGCACCGCGCCCGCCAGGGTCGCGATCTCGAACCCCCCGAAGACCGCCAGCACGTCCAGCGGCGCCTGCGCCTGCGGGTGCTTGAGCAAGACTTCGCGCAGCACCTCGGTCTTGCGCGCCACGGCCGCCGTGTCCAGGCCGGTGCCCGCGCCCGTGCAATCAGCAATGTCCAGCCCGCCCAGACGCGCCAACAGCAGCGACGCGGCCGAGGTGTTGCCAATACCCATCTCGCCCAGCAGCAGCGCGTTGCCAGGCAGGTCCTTGACGATGCGCACACCATTGCTGAGCGCCAACGCGCACTGTTCGGCCGTCATGGCCGGACCGCTGAGCGCATCGGCCGTGCCGGGTCCCACTTTCGCATCGACGAGTCCCGGGCGTGGCGCGAAGTCATGCCGCACGCCGCAGTCCGCCACGGTGAGCGCGATGCCGTGCTGGCGCGCCAACACGCTGACGCAAGCGCCTCCGGCCAGGAAGTTCTCGACCATCTGCCAGGTCACGTCGCTGGGGAAAGCCGAAACCCCGCGCGCGGCCAGACCGTGGTCGCCCGCGCACACCAGCATCTGCGGCGCGCGCAGCTCGGGGGCTTCGCTGCCCAGGATGAGGCCAAGCTGCAGGGCCAGGGTCTCGAGACGCCCGAGCGAGCCCAGGGGCTTGGTCTTCTGATCGATCTTGTGCTGCAAGCGGGCGGCGAGCGCGGCATCGTGCAGGTCGGCAACGGTGGGGAGGTCAAAACGCATCGTCATGGTGGGGTTCAAGCAAGGTCAGTGAATATCAAAGAAAGTCAATCAAGGTCATCAAGGTCATCAAGGTGCTTCAGTCGGCGATCAGCCTGTCGAGCACGCCAGGCTCGAAATGCGCTGCGATGAAATCGGCCATGCGCTCGAAGACGGATTCGAGCGTGGGCACCTGGGCGCCAAACAGGGCTTGCAGCACGGCCGGGTCTTCGAACAGGCCGTGCAGGTACACCCCCAGCACATTGCCCAGTTCGTTCTGCCAGGCCAGGGCCGGCATCAGCTCACGCGCCACGTTTCCTGCGGCCGCCATGGCCGGATGCTGGGCCGTCTGGCCGTGGTGGATTTCATAGCCTCGCACGTTCACGCCGGACAAGGCGGCCCAGTTCCCCTGGGTCTCGCCGAAGCGCGCCACCGTGCGGCGCACCGTCTTGGCGGGCTCAAAGGCCGTGACCAGGGGCAGCAGACCCAAGCCAGGCGCATTGCCATCGATGCCATGGGGGTCGATCAGGGCTTCGCCCAGCATCTGCAAACCGCCGCAGATGCCCAGCACCGCCCCGCCCCGTGCAGCATGCGCGGCGATCGCGCGGTCCAGGCCCTGGGCGCGCAGCCAGGCCAGGTCGCCACTCGTGTGCTTGGAACCCGGCAGGATGATCCAGTCCGCGTCCACGAGGTCGGCAGGTCCACGCGCCCAGCGCAGCGCCACGCCCGGCACGTTCTTCAGCGGCTGAAACTCGTCGAGGTTGCTGATGCGCGGGTAGGCCACGACGGCGATGCGGGTGTGGATCGCGCCGCTGCCTTGCGCAGCAGCCATGTCAAAAACACCATCCTCCTCGGGCAGACCGTGCTGCCACCACATGGGCAGCGTGGCCACGGTGGGCACGCCGGTCAGCGCCTGGAGCTGCTGCGGCCCGGGGGCCAGGAGTTTGGCATCGCCCCGGAACTTGTTGAGCACGAAACCCTGGATCAGCGCGCGGTCTGCCTCGGGCAGCAAGGCCCAGGTGCCGTAGAGATGCGCGAAAGCGCCGCCGCGGTCGATGTCGGTCACCAGCAGGCAGCGCGCTTGGGCATGTCGCGCAACACGCAGGTTCACGATGTCACTGGCCATCAGGTTGATCTCGGCCGGTGAACCCGCACCTTCGATCACGACCACGTCGTTCTCGGCCATCAGTTCGTCTAGCGCACGCGCCACCGTGGGCCAGACCTTCTCGCTGCGCCCGCGCCAACCCAGGCGCGTGAGCGCTTCATCGACCTGGCCCAGCAACACGACCTGACTGTGCGTGTCGCGCTCGGGCTTGAGCAGCAGCGGGTTCATGCGCACCTCGGGCTCGGCACGGGCGGCCAGGGCCTGGAAGTACTGGGCCGAACCGATTTCGCCGCCAGCATGGGGCCGCTGGTCCTCCCCTGGGTCCACCACGTTGCCTTCGGGGAGTAACGAGGACGGGCCGATGCCGAGCGCGGGTGCCACCACACGCGCGTTGTTGCTCATGTTCTGCGCCTTGAAGGGCGCCACCTTCAGGCCCTGCCGCGCGTAGTGGCGGCACAAAGCCGTGGTGAGCCAGCTCTTGCCAGCGCCGCTGGTGGTGCCCAGCACCATGACGGCGCGGGCGCGTCGGGGCGCGTTCATCGTTGTACCTTCCCTTCCTCTGCGTGCTCATTCAACGGCATCGGCATGGGGGACAGCAGCATGGACTCCAGTTCCAAACAAGCCTCACGCAAGGCGTCTTGGGCCTCGGGCGCGAGCACGCCCAGGCGCACCCAGCCTGGCAGACCGAAGGAGGCCGCGTCGCGCAGCTTGATGCCCCGCGCGCGCAGGGCCTGCAAAGCCCGCGCCAGTGCGGGGGCCGGCAACCCCGTGTCGGCGCAGAAGAAATTGGCCAGGCTCGGCGCGCAGCGCCACCCCAGCGCCGTGCACAGCCCGATCTGCCGGGTCTTCCAGGTCTGCAAGGTGAGCAGGCTGGCCCGCACCCAGGCTTGCACTTCGGCGGTGGTCCAGGCCTGCAAGAGGGCCACGCCGTGCGCGCCCAGCGGCCAGGAAGGGCACAAGGCCTCGAGCTGGGCCACGGCCGGATCGGTTTGATCGCCTTGATCAGTTCGATCGGCCTGTCGCGGCGCGATCACATACGCCGCGCGCACGCCCGTCAGCCCCAGGGCCTTGTTCGGGGACCACAGCTGCCAAACCCGGTCCAAGTCCCGCGCCGGCAGGCTGGCCGCGCCCTCCAGGCGCAGCGGCTCGTAGGCACGGTCCAGCACGCACATGGGCGCTTCGTGCACCAGGGCGGCCAGACCCTGCTGCGCCCGCCCCAAGGGGCTGGAGGGCTCACAGGCCCAGCTCAGTCCGGCATCGCGCGGCGACGGCACCGGACGCAGGCCCCAGACCTCGGCCGCGGCGGCGTAGTCGCGGTAGCTGTGCGCGGGCAGGCAGACGCTGCGCGCACCGCGTTGCGCCACCCAGGCGCTGACGCGGTGGATGAATTCGCTGGCGCTGGCCGCCAGCAGCACCCGCGCGGGGGCCACGCCATGGAACTCGGCCAGGCGGCTGCGCAAGGCGACGTAGCTCGGGTCCGGGTAATGCGCGGCGTCGGCATCGCGCACGGCAGCCAGCGCCTCGGGGCAAGGCCCGCAGGCATTGGCATTGGTGGAAAAGTCGTGGACCGGCACGCCCAGGGCGTCCGGCCCGCCATGCACATGGACATGCACGGTGGGAGTGGTGATCACGGCGACAGCCCTCCCAGCGTGCCCATGGCGCCCAAAGCACCCAGAGCCCTGAACGCCCAGACCGTGGACAGGAGGCTCAGCAGCAGCGTCCCCAACAGCAGCGCCCTGCCCCCCAGGCGCACGGCGCGCGCGGTGTCCAACGCTTGAGGCGCGCGGCCCTGCGCGTGCAAGGCGTACACACCGGGCTTGCTCAGCCGCACACCCAGCACCAAGGCCATGGCCGCCATGGGCCAGCCGCTGTTGGGCGAGGGTGTCTGACGCGCCTGGGCGGGCAGTTGCCGCGCGCGGGCCAGGCCGCGCAGACCCGCTGCCAGCAAGAGCAGCAAGGCGGTCAGGCGCGCCGGCACCCAGCTCAGCACATCATCCGCGCGCGCGGCCCACTTGCCGGCCCAGGCCCAGTTGCGGCCCTGGTACAGACCGGGGTAGCCCCACATGGCGTCGGCCGTGTTGGCGAAGCGGTACAGCGCGGCGCCTGGCAGGCCCAGCAGCGCGAACCAGAACAGGGGCGCCACCACCGAGTCATTGAGATTTTCGGCCAGGGTCTCGATGGTGCTCTCGCGCACCTGGGTGTCGCTCAGCGGCGCCACGTCGCGGCTCACCAGCCAGCGCAGGCGCTCGCGACCCGCGTCCAGCGACTGGCCCAAGGCTGCTTCCACGGCCTCAACCTCGCGGCGCAACAAGGCCCAGGCCAGGAGCGGCTTCAGCAGAACGCCCAGCAACAGGCCTGCGCCCCACCAGGGCAGCATGAGCACCGCAGTCTGCAGGGCCCACGCCGCCGCGGCAACGACAGCCGCCCCCAGGCACCAGGCCGCGGCCGCGCGCCAGAAGGCGGGCCAATCCGCCTGCCCTGGCTGCTGCAGGGCCTGGCGCTGCACGAGCGCGCCCATGCCGCCCAGGTAACGCCCCATCCACACGACGGGATGCCAGCGCGCACGGGGTTCGCCCCAGGCGCGGTCCACCGCCAGGGCGACCCAGACCGCCAGGACACCACTCAGGACGCCACTGAAAACGTCACCCAAGGCGCCGCCCAGCAGGTGCGGGATGGCCGCGCTCATGGGGCCACGGGCTCCACGGCGGGCAAGCGCGCCAGGATGCCGCTGCGCAGACGCTCGGGCCGCGCGTTGCGCAGCAAAGTGCCATCGGCGCTGTCGCGGTGCAGTTGCGCGCAGGCGATGAGTTGCACGGCGGTCTCGGCGTCGGCGCTCAAGTCGCCGAAGTAGTAGCTGAACTTGCCCGGCGCCTGCAAGGCCACGGTGCAGGCCCGGTCGCAGCCGCTCATGCAGGCCAGGCCGCGCAGCTTGAGGCGGGGCGTCGAATCCGCCGCCGCGCTCTGCGCGTCGCGCTGGGCAGCGAGTTGCGCACCGAGCGGCGCGCCCTCCGGCCCAGGCTCCGCGGCCCCGAGCGCGGCCTGCACCGCGTCGTAGAGCCGCTGGCCGGGCGCGGTCTGGTCGCGGGGAACCCCCGCCGGGCGGCAGGTGGTGCAGACCACGATTTCGGTGGCGGCTGCGATGGTGGTGGCGCGCTGCGCCCCGGCGCTGGGTGGGGAGATGGGCATGGAGGTCGGCGTGGGGATGGGCGGGATGGGCGGGATGGGCGGGATGGGCGGGATGGGCGGGATGG
>NZ_AEGR01000072.1 GCF_000211835.1 Hylemonella gracilis ATCC 19624 | reverse complement strand
CCCTGCCGCCAGCGAGCGCGCCCGCAACGCGCAAGCCCGTCAGCCTGCCCCGCTTGCACGAGATGCACGCGCGTGGCGAGAAGATCACCATGCTCACGGCCTACGACGCCACCTTCGCCGCCACGGCGGACGCGGCGGGCGTGGAGTGCGTGCTGGTGGGTGACTCCCTGGGCATGGTGTGCCAGGGCCTGTCGAGCACCGTGGGCGTGAGCCTGGAGACCATGCGTTACCACGTCGAAAGCGTGACGCGCGGCATCCGCCGCGTGCAGGGCACGGCCTGGGTCATCGGCGACCTTCCATTTGGCTCCTACCATGAGTCCAAGGAGCAGGCCCTGCGCAGCGCCACCGTGCTCATGCAAGCCGGCGCGCACATGGTCAAGCTCGAAGGCGGCGGTTGGACGACGGAGACCACGCGTTTTCTGGTCGAACGCGGCATCCCGGTTTGCGCCCACCTTGGCCTCACGCCCCAGACGGTCCATGCCCTGGGGGGCTACCGCGTGCAAGGCCGTGGCGAGGCGGGCGAGACGCTCAAGCGCCACGCACTCGAACTGCAAGACGCGGGCGCGGCCCTGCTGGTGCTGGAGATGACGCCCGCTGCCTTGTCCGCCGAAATCACACAAGCCATGCCACGTTGCGCCACCATCGGCATCGGCGCCGGCATCGACTGCGCGGGCCAAGTGCTGGTGCTGCACGACATGCTGGGCATGAACCTGGGCAAGATGCCCAAGTTCGTCCACAACTTCATGGCCGACGCCGGCAGCGTGCGTGGCGCGATGGAAGCCTTCGTCAAGGCCGTGAAGGACGGTCGCTTCCCGGTCAACGAACAACACGCCTGGTGAAGACCTCCCGATGAAAGTCATCCACACGATTTCCGAACTGCGCGCGGAGTTGCGCCAACACGAGCGCCCCGCCTTCGTGCCCACCATGGGCAATCTGCACGACGGGCATCTGGCCTTGGTGGAGCAGGCCCGGCCGTTGGGCGACGTCACGGTGGCCAGCATCTTCGTCAACCGCCTGCAGTTTCTGCCGCACGAAGATTTCAACACCTACCCGCGGACCCTGGAGGCGGACTGCGCCAAGCTCGCCCCCGCGGGCTGCGACATCGTGTTCGCTCCGGACGAAAAAGAGCTCTACCCAGAGCCCCAGGGCTACAACGTGCAACCGCCGACCGCGCTGGCCGATATCCTGGAAGGCAAGTTCCGCCCTGGCTTCTTCACGGGCGTCTGCACCGTGGTGCACAAGCTCTTCAACATCGTGCAACCGCGCTACGCGGTGTTCGGCGCCAAGGACTACCAGCAGCAAATGGTGATCCGCCGCATGGTGAGCCAGATGGCCTTGCCCATCGAGATCATCACCGGCCCCACGCGCCGCGCCGCCGACGGACTGGCCCTGTCCTCGCGCAACGGTTACCTCAGCCCTGCCGAACGCGCCGAGGCCGTGCAGCTGTCGCGCACCCTGCAAGGCATGGCCAGCGCGCTGCAGCGCGGCGAACACAACACCGCCGCCATCGAACTGCACGCCCTGCAAACCCTGAGCGGTCGGGGTTGGCACCCGGACTACCTGACCGTGCGCCGCCGCGTCGACTTGCAGCCACCCCAAGGCCCCGAGGATTTCGGGCCAGACAAACTCGTCGTGCTCGGCGCCGCCAAACTCGGCAAAACCCGATTGATTGACAACCTGGAAGTCTGAAAGACTTCCAGGTTGCGTCGCAGGCTAACAATTGCCCGCAGGGCTTGTTATGCCGGAGACACAAACGAACCACGGTGAAGACTAACAACTGCCGCAGGCTTGTTAGTCGTAACCACAACCTGGAAGTCTGAAAGACTTCCAGGCTGCGTCGCAGGCTAACAATTGCCCGTAGGTCTTGTTATGCCGGAGACACACCCATGAGGAGTGAACCTCAAGGGCGCGTGTAGAGCAATAAAAACCGCGATGTGACGCAGCTCTGTGGTGCTCGCTGATGCACCCTGCATGTGTCCTGAAGCGGAAGACACACAAGGAGACACCATGCAGCTTGAAACCCTCGCCCTCTCGCTCGACGCCCACATCGCCACCGTGCGCCTGAACCGCCCCGACAAGGCCAACGCGATGAACGCCACGATGTGGCAGGACATCCGCCGCGCTTTCGAGTGGGTGGACCGCACGCCCGAGGCCCGCGTGGCGGTGCTCCAGGGCGAAGGCAAGCTGTTCTGCGCGGGCATTGACCTGCAGATGATGATGGAGATCGCGCCGCAGATCCACAACGACTGCGACGGCCGCTCGCGAGAGGCCCTGCGTCGCCTGATCCTGGACCTGCAGGACACGCTGACCAGCCTGGAGCGCTGCCGCAAGCCGGTGCTGGCCGCCATCCATGGCGGCTGCATCGGCGGTGGCATCGACCTGATCACCTGCGCCGACATGCGTTACTGCAGCGCGGACGCCTACTTCAGCATCAAGGAAATCGACATCGGCATGACCGCCGACGTGGGCACGCTGCAGCGCCTGCCCAAGCTGGTGGGCGAGGGCATCACCCGCGAACTGGCCTACACCGGCCGCAGGTTCGAGGCGGCGGAAGCCCGCCAGATGGACTTGGTCAACCGCGTGTTCGACAGCCGCGAAGCCCTGTACGCCGGCGTGCAGGAAATCGCAGCAACCATCGCCTCGAAGTCGCCGCTGTCCATCCGCGGCACCAAGGAGATGATCAGCTACGCCCGCGACCACAGCCTGGCCGACAGCCTGAACTACGTCGCCACCTGGAACGCCGCCATGCTGATGAGCCAGGACTTGAGCGAGGCGATGACGGCGAACATGGAAAAACGCGCACCGGTATTCAAGGAATGATCTGCTGCAGCAATCCCAGGCGATCCACCTGGATCCAGGCCCGCCAGATCTTGCCCTCCTTGAACTGATAGATCACATTGGCGGTCTGCGTCACCCGGCGGCCCGTGGCGGCGTGCCCCTGGAACGGCCCCGCATGTATCGCCTCGAAGCGCCAGCGCACGGCCACCCGGTCACCCTCTCCGAACAAATCCTCGATCTCGAAGCGCACATCCGGAAATCCGGCACGCAGCGCCTCCACACCTTGCGCAAACGCGGCCAAGCCCTTGTCGCCTGGGCTGGCCATGAAATCGGACGCACACAGGCGATCCAGCAATTCCAGACGACCTTGATTGAAGCCTTCTTTGTACAGTTGGCGGATGACAGCTTGATGGTCGGACATGCGTACTCCTTGCAATGAAAAGGCAGGCAGGTTAAAACCTCAAGCTAACTTCATGTCAAGGACGTTCATGCCCAGACTCGATCCGGCCGACATCGGCCGCCCTCTTTCCGTCGGTGAAGTGGCCCAGCGTTCGGGCGTCGCGGTATCGGCCTTGCACTTCTACGAGGCGCGGGGCCTGATCCACAGCGTGCGCAACGAGGGCAACCAACGTCGTTACGCGCGGGATGTGCTGCGCCGCGTGGCCGTCATCAAGGTGGCGCAACGCATCGGCATCTCCTTGGAAGACATCGGCGCGGCACTTGCCGCCCTGCCCGAGGGCCGCACGCCGAACGCGCGCGACTGGACGCGGCTGTCGAAAAACTGGCAGCAGGAACTGGACGCGCGCATCGCTCATCTGCAGGCGCTGCGCGACCAGCTGGACGACTGCATCGGCTGCGGCTGCCTGTCCCTGGGTGCCTGCAAGCTGCGCAATCCGCTGGACAGCCTGTCCGAGGAAGGGCCTGGGCCACGCAGAATCCTGTCAGAGTGACGATCACGTTCGCCCCTACACCTGCAACCGTTGCTGTGGCGGCACCAAGGCTTCGGCTGCACTACGATGGACCGTGGCGCTCCTGAGCAGCGCCGCATGACTCTCCATGAACCCTCGACCCATGCCATCCGCCCCAGCCCCGCTCGCTGATGAGCAGGCCTTCGTCGCGCGCCATCCCATCCTGACCGCCCTGGCGCTCTCGCTGGGCACGGCCATCGCCCTGGGCGTGGCGCGCTTCTCCTACGCGTTGCTGCTGACACCCATGCGCGATGACCTGGGCTGGTCCTACCTGGTCGCGGGCGGCATGAACACCGGCAATGCCCTGGGCTACCTCCTGGGCGCGCTGGCCACACCGCTGTTGATGCGCCGACTCACAGCGCACCGCGTGCTCATCCTCGGTGCCTTTGGCACGGCCTTGCTGACCTTCGTGCCTGGCTTTGTCACCGACACCACGGCACAACTCGCGCTGCGCGTGGTGACCGGCCTCACCAGCGCTTTCCTCTTCGTCGCGGGGGGGCTGCTGGTGAGCCGTCTAGCCGCCCTGCACGCGCAGCGTGCCGGATTGCTGCTGGGGCTCTACTACGGCGGCACGGGCCTTGGCATCGTGGCGGCTGCGCTGCTGCTGCCGCCTGTCATGCAGGCCGCCGCCCACGAGGGAGCGCCGCACCCCTGGCAATGGGCCTGGTGGTTGCTGGGTGCGCTGGCGCTGCTGGCCAGCGCAATCATGGCCCTGCCCACGCGGCACATTCCCGCGCCCGCGACGCAGACCGCGACCGGTGGTGGTTTCAGGGCAGGCCCGCTGAAATTCGGTCTGCTGGGTTACCTGATGTTTGGCCTGGGGTACATCGGCTACATGACCTTTGTCATCGCCATGCTCAAGGAAACCGGCATGACTTCGCAGGGCGTCACCGTGTTCTTCACCTTGCTGGGCGTGGCGACCTTCGCGTCCTCGCGCATTTGGGCGCGCCTGCTGGACCGGTTTCGTGGCGGCCAGTCCCTGGCCATTCTGAACGGGCTGCTCTGCGTGGCCACACTGCTACCGGCCTGGACAGCCCAGCCAGGGGTCGTGTTCGCCTCCGGAATCCTGTTCGGTGCCTGCTTCCTCTCGGCCGTGGCCTCGACCACGGCCATGGTGCGGCATAACCTGCCGCCCGCGCACTGGCCGGCCGGCATCAGCGCCTTCACGATTGTTTTCGCGGCGGGCCAGATCGTCGGCCCCACCATCGTTGGCTGGATCGCCGACGCCGCCGGTGGACTGCAGCGCGGCCTGCTGTTCTCGGCCGTGGCCCTGGGGGTCGGTGCCTTGCTGGCCGGGTGCCAGCGGGCGCTGCCCCCGCCCCGTTGAAACGCGCGCGCGGACCCAGACCCCCTCAAAGGCCCAGACGCCCCTGGATGACACGGTCCGGACCAGGGCCTTGAATTGCGCCCCTGCGCCGCCATCTCGTTTGCTCTACCATTGCCGCCCTTCACGGAGATTCCGATGTACCAAATCGCACGCACCCCTGTTTTGCTCGTCCCCTGAGCCGTGCGTGCGCGGCTCGCCCTTCCATCGGGCCGGCCGCTTTTCCTTGTTTTGCGGACCGGCTCTTGCCAGTGAGCCTTCATCATGTCCCGCAAAACCCCCATCCAAAACGTCCGCAACATCGGCATCAGCGCCCATATTGACGCGGGCAAGACCACGACCACCGAACGCATCCTCTTCTACACCGGCGTGAACCACAAGCTGGGTGAAGTGCACGACGGCGCCGCCACCATGGACTGGATGGCGCAGGAGCAGGAACGCGGCATCACCATCACCTCGGCCGCCACCACCGCCTTCTGGAAAGGCATGGCGGGCACCGGCACGGAACACCGCATCAACATCATCGACACACCCGGCCACGTGGACTTCACCATCGAGGTCGAACGCAGCATGCGCGTGCTCGACGGCGCCGTGATGGTTTACGACGCCGTGGGCGGCGTGCAGCCGCAGTCCGAGACCGTCTGGCGCCAGGCGAACAAATACAAGGTACCGCGCCTGGCCTTCGTCAACAAGATGGACCGCGTGGGCGCGGACTTCTTCCGCGTGCAACGGCAGATCACCGAACGCCTGAAGGGCAAGGCCGTGCCGATCCAGATTCCCGTGGGTGCCGAGGAGGGCTTCCAGGGCGTGGTCGACCTGGTCAAGATGAAAGCCATCGTCTGGGACGATGCGAGCCAGGGCGTGCGCTTCACGTATGCCGACATCCCGGCCGAGCTGGTCGAGACCGCCACCACCTGGCGCGAACAGATGCTCGAGGCCGCGGCCGAGGCCAGCGAAGCCCTGCTCGACAAATACCTCAACGGCCAAACGTTGACCGAGGAGGAAATCAAAGTCGCCCTGCGCCAGCGCACCATCGCTGGCGAGATCGTGCCCATGCTGGCCGGCAGCGCCTTCAAGAACAAGGGCGTGCAGGCCATGCTGGACGCGGTGGTCGACTACCTGCCCTCGCCGCTGGACATTCCCGCCATCGTCGGGCAGGACGAGCACGACCCCGAGAAAACCGTGGAACGCCACCCATCGGATGACGAGCCGTTTTCCGCGCTCGCCTTCAAGATCATGACCGACCCCTTCGTGGGCCAGTTGGTGTTCTTCCGTGTCTATTCGGGCATGGTCAAGTCGGGCGAGCAGGTCTACAACCCGGTCAAGGGCAAGCGTGAGCGCATCGGCCGCATCGTGCAGATGCACGCCAACAAGCGCCAGGAGATCGACGCTGTCTACGCGGGCGACATCGCGGCCGCCGTGGGTCTCAAGGACGTGACCACGGGCGACACCCTGAGTGACCCGACCCAGGTGGTGGTGCTGGAACGCATGGTGTTCCCCGAGCCCGTGATCTCTCAGGCGGTGGAGCCCAAGACCCAGGCCGACCAGGAGAAGATGGGCGTGGCGCTGTCGCGCCTCGCGCAAGAGGACCCGTCCTTCCGCGTTCGCACCGACGAAGAGTCTGGCCAGACCATCATCTCCGGCATGGGTGAACTGCACCTGGAGATCCTCGTGGACCGCATGCAGCGCGAGTTCGGCGTGGCCGCCAACGTGGGCAAGCCGCAGGTGGCCTACCGCGAGGCGATCCGCCAAGCCGTGGCCGACGTGGAGGGTAAGTTCGTCAAGCAGTCCGGCGGCAAAGGCCAGTACGGGCACGTGGTGCTCAAGCTGGAACCGCAGGCGCCGGGCCATGGCAACGAGTTCGTGGACGCCATCAAGGGCGGTGTGGTACCGCGCGAGTTCATCCCCGCGGTGAACAAGGGCGTGGTCGAAGCGCTCAAGTCCGGCGTCCTGGCGGGCTACCCGGTGGTGGACGTCAAGGTGACGCTGACCTTCGGTTCCTACCATGACGTGGACTCGAACGAGAACGCCTTCCGCATGGCGGGCAGCATGGCTTTGCGCGAAGGCCTGCGCCGCGCCACGCCCGTGCTGCTGGAGCCCATGATGGCCGTGGAGGTGGAAACCCCCGAGGATTTCACGGGCAATGTGATGGGTGACCTGTCCTCGCGCCGCGGCATGGTGCAGGGCATGGAAGACATTCCAGGCGGTGGCGGCAAGCTGGTGCGCGCCGAGGTGCCGCTGGCCGAGATGTTTGGCTACTCGACCACGCTGCGCTCGCTGACCCAGGGCCGTGCGATCTACAGCATGGAGTTCAAGCACTACGCCCAGGCGTCGCGCGAGGTGGCCGACAAGGTCATGGCCGAACGCGGCTAAGTCCTTGCCGTGCCCGCGTCACCCCCGGTGGCGCGGGCACGCTTTGACAGCCGGAAGTGCCTTCACCGTGCTGGCCCCTCTGCATAGAATGCCGCCGCCCATTCAATCAGCGGAGGAATCTCATGAACGTGACTGCACGCACCCTGGCCGTGGCGGCCGCTTCGGTTTTGCTGCTCGGCTGCGCCCACACAGGCAAACCGGAACAACAGGCCCAAGCGCCGCTCTACTCGTGCTACCGGCACATCTACAACAACAGCAGCTGCAACTGGAAGTTCCAAGTCGAACCCACGTATAAACAGCATGGCAACGTCTTTTTCGGCAGTGCCAACACGTCCAGCTGCACCCAAAAGAACGGCCCTTGCACCGTCGCACCCGGGACGACCATCGACCTTCACTACACCTACACGGACGGCGCGGCCGACGGACAGATGAACATCACCGACAGCACGGGCAAAACCAATACCTGGAACTATGGGAACAGCGTCGTCAATCAATGCGTCAGCTTCAACCACAAGGGCAACACCGGCTCCGTCGCGCTCAACGATCCTTCGGGCGGCGACATGAACGCCTGGGGTCCTTGCAACTGGTAGACATCAGCACGGACATCACAAATCCCGTCCTGCCCATCCGACACGACAAAGGCCCCGGTTCATCAACGGGGCCTTTGTATTTCAGGGTCTGCTCAAGCCAACGTATCAGGTCAGCAACTGGCGCAGCACGAAGGGCAGGATACCGCCGCTGCGGTAGTAGTCCACCTCGATGGGGGTGTCGATGCGCAGCGTCACAGTCACTTCCTGGCGGCGGCCATCGGCGCGGGTGATGACCAGCTTGGCGTCGCTCTGCGGCGTCAGTTCCGGCACGGGCAGCACGTCCACCGTTTCGTTGCCGGTCAGTCCCAGGGTCTGCCAGGAGTCACTGCCCTTGAACTGCAGCGGCAGCACGCCCATGCCCACCAGGTTGCTGCGGTGAATGCGCTCGAAGCTCTTCGCCACCACGGCCTTGATGCCCAGTAACTGCGTGCCCTTGGCGGCCCAGTCGCGGCTGGAACCGGTGCCGTACTCCTCACCGGCAAAGATCACCGTGGGCGTGCCGGCGGCCATGTACTGCATGGCGGCGTCGTAGATCGGCATCTTCACCGCCGGGCCCGTACCACCGCCCTGGTACAGCGTGAGCCCGCCTTCCTCGCGTGAACCATCCGCTGCCGCGGGTAGCATCAGGTTCTTGATGCGCACGTTGGCGAAGGTGCCGCGCATCATCACGTCGTGGTTGCCGCGGCGCGCGCCGTAGCTGTTGAAGTCGGCCTTCTGCACACCGTTGGCCTTGAGCCAGACGCCGGCGGGTGAGCTTTCCTTGATGGAGCCGGCCGGCGAGATGTGGTCGGTGGTGATGGAGTCACCAAACAGCGCCATGATCTTGGCGCCCTTCACCGACGCGGCCGTGCTGGCGCCCTGCGCCAGAGTGAATCCCTCGAAGAAGGGCGGCTCGGCGATGTAAGTGCTGGCGGGCCAGGTGTAGGTCTGACCCGAAACGCCCGCGACCTTTTCCCAGAGCTTGCCGGGCTCGCTGGCCACCTTGGCGTAGTTCTCGCGGAAGGCCTTGCCCTTCATCGCGTGCTTCATCAGCTTGTGGATCTCGTCGCTGCTCGGCCAGATGTCGCCCAGGTAGACCTCCTTGCCGCCTTTGCCCTGCCCCACCGGCTGCGTCATCAGGTCGCGCCGGACGTTGCCGGCGATGGCATAGGCCACGACCAGCGGCGGGCTGGCGAGGAAGTTGGCCTTCAGGTTGGGATGAATGCGGGCCTCGAAATTGCGGTTACCCGACAGCACGGCCGCGCACACCAGCTCGTTCTTCGTGATGACCTCGTTCAGCTCAGAGGTCAGGTCGCCCGCGTTGCCGATGCAGGTGGTGCAGCCGTAGCCGGCCAGCGCGAAGCCCAGTTTTTCCAGGTAAGGCAGCAAGCCGGCTTCCGTCAGGTACTCGGTGACGATGCGCGAACCGGGCGCCAGCGAGGTCTTCACATGCGGCTGGACCTTCAGACCGGCCTCCACCGCCTTCTTGGCCAGCAGGCCCGCAGCCAGCATCACGCTGGGGTTGGAGGTGTTGGTGCAACTGGTGATGGCGGCGATCAGCACGTCGCCATTGCCGACCGTCACGTCCTTGCCGCCGGTGCTGACCGGGTAGCGGGTGTCCAGTGTGTCGGCCGGCCGGTTGAAACCGTTGGCGGAGTTCGGCAGGCTGTAGAGCGAGGAGAACTGGCTGCTGACCTTGCCGATCTCGATGCGGTCCTGCGGGCGCTTGGGACCGGCCAAGCTGGGGGTGACGTCGCCCAAGTTCAGCTTGACCACCTGCGAGTAGTCAATCTGGCCGCTGGCGGGCACACCGAACAGGCCCTGGGCCTTGAAGTACGCCTCGAAGCGCTCGATCTCGGCGGCCGTGCGGCCGGTGCCGCTGAAGTAGTCCACCGTGCATTCGTCCACCGGGAAGAAACCCATGGTAGCGCCGTACTCGGGGGCCATGTTGGCGATGGTGGCGCGGTCCGGCACGGACAAGGTGCGCGTGCCTTCGCCAAAAAACTCGACGAACTTGCCCACCACTTTGTGCTTGCGCAGGATTTCGGTGACGGTGAGCACCATGTCGGTGGCCGTCACGCCCTCGCGCAGTTGGCCGGTCAGCTCGAAGCCCACCACGTCGGGCGTCAGGAAGTACACCGGCTGCCCCAGCATGGCGGCCTCGGCTTCGATGCCGCCCACGCCCCAGCCGACCACGCCGATGCCGTTGATCATGGTGGTGTGGCTGTCGGTGCCCACCAGCGAATCGGGGTAGCAGATGGGCGCGTCCTTCTTGCCCGCGCCCTTCATCTGGTGCACGCCGCGGGCCAGGTACTCAAGGTTCACCTGGTGCACGATGCCAAAGCCGGGCGGCACCACGCCGAAGGTGTCGAAGGCCTGCATGCCCCACTTCATGAACTCGTAGCGTTCGCGGTTGCGCTGGAACTCCAGCCGCATGTTCAGGTCCAGCGAATCCTTCTTGCCGTAGTGGTCGACCATGATGGAGTGGTCCACCACCAGGTCCACTGGCACCAGGGGCTCGATGCGGCGCGGGTCCTTGCCCAGGCGCTGGGCGACGCTGCGCATGGCGGCCAGGTCGGCCAGCAACGGCACGCCGGTGAAATCCTGCAGCACCACGCGCGACACCACGAAGGGGATTTCGTCGGTGCGTGGCGCGTTGGGCAGCCAGTGAGCCAGTTGCGCGACGTGCTCGGGCATCACTTTCTTGCCGTCGCAGTTGCGCAGCACCGACTCCAGCACGATGCGCAGCGACACCGGCAGGCGGGCGATGGCCGGGTACTGTTTGGCCAGCTCGGGCAGGGAGTAGAACTGCCCGGATTTGCCCGAGGCGGTCGTGAAGCTCTTGAGGGTGGAGGCGAAAGCGTGCGGCATGGCGGCGGCTCCTTGTTGGGGATGAACAGCGTCCATTTTGGCAGCGTCACGCAAGAATTGCGCGCCATGAGCCCATCACACCTGAGGCGAGCGGCCTATTGCCGCTCATTGGCCCATTGCGCCATTGCGCCCGGCTTGGCGGCTGCCCGCCGCCGTCAAGCCCCGCCCAGCACCTTGTACAGCGTCAGGCGATTCGCCTGTTCCGTCAGTCGCAGCGAGATCAGCGTCTTCTGCGCGGCGTAGAGGTTGAGCTGTGCGGTCAGCACGGTCTGGGCACTGGCGGCCCCCAGCTTGCGTTGGGTTTCAGTCAGGCGCAGCACCGTTTCATACGCTAGCACCTGTGCGCCTTGCGCCGCCAGGCGCTCGTCGATGCGCTGACGGATGGCCAGGGCATTGGCAGCTTCCTCGAACGCGGTCTGCAAGGTCTTTTGGTAATTGGTCAAGGCGATCTGCTGGTCCACGCGAGCGCTCTGCAGTTGCGCTTTCGCCGCGCCGCCGTCAAAGATGGGCAGGCTGATGCTGGGCGCGATGCTCCAGGTCCGCTGACCAGATTGAGAAAGCGTTTCCAGACTGGTGCTGGCTTGCCCAGCCGATGTCGTCAAGCTGATGCTGGGAAACAGGGCCGCGCGAGCCGCCGCCACGTTGGCCTCCTGCGCCTGTAGGCTGCGCTCGGCCGCGCGCACATCCGGACGGCGCAACAGCACGGCGGAAGACAAATCGCCGGGCACCGCGGGCAGCCGAGCCAGGTCGTCGGCTTCCTGCTCTCCAGGCAGCAGGGCCTCGTCAAGCTCGCCGCCCAGCAACACACGCAGCGCGTTGCGGTCCTGGTCAACCTGGGTACGAACGCTCGCCAAGTCGGCGCGCGCGGTCTGCACACTGGCCTGAGCCGCCGCGACGTCCAGCGTGGAAGCAGCGCCCAAGGCCTGCCTGCGTTCTGTCAATGACAAGGTCTCCTTCCAGTCGTCCAGCGTCTCCTGCGCGAGGCGCGCGAGCTGCCGGTCGGCCGAGAGGGTGAGCCAGGCCTGCAAGGTCTCGGAGATCAGTGTCGCCTGCACGCTGGCGCGGGTTTCCTCCTTGGACAGATAGCTGGCCAGCGCCGCCGACTTGAGATCGCCCAGACGACCCCAGAGGTCGATCTCCCAGGCGGCCACCCCCAGGGAGACACCGTACTGCGTGGTGGCCACGCCAGTGCCGAGGGCCGCGGAACTGCGCGCGCGGGTGACCGTGCCGCTGGTCGTCACCGTGGGCAGCAAGGCGGCGTCGGTGATGCGGTAGGCGGCGCGCGCCGCGTCGATGTTGAGCGCGGCCAGCCGCAGATCCAGATTGTTGACCAAGGCCCGCTCGACCAGCTGCACCAGGCGCGGATCGGTGACGATGCCGCGCCAAGCGAGCGCGGGTAAATCACCCTTGCTCGAGCCCTGCAATTGCGCGGGCACCGTGTCAGCGGGCAATTCGCTGCGCAAGGCGCCGGGCTGGTAGCTCGCGCAAGCGCTCAGCACGAGCGCGACGAGCAGCAAGGCGGGCACCCTGTAGGAACGATGGGAACGCATCACAGCACCTCCTGCGTGGCTTGCGAGCGGCTGAAGATCCGGCGCACCACGACGTAAAAAACGGGAATGAAGAAGACCCCCAACACGGTGGCGCTCAACATGCCGCCCACCACGCCCGTGCCGATGGCCTGGCGGCTGCCCGCACCCGCGCCACTTGCCAGAGCCAGGGGCAGCACGCCGAAGATGAAGGCCAACGAGGTCATGAGAATGGGGCGCAGACGCAGCTTGACCGCCTGCAAAACGGCGCGCATCACACCTTGCCCCTGATCCACCAGCTGCTGCGCGAACTCCACGATGAGGATGGCGTTCTTGGCGGATAGCCCGACCGTGGTCAGCAAACCGATCTGGAAGTACACGTCATTGTTCAGCCCCGCCAGCCAGGTGGCGCCCACCGCACCAATCAGCCCCAGGGGAACGACCAGCATCACCGAGAAAGGCACGGACCAGCTCTCGTACAGGGCCGCCAGGCAGAGGAACACGAACAGGATGGAGACGGCGTAGAGCGCCGGTGCCTGGGAACCCGAGAGCCGCTCCTGGTAGGACTGCCCCGCCCATTCGTAAGTTATGCCTTGCGGCAATTTCGCCACGATGTCCTCCACGGCCACCATGGCCGCACCGGAACTCACGCCTGGCGCGGGAGAACCGACGATCTCCATGGCGGAAAAGCCGTTGTAGCGCTCCAGCTTTTGGGGCCCGCTCGTCCACGTGATGGAGGTGAAGGCGCTCAGCGGAACCATGTCGCCGTTGCCGCCGCGCACTTGCCAACGGCCTATGTCCTGCGGTTGCATGCGAAACGGCGCGTCACCCTGCAAGTACACGCGCTTGACCCGAGACTGGTGGATGAAATCGTTGACGTAACTTCCACCGAGGGCCGCCGACAGCGTGGCGTTGACATCGGCCGTGCTCACGCCCAGGGCGTTGGCCTTGCGGTCATCGATGCTGACCGAGATCTCGGCAGCGTCGTCCAGGCCACTGGCGCGCAAGCCCATGAGGCGGACATCCTTGCGCGCCAGTTGCAAGAACTGATCGCGCGCGGCCACCAGCTGGTCGTGCCCCAGCCCCGCGGCGTCCTTGAGTTCCAAGGTGAAACCCGCGTTGCTGCCCAGGCCCCGGATGGCCGGCGGCAGCATCACGAAGACCCGCGCGTCGCGCACGGTGGCCAGCTCACGCGTGTAGCGCGCCGCCAGTTCGGCCGCGGATTGCCCCGGCTTCTCTCGCTCGGACCAGTCCTTGAGCATGAGAAAGAAATTGGCCGAGGCCTGGTCGCCATTCAGACCTCGGATCGAGAGGTAGCTCTTCACTTCGGGCTGTTGGCGCAAATAGTCCTGGACGTCCTTCAACACCGCGACCGTGCGCGCATCCGTCGCGCCACTGGGCAACTGCACCATGGCCATGAGCACGCCTTGATCTTCGTCGGGCAAAAAGGACGTCGGCAACCTGAGGAAGCCGATCACCAGCGCCACGGCCAGCACGCCATACACGATCATGACCCGCAAGCCACGGCTCAGGAGGTATTGCACCCAGCCCTGGTACTGCGTCGTGCGGCGCTCAAACTGGCGGTTGAAGGCGCCGAAAAAGCGCCGCATGAATCCAAAACGCCCACCTGCGAGGTCGATAGCGCCGTGGGGCCTGAGCAGCGTGGCGCAAAGCGCGGGCGTGAGTGTCAGCGCCACCAGAACGCTCAGCGCCATGGCGGAGACAATCGTGATGGAAAACTGGCGGTAGATCACGCCCGTGGAGCCGCTGAAAAAGGCCATCGGGATGAACACCGCCGACAACACGAGTGAAATGCCCACCAACGCGCCGGTGATCTCACCCATGCTCTTGCGCGTGGCTTCGCGCGGACTCAGGCCTTCCTCCCGCATCAGGCGTTCCACGTTCTCCACCACCACGATGGCATCGTCCACCAGCAACCCGATGGCCAAGACCAAACCGAACATGGTGAGGGTATTGATCGAATATCCCGCCGCGGCGAGCACCCCCACGGTTCCCAGCAGCACCACGGGGACCGCGATCGCCGGAATGAAGGTGGCGCGCAGACTCTGCATGAAGAGGCCCATGACCAGCACGACCAGCACCATGGCTTCGGCCAGCGTGATCAAGACCTCCTTGATGGAAATGCGCACGAAGGGCGTGGTGTCATAGGCGACCACGGCCTTGAGCCGCATCGGAAAACCTGGTTCCAGTTGCGCCAGCTTGGTCTTGACGGCTTCGGCCACGCCCAAGGCATTGGCCCCCGTGGCGAGCTTGATGCCCATGCCTGCCGACGGTTTGCCATTGAAGGTGGTGTTGACGGTGTAACTCTGGCTGCCCAACTCCACGCGCGCCACGTCCGAGAGCTTGACCACCGCGCCCTTGGCGTCGTACTTGAGGATGATCTCCTGGAACTGCTCGACCGTGCGCAGCTTGCTGCGCGCCGTGATGGTGGCGTTGAGCGCCTGGTCGGCCACGGCCGGAAGAGCGCCGAGCTGCCCCACCGCGACTTGGGTGTTCTGGCTTTCGATGGCGCCGCTGACGTCCGAAGGCATGAGCGCGTACTGGGCCAGCTTGTTCGGGTCCAGCCAGATGCGCATGGCGTAGGACGAGCCCATGCCCGTGACGTCCCCCACGCCGTCGATGCGGGCGAACTGGTCGCTGAGGGTCGAAGAAACGTAATCGGCGATGTCCGCCGAGGTCACCGAGACGTCCTCCGACACCAGGGTGATGACCATCAGGAAATCGGTACCGCTCTTGGTCACGGTGACGCCCATGGACTGCACGGCCTGGGGCAGGCGGCTGAGTGCCTGCTGCACCTTGTTCTGCACCTGCATCTGAGCGACGTCGGCATCCGTGCCGGCCACGAAATTCAACACCACCGTGGACGAACCAGCACTCGAACTGGCGGCCATGTTCTGCAAGCCATCGAGTCCCTTCATCTGCTGTTCGATGACCTGCGTCACCGAGTCTTCGATGGTCTGGGCGTTGGCGCCGGTGTAGCTGGCATTGACGCTGATGCGCACGGGCGCGATGTCGGGGTATTGCTCCAGCGACATGCGATTGATGGAGAAACCGCCCGCCAGCATGATGACGATGGCGATGACCCAGGCAAAGATGGGCCGGTCTATGAAAAAGCGTGCCATGAACAGCTCCTCAACGCGTCGCCACGCCGACGTCCGGCGTGGCATTCGTCGTGGCATCCGCCACCGCGGTGCTGGCGGGCACCGCGTGCACGATCTGCCCGACCATGACCTTGTTGCGGCCCTCGACGATCAGGCGATCACCCGCGACCAGACCACTGGTCACGCGCCATTGGCCATGGATGACCTGGTCCACCGTGACCTTGCGCTCGACGACCTTTCCATCGGTCTCGACCACCAGCGCCGTCGCCTCACCACGGCTGTTGCGCGCGATGCCCGCTTGGGGTGCCAACAGCGCCGTGGGGTCTTCCGCCTGGTCCAGCAAGGCCCGCACGAACATGCCAGGCAAGAGCAGCCCCTGTGGATTTGGCACCTCGGCGCGCAGGGTCACGGCGCCCGTGGCGGCATTCACCGTCACGCCCGCCACCTTGAGCTGGCCTTCGTGCTGATAGACGCTGCCGTCCTCCAACACGAGGCGAATGCGCAGCGTGCCCGTCTTGAGCTTGCCCGCGCTGAGCTGCTGACGCAGGCGGAGCAGCTCAGTGGAGCTTTGCGGAATGTCCACCATCATCGGATCGGTCTGCGACACCGTGGTCAAGGCCGTGGTCTGGTTCGCCGTGACCAGGGCCCCAGCCGTGACCGAGGAAGTGTCCACACGCCCCGTGATCGGCGAGGTGATGCGGGTACGGTCCAGGTCCAGACGCGCGGAGGCAAGCAGCGCCTGGGCCGACTGCAGCGCGGCATCGGCCTGTCGCAGGTTCGACTCAGCGGTTTCATGGTCCTGGGCGGTCCCGGCCCCCGCCTCGAGCAGCGCCTGCGTGCGCGTCGCGGTCTGGCGTGCCACCAGCAAGGCAGCTTCCGCCTTGACCACGGCGGCCTCGTTACTGCGCACCGTGGCCTCATAACTCGCGGGGTCGATCCGGTACAGCACCTGACCGGCCTGGACCTGGCCACCCTCCTGGAACAGACGCTGCTGGACCAGACCGGACACCTGGGGGCGGATCTCCGCCGTGCTCTGCGCCACGGTGCGGCCGGGCAATTCAGACTGCAGCGTCACGGCACGGGTTTCGAGGGTGACGACGCCCACCTCAGTGGCGCGCGGCGCCGCGACTTGGCTGACGGCGGGTTTGCAGGCCGCCAGGCTGGCGGCCAGAATCAAGCTGATGGCTGGGACGATGATGCGGAAAGACGTGCGGCTCATTTGGGTGACTCCTGACAAGGCATGCCGCCATGGTCGCGACCAAATGTGCAGGAAAATTGAAGCCCGTCTTCCGGCACGTGCCACCCCGATCGCAACTTGACGGATGCGGTCCCTCACGGCCCAATCCCGCCTCATGAAAATCCCGCGCTTGCGCCCTTTGGGCATTTCCGCCCGCCTGTTTTGCGCCATCCTGATCAGCGCCACGGTCTCCATCACCGTGAGTGGCGTCGTCACGCGGCTGGCGTTCGAACGGGGCTTTCTCGGATACCTCAACAACTTGGCGGAGGAGCGCCTGAGTTTCGTGCTGCCGCGCGCGGCGCAGGCATATGCCAGCCACGGGAACTGGGATTTCCTGCGTCAACAGCCCCGGCATTGGTTCGAACTGATTCGGCCCACGGCAGGGGAGGAGCTGCCGGCGGATTGGACGCCCGAGTCCGGCCTGTCCCCGCTGTCGGATCTCACCGGCGCCATGCTGCGCCTATCCCTGATTGACGTTCAAGGCCAATGGGTGGCCGGTTACCGCAATCTCACGGACCGCGGGCCGCGCCGCGCCATCATGGTCGCTGGTCAGACCGTGGGCTGGATCGTTCTAGAACCATTCCAGAGCGTGGCCGATGGCGGTGACCAGCGCTTTCAGGAGGGCCAGCGCATGGCTGGCTGGCTGGCCTTGGGCGTGGGCCTGATGCTGGCCGCACTCGTCGCCTGGACAGCGGCCCGGCAGTTGGTGCGCCCCATCAAGCAGGTCGCGCGAGCCACCCATGCGTTGGCTCAAGGCGATCACGCCGTGAAGGTTGAGATCGAGCGCCAGGACGAGGTGGGCCAGCTTGCGCGGGACTTCAACCACCTCGCGCTGACCTTGAGCCGCAATGCCGCCTCGAGGCGTGAATTCATCGCCGACATCTCTCACGAGCTGCGCACACCGCTGTCGGTGCTGCGCAGCGAATTGCAATTGCTTGCCGACGGCCTTCGTCCGTTGGATCAGTCTGCCATCCAATCCCTCCTGGACGAAACCGAGCACCTCAGCGCCCTGGTCAGCGACCTCGACCAGCTGGCCTTGTCCGATCTTGGCGCGATGCGCTACCACATGGTTCCCTTGGATCTGTCCGACGTGCTTGAGCGCGTGACAGAAAGCCATCGCAGCCGACTGGTGCAAGGCGGCCTCAGCTTCGCCATCGATGGCGTCGAGAGGCCCGCACCCCTCGAAGGGGATGAGGCTCGCCTGCGTCAGATGCTGGACAACCTGATCGAAAACGCACGCCGCTACACCGATGCACCCGGCCAAGTGCGGCTGCGACTCGCGAGCACGGGGCCCGACTGGCAGATCGTCGTTGAAGACAGTGCACCGGGTGTGCCTGCGCACGACATCCCCCGTCTTTTCGAGCGTTTTTTCCGCGTCGATCGTTCGCGCAACCGCGCCGCGGGTGGGTCAGGGTTGGGCTTGGCAATCTGCCGCAACATCGCGTTGGCCCACGGTGGTGACATCGCGGCATCGGCATCGCCCTTGGGGGGCTTGCGCATCAGCGTCACTCTTCCGCGCATGCGCGGAACGATCTCGTCATGAACGCCCCACCGCGGATTCTGATCGTCGAGGACGAACCCAAGTTGGCGCAGGTGCTCATGGTTTACCTGCGGGCCGAGGGTTTTGCCACGACCCATGTCGACAATGGCCTGGCCGTTGAAGCGGCGGTGCGGGCGCATGCGCCCGACGTCATCTTGCTTGACCTCATGCTGCCCGGGCTGGACGGCATCAGTGTTTGCCGCCAGCTTCGCGCTTTCTGCCATGCCCCCCTGATCATGCTGACAGCCCGCGTGGACGAACTGGACCGTCTCCTCGGACTGGAAGTCGGTGCCGATGACTACCTGTGCAAGCCCTACAACCCGCGTGAGGTGGTGGCCCGCGTCAAGGCGCAATTGCGCCGCGCGGCCTGGGGGCCGCCTGCTTCAGCGCAGCCAGGCACGCTGCAACTCGATGACGCCACCTTGCGCGCAAGCTATGCTGGCCAGGCACTGGATCTCACACCGGCGGAGTTCAGGCTGCTCAGCAGCCTCGCCGCGCAAGCGGGACGCATCTTGAGCCGCGCTCAGTTGCTCGATCATTTGCACGACGATGGCCGCGCCATCACCGATCGCGCCATCGATAGCCACGTGCGCAACTTGCGCCGCAAGCTGGACGCGGCAGCACCAGGCCGAGACCCAATCCGATCCGTCTATGGCGTGGGGTACGCATGGGAAGAGCCACCACCCGGCACGGACGAACGGCCCTGACCCCCTGAAATCCCACGCCGCGGCAAATAGGGCTACTGCCGCCGGTCCACGCCCGTTTCCGCGTAGTGGTCCTTTTTGTTGCGGAACATCTGTTGGTCGGCCCGGTGGATCGCCGATTCCACCTCGGCGGGCGCCTGGCAAGTCGCGTAGCCCATGGACAGGCTGAGCTTCTGGCCCGGGTAGAACTGATTGTTCAGCTCCATGATGTTCTCGATGCGGCTGATGAGGTGCTGCGCCGCGCGTTCGTCGGCGCCGGGGATCAAGGCCACGAATTCGTCTCCGCCGGTGCGCGCCACGCAGATGCCCGGCAGTTCCTCGCCGGCCTTGGTCAGCACCTCGCCCACGCGCCGCAGCAGCGCGTCACCGGCCGCGTGCCCTTGGCTGTCGTTCACTTGCTTCAAGCCGTTGAGGTCCATGGCCACGATGCTCATCGGCCAAACACCGCGCCGGGTCATGCGGTTGAGCTCTTCGTTGTAATAAGCACGGTTGCGCAGCCGGGTGAGGGAGTCGTGCGTGCCCAGATACTCCAGGTAGGCTTCGGCCTTGCGGCGGGCGGTGATGTCGACCAGCGAAATCAGCACCCGGTCCCACGCCGCTTCATGCCCCGGCATGACGGCGAACTGCATGTGGATATTGACCAGCTCCCCATCCAGGGCGTAATTGACCACTTCGCGCACTTGGTGGAGCTTGCCATGCCACAGGTCCAGCAACTGCTCGGAGAAGGAGACTTTCATCTCGCCGCGAAACACTTCGTCCTGTCGGCTGATCAGCTCTTCCTTGTCACGAGCGGCAAACATCGCCAAGGTGTGCTGGTTCACGTCGAGCACGCGAATCTTGGCCATGCAGCGGCCCACGAAATCGGGATGCACGTCGAGGAAGGTGCGGAAATCCTGAACGCCCGAGGCCCGCACGGCATCCATCAATTCCTTGACGCCAGAGAAATCCTCCACCCACAGCGAGACGGGGGACAACTCGAAAAGACTGCGCGCGTAACGCTCGCTCCAGCGCAAGCGCTGGAGATCGCGCGTCGGAGCGCTGATGTCCTGCAAGGAGACCATCACCCGGTCCCACGTGCGTTCATGCCCCGGCAGCACGCTCACATGAAGCAGGATGTCGAGCCGCTGGCCCGACATCGTGTAATTCACGCTCTGGTTGCTGAAATCCAGCACCCCGTCCCAAAGCATCTGAAACTCACGCGCCATGCCATGTTCGATGTCATTGCTGAACACACGGTCCAAGGCACCTATCAGTTGTTGCTCGGTCTCGGCGCCGAACAGCAACAAGGTCTGCTGGTTGACCTGGAGCACCCGCACGCTGCGGACGCATTCGTTCCATCGCGCAGGGTCGGCACGCAAATGGGCTTGCAAGTCCTGCACGCCCTCGGCGCGCCAGGTGTCGAACAGTTGCTTGAGCTGGCTGTAGTCCTCGAGCCAGAGTGAAATCGGGGCCGCTTGGAACAGACCTTGAAAGTCGGTGCTGGAAGGCATGGGCAAAGTAAGAGCCGAAACAATTTGATACATCTGCAGTGTACGACGCTTCCTTGCCTGCTTGGGCCACGCCATTCAGTTGGCGAGCCAGCAAACCCGACGCTGGGTTCAGGCCAGGGACAGCAGGATCAGGCCTATCGCCGCCGGCAAGCCCTGCACGAAGAGAATCTTGCGGCTGGCCGTGGCCGCGCCGTAGAGCCCGGCCACCAAGACGCAGGCCAGGAAAAAGACCTTCACGCCCGTTCCATCCGGGCCCAGCGTCAAACCCCAGAACAGCCCAGCCGCCAGGAAGCCGTTGTACAGGCCCTGGTTGGCCGCCAGCACCCGGGTCGCCTGCGCGAATTCAGGCGTCAAGTTGAACGCTTTGCGGCCAGCGGGCTTCTCCCAGAGGAACATCTCCAGCACGAGGATGTAGACATGCAGCAGTGCGACCAGCGCGACCACGAGATCGGCTATGAAGGACATGGAGTCTCCAAGAGTAAAAAGAAAGGCCCTGACTCTAGCGCAGAGGCCCTGTCTGGGACGCTCTGGCAGGGTCCTTTGGAAGGGCCTCGCAAAAACAAGCCGGGAAAACCTGGCGGTCAGGCTCAATCAGGCCCGGGCCGCCCGTCGCTCACACCCGCGCAACGCGGGCACAGACAAGCCAACCCTCGCCGCTCAGGAGGAATGCGGGCCAAGGCCTCGGGATGGACAGATGCCGTCCTGCACCAGCAATCGACCTGGAAGCTGCCGCTTGTCGCGGGCGCGCATTGGTTGTCCCCGCCGCAAAGGGGGCAGGTCAGATTCGGCAAAGGCGTGGTCACGGAAGCCCTCATGATTGAAGCCATCCTACCTGGCCGCCAACACCGTGGGCATGGCGGCGTGGGCGAGCCTGGACCGTGGATTCGGTAAGAAACTGTTGTATCGTGTCACAAATCTGTCATAAACCGCTGGAGTGCGCATGAAGCTACGGACCCGAATCATCTTGCTGTGCGGCGCGGCGCTGCTGGGCCTTCTCACGCTGTCGGCCATGGCGCTGACCACGCTCTACCAATCCATGATGCGGGAACGCACCAACCAGTTGTCCACCCTGGTGGTGCTGGCCCACGCAGCGGCCCAAAAAGCCTACGAGCTGGAAAAATCCGGTCAACTCTCGAAAGAGGACGCGCAAAAGGAAGCCAAGCGCGCCATCGGCGCATTTCACAAGAACGACCAGTACTTCTTCGTGCGCGGCTACACCGACGACGTGAACTACGTGCACCCCAACCCCAAGCGCGTGGGCATCGTGGACGCCAATGTGGGCCGGGCCGCGGGCGAGCGCTACCGCGCGGCCTTGCAGGGCAAGGAGATCGGCACCGTGGTGGCCAAGGGCACGCGCCCCGGGGTCAAGGACGAAGTCGAGAAGCTGTACGCCATCATCAAGTTCGAGCCTTGGGACTGGATCATTGGCTATGGGGACTACATTGATGACATCCAGAATGCCTTCTGGCGCAACACCATCATCCTGCTGTCGATCAGCGCGGTGCTGATGTTGGTGATCGTGGCGCTGGCCTGGGACATGCTGCGCACCTTGGTGCGCCAACTCGGCGGTGAACCGCAGTACGCGGCCGAGGTCGTCAAGCGGATCGCCGACGGCAATCTGGTGGTGAACGTGGCGACACGCCCCGGTGACCAGACCAGCATCCTGGCGGCCATCCAGCTCATGCGTGACAACCTCGCGCGCTTGGTGCGCCAGGTGCGCGAGAGCACCGACGCCATCACCACCGCTTCGGCGGAAATCGCCGCCGGCAATGGCGACCTGTCAGCCCGCACGGAGTCGCAAGCCAGCGCGCTGGAAGAGACGGCGGCCTCGATGGAGGAACTGACGTCCACCGTGCAGCAGAACGCCGAGAACGCGCGGCGCGCCAACGAATTGGCCGTGTCCGCCTCGGGCGTGGCGGCACGCGGGGGCGCGGTGGTCGAACAGGTGGTGAGCACCATGGCCTCCATCGACGTGTCCTCGCGCAAGATCGTGGACATCATCAGCGTGATCGACGGCATCGCCTTCCAGACCAACATCCT
>NZ_AEGR01000073.1 GCF_000211835.1 Hylemonella gracilis ATCC 19624 | reverse complement strand
CCCCCCCAGCCAGTCCAGTCCCGCGCGCGTGATGCGGTGCGCGGGTAGCCCCGAGCGGGGATTGAATTCGGCGTCCAGCACGTCGCTGACGGCGCCCACGGTGCCTGACGCGCCATAGGCCGTGTCCCAGCCGCCTTCGCCCCGGCTCGCGGGTTGGCAGTGGCCCAGTGCTTCTTCCAGCATGGCCTGGGCCGCGACCTCGGCGGTTTCGAAGGCCTCGGCGTTGAACAATCCCTCGGGGAAATAGCGCATGGACCAGGCCACGCTGCCCACGTGGTAGGAGTCCATGAAGCGCGGGCGCTGGCCCTGTCCGAGGATCAACTCGGTCGAGCGTCCGCCGATGTCGACGACCAGGCGACGTTCGCTGGATTGCGGCAGCAGGTGGGTGACGCCCTGGTAGATCAGGCGCGCTTCCTCGCGGCCCGAGATCACTTCGATCGGAAAACCCAAGAGCGTCTGAGCCCGGCTCAGGAAGACATCGCGGTTGCGTGCCTCGCGCAGCGTCTGCGTTGCGACCGCGCGCACCTGGGTCCGCTTGAAACCGGCCAGCCGTTCGGCGAAACGGCCGAGGCAATCCCAGCCGCGCTGCATCGCTTCCTGGGTGAGATTGCGATCTTCATCCAGGCCATTGCCCTGGCGCACGGTTTCCTTGAGGTACTCACGGCGCTTGAGCAAGCCGTGGTCCAGCTGGGCGATTTCGAGCCGGAAGCTGTTGGAGCCCAGATCGACCGCGGCAAGTTCGGTTCCGTTTTTCATGTCAGGGCCGCACTATATGGCAGGGCAATGACGGTGCCGTGACGCAAGCATGAGTCGCCTGAGTGGGGCTGTCATCGCGGGCACCCGCGGAACTGGCTCTGCCAGGCCGCTGGGTGCGCCCCTCCGCGTAGCAGGAGGGGGTGGCGAAGCGAACGAAGGGAGCGGAGCCTGGGGAGGTCACACTCCAATTCTTCCGCCGTCGTCGCGCGTGATCACCACGGTCGCCGAGCGGGGACGGGCGTTGCCGCCGTCAGGCCAGTGGCTCTCGAACTTGGACGGGTCGCCGATGTCGGCGTCCAGCGTGTTCTCGCCGGGGTGCTGGATGTTGATGAAGAGCGCGCGGCCATCGCCCGATTCGGCGATGCCGGTGATCTCGCAGCCCTTGGGGCCGACCAGGAAGCGGCGCAGTTGCGTGCCCTTTTGGTTGGCTTGGGCGCCAACGTAGGTGTCTTGCGTGCGGGTGTTGCCCGGGCCAATGTTGACCACGGTCTGCTTGCCGCCATCGCCCACCTGGCCCGGCACGGCCGCCAGCAGCATGCAGTTCGTGACGTCGGTGTAGGCACCATCGTCGGTCTCCAGCCAGGCCAGGCCCGGCACGGCTTGGCTGAACCACAGGCCATCGGGGCTGGAGAAGTCGTTGTCCGCCGTCAGGCCTGACAGGTTCACGTCGGGCGAGCTGCCGGCGCGCGCGCCGAAGAGGTAAACGTCCCATTGGAAGGCGAGGGAGGTCGGCTTGCCACCCGCGTCGGCGAAACGCACGATGTGGCCGTTGGGGTTGCCCCACTGGTCTTCCTTCTTGCCGTCCTTGCCGTTCTTGGGGTCGTTGTAGTGGCGGGGGTTGGCCGCGCTGGTCTTGTCGATCGGGCGCGAGCGGGCGTTGGTGTTGGTCAGCGTCACATACACGTCGCCGGTGCGCGGGTTGACCGCGGTCCATTCGGGGCGGTCCATGCGCGTGGCGCCGACGGCATCCGCCGCCAGGCGGGCGTGCACCAGCACGTCGGCTTGGTTCGCGAAGGCATAGGACTTGTTGTCGGCGTCGATGCCATTCTTGCCGAAGCTCAGTTCCAGCCATTCGCCGCTGCCATCGTCCTTGAACTTGGCGACGTAGAGCGTGCCCTCGTCCAGGTATTTGTCACCCGCCGCCGTGCCCTTGCCCTGGTCTTTCGGGTCCCAGTTGCGGGCGGAGACGAATTTGTAGATGTACTCGTTGCGCGCGTCGTCGCCCATGTACCAGACCAGGGGCTGGCCGGGCACAACCGGGCCCAGGCAGGCGCCTTCGTGGCCGAAGCGGCCCAGGGCGGTGCGCTTCTTCGGCGCGCTCTTGGGGTTGAACGGGTCGATCTCCACCACCCAGCCGTAGGTGTTGCTGACGTTGCGGAAGTCCTCCGTGGCGCTGGCGCCGCGCACCTCGGTGTTCCAGCGGGCGTAGAGGTCATCGTCACCCACCGTGGCCCAGCCCTCGCGGCCGGCCCCCGACACGCCATAGCGTTTGAACGCCGCGAGTTCCTTGGCGCTGCGACGGGCGTCGTCGGCAGCCAGGCGGCGGAAGTAGCCGGCCCAGTTTTCCTCGCAGGTGAGGTAGGTGCCCCAGGGCGTGGTGCCGTTGGCGCAGTTGTTCACGGTGCCGCGAGTCTTGCTGCCGTCGGGCGCGTACTTCGTCTTCACGAAATCGGTGCCCGCGACGGGGCCCGAGAGCGTCATTTCGGTCAGCGTGTGGATGCGCCGGTTGTAGCGCGAGTCTTGACGGTAGCTCCAGGCCTGACCCTTCTTTTGCGTTTCGATCACGCTCACGCCGTGCAGGTAGAACTCGCGCTGGACCTCGCGCGCATCCGTGCGGCGGGCTTCGTCCTTCGCGCCGACGATGGTTTGACCCGTGGCGTGCAGAAACGCCGGGGTGATGGCCTCGTGGTTCATCACCAGCAGGCCGCGGTCGGCGGCCTGCGAGGCCCAGCGGCCTTGCGCGTCCATGCCGAACCAGGTCATGCCGTCGTGGTGGTCACCCGCGCGGCGGTCGTAGCTGGCCGGATCGTCCGTGCCATCGTTCTTGTAGGCGGACACGCCCGCGGCGATGGGGTCGCCGAGGCGGTACAGCACGCGGGCTGTGTAACCGGGAGGGACCGCCACCCGGTCTTCCAGGTGCTTCGCCACCGTGCCGAAGCTGAGATCGGGTGCCGCGCCTTGCGCCGGCGCCGCTGTCGCCAAGGGGCTGAAGCCGAGGCCGCTGATGCCGCCCAGCATGGCGGCGCCCGCCGTGCCAGCGCGCAGCAGGCCGCGCCGGCTCATGCGCGTGGCGATCAGGGTTTCCAGCGGCGCCTGCGTGCAGGGGTTGTAGCCGACTTCGTCGGGGTCGATGGCGGGGGTGAAGGGGGTGTGGCTTGGGTTCATGGTGCGGACCTTGTCGTCATGGGCATCGTTGGAGGGAGCGCGTGGGCTAGGCGCACGCGGACCCTGGAAAGCGCGCCCATCTTGGGCACTCTGTGTGACAAGCCCATGAACCCCGCGCTACACTGCGCCGCCCCGGTTGTCACGGACGCGTCACAAAAGGTTCTTAAATTCAGGCTGCTTTCCAAACAACCTCATAGGAGTCCTCGATGAAAGCTCGTTTGAATTTCCGCATCCTGGGTCTGAGCGCCGCCCTGGCTTTCGCTGGCGTCGCTTTCGCCCAGAACGTGACCGGCGCGGGTGCCAGTTTCCCGGCCCCCCTGTACGCCAAGTGGGCGTCTGACTACGCCAAGGCGACCGGCGCTCAGATCAACTACCAATCCGTGGGCTCTGGCGCTGGCATCAAGCAGATCGAAGCCAAGACCGTTGACTTCGGCGCGTCCGACGCCCCCCTGAAGGATGAGCAACTGGCCGAGAAGGGCCTGGTGCAGTTCCCCACGGTCATGGGCGGCGTGGTGCCGGTGGTGAACATCAAGGGCATCCAGCCCGGCCAGCTCAAGCTGACGGGTCCCATCCTGGCCGACATCTACCTGGGCAAGATCACCAAGTGGAACGACCCGGCCATCGTCGCCATCAACAAGGACCTCAAGCTGGAAGACGAGCTGATCGCCGTGGTGCGCCGCGCCGACGGTTCGGGCACCAGCTTCCTGTTCACCAACTACCTGTCCAAGGTCAGCCCCGAGTGGAAAGACAAAGTCGGTGAAGGCACCGCCGTCAACTGGCCCACGGGCGCGGGTGGCAAGGGCAACGAAGGCGTGGCCGCTTTCGTGAACCGCCTGCCCAGCTCCATCGGCTATGTCGAGTACGCCTACGTCAAGCAGAACAAGATGAGCTATGCCGTGCTGCAGAACGCCGCCGGTCAGTTCGTCGCGCCCGACTTCGACACCTTCAAGGCCGCCGCCGCTGGCGCGCAGTGGGACAAGAGCTTCTACCAAGTGCTGACCAACCAGGCCGGCGCCAAGTCCTGGCCCATCACCGGCGCCACCTTCATCCTGATGCACACCAAGCAGGACAAGCCCGCGCAAGGCGAGGCCGTGAAGAAGTTCTTCGAGTGGGCCTACAAGAACGGTGACGCCACCGCCGAAAGCCTGGACTACGTGCCCATGCCGGCCAGCGTGAAGGCGCAGGTCAGCAAGCTGATGAGCACCGTGAAGTAAATCCCGGCGCGTCCCAGGACGCGCCTTGCAAGAAGCGTTTTTCCAACAACGCATGAAGCGAAGCAGCACGCCATGAGTTCAACGTCCGCCACCCTGTCCACCGTCCAGCCGGCATCCGGCACGAAGACCCGCACCCGCGCGCCCGGCGCCTGGTTCGATGTCGTGTTTGGTTTTCTGGCGCAAGGGGCCGCTTGGCTGACTCTGGCGTTGCTGGCTTCCATCCTGATTTCCTTGTTGGTGGGCGCCTGGCCCGCCATCCACAAATACGGCCTGGGTTTCCTGACGAGTCCCGTGTGGGACCCGGTGCAGGAGAACTTTGGCGGTCTCGTGATGATTTACGGGACGCTGGCCACCTCCGTCATCGCGCTCTTGATCGCCGTGCCCGTGAGCTTCGGCATCGCGCTCTTCCTGACGGAAATGTGCCCGGCCTGGCTCAAGCGGCCGCTGGGCACGGCGATTGAATTGCTGGCCGCGGTGCCGTCCATCGTGTACGGCATGTGGGGCCTGCTGGTGTTCGGCCCCATCCTGGCCACCTATGTGCAGCAACCGCTGCAGAAACTGTTGCATGGCGTGCCCTACCTGGGCGCGCTGGTGTCGGGGCCGCCGGTCGGCATTGGCATCCTGTCGGCGGGGATCATCCTCGCCATCATGATCATTCCCTTCATCGCCTCGGTCATGCGCGACGTGTTCGAAGTGACCCCGCCCATGCTGAAGGAGTCCGCCTACGGCTTGGGCTCGACCACCTGGGAGGTGGTCTACCAGGTGGTGCTGCCCTACACCAAGACGGGCGTGGTCGGCGGCATCATGCTGGGTCTGGGACGCGCCCTGGGCGAGACCATGGCCGTGACCTTCGTGATCGGCAACATGAACCAGCTCGACACGCTCAGCCTGTTCGACGCCGCCAACAGCATCACCTCGGCCCTGGCGAACGAATTCGCGGAGGCCGGCGCCGGCTTGCACCAGGCGGCGCTCATTTACCTGGGGCTGGTGCTCTTCTTCATCACCTTCGTGGTGCTGTCGTTCTCCAAATTGCTGCTGGTCCAGCTCAAGAAACGCGAAGGGGACAAATCGTGAGCAACCCGTCGCTCGACAACATCCGCCGCGCCGCCTACGCCCGGCGCAAGCGCACCAACGCGATCGCGCTGACGCTGTCGCTCTGCGCCATGGCCTTCGGCCTCTTCTGGCTGTTCTGGATCCTCTGGGAAACGCTCTACCTGGGCCTGAGTGGCCTGGCCTGGAGCACCCTGACCCAGATGACGCCGCCGCCCAACGAAGCCGGGGGCATCGCCAACGCCATCTATGGCTCCTTCCTGATGGTGCTGCTGGCCACCGTGTTGGGCGCGCCCATCGGCATCCTGGCGGGCATCTACCTGGTGGAGTACAAGCCCAAGGGCTGGCTGGCCGAGACGACGCGCTTCGTCAACGACATCCTGTTGTCGGCTCCCTCGATCGTGATCGGCCTCTTCGTCTACACCATCGTGGTCGCGCGCTTCAAGACCTTCTCCGGTTGGGCTGGCGTGGTGGCGCTGGCGCTGCTGGTGATTCCCGTGGTGATCCGCACGACGGAAAACATGCTGCAACTCGTGCCCGCCGCCATGCGCGAGGCGGCCTATGCCCTGGGCACGCCCAAGTGGAAGGTCGTCACCATGATCACCCTGCGCGCAGCCATGGCCGGCGTGGTGACTGGCGTGCTGCTGGCGGTGGCGCGCATCGCGGGCGAGACCGCGCCTTTGCTGTTCACCGCGCTCAACAACCAGTTCTGGAACTCGGACCTGGGTTCGCCCATGGCCAGCCTGCCCGTCACGATCTTCAAGTTCGCGATGAGCCCGTATGAAAACTGGCAGCACCTGGCCTGGGCTGGTGTGTTGCTGATCACCGTGGCGGTGCTGGGGCTCAACATCCTGGCGCGCTTGATGACCCGCAAGCCCCGTTGACACGGCCCCCAAAAACCACGAAAGCCCATGTTTGCCAGCGACCGCTCCACCCACGCCCACGGACCCGAAACGCCTGTGATGAATGCCATGGAAACCACCCACGCTCCCGCCACCGCGCCTGTGAACGCCGCCGTTCCGTCCAAGATCGCGGTGCGCGACTTGAACTTCTACTATGGCAAGTTCCACGCGCTCAAGGGCATCAACCTCGACATCCCCAAGGACAAGGTGACGGCCTTCATTGGTCCGTCCGGCTGCGGCAAGTCCACCCTGCTGCGCGTGTTCAACCGCATGTACGCGCTCTACCCCGAGCAACGCGCGGAGGGGCAAGTGCTGCTGGACGGCGAGAACCTGCTGACCAGCAAGCAGGACGTGGCCCTGCTGCGCGCCCGTGTGGGCATGGTGTTCCAGAAGCCCACCCCCTTCCCGATGTCGATCTATGACAACGTGGCCTTCGGCATCAAGCTCTTCGAGTCGCTGTCCGACGCCGACATGGAAGAGCGCGTGGAATGGGCGCTGCGCAAGGCCGCGCTGTGGAGCGAGGTGAAGGACAAGCTGCGCCAGAGCGGCTCCAGCCTCTCGGGTGGCCAGCAGCAGCGTCTGTGCATCGCGCGCGGCATCGCCATCCGCCCCGAGGTGCTGCTGCTCGACGAGCCCTGCTCGGCGCTGGACCCCATCTCCACCGGCAAGATCGAGGAACTGATCACCGAGTTGAAGAACGATTACACGGTGGTCATCGTCACGCACAACATGCAGCAGGCCGCGCGCTGCAGCGATTACACGGCCTACATGTACCTGGGCGAGCTGGTCGAGTTCGGCGACACCGAGCAGATCTTCTTCAAGCCGGTGCGCCAGGAGACGGAAGACTACATCACGGGCCGCTTCGGTTGAGCGGCGACGCCGACCCCACCGCAGACACACCGAACGAACCGCAGGAGCACAACATGCCCGACAAACATCTCTCCACCCAGTTCGACAGCGAGTTGAGCACCGTCTCCAGCCGCGTGATGGAAATGGGGGGGCTGGTCGAATCCCAGGTTCAGCAAGCCATCCTGGCCCTGGCCCATTTCAACGCCGAAGCCGCCCGTGAAGTCATCCTGCTGGAAAAGCAGGTCAACGCCATGGACATCGCTCTCGATCACGAGATTGCCTCCATCATCGCGCGTCGCCAGCCGACGGCGCGTGACCTGCGCCTGCTGATGGCGGTCTCCAAGGCCGTGGCCAACCTGGAGCGCGCCGGCGACGAGGCTGAGAAGATGGCGCGCATGGTGCTGTCCATCCTCGAAGCGGGTGCGCCGCGCGCCTTGCCCGCGCCGGCCCTGCGCATGGAGGCCGATCTCGCCGCCAGCCAGCTGCGCAAGTCGCTCGATGCCTTCGCTCGCCTGGACGTCGACGCCGCCGCCGCCATCATGCGCGAGGACGATCTGATCGACCGTGAGTTCGGCAGCTTCACGCGCGTGTTGATCACTTACATGATGGAAGACCCTCGCACGATTTCCAGCAGCCTGGACCTGTTGTTCCTCGCCAAGGCCATCGAGCGGGTGGGCGACCACGCCAAGAACATCGCGGAGCTCATCATCTACATCGTCAAGGGCGCGGACGTGCGCCACCACACGATCGAAGAGATCGAGGCCATGCTGAAGTGAGCACGTTCAGGCTCCGTCACCGTCGTTCGTCGCGCCACCTCGTTTTGGGGGATGCTCTTCGCGGTGCGGCCAAGCCGGCTGCGCGGGAGTCTGGGCGTGGATGGGCCCGCGGAGCGGATCAGGGAGTCCCAGGGACGATTGGAAAATGAAGCAACCTACTGTGCTCATCGTCGAAGATGAACCGGCCATCGCCGAGTTGATTGCCGTCAACCTGCGTCACAACGGCTTTCAGCCCACGCTCGCGCTGGACGGCGAGAGCGCGCAACGCGAGATCGACGCGATGCTGCCCGATCTCGTTCTTCTGGACTGGATGCTGCCCGGCGCCAGTGGCCTGACCCTGGCGCGGCGCTGGCGCGGAGACCCGCGCACCAAGGCCGTGCCCATCATCATGCTCACCGCTCGCGGTGACGAGGCCGACCGCGTGGCGGGCCTGGACGCGGGCGCGGACGATTACATGGCCAAGCCTTTTTCCACCAAGGAGATGCTCGCGCGCATCCGCGCCGTGCTGCGTCGCCGTGCGCCCGAGCAGGCCGCGGTGACGCTGGAGGCGGGCCGCCTCAAACTGGACACGGCCACGCACCGCGTCAGCTACGACGAGCAACTGCTCAAGCTAGGGCCGACCGAGTTCAAGCTTTTGCATTACCTCATGAGCCATGCCGAGCGCGTGCACAGCCGGGGTCAGTTGCTGGACAAGGTCTGGGGTGACCATGTCTTCATCGAGGAACGCACGGTGGACGTGCACATCAAGCGCCTGCGCGAGGCCTTGGGCGCGGCAGCGCCCATGATCGAGACCGTGCGCGGCGCCGGCTATCGGCTCACGACCCAAACGGTCGCCACTTCTTGACGGTGGTTTAATCCAGCCCGCGTGCGGGAGCGCGCGGCCACGTGCCGTCGCGCGGCGGCACCGTTCATGAGCTTTTCCATGCTGTTGCGCATTTTTTCTTTCCTGCTGTTCCAGGCGCTGGGCGCATGGCTGGGTTACCAGGTCGCACCCGAAGCGTTGCAGATCCGCGGCATGCTCGCGGGCATGCTGGGCGCCGGCATGCTCTGGGGCTTGTACGACTTCACGCGTGGCCTGCGCGTGCTGCAGTGGCTGCGTGCCGATGCGCTCGCCACCGCCCCACCTCTGCGCCTGGGCTTGTGGGGGCAGGTTGCGGAACGGGTGAGCCGCGCGGCCCGCGCCCGGGAACGCGCCGCGCGCGAGAGTGAAAGCCGCCTGCAAAACGTCTTGTCCGCCTTGCAGGCTTCGCCCAACGGCGTGCTGCTGCTGGATGCCGCGGGCCGCATTGAGTGGCTCAATCAGACCGCGGCGGCCCACCTGGGGCTGGACCCGGTGCGCGACCTGCAGCAGCATCTGGTCAACCTGGTGCGGAACCCGGCCTTCACCGCTTACATGGCGTCGGGCCAGTACGGCGGTGGCGTGACCTTGCCTGGGCGCAGCCAGAGCGCCCTCAACCCGGTGCGCCTGTCCGTGCAACTGCACGAGTACGGCGAAGGCCGACGCCTGTTGCTGTCGCGTGACGTCACCATGTTCGAGCAGGCCGATGCCATGCGCCGCGATTTCGTGGCCAATGTGTCCCACGAGATCCGAACACCGCTGACGGTGCTGTCCGGTTTCGTCGAGACGCTGCAAACCTTGCCCTTGCAGGAAGAGGAGCGCACCCGCTACCTCGGCCTCATGTCTCAACAGGCCGAGCGCATGCAGGCCCTGGTGAATGATTTGCTGATGTTGTCTCGGCTGGAGGGCAGTCCCCCGCCGGGTGGGGGCGAGTGGGTGGCCTTGCCCGCCATGATGCGCCAGTTGCAGCAGGAGGCGCAGACCTTGTCGGCTGTTCTGCACCCTGCAGCGTCTACCTTGCCTCCCCAGGCGCCACTGGAGGCGAAGAGGGGCGGGCAGACGCTGGACTTCGAAGCGGCGCCAGCCTACGAGCTCGCGGGCGCGAGCACCGAGCTGCACAGTGCCTTGTCCAATCTGGTCAGCAATGCCGTGCGCTACACGCCTGCCGATGGCACCGTGCGCTGTGGCTGGCGTTTGCTCGGGCAGGGCGGCGAGATGGAGGGCGCCGAGTTTTGGGTCCAGGACACCGGCCCCGGCATCGCCGCGGAGCACATTCCCCGGTTGACCGAACGCTTCTACCGCGTCGACCGCAGCCGTTCACGCGAGACGGGCGGCACCGGGCTGGGCCTGGCCATCGTCAAGCATGTCGCGCAGCGTCACGGCGCTGAACTCAAGATTGAAAGCACCCTGGGACTGGGCTCTCGCTTCGCCTTGCTGTTTCCGGCGTCCCGTTTGCGGCCGATGGCCTGAATCCCGCATCAGCCGCTTGGCAACGTCGGTCAGCGCTGGACTGGGCCAGGCCGGCCACGCCCACGCTAGGGCCGCGTGGGTGTGCGCCGCAGAACCCGCCACAGCATGAACCAGAACGAAGCGGCCGCCAGCGCCAAGGCCACCGCACCCGCCGCCCAGAAAGCCACGGGCGTGCCCATGGCGGGCCAGGGTCCCAGTCCGAGGTAGGCCAGCCTGTAACCGCCGTACAGGCCCAAACCCCACAGCAGCACGCCATAGACCACGAAGGGCGCCACCGTGATGCGCCAGCAGCGCAGCAGAAACACTCCCAGCGACTGCAGTCCGTCGAACAGGTGATAGAGCGCGACCCAGGCCAGGAGCGGCGTGGCCAAGGCCAGCGTTTGCGCGCTGGGCGCGTACAGGCCGGCCAGTGGCGCGCGCAGAAGCGCCAGCGTGGCCGCCAGCAGCAAGGCGCTGCCTGCCACCAGGCCCAGCCCAATGCGCACGGCCTGACGAGCCCGTGCGGGCTGGTTCGCCCCCAGCCAGTAGCTCGTGCGCGCGCTGCTGGCGATGCCGATGGCCAGCGGCATCATGTAGAGGACAGCGGCCATGTTCGCGGCGATCTGGTGCGCGGCGGCGGCGGCCGTGCCCAAGCGCGCCACGAACAAGGCCATGAGCGTGAACGAGGTGACTTCGACCAGAAGGGAGAGCCCGCTGGGCAGTCCCATGCGCAGGAAGCCAATCAGCACCCGTGCGTCTGGCGGTTCCGGTTGACGCCAGAGCCGATAGGGTTGGTAGAGCGTGCGCGTGCGCAGCAGCCAGATCGCGAGCAGCAGCAGGCTGAGCTGCACCAGCAGGGTGGCCCAGGCACAGCCCGCCGCGCCTTGCGGGGCCAGCCCCAAGCCGCCCAGCGCGAACCAGATGGACAGCGGGATCTTCAGTCCGAGCGAACCCAGCTGCAACCACGTCACCAACTGCGGATGCCCCAGGCTCTGGTTGAGCGTGGCGAACAAGCGGAACAGCAAAGCCACGGGCAGGGCCAGCGCCAGCACCGTCAGGTAATGCGTGACCTCGCCGCGCAAGGCGTCGGGCACTTGTGCCCAGGCCAGCAAGGGGCCAGGCGACAGCAGCAGGCACATGCCCAGCAGGGAGAGGCCCGCCCACAGGTAGATGGACTGCCGCACGGAGTAACCCAGGCGACGCGTCGCTTCATCTCCCGCGTGATGCGACTCCAGGGCCGTGCCCTCGCGCAGGCTCGCCCCATGCAGCTCCGCCCAGACCGGCAGCAGCGCCTGCAGCACGCCCATGAGGCTGATGTAGACGCTCATGTAGATGGCGGCGCCGACCGAAAGCGCCGCCAGTGAGCTTTCAGAATAGCGCCCGGCGACCACGGTATCGGTCACCCCGTAGGCGATCGTGGCCAATTGCCCGGCCAGCACCGTCAGGGCGTGGCGGGTCACGAGGCTCAGTTCACTCTTGCGCGTGTCGGTCACACGGAGGCCAAGGTGTTTGCGAAGTTGGCTTCAAGGCAGGCGGCGCAATACCACCAGGCCGTCTTCACCGCCTTGGCGAGGATGCTCGAGCAGCGTGACGCGCTGCCAGCGCGAGCTGTCCAGCAAACCGGGCGTCTGCTGCAACTTGTCGCGATCGATCACCAGCCAGGTGCAGCGGGTGGCATCGGTCAGGGGTTCCAGTCCGCGGGCGCGCACCACGCGGCTGTGGTATTGCAGCGCAGCCACCTGAGCGCGTGAGAGGCCGAACCAGGTCAGGCAGGACGCTTGCGCCGTGTCAGGCGTGGCCTGAGAAGAGCTGGCCTGACTGGAGGTGGCCGCGCCGCCGCCAAGAATCACGGCGTCCATGCGCTGGATCAAGGGCCCGTAGCTGCGTGCATGGTCGAGCGGCGGCATCCACAGCGTGGTCAGCAGCAGCCAGCACAGGGTCACCCCGCCCGCGGGCAGCACCATGCTTTTCCAGAGCGCGGCGCGGTGGCGCCCGATGCGCCACTTCACCAGCCAGGCCCAGATCAGGGTGCCCAGCAGGGCGAAGACAAAGGGCAGGATGACGAAGCGCGGTTCGAAGTAAGGCGCCAGCTTGGCGATGTTCGCCGCGGGTTGCGGGGGAATGCCCGTTTGCATGGCGATCCAATAGGTCCAGATGAACAGCGCGCAGAGGGTGAAGAACAGCAGCGTGAACCAGTCGATCAAGGCCGTCAGGCCACGGCTCATGGTGGGCAGGGCGAAGGCCGCGAGGGCCGCCAGCGCGGGCAGTGACAGCAGCAGCGCGCGGTCACCCGCGGGCGTCAGCGCGGTCGTGCCCACCGTGAGCAGGGTCCAGCACAGTGGCAAGGACAGGTGCCGACTGGGTTGATGGGCCAGCAAGCGACCTTGCCAGCGCCACAGGGTCCACAACGCGAAAGGCCACACCGGCCAGGTGAACCACAGCAGCATGCGGCCCAGGCTCTGCCACCGCAAGGCCGCGTCGGGCAGGCCGAACTCGCTCCAGCGCACGCGCCAGTGCCACAAGTCCAAGACGCTCGCGAGCACCGCGATGAAGACCGTCAGGGCCAAAAGCCGCCACAGCCCGTGGCGATGGCGCGCGGGATTCTCGACCGCTTGGGCACGGTCCAGCGCGTGGAACAGCAAACCGCCGGCCGACAGCAGCAGGGCGAGGATGGGTGCGCCCGAGAGCGTCAGGCCCGTGAGCCCGATGCCCGCGGACCACAGCGGCAACCAGCGATGGTGCGGCAAGGCTGCGTAGGCATAAAAGCTCAACGCCACGAAGCAAAGCTGAGCCGCCGCAGGCGTGGTCTCGTGCGCCAGTTGGGCCAGTCCCAGGCAGGCGATGAATGCCAGCAAGCCGCCATCCGCCAGCGCGCGGGCGTAGTCCCGGGGCTCGGCCTCGCCGCCGAACGCGAAGCTCACGGGCTGCGCCAGGGGGCTGCGGGCGAGGTGATAGATGCCATACCAAACGCTGAGCAGCGTGAGCACGAGCAGGCCAATGAAGGGGATCCGCGCGGCGAAGCCGGGGTTGATCCAGTCGGGCGCCAGTTGGAGCGCCCAGGCGCCGAGCCAGTAGGGCAGCAAGGCATCCAGGTCGGTCGGCATCCCGCCGAGCCGGGGTGCCAGCCAGTCCGTGTGGCCCGCCGCCAACTCCGCCATGTAGCCAAAGGCGGTGATGTCGGCGCGTTTCCAGGGCGTGCGTCCGATGAAGCCTGGCAACACATAGGCCAGGCAGAGCAGCCAGAGAGCGAGGCGCGGCAGGCGCCGGACGGCGCCTTGGGCAACGATGGCGGGATTGGTCACGGTGGCGGGATGATATAGGCGGGATGTTGCGCCGCGGTATCCGGAGTGTCAGGAAACAAAACCATGGAAACAAAAAAGGCAGCCATGTCTCGGCTGCCTTCTTGCTTGCGACCTGACCTGGGTCGGGTCCGACGTGTGCTTACTTGGCAGCCGTCTTGCCGTAACGGTTGCGGAACTTCTCGACGCGGCCACCCATGTTGTCGACGGACTTTTGCGTGCCCGTGTAGAAGGGGTGCGATTCGCTCGAGGTGTCCAGCTTGAACAGCGGCAGCTCGCGGCCGTCGTCCAGCTTGATGGTTTCCTTGGTCGGAGCGCAGGAACGGGTCACGAACTGGAAGTTGTTGGACAGGTCCAAGAAACAGACTTCGCGGTAGTTCGGGTGAATGCCTTCTTTCATGATGCTTCCTTCTCATGTGCGGGAGCCACCGGGCAACCTTGCGCAAGCCGATGCGCAATACTGAAGTTCCAGGCACTTTCCGCGAACAGCCTTAGATTGTCGCACAAAATCAAGCACTTGGCGAAGGCCGACCTGCCCACGGGCCCGGCGGCGTGAAGCACCTGTGCAGTTTTCTTCCCGCCCAGTCGGTGGACCGAGGCGATCACCTGGCTGGGGGCCACGCGTTCATCGCTGTTGCCGGACGTCGCGACGCTGAGTGAGCAAGGTTGGCCCGAAGCCACCTTTGACGCTTGGTACGGCTTTGCCGTACCGGTCCAGGTGCCGCTGCCGATCCAGCAGCGCCTCATCAGCGACATCCAGGCCGTGGTCGCCGATCCCGCCTTGCAGGCGCAGTTGCGTGCGCAGGGCATGGAGCCGGCCAACCTCGGTCAGAAGGCCTTCGCGGGACTGATGGAGACCGAGATCGTCCGCTATCGAAACCTGGCGCAGCGCGCGCGCATCGTCGCCGAGTGAGATCCCAAGCCCGTTGTTTGAAATGAAAACGGCCGCGCGAGGCGGCCGTGGATCGCGGACGGGCTGGGTCAGCCGCCGCGACGCATCATGTCGAAGAACTCGTTGTTGGTCTTCGTGGCGCGCATCTGCTTGAGCACCATTTCCATGGCCTCGATCTCGTCCATGTTGTAGAGGAACTGGCGCAGGATGCGCGTCTTTTGCAAGATCTCCGGCTGCAGCAGCAATTCTTCGCGGCGCGTGCCGCTGCGCGACAGCTGGATCGAGGGGAAGACGCGTTTTTCGTAGAGGCGGCGATCCAGGTGGATTTCGCTGTTGCCCGTGCCCTTGAACTCCTCGAAGATCACTTCGTCCATGCGGCTGCCGGTGTCGACGAGCGCCGTGGCGATGATGGTCAGGCTGCCGCCTTCTTCCACATTGCGTGCGGCGCCCAGGAAGCGCTTGGGGCGTTGCAGTGCGTTGGCGTCCACGCCGCCGGTCAACACCTTGCCGGAGGACGGCACGACGTTGTTGTAGGCGCGGGCCAGACGGGTGATGGAGTCCAGCAGGATCACCACGTCCTTCTTCAGTTCGACCAGGCGCTTGGCGCGCTCGATCACCATCTCGGCCACGTGCACATGGCGCGCTGCCGGTTCGTCGAAGGTGGAAGCGATGACCTCGCCCTTGACGGTGCGCTGCATCTCGGTCACTTCCTCCGGGCGCTCATCCACCAGCAGCACCATCATGTAGGTCTCGGGGTAGTTGGCGCTGATGGCGTGGGCGATGTGCTGCATCATCACCGTCTTGCCGCTCTTGGGCGGTGCGACCAGCAGGGCGCGCTGGCCTTTGCCGATGGGGGCGATGATGTCGATGATGCGGCCCGTGATGTTCTCGTCGCTCTTGAGGCCGTCCTGCTCCAGCTTCATCTGCACCTTGGGGAACAGCGGCGTCAGGTTCTCGAACATCACCTTGTGCTTGTTCTGCTCCGGCGCCCCGCCATTGACCTTGTCCAGCTTGTTCAACGCGAAATAACGCTCGCCATCCTTGGGCGTGCGCACATCGCCTTCGATCAGGTCACCCGTGTGCAGATTGAAGCGCCGCACCTGGCTGGGACTGATGTAGATGTCGTCCGTGCTCGCGGTGTAGCTCGAATCGGGGCTGCGCAGGAAGCCAAAGCCATCGGGCAGGATTTCCAGCACGCCGTCGGCGTAGACCGTCTCGCCCGCCTTGGCGCGTTTCTTGATGATGGCGAACATCAGCTCTTGCTTGCGCATGCGGCCGGTGTTCTCGATTTCCAGCGCTTCGGCCTGTTGCAGCAGTTCGGAAACGTGCAAGGCCTTGAGTTCGTTGATGTGCATGAGGTCCCTCGGTAGGGAGTCGGTGGAAACTGGGGGGAGGGGGAACGGGGAGTTCTGGGCAGAGTCTGACGCGGGTGGTCAGTCTGCCGGATTCTGACCGGCGGCCGTGCGGGCCATCGATGAGCGGAACTGATTATGACAGGAAAAAATGGCACGGCCCGCGCGCTTCGCTGGCGCGAGTCGCAAGGTCAAAAAAAACGACCGCGCTCCTGAGGGAGGGCGGTCGTTCTCGCAAGATTCCGGCTTCGTGGCCGGATCTGAGCGCTTCAGGCTCAGGCGGCGAGCTGTTGATCGATGAAGGCGGTCAACTGAGCCTTGCTCATGGCGCCGACCTTGGTGGCGGCGAGCTGGCCGTCCTTGAACAGCATGAGCGTGGGGATGCCGCGGATGCCGAACTTGGCCGGAATGTCGCGGTTCTCGTCAACGTTGAGCTTGGCGATCTGCAGCTTGCCCTGATAGGTGCCCGCGACTTCGTCCAGCACGGGCGCGATCATCTTGCAGGGACCGCACCATTCGGCCCAGTAGTCCACCAGCACGGGCTGGCTGGCGTTCAGAACGTCGGCTTCAAAGGAAGCGTCGGAAACATGCTTGATGAGTTCGCTGGCCATGGAGAGCTCCTTGATGTGCTGTGGATGGCGATGGATATGAAGTACGTGTCTGGCCTAGATGGGTCGGGCTGCCTCAATATCAAGGCAAGCGGGCGATGCGGCTACAGTGCGCGGGATTGTGACAGAAAGCATGAACCATCGTTGGCGGCGCTGGCTTGAGGCGGTCGCTGAATCCTTGCGCGAGCGGCGGGTTCACCCCGCCCGCGCGGTCGTGTTGCTGCCTTATGCGCAGCTGATGCCCGTGGCGGCGCGGCTGTGGGGGGAATTGCATCCCGCGGGTTTCGCGCCGCGCTTCGAAACCACCCAGAACTGGGCCCAGGCCCTCGCAGGTGCGGCCGATGCCCAGGGGGGGCAGCCAGGCCCGGATGGCGCGGATTTGCGCTTCAAGCCCGCGCTGGACTTGCTGACGGCGCACGTGCTGCTCGAGCAGGCGGGCCTGGGTGCCCGTGCGGCGGTGGCGGCGCCGATGTTGCTGGAAGCGGCTCAGCAGCTGGCGCCGCTGGCGGCGGCGCAACCCCCCGCGCAACGGGCTGTCTGGGGCGACGGGGCTGCGCAGGCCGCGCGCGCCGGCCTCGACGATGCTCTGGAAGGCGAAGTGCTGCGGCTGGAGGCCGCGGTCGCTCAGATCGCCGTGGCCTGGGTGGTGAATTCTTCCTATGGCAGCGATGTGTTCTTTTCATCGCAGGCGCGGGCTTCGACCGACTGCCTGCTGGTATTGCCTGGGCTGCAGCCGGACCCCCTGGTGGAAGGGTTGTGTCTAACCTGGGGAGACGACCTCGTCGTGCTGGACGCCCCCGCGAGTTTCGCCCCCGCGGCATCCGCGTCCGTGTCCGATGTCCGTGGCGGTGCCCATGCCGTGCATGACGCCATCGACGCCGCCGATGAGGCGCAACGCGCGGCCGCGTGTGTTTTGCGTCACCTGCAGGCCGGTCGTGCACCCGTGGCCGTCGCCGTGATCGACCGGGCGCTCACGCGCAGGGTGCGGGCCATGCTGGCGCGCCATGGCGTCCAAATGCGCGACGAGACCGGCTGGAAGCTGTCGACCACCCGCGCTGGCGCGCAGCTGATGACCGCATTGCGCGCTTGCGCGCGCGATGCGGGGAGCGACGCCGTGCTCGACTGGCTCAAGCACGCACCGGCGTGCGACGAGACAGCCCTGCGCGCATTGGAGGCCGCCTTGCGCCGCCAGCCCCGGCGTTTGTGGCGGCATGCCGCGGCGGGCCTGGCCGAAGCGTCGCCAGCCCAGCTCGAGGGGAACGTGCTGCAGGCCCTGCTGCGGGACACCGAAGGTTGGCGCGCCGCTCTGACCGGGGGCCGGAGCACGCGCACCCTGCAGGAGTGGCTGGAGGCCCTGCATGCCCTGCTGAGCCTGTGCGGAATCTGGGACACGCTGATCCAAGACGAGGCTGGACTCGAAGTGTCCCGGGCCTTGCACTACGCGCTGGACGAAACCGGTCAAGCCACGCCGCAGCTGCCCCCGCAGGCGCTTTGGGCGCGGAGGCGCTGGTCCTTGAGTGAGTTCACGGGCTGGGTGGACCGCGCGCTGGAATCCGCGATCTTCAAGCCAGCCTACCCCTTGCGCGAACAGGCCGTCCTGCTGCCCCTGGCGCAGATGCTGGGGCGCGACTTCGGGGCCATCGTGCTGCCAGGGTGCGACGAGCGCAGCCTGCCCGCCGCGCCGGAGCCCACGGGGCCGTGGACCGCCGCACAACGCGCCGCGCTGGGCCTGCCCACGCGCGAGGTTCTGCGGGCGGCGCAGCAGGCCGCGTGGGACGAGGCTGTGTCGCGTGCCTGCCCCATCGACATTCTGTGGCGAGGCCATGATTCGGATGGCGAACCGCTTTTGGCCAGTCCCCTGGTTCTGCAGCTGCAGTGGCAAGCCCGCGGGGAGCAACGCGCGCAGGCGGGGTGGGTCAGCGCGCGCGAGGCCGATGACGTGACCGCGGCACAGGCCATGGTGCTGGTGGGCTCGGCACCCGATCCGCGCGAACGCCGCGCGGTGGTGCCAGCGCCCATTGCCAAGCCCGCGCCTCGCTTGGCTCCACCCTGGAACGAAACACTGCGGCCCACGCGGCTGTCGGCCAGTGCCTACCAGGACTTGCGTCATTGCCCCTACCGATTCCATGCGCTGCGTCTCCTCGGGCTGCGCGAAGCCGAGGAAATGGAAGGTGAACTCGACAAGCGCGACTTCGGCCTCTGGCTGCATGCCGTGCTGCAAACCTTCCATGTCCAGGACACACCCAACGGTGCCAGCCGGGAGGACCGCGCCGCGCGATTGGACGCGGCGGCGCAAGCCGTCGCCCGCGAGCAGCGCCTGGCCGACGACGAGTTCCTGCCCTACCAGGCCGCGTGGCCTCGGGTGCGCGAGGGCTATCTCGATTGGCTGGTCACCCACGAAGCCGAGGGCTGGCGCTTCGCGCTGGGAGAACATCCGGCCGAACAGGCGCTGGACATCGTGACGCTTTTCGGCCGGCTAGACAGGGTGGACCGGGCTTCGGGTGCGCTCATGGTGATGGACTACAAGACCGAGGCCGAGCAGACCACCCGCAACCGGGTGAAGGAGGCGCTGGAGGACACGCAGCTGGCGTTTTACGCGGCGCTGTTGTCCGCGTCGGAGGGGGAAGGCGCGGCGTTTTTGCCCTCTCAGGTTGTGTCGGTCGCCAATCTGCGCGCGGCCTACGTCAACGTGGGCGAGGGCGAAACGCGGCTGCACGAGCAGCCAGAGATCGAACAGGCCCGCGTGGCTTTGCTGCAAGGTCTGGTGCACGATGTGACGCGCCTCGCTGAGGGCGCGCCCTTGCCGCCGCTGGGTGAGGGTGCCGTGTGCGACACCTGCGCCGCGCGCGGCCTGTGCCGCAAGGATTTTTGGAATGCATAGTTCCCCCCCGTTGCTCCCCCACTTCGTGTGGGTCGGCATACCCCCTCAGGGGGCGCTCCCATTGGCCCGGCAAAGCCGGTTCCACGGGAGCCCTGGGCTGGGTGAGCAGGGCGCATCGGGTAGATGGATGGAGTGCGTTTGATGAATATGCAAGCCGCTTACGAACACAACGGCAGGCACGTCAGCCGCGAGGCGTTTTACGCCATCGCCTGCGACCCCAGGCGCCATGTCGCCGTGGAAGCCTGCGCGGGCGCGGGCAAGACGTGGATGCTGGTCTCGCGCATCCTGCGCGCCTTGTTGGGCGAACAGGGCGACGATGGCGCGCAGGCGCATGAGATTCTGGCCATCACCTTCACCAAGAAGGCCGCGGGTGAAATGCGCCAGCGCCTGACGGAGTGGCTGTCGGCATTCGCGTGTTACGACGACGATCAACTGCGCGCGGAGTTGCGCGCGCGCGGCGTCGAGCAGGCGCGCGTGGACGTGCTCATCGCTCCCTTGCGCGGCCTGCATCTGCGCCTGCTGCAGCAGGGGCGGGCCGTGCAGATCCGCACTTTCCACAGCTGGTTCGCGGCCTTGCTGCGCAATGCCCCGCTGGCGGTGCTGGAAGAACTGGGATTGCCCGCCGCCTATGAATTGCTGGAAAACGACGACGAGGTGAAAGCCCAGGTCTGGCGTCCCTTCCACGCGCGCTTGTTGCGCGAGCAAGACCAAGGCGGCACTGTCTTGGCGGACTACCAGGCCGTGGTGTCCCGCCATGGACGCAGCCAAACCGAAAAGGCGTTGGAGGCCGTCTTGGACAAGCGCGTGGAGTTCGCCTTGGCCGACGCGGCGGGCAACGTCGAGACGTCGGTGCCCGGCTTCGCGGAGGTGTTTCCGATGTTCCGTGGCTTGGCCCTGCCGTCTCAGGCCTTGTTGAGCGAAGCCGTCGCCGCGCGTTGGCGAGCCTGGGCTCAGGTCCTGGGGCAGGAAAAGAACAAGACGCCGCAAACCGCCGCGCAGGCCATCGAACAGGCGTTCACGCAGCAAGCGGACGCGGATCAGCGGCTGGCCGCCTTGCGCAAGGCCGTGTTCGTGGCGGAGGCGGACCGGCTCACGCAACACCTCAAGAAATACCCCGCGGCCCAGCAAGCCGAGGCCGAGCTGCAGCCCTTGTTGCAAGCCCAGCAGCAGCACGAGGCTTGGGTGCACCAGCAGCGCATGATCCGCCTGGCGCGCATCCTGTTGGAGGAATACGCCGCCTTGAAGCGCGAGCGCGGCTGGGTGGACATGAGCGATGTGGAGCGCGCGGCCCTGCACTTGCTCGAGCGCTCCGAGCTGAGCGCCTGGCTGCAGCAGCGCCTGGATGCGCGCACGCGCCACTTGCTGATCGACGAGTTCCAGGACACCAACCCGCTCCAGTGGCAAGCCCTGCATGCCTGGCTCTCGAGTTACGCGGGCGTGGGCGGCGGTGCGAGCGGGGCGGGCGGCGCTCCGCGCTTGTTCATCGTGGGTGACCCCAAGCAAAGCATTTACCGCTTTCGCCGCGCCGAGCCGCAGATCTTCCGGGCCGCGCAGAGTTTCGTGCAGGCCCTGGGCGGTGATCTCCTGGCCTGCGACCACACACGCCGCAACGCCCCCGCCGTGCTGGCGCGGGTCAACGCGGTGCTGGGTGAGGCGCAGTCTCAAGGGGAGTACGAGGGCTTTCGTGCGCACACCACCGAATCCACGCAGGCCGGGCAAGCCTGGGTCCTGCCGCCGATCGAGCGCCAAGCCCGGGACAAGAAAGAGGCCGCCACCGTCTGGCGCGACAGCCTGCTCGCGCCGCGCCTCACGCCCGAGGACACGTTGCGCGCACGCGAGTGCCGGCAGGCCGCCCGCTGGATCGCGCAGCGCATCGAGGCCGGTCTGCCCCCCAAGGAAGTCATGGTGTTGGCGCGCAAGCGCGACCGCTTGGTGGCCATGCAAGCCGAGCTGCTGGCCCTGGGCGTGCCCGCCACCCAGCCGGAGCAGGCAGATCTGGGCGCCGCGCCCGAGGTGCAGGACCTCACCGCCTTGCTGGACGTGCTGGTGTCGCCCGGCCATGACTTGTCATTGGCGCGGGTGCTGCGCTCGCCCTTGCTCGGGCCCCACTTGGGCCTGGATGACACGGCGTTGCTGGAGATCGCGGCGCGGCAGCGTGGCGGCAAGCAGGCCTGGTTCGACCTGCTGCAAACCACGCCCCCCGCGGCCTGGGCCCACGCGGATCTGCGCGAGGTGGGGCCGCGTCTGCAACGCTGGCAACAGTGGGTGCGGACCTTGCCGCCGCACGACGCGCTGGACGCGATCTACGCCGATGGCGACGTGGTGGCGCGTTACGCCGCGGCTGCGCCCCCGCATTTGAGAGCACGCGTGCAGACCCATTTGCAGGCACTGCTTGAAGCAGCCTTGCAGTTTGACGGCGGACGCTACGCCACACCCTACGCCTTGGTGCGGGCCTTGCGCGCGGGCCGCTTGCCCGCCCCCGCGCAGCCCATGCCCGAGGGAGGCGCGGTGCGCCTGCTCACCGTGCATGGCGCCAAGGGGCTGGAAGCCGAGACCGTGCTCATTCTCGACACCGACACGCCGCCGCAGCGCGCCCAGACCATGAGTGTGCTGCTGGACTGGCCCGGCGAGGCGTCGGCGCCCCGCAGCTTCGTCTTCCTGGCCAGCGAGAAGGAGGAGCGCCTGCCGCCCAGCGCGCGGGAGGCTCATGCGCGAGAGCGGGCCGCGCGAGGGCGCGAGGAGTTGAACATGCTCTATGTCGCGCTCACTCGAGCACGAGCCCAATTGGTCTTCTCTGCCGTGCAGCCCCACCAGCAGAACACCGAGGGCAAAAGCTGGTGGCAGCGTTTGCTGCATGAGTGCCAGCCTTGGGAGCCGACACCCCCTCAGTCGCCTGCCGATGGTGTCGCTCGCTTCGAGGGCATGGGCCGCGTGAGCGACATGGATGGCCGCGAGGCGGGCGCGCCCACCCAGCACGAGCCAGCCGTCGCGGCCCCAGCCGCGTCGTCGGCCATCGTGCTGCGGGTCTTGCCCGACATCCGGTATCAGCCCGTGCCGGTGCTCGCACCTTCGTCGGAGGAAGACGCCTTGGCCGCGCGCATCGGCTCGGCCATGCACCGCCTGCTGGAGTGGACCGCCTTGGACACGGCGGAATTCAGCCCGGCCCAGCTGGAGCGTGCCGGCGCCGAGCAAGGACTGACGCCCGCACAGGCCCGCCAAGCCGCCGACATGGCGCGTCGCATCGTGCACGGGGCGGGGGCCTGGGTCTGGCGCGGTGCCGACGTCGCCTGGTGGTCCAATGAAGTGCCCGTGACGATTGAGGGGCAGGCTAGGCGCATCGACCGCCTGGTGCGTCATCGGGATGGCACCTGGTGGGTGCTGGACTACAAGTCCGCGAGTTATGCCCAGGCCGCGGAGGTCACGCGCGCGCAGATGCTCGCGCAGCTTCGGGCTTATGGCGATGCCGTGCGCGCTGCTTGCGCCGGCGAACCCGTGCGCATCGCCTTGCTGGACGCACAAGGCCACTGGGAGACGCTGGCGTGATGCCTGCGAACACAGACCCCTTCCACAACGAACGAAACAAGACACAAGACACAAGGACACCCGCATGGACACGCAGGCACTCTCGTCACCTCAGCGTCGCGCCCTGATCAAGGCCTTCGCCGGTTTGTCCGGCCTGGCGCTGCTTCCCCCGCAGTCCACGGCACGGGCATCAGGGGCTCGCATACAGTTTCGCAACGATCCCTTCGCGGCGGGCATCGCAAGCGGCTCGCCCTCGCCGGATGGTTTCGTGCTGTGGACTCGCTTGTTGGGCGAGGAGTTGATGGACGCGGGGCCGGTGCCGGTGCGCTGGGAATTGTTCGAGGAAGGGGTCGACCGCCGACCGGTCGCCCGTGGCGAGGCGTGGGCGGAACCCGAACTCGGCCATGCCGTGCACGTTGAAGTGACAGGCTTGCGCTCCGACCGCTGGTATGGCTATCGATTCATGGTCGGCGGTGCGGTCAGCGCTTTGGGGCGAGCGCGGACCTCGCCAGCGCCTGGTGCCGCGGTGGATCGCTTGCGCCTGGCCTTGGCCTCCTGCCAGCGTTGGGAGTCCGGCCACTATGCGGCCTACCGGCACATGCATGCGGAGTCTCCCGACATGGTGGTCTTCGTCGGCGATTACATCTACGAGAGAGCTGGTGCATCGGCGGGCCCTGACGAGGCACGTCACCATGACCTGCCCGAGGCCCGCACCCTGGCGACTTACCGCGCGCGGTATGCCCTGTACAAGAGCGATCCCGCCTTGCAAGCCATGCATGCCGCCTGTCCCTGGCTGGTGACCTGGGACGACCACGAGCTGGAGAACAACAACGGCGGTACCTGGTCCATCACGGACACGCGCGATTTCGCCGCGCGCCGGGTGGCGTCCTACCAAGCGTATTACGAGCACATGCCGCTGCGTGCCGATGTCATGCTCAAGGGACTGCACGGTCTGCAGGCCGGTGTGGGTGGACTGCGCATCCATCGATATCACGACCATGGACGCCTGGGACGGCTCTATCTGCTGGACAACCGGCAGTATCGCGACCGCCCCTTGTGCGGCAAGGAACCCAGGGCGGCCGAAGCCAAGGTGTGCCTGAGCGAGGAACCCACGTCGCGTCGCTCCATGCTGGGGCGCGAACAGGAGCAATGGTTGGAAGGCGCCCTGCGGGAGTCGCGCAGCGCCGGCACCGCTTGGAACCTGATCGCGCAGCAAACCCGCTTCACACCCGCCAACTATGCCCACGGCCTGGGCGTTGCCGCGGGCACCGATGGCTGGGATGGTTACCCAGGCGCGCGCCAAGCGCTGATCGATGCCTTGGTGGCGAGCGAGGCGCGCAACCCCGTCATCCTGGGCGGGGACATCCACAGGAACTGGGTGGCCCAGGTGCATCGTGATCCCTACGCCATCGATTCTCCGGTGGTGGCCGCGGAGTACTGCGGCACCAGCATCACCTCCACCGTGCGCGGCGCTTCCGAGGAGGCGGACGCGAAGGCGCGACGTGCCAATCCGCATTGCCTGTTGGTCCACTCCCGAAAGCGGGGCTATGGCCTGATCGACCTGTCGCCCCAAAGATTGCTGATGTCCTTGCGTGTCCTGGACGACGCCACCCGCGCTGATTCCGGCATTGGCACGTTGGCCTCCTTGGTCACCGAGGCCGGGCGCCCGGGCGTTCAACCACTGTCTTGACCCTGAGACCGCGACTTTCGTTCCGGCCACCCGGGATGAGGGCTTGCCATCAAGCCACAATATTTGCTGTCTAGAATCCTCGCTCGGGCATGCCATGCTGTGCATGGGAATGCCTCGCGGGCGCCGCTTCGCCCGCCGTCTTTCATCCGGTCGCCTTCGCACGCGGCCATTCACGCGACCATCGATTGGGATTCATCTTGAAGATTGCCATCGCCGGAACGGGCTACGTCGGCCTGTCCAACGCCGTTTTGCTGGCCCAGCAGCATGAAGTGATTGCCCTGGACATCGATCCGGCCAAGGTCGAACTGATCAACCGCCGCCACTCGCCCATCGAGGACCGGGAGATCGAGGACTACCTGGTCAGCAAGCCCTTGAATTTGCGCGCCACGCTGGACAAGCAAGAAGCTTATGGGCAGGCGGAATACGTCGTCATCGCCACGCCCACGGACTACGACCCGGAAACGAATTACTTCAACACCCGCTCGGTCGAGGCGGTGGTGCGTGACGTGATGGCGATCAATCCGCGCGCCGTGATGGTCATCAAGTCCACCATCCCGGTCGGCTACACCGAGCAGCTCAAGCGCACGCTGGGGTCCGACAACATCATTTTTTCCCCGGAGTTCCTGCGCGAGGGCAAGGCGCTCTACGACAACCTGCACCCCAGCCGCATCGTGGTTGGCGAGCGCTCCACGCGAGGGCAGGTCTTCGCGGATCTGTTGCGCCAGTGCTCGCTCAAGCCCGACGCCGCGGTGCTGCTGACCGAGAACACCGAGGCCGAGGCGATCAAGCTGTTCGCCAACACCTTCCTGGCGATGCGGGTGGCTTTCTTCAATGAGCTGGATACCTACGCGGCGGTCCACGGTCTCGACAGCCGCCAGATCATTCAGGGCGTGGGCCTGGATCCGCGCATTGGCAACCACTACAACAACCCCAGCTTTGGTTATGGCGGCTATTGCCTGCCCAAGGACACCAAGCAGTTGCTGGCCAATTACCAGGACGTGCCCCAGAACCTGATCCGTGCCATCGTGGACGCGAACACCACGCGCAAGGATTTCGTGGCCGAGGACATCCTGCGGCGCCAGCCCAAGGTGGTGGGGATTCACCGTCTGATCATGAAGGCCGGCAGTGACAACTTCCGCGCCAGCAGCATCCAGGGGGTGATGAAGCGGCTCAAGGCCAAGGGCGTCGCGGTGGTGGTCTACGAGCCTGTGCTCAAGGAAGACAGTTTCTTCGGCTCGCGCGTCATCCGCGACCTCGCGGAATTCAAGCGGACCGCCGACGTGATCGTCGCCAACCGCCGCGTGGCCGAGTTGGACGACGTGCCGGACAAGGTTTACACCCGCGATCTCTTTGGCGGCGACGCCTGAAAACGGCAAGGGTCCGCGGAACGTAAAATCCAGGGTTTTCGTTCACTCCTGAGACTCTTCCATGTCCGTGATCACCCTGCGCAACCTTTCCGTGGGCAACGCGCAACCCTTTGTTCTCTTCGGCGGCATCAACGTGCTGGAGTCCCGCGATCTGGCTTTGCGTGCTTGCGAGGAATACGTGCGCGTGACCGGCAAGCTCGGCATTCCCTACGTTTTCAAAGCCAGCTTCGACAAGGCGAACCGTTCGTCCATCCATTCCTACCGTGGTCCCGGTCTGGACGAGGGCCTGCGCATCTTCGAGGACGTGAAGAAGAGCTTTGGCGTCCCCCTGATCACGGACGTGCATGAGCCGCACCAAGCGCAGGCCGTCGCCGAGGTGGTGGATGTGCTGCAGTTGCCAGCGTTCCTGGCCCGCCAGACCGATCTGGTCGTGGCCCTGGCCAAGACGGGGCGGGTCATCAACATCAAGAAACCGCAGTTCCTGAGCCCCTCTCAGGTCGGCAACATCGTCGAGAAGTTCAAGGAAGCGGGCAACGATCAGCTCATCCTCTGCGATCGCGGCACCTGCTTCGGATACGACAACCTGGTGGTGGACATGCTGGGCTTTGGCGTGATGAAACAGGTCAGCGGCAATCTGCCGGTGATCTTCGACGCCACCCATGCCTTGCAGCAACGCGCGCCGGGCGCGGCAGCCTCGGGCGGACGCCGCGAGCAGCTGGTGGACCTGGCCCGCGCGGGCATGTCGGTCGGTCTGGCGGGGTTGTTCCTGGAGGCTCACCCCAATCCTGACAAAGCGCTGTGCGACGGCCCCAGTGCCTTGCCGCTGGACAAGCTGGAGCCCTTCTTGGCCCAGATCAAGGCCTTGGACGATCTGGTGAAATCCTTCGTGCCCCTCGACATCCGCTGAATTCAGCGGACGCGACTGTCCCCGCCAGCCGCCGGAAAGGCTTGGGTGCGCTGGCAACTCTCTGGCGCGGCACGGGGGGGGTCGCAGGCCCGAGGCCTGTTTTTTGAACGAGGTGCGACATGCTCAAGCTCTACATCGGCAACAAGAACTACTCGTCCTGGTCCATGCGTCCTTGGGTGGTGCTGCGTCAGGCAGGCATCCCTTTCGAGGAAGTCAAGGTCCGCTTTGATTCCTTTGACGCGGATTCCGAGTTCAAGCGCACCATCGCGCGCGTCAACCCGGTGGGCAAGGTGCCGGTGCTCACGGACGGCGAGCTGGTCATCTGGGACACCCTGGCGATTGCCGAGTACCTGGCGGAGGCCTTTCCCGAAAAACATTTGTGGCCGCAAGAGCGGGCGCATCGCGCCCGCGCGCGCAGCGTGTGCGCTGAAATGCATTCAGGGTTCTCGGCCTTGCGCACCCATTGCACCATGAACATCGAAGCCGATCTGTCCCAGGCGGGTGCCCGCATTTGGGATGAGCAGCCCGCGGTGCGAGCCGACGTGCAGCGCATCACGCAGATGTGGCGCGAGCTGCTGCGTGAGAGCGGCCGGCAGGATCTGCTGTTTGGTGATTTCTCGATCGCCGACGCCTACTTCGCGCCGGTGTGCACGCGTCTGAAGACATACGCCTTGCCCGTGCCCGAGGACATTGCCGCGTACATGGCGCGTGTGCATGCCCTGCCGGGTGTGCGCGCCTGGGTGGAGGATGCCCTGGCTGAACACGATTTCCTCGACTTCGAGGAGCCCTATCGGCAAGCCCCGGCGTGAAGCCGGGCCGGTGGAATGTGTACCGGCTTGCTTCTTTCTGATCAGCGCGACTTGTTGCCGCGCCCTTGGCTCGCGGACCACTTGGGCGCATAAGCCGTGATTTCACCAAGGCGGCGCGCCAGCTCAATGCCGGTGGTGGTCAGCAGGTAGCCTTCGGTGTCATGGTGCAGCAGACCCGTCGCGCGCAGCTCCTTCAGGCGCGTGTTCAAGGTGTTCGGCGTGATGCCTCCCACGCTGTCTTGCAACAGCCGGAACGTCTGTGCATGCCCGTCGCGCAAGGCCCAGATCACCCGCATCGCGTAACGAGATTCAAGCAGCGCCAGCAGCTGTCCCACGGCGGCGCTGTCCTTCGTGCCCATGTCTTTCATGCCGGACTTGCCGCCGGTACCGAGGGTGTTTTTCGCTGTGCCGGTCATGGGAAGAGCTGCGCGGTGAAATAGGCGGGGCCTAGGCGGGGCGGAGGGAGGCGCAATATAGCGCAGTTTTCCGCGTGCTACAACATTCATAGCTAAGGGAAGACCGCAGGCGTGCGAAAAGAACGAAGGCGGCCGATATAGGCGGCCGATGTGAACCGCGCCGGGGCGGGTTCAGAGGTAGATTTTTTCCAGCAGGCGCAACAGGGTGCGGCGCTCGGCCGCGCTCAGCCGCGCGGTGACCTGGGCGTCGTTCTGGCTGGCCGCGTGTTCGGCCTTGCGCGCGAGTTGACGGCCCGCCGTCGTCAGATGCAGGCCCAGGGCGCGGCCATCACTGGGGTGCGGGCGGCGTTCGATCAGCCCACGCTTTTTCTCGTAGTGCTGCAGCATGCCCACCAGATTCGGTGGCTGGATGTTGAGCACGCTGCAAAGCTGGCGCGAGGTGATGCCAGGGTTGTGGTGAATCAGCGAGAGCACGGAGAACTCGACCGGACGCAGTTCATAGGCGGCCATGCGCGGCAGGAAGCTGGCGATGGCCGCGAGCGAGACGCGCCGCGCGCCGTAGCCCACCAGGGTCTGCAGGAAGCTGGTGTCCACCTGGTCCACTGCGGACCCAAGCTCTTTCGGCGTGGCAGCGCGCTTGCCGCGCGCGCTCTCGCGAGTGGGGGCTCGTTTGGCAGGGCGGCTTGGGGGTGTTGAGACGGTGGAATAGGACGACATCAGGACATCATGGATGAAGAACGCCCCGGCAAGGCTGAGAAGCCCGGCCGGGGCGCGAGCCGACAAGATCAGGATTCCGCGGTGAAGCCCACTTTCTTGACCAGCGGGGCCCAACGCTGGTACTCCGATTCCAGCGAGGCACGCATGGCCTGCGGCGTGCTGCCCGCCGCGACCAAGCCGATGGCGGCCAGACCGTCGATCACGGCCTTGTCTTTCAGAGCGGCCTGGATCGCGGTGTTCGCGGCGTTGATCACGTTCGAGGGTGTCTTGGCCGGGGCAAAGAAGCCAAACCACTCCTCGGCCACGATCTCGGGATAACCCAGCTCGGTGAAGGTGGGTGCGTCCGGTTCCGCCACGCGCTTGGGCGCGGAGACGGCCAGGATGCGCAGCCGGCCGCTCTTGGCGTGGGCCAGCGAATCACCGGTGGGCGTCACGCAGGCGGCAATCTGTCCGCCCACCGTGTCATTCACGGCTGGCAGCGAGCCGCGGAAGGGCACGTGCTGGAAGGTGATGCCAGCATTCACGCCGAACAGCGAACCGACGAAGTGCGGCATGGAACCCGCGCCGGGCGAGCCGAAGCTGGACTTCTCCGGGTTGGCCTTGGCCCAGACGATGAAATCCTTGAGCGTTTTCACGTTGTCCGGAACCATCGGACCGATGGCCAGCGCGAACACCATCTGCGCGCCGATGGAGATGGGCGCGAAATCCGCCATCGTGTAGTTCATCTTGGTGTACACGTGCGGGTAGATCGTGAGCGCCGAGGCTTGCGCCAGCGTCAGCACGGAGCCATCGGCGGGCGAGGTCTTGAGGGTTTCGAGCACGATGCGACCGCCCGCGCCGGGCTTGTTTTCCACCACGGCATTGCTCTGTGCATAGGGGGTGCCGCCCAGTTTGTCGGCCACGCGGCGCGCCAGGCTGTCGCCCGCGCTGCCGGCGGGGAATCCGTAGTAGATCTTGGGCTGGGCCACTTGCGCCGCCTGCGCTAACGCGGGCAGTGACGGCAAGGCCGCCAACGCGGCACCGCCGCCCAGAGCCAGATTGAAGTGACGTCGATTCAGTTTCATGGTTTGTCTCCTAATGTGAAGTTGTCGAGGGGCGGAAAAATGTTTCCGACGCCGGGCAGATGGCGCTGCCCGTGCCCCGGGTCGGTTTTATCGTGGCGCCATCCGCAGCGCGCCGTCGAGCCGGATGACTTCGCCGTTGAGGTGCCCATTGGTCACGATGTGGCAGGCCAAGCGCGCGAACTCCTCGGGCTCGCCCAGGCGCTTGGGGAAGGGAATGGAAGCGGCGAGCGACTGCTGCACCTCCGCTGGCAGTTCCTTCACCAAGGGCGTGGCAAACAGACCCGGCGCAATCGTGCAGACGCGGATGGCATGTTGTGCCAGGTCCCGCGCCATGGGCAAGGTCATGCCCACGATGCCGCCCTTGGAGGCGCTGTAGGCCTGCTGGCCGACCTGGCCGTCGTAGGCGGCGATCGAGGCCGTGAACATCATCACCCCGCGCTCACCTTCCTCCAGCACAGGCAACTTGGCGCAGGCGGCGGCGAAGAGGCGGCTGACGTTGTAGCTGCCGATCAGGTTGATGTTCACCACGCGGGCGAACTCTTCCAGCGGCGCTGGGCTGCCGTCCTTGGCGACGATGCGCTTGGCCGTGCCGATGCCCGCGATGTTCATCAGGATGCGGGCGGGGCCGTGTTGGGCTTCGGCCTGGGCCAACGCAGCGCTGACGCTGTCGGGGCTGGTGATGTCGCAGGTCTGAAACAGGCCGCCGATGTCGGCCGCCACCTTGGCACCCGCGGCGGCGTTCACGTCCAGCACGGTCACCTTGGCGCCGAGCCGGGCCAGTTCGCGCGCGGTTGCTTCGCCGAGGCCCGAGGCGCCGCCCGTCACGAGCGCAGCTTGTCCTTCTATCTTCATGACCGATGCTCCTCAGCTCGAAATTTCGAGCAAGCAGATATCCATACGGGAGCACCCGTGGAACCGGCTTGGCCGGGCCACTGGGTGCGCCCCCTTGAGGGGGAGGCGCCGAAGGCGCTTCGGGGGTGCTTCATGTTTCAGGTTTGAGGATGCCGGGCGCCACGTCATCATGCAGCGCCTGCACCAACGCATCCCGGTGTTTGAGCACGGCGCGCTGGTTGATCGAACCCTTGTCGGTGACCTCGCCCTTGTCGATGGACGGCGGCTCGGCCAGCAACAGCGCCCGCGCGATGCGGTTGGCGCTGCCGGTGGCGCCGCGCGCCAGTTCGTTGATCACGGCCTGCATGCGTTGGCGCACCGCCGTGCTGGCCAGCACCTCGCTCATGGGCGCGTCCGGCCCCAGCCCACTGACCGCGCGGCAGGCGGGCGAGGGGAAGATCAGCGCACCAACTTCCTTGCGGTTCAGGCCGGTCAGCACCACGTCCTGCACCAGGGGCGCGCCGGTCACGATGACCTTGGCGCGCAGCGGGCCCACGCTCACGAACGTGCCCGTGGCGAGTTTGAAGTCCTCGGCGATGCGACCATCGAACTTGAGGCCGCGGTGGATGTCCTGCTCATCGATCCACAGCACGGCGTCGCCGGTGCAGAGGTAACCCTCCTCGTCGAAGGCCTCGCGCGTGGCGGCCTCGGAGCGCCAGTAACCCGGCGTCACGTTGGGGCCGCGATAGCGCACCTCGGTCTTGCCGTCGACCTCCACCAACTTGAGCGTCATGCCCGGCACGGGCACGCCGATGTCGCCAGCCTTCACGTCCGGGCTGTTGACGAACATGGCCGAGGGCGCGGACTCCGTCATGCCCAGGCCGGTGGCCATCACGATGCGCTCGCCGATCTCGGCCTCGGCCGTGGCGTGCAGGCTGTCCCAGACTGGCTGGGCCAGGCCCGCGCCCGAGTAAAAGAACATCTTCACGCGCGACAACAGCGTCTTGCGCAGCGCCGCGTCGGTCTTCATGGCCTGGGCGATCATCTCGAAGCCCGTGGGCACGTTGAAGTACACCGTGGGCGCGATCTCCCGCAGATTGCGCAGGGTTTCAGCGATGCCCGCCGCCGTGGGTTTGCCGTCGTCGATGTAGAGCGTGCCGCCGTGCATCAGCGTCAGGCCCACGTTGTGGTTGCCGCCGAAGGTGTGGTTCCAGGGTAGCCAGTCGACGAAGATCGGCGCTTCCTCGGCCAGCGCGGGCAGGGAGAGGGTGATCTGCTGCAGATTGGCACACCACATGCGGTGGGTGTTGATCACCGGCTTGGGCATCTTGGTCGAGCCCGAGGTGAAGAGGAACTTGGCGATTGTGTCGGGACGCACCGCGTGCATGGCCACGTCCACGGCGCCTTGGCCGCTGGTCCGCGGCACGGTGTCGTGCAGGGATTGGATTGTCTTGGTCTTGCGGCCCTCGATACGGCCTTGGGCCAGCACCACGGTCACGTTCTTGCCCACGGTGGCCTGGATGGCCTTGCCGTAGCGCGCACCGTCGGCCGCGAAGACCAGGCCGGGCGTCAGCGTGTCCATCACGTGCCGCAACTTGTCGTAGTCCTGGCTCACCGTGGCATAAGCCGGTGACACGGGGCAATAAGGAACGCCGGCGTATATGCAGGCCAGCGACGTCAGCGCGTGTTCCAGCGTGTTTTCGCTGAGGATGACCACGGGGCGCTCGGCGCTCAGGCCAAGGTCCAGCAGGGCCTGTCCGACACGCCGTGCGCCGCCCAGGGCCTGCGCGTAGCTGACGCGGACCCAGTCGCCGGTCTTGCCGTCGGGCAGTTGTTCGCGGCGCGCGAAGAAGGTGCGGTCGGGCGCGGCTTCGGCCCAGTGCAGCAGGTGGTCGCTCAGGCGGCGCGCGTAGGGCCCCAGGGGCAACTCCGCGTCGACGTAGCGCACGGCGCGTCCTTGCGCGTCCTTGCTTTCTCGCACCTTGACGCGGGTGACGCCAAAGCGCACGGAACGGTAACGGGCCTGGGCGCTCATGCTTTTTTCACCTTCGCGGCCTTGCCGTCGAGGAAGGCGCGCACGCGGGCCTTGGCCTCCGGCGCGCTCTGGGCGATGGCGGCCATCATGGCCTCGGTCAGGAAGCCTTGATCCGCCGGTTGCTCGGCGATGCGCGGCAGGGCATGGATCAATGCGTAGTTGGTCAGGGGCGCGTTCTGGGCCACGCGGGCGGCAAGTTCCAACGCCTTGTCAAAGGCCGTGCCCTGCGGCACCAGGTATTGCGCGAAGCCGGCCTTCTCGCCGTCGGCAGCGTTGTAGACGCGGCCGGTCAGCATCATGTCCGTCATGCGCGCGGCACCGATCAACCGGGGGATGCGCACCGCGCCGCCGCCGCCGACGAAGATGCCGCGCGAGCCTTCGGGCAGGGCGTAGAAGGTGGTGTCATCCGCCACGCGGATGTGGCAAGCCGAGGCCAGTTCAAGGCCGCCGCCCACGACCGCGCCATGCAGCGCGGCGATGACGGGCACGGGGCCGTACTGCACGCGTTCGAGCGCGGCGTGCCACATGCGTGAATGGTGCAGGCCTTCGCCCGCGTCGCGTTCCTTCAGTTCAGAGAGGTCCAGTCCCGCGCAGAAGTGCTCACCTTCACCCGCGATGACGGCGGCGCGCACGCCGCCTTCGCCAGTGGGCAGGTTTTCGAACAGATCGCGCAGGGCGAGGATCAGTGCGTCATTGAGCGCGTTGCGCTTGACGGGGCGGGACAGACGGATCACGGCGATTTCGTCGTGATCGCCTCGTCGCTCAAGGTGCAGGTCAGGGTTCGTCATCTTGTGTTTCCGGTGAGGATGAATTATTGTTATGAGAAATAACCAATTCAAGCTGCGGACCCCAAGCTTTCTTCGGTGTTTACCCGTGGATTCCGCTCATTCCAAAACCAGGCTTCACGCATGGACCACAAGAATCTGATCGCCATCGACATCCACACGCACGCGGAAGTGAGCTGCTGGAATCCTTTCGACAATTACGGCGAGGAGTACGACCGCGCCGCCGACAAGTACTTCCGCTCAGGCCGCCGGCCAACGATCGCCGAGACCGTGGCCTACTACCGTGAAAGAAAGATCGGCTTGGTGATGTTCACCGTGGACAGCGAGGCACAGTTGGGCCGTCGCCGCATTCCGAACGAGGAGATTGCCGAGGCCGCCCAGGCCAACAGCGACATGATGATGTGCTTCGCCAGCATCGACCCGCACAAGGGCAAGATGGGCGCGCGGGAGGCACGCCGCCTGATCGCCGAACATGGCGTCAAGGGCTTCAAGTTCCATCCGACGGTTCAGGGCTATCACCCCTACGACAAGATGGCGTGGCCCATCTACGAGGTGATCGCCGAGCACAAGCTGCCGGCCATCTTCCACACCGGGCACAGCGGCATCGGCAGTGGCATGCGTTGCGGCGGTGGCCTGCGGCTCGAATACAGCAACCCCATCCACCTGGACGACGTGGCGATCGATTTCCCCGACATGCAGATCGTGATGGCGCATCCCAGCTGGCCTTGGCAGGACGAGGCCCTGAGCGTGGCCATGCACAAGCCCAATGTCTGGATCGATCTGTCGGGATGGAGCCCCAAGTATTTCCCGAAGCAACTGGTCCAGTACGCGAACACGCTGCTGAAAGACCGCATGCTCTTCGGCAGCGACTACCCGCTCATCACGCCCGAGCGCTGGATGAAGGATTTCGAGGAAGCGGGCTTCAAGCCCGAGGTCATGCCCGGCATCCTCAAAGACAACGCGGTGCGCCTCCTGGGCCTGACTTGAGCCTGCGGTGCGCGCCTTCGCGGCGTGCTGGCGCCTGACGGTTTGAGATTCGGGTTTACCCGTAATTCCGTGCTCTCTCGCGCACGCTGGGGCGCGGGGTAAGATATTTCAAACCGTTATATCTATCAGTCTGTTTTTTGGCTTGCGGATGCAACGGTTTGCAGCGACAGTAGCGCACCTTTGCCCCGTTGTGCTCTTGCGTTTCCGCTGCCGGAACGTGTCCGCGCGGTCATGGTGAGGTGCCCGCGCCCTTGCGCGATGGCGGCCATCTTCAGACTTATTAAAAGGAGTCAACTCTCATGAAAAAACGTTCCTTCCTGGGCGCTTCGGCCCTGGCCCTGGCGGCCGCGCTCGGCTCCACGGCCGTGCTCGCGCAGGACGTGTTCAAGGTCGGTCTCATCGTTCCCATGACCGGGCAACAGGCCACGACCGGCAAGCAGATCGAAGCCGCCGTCAAGCTGTACATCGCGCAGAACGGCGACACCGTGGCGGGCAAGAAGATCCAGCTCATCGTCAAGGACGACACCAGCATTCCCGATGTGACCAAGCGCCTGGCCCAGGAGCTCGTGGTGCAAGACAAGGTGGACGTGCTCGCCGGCATGGGCATCACGCCCTCGGCGTTCGCCACCGCGCCCATCGCCACCCAGAGCAAGACGCCCCTGGTCGTGATGGCCGCCGCCACCTCCAGCATCACCCTGTCGTCCCCGTTCATCGTGCGCACCAGCATGACGCTGCCGCAGACCTCGTCGCCTCTGGCTGACTGGGCCGCCAAGAACGGCATGAAGAAGGTCGTGACCCTGGTCTCTGATTACGGTCCTGGCATTGACGCCGAGAAGTTCTTCACGGCCCGCCTGACTGCCGCCGGCGGCACGGTGGTCGAATCGATGCGCGCGCCCATGCGCAACCCCGATTTCGCTCCCTTCCTGCAGAAGGTGCGTGACTTGAAGCCGGATGCCCTGTTCGTCTTCGTGCCCTCGGGCGCGGGCGCCGCGGTGATGAAGCAATTCCAAGAGCGCGGCATGGACAAGGCCGGCATCAAGCTGATCGGCACGGGCGACCTGACCGATGACGACCAGCTCAACGGCATGGGCGACGTGGCGCTGGGCGTCGTGACGTCGATGCAGTACTCGGCCTACCACCCCTCGGCCAAGAACAAGTCCTTCGTGGCCGCCTTCAAGAAGGCCAGTGGTTTCCGCCCGAACTTCTTCGCGGTCGGCGGTTATGACGGCATGCACGTGATCTATGAAGGCCTCAAGGCGACCAAGGGCCAGGGCGGCGAAGCCCTGGTCAACGCCATGAAGAACCTGAAGTGGGAAAGCCCGCGCGGCCCGGTGTCGCTGGACCCCGAAACCCGTGACATCGTGCAGAACATCTACCTGAGCAAGGTGGAGCGCAAGGACGGCGAGCTCTACAACGTGGAATTCGACGTCATCAAGGACGTGAAGGACCCCGGCAAGGCCAAGTAAGGCTGAGCGCATGGGGCGCCCCTGCTCAGGAAGGGGCGCCCATGTTTTTTCATTTGCACCTCTTTCCTCCTGATTCCGGATTCGTGTTTCTCGGGTTCGCGCTTTTCGAGTCTGTGTCCCCATGCTGACCATACTTTTCGACGGCATCGCCTACGGCATGCTGCTCTTCATCCTGGCGGTCGGCCTGTCCGTCACCATGGGCCTGATGAACTTCATCAACCTGGCCCACGGCGCCTTCGCGATGGTGGGAGGCTACCTCACCGTCATCCTGATGCAGCGCCACGGCGTGCCCTTCCTGCTGTGCTTGCCGCTGGCCTTCCTGGGTTCGGCGCTGCTGGGCGCCTTGCTGGAGCGCACGCTGTACCGACCGATGTACAGCAAGCCTCACCTGAACCAAGTGCTGTTTTCCATCGGCCTGACCTTCATGGCCGTGGCGGTGATGGACTATTTCTTCACCTCCAGCCAGCAGATCGTCCAATTGCCTGAGTGGCTCAAGGGCCGTACCGAACTGGGCAGCGGCACCGCCTGGGAACTGGGCATGGGGCACTACCGCCTCTTCATCGTCGCGGTGTGCTTGGCGCTGACGATCGCCTTGCAGACCATCTTGAGTCGCACCCGCTTTGGCAGCCGCCTGCGTGCTTCCGTGGATGACCAGCGCGTGGCCGCGGGCCTGGGCATCAACGTCAACGCCGTGTTCCTGCTGACCTTCGCCGCGGGTTCGGGCCTGGCGGGCTTGGGTGGTGCGTTGGGCGCGGAAATCCTGATCCTGGACCCGAGCTTTCCCCTGCGCTACATGGTTTATTTCCTGATCGTGGTGGCCGTGGGCGGCACGTCCTCGATCACCGGCCCCCTGTTGGCCGCGCTGCTGCTGGGCATCGCCGACGTGGCCGGCAAGTACTACATCCCGCGCTTCGGCGCGTTCATCGTGTATTTCCTGATGATCGTCATCCTGATCTGGCGCCCGCAAGGCCTGTTCGTTCGCAAGGGGGGTAAAGCATGAACGCAGCTTCTTCCCTGCACGAGTACCAGCGCTGGAAGCGCTGGGAACCGCTGTTCTGGCTGCTGGCCTTGGCCTCGCCCTGGTACCTGAGCGGCCACGCGCTGCTCATCAACGAAGTGGCCATCGTCGCCTTGTTCGCGCTGTCCCTCGACTTGGTCATGGGGTACGCGGGCGTCGTGTCGCTGGGCCACGCGGCTTTCTTCGGCATGGGGGCCTACGCGGCCGCCCTGTTCGCCAAGCACATCAACCCTGATCCCGTGATGGGCCTCTTCTTCGGCATCGCCGTCTCGACCGTGCTGGGGGCGCTGGCGTCTCTGTCCATCATGCGCGGCACCAGCCTGACCTTGCTGATGGTGACCATGGGCGTTGCCCTGATCCTCATGGAACTGGCCAACAAGCTCGACTGGCTGACGGGCGGCGCCGATGGCCTGCAGGGCGTGATCATGGGCCCGGTCCATGTTCCGTTCGTCGGCCGATTCGAGTTCGATCTCTATGGGCAAGTGGCGGCTTGGTACTCGCTCGCGGTGCTGTTCGTGTTCTTCCTCTTGTCACGCCGTTTCGTGCAGTCGCCCCTGGGCGGCACGCTGATGGCGCTGCGCGACAACCGCCTGCGCGCCATGGCGATCGGCATCCCGGTGACGGCGCGCCTGGCCCTCATTTACACCATCGCCGCCGGCGTGGCCGGTGCTGCGGGGGCGCTGTTGGCGCAGACCACCAGTTTTGCCTCGGTCGAAGTCTTCGCGTTCGACCGCTCGGCCGACCTGGTATTGCTGGTCGTGATCGGCGGCGCGGGCTGGCTCTATGGCGGCGTGATCGGCGCGGCCATCTTCAAGGTGTTGCAGGACTGGATTTCCTCCATCACCCCGCAGTACTGGACGTTCTGGATCGGCTTGTTCCTCGTCGTGCTGATGATGGTGGGCCGTGAGCGTGTGATCCGTCCCTGGACTTGGGCATCGCGGGGCAAGAAAAAATGAGTGCTTCCGACATCGTTCAAAAAGACGTCGTCCTGTCGGCCCAAGGCTTGGTCAAGCGCTTCGGCGGCATCACGGCCACGGGCAATGTGAGCCTGGACCTCCAGCGTGGCGCGCGCCATGCGCTGATTGGCCCCAACGGGGCGGGCAAGACCACGCTGATCAACCTGCTGACCGGCGTGCTTGAACCGACCGAAGGTCGCATCCTGCTGGAAGGTGAGGACATCACCCGTCTGGCGCCGCACCAGCGCGTGCGCCGCGGCATGGTGCGCACCTTCCAGATCAATCAGCTGTTCGACACGCTGACCCCTTTGCAAACCCTGGCGCTGACCGTGTCCCAGCAGATGGGATTGGGCGCGCGCTGGTGGCAGCCCCTGGGGCGCAACCCCAAGGTCGTCGAGCGGTGCGAGGTGTTGCTGGAGCAGTTCCGCCTCACCGAGGTGATGAACCAGCGCACCGATGTCCTGGCCTATGGCAAGCGCCGCTTGCTGGAAATCGCCATCGCCTTGGCCTGCGAGCCGCGCGTGCTGTTGCTGGACGAGCCCGTGGCTGGCGTGCCCGCCGGTGAGCGCGAGGAACTTTTGCAGACCGTCGCGGCCCTGCCCGCCGATGTGTCGGTGCTGCTGATCGAACACGATATGGACCTGGTTTTCAGTTTCGCCAAGCGCATGACGGTGCTGGTCAACGGCACGGTGCTCACCGAGGGCAACCCGGACGAAATCGCCAACGACCCGCGCGTGAAAGAGGTTTACCTTGGTCATGCGGAAGGGAGCCACGCATGAGCGCCGCCGGACCGTTCCAAGAACAGCGAAGCCCCACCCTAAGCGAAGCGCAGGGCAAGCCTGCGTTGAGGGGCAGCGAATTTCGCGCAGCGAAGAGCGTGGGGGAATTTAAATGAGCGCGCTTCTCAAAGTCGAGAACCTCAGCGCCGGTTACGGCGAGGCCGTGGTGCTCAATGACGTCTCCGTCGCCCTGGACCCCGGCAAGACGCTGGCACTGCTCGGGCGCAATGGCACCGGCAAGACCACCTTCATGAACACGTTGGCGGGCGCCACGCGCCAGCACGGCGGCAGCATCACGCTCGATGGCGTGGCCTTGCACAAGACGCCCTTGCACTTGCGCGCCGCCGCCGGCATTGGCTGGGTGCCGCAAGAGCGCAATATCTTCAAGTCGTTGACGGTGGATGAAAACCTGACGGCGGTCGCCCGGCCGGGCCGCGCCGACAGGGCGGCCCCATGGACTCCCGTGCGGGTTTATGAGCTTTTCCCCCGTCTGGCCGAGCGCAAGACCAACCTTGGCTCCCAGCTCTCGGGCGGCGAGCAGCAGATGCTGGCCGTGGGCCGGGCCCTGGTGCTCAATCCCAAGCTGTTGTTGCTGGACGAGCCCCTGGAAGGCTTGGCGCCCATCATCGTGCAGGAGCTGCTGCGCGCCATTGGCCGCATCACCCGCGAGGAAGGCCTGTCGGCGATCATCGTCGAGCAGCACCCGCAGGCCATCCTGGCCATCTCCGACCAGGCTGCCGTGCTGGACCGCGGCACGGTGGTGCATTCCGGGACGGCCCGTGCCTTGCTGGACCAACCCGAACTGCTCGACAAATTGCTCGGCGTGGCGCGTTGAGCCTGCCGCTGCGCCGCGTCCGCTTCCAAACATCCTGTTTTCCCTAGGAGTCACAACATGAACCGACTGAACCGGAGATCCGCTCTCGCCCTGCTGGGCACGCCGCTGGTCGGCGGCCTGGCCTCTCTGTCCTCGCCCCTGGCGCTGGCCCAGAACTTTCCCAGCAAAGCGCTGCGCATCGTCGTGCCCTTCGGCGCGGGCGGCGTGGCCGACCTGACCGCGCGCATCGTGGCGCAGAAGCTCAATGAGTTGCTGGGTCAGCCCGTGGTGATCGAGAACAAGCCTGGCGCTGGCGGCGTCGGCGCGTCCGATCAGGTGGCCAAGTCTGCGCCGGACGGCCACACGCTGCTGCTGATGTCCAACGCCACGGCGGTCAGCGCCACCCTGTTCAAGAGCCTGCCCTACGACTCGGTGAAGGACTTCACCCCGATCAGCACGCTGGGCCTGTTTGACATTGGCGTGGTCGTCGCCAGTGATTCGAAGTACAAGAGCCTGGGCGAACTGTTGGCGGATGCCAAGGCCAATCCGGGCAAGCTCAACATCGGCAGCATCAACATCGGCAGCACGCAAAACCTGTCCGCCGAGTTGTTCAAGTCGGTTGCGGGTATCGACGTGCAGATCGTGCCCTTCAATGGCACGCCCGCGGTGGTCAACGCCCTGCGCGGCAAGCAGGTGGACGCGGCGGTGGAAATCCTCGCGCCCGTCATGGGACAGATCAAGGGGGGTGCCTTGCGCGCCCTGGCCGTGACGAGCGAAAAGCGCTCCGCCGCGCTGCCGGATGTGCAGACGACCAAGGAAGCTGGCTTGCCCGCCTACCTGTCCTCGTCGTGGAACGCGTTGGCGGTGCCCTCGGCCACGCCCAAGGCGGTGGTCACCCGGCTGCACAAGGAGATCCAAACCGCGCTGGCCGATCCCGAAGTCAGCAAGAAGCTGCGCGAACTCAACATCGAGCCGCGTGGCCAAACGCCCGAGCAGACGGCCGCTTTCCTCCAGGCCGAAATCAAGCGCTGGGGCGACGTGATCGTGAAGGCCAAGATCCCGCAGCAGTGAGTGCACCCGCACCTTGCGCGCGGTCATGATGACGGCGCAGCTCGCTTTGCAAAAAAACAGCTGTTCGATAGAACAGCTGTTTTTTTATGCCCGCCGCGAAAACGGTTTCTCCGTTGCGATCAGAATCCCCTGGCCCGCGGCGCCTGATCGACCTTGCGCGCTGCCTTCTCAACAATACAAGGAAAAAATGAACTGGTTTGCAAGGATGACCGTGCGTCAAAAATTGACGGCCGGCTTTGGCGTGATTCTCCTGATCCTGGTTTTCCTCACCATCACGGGCCTGCGCGAGGTCGGCGTGATCAAGCAGGCTCTCGAGGAAAACTCAGAGAAGAATTCGCTGATCCAGCGTTACGCGATCAACTTCCGAGGCAGCGCGCACGACCGCGCGATCGCCATACGCGACGTGGCGGCGTCCGTCAGTGCCGAGGAACTTCGGCGCGAGGTCGCTGAAATCGAGCGCCTCGCGGCCTTTTATGCCAAATCGGCCGTGCCGCTGGATCAGATGCTGGCTCAGGACCGCACCCTCCATCCCGACGTGCCACGGCTGCTCGCCGCCATCAAGGCCACGGAGGCCCAGGTGCTGCCCTTGATCACGAAGGTGATCCAACTGCGCACCGAGGGGCGGCGTGAAGAAGCGCAACAAATCGTGTGGCGCGATCTCAAACCTTTGTTCGTCGAATGGCTGGCCCGCATCAATGCCTTGATCGATTTCGAGGAGAACTTGATCCAGCAACGTCTGGCCGAGGCCCAAGGCACGGCGACCGGGTTCTCAACCCTCATGATCGCCTGGACGGTCGTGGCGGTGCTGCTGGGGGCCGCCGCGGCCGCCTTGATCGCACGGGCCGTGACGCGCGCGCTGGGCGCCGAGCCCTGGCAGGTGAAGGCGGTGGCGGACGATATCCGCTCCGGCAATCTCGCCGCCGACATCGACACCCGGGGCGCCGATCCGGACAGCGTGATGGCGGCGATGAAATCCATGCGCGATGGTCTGCTCAAGGTGGTGTCCGGCGTGCGGGCTTCGGCCCAGCAGGTGGCCGTTGCCGCGGTCGAAATCGAGCGTGGCAACCAGGATCTGTCCGCGCGCACCGAAAGCCAAGCCAGCACCCTGGAGCAAACCGCCGCGTCGATGGAGGAACTGGGCTCCACCGTGCGGCAGAACGCCGACAGCGCGCAACAAGCCAACCAACTGGCCCAGAGCGCCAGCGCCGTGGCGATGCAGGGCGGCGAGGTGATGACCCAGGTGGTCGAGACCATGAAGGACATCAACCAAAGTGCCCGCAAGATCGAGGACATCATCAGCGTGATCGACGGCATCGCCTTCCAGACCAACATCCT
>NZ_AEGR01000074.1 GCF_000211835.1 Hylemonella gracilis ATCC 19624 | reverse complement strand
CCTTCCCGAAGAAGACCGCCGTCAGCAGCGAAGACCGCAACTATAGCATCAAATTTCCGTCCCAATCAAGCCCGCCGTCAGAAATTCTTCTTGATAGCTTCACCAGCATGTCATGCCAGCCATAGAGTCGACCATCTCCGCACTCTGGTCGTGCGTGTCATGAAGAAGCATCACCAGCGGCTCCCCTGATAATGCGGTTTTGCTCTTTCTCTCGTTAGAACAACACCATGGCCCAATACGTTTTCTCCATGAACCGCCTCGGCAAAATCGTGCCGCCGAAGCGTCAGATCCTCAAGGACATTTCCCTGTCCTTTTTTCCTGGGGCCAAGATTGGCGTGCTCGGCTTGAATGGCTCGGGCAAGTCAACGCTGCTCAAGATCATGGCGGGCGTGGATAAGGAGTTCGAGGGCGAAGCCATACCCATGGCTGGCTTGAAGATCGGTTACCTGCCGCAGGAGCCCCAACTGAATCCGGAAGAGACGGTCCGTCAGGCGGTTGAAAGTGGCATGGGGGAGACGAAGGCTGCCCAGGCTCGCCTCGAGGAAGTCTATGCCGCCTACGCTGATGAGAACGCCGACTTCGATGCTCTCGCAGCCGAGCAGGCCAAACTGGAAGCCATCATCGCAACCGCCGGCGACGCGGGCGATCACCAGCTCGAAATCGCTGCCGACGCCTTGCGCCTGCCCCCCTGGGATGCCGTGATCGGCAAACTCTCTGGCGGCGAAAAGCGCCGCGTGGCCTTGTGCCGCCTGCTGCTGTCCAAGCCAGACATGCTGCTGCTGGACGAGCCGACCAACCACTTGGACGCCGAGTCGGTGGACTGGCTGGAGCAATTCCTCTCGCGCTTCTCTGGCACCGTGGTGGCCATCACCCACGACCGCTACTTCCTGGATAACGCCGCGGAGTGGATTCTTGAACTGGACCGCGGCCGCGGCATTCCCTACAAGGGCAACTACAGCACGTGGCTGGAGCAGAAGGAAGCGCGTCTGGAACAGGAACAGCGCACCGAGGACGCTCGCACCAAGGCCATGAAGAAGGAATTGGAATGGGCGCGTCAGAACCCAAAGGGGCGCCAGGCCAAGAGCAAGGCTCGCCTTGCGCGTTTCGAGGAGCTGAGCGACCACGAATACCAACAACGCAACGAAACACAGGAAATCTTCATTCCCGTGGCCGAGCGCCTGGGCACCGAGGTCATTGAGTTCGAAGGTGTCTCCAAGTCCTTCGGTGATCGCCTGCTGATCGACAACCTGAGCTTCAAGATCCCGGCGGGAGCCATCGTGGGCATCATCGGCCCCAACGGCGCCGGCAAATCGACGTTGTTCAAGATGATCGCGGGACGCGAACAACCCGACAACGGCTCCGTCAAGATCGGCAAGACCGTCAAACTGTCTTTCGTGGACCAGAACCGCGATGACTTGGCGAACGAAAAGACGGTCTGGGAGGATATTTCTGGCGGTCTGGACATCATCACCGTGGGCAAGTTCCAAATGCCCAGCCGAGCTTATTGCGGCCGCTTCAACTTCAACGGCGGTGACCAGCAGAAGCGGGTTGGCACCCTGTCGGGCGGTGAGCGCGGCCGACTGCACCTGGCCAAGACCCTCATGCAAGGCGCCAACGTGCTGCTGCTGGACGAGCCGTCGAACGACCTCGACGTGGAAACCCTGCGCGCGCTGGAAGACGCCTTGCTGGAGTTCGCCGGCTCCGTCATGGTCATCAGCCACGACCGCTGGTTCCTCGACCGCATCTGCACCCACATCCTGGCAGCCGAAGGTGACAGCCAATGGGTCTTCTTCGATGGCAACTACCAGGAATACGAAGCCGACAAGAAGAAACGTCTGGGCGAGGAAGGCGCGGCGCCAAAACGCGTGCGATTCAAGGCGCTGAAGTAAGTCTTCGGACCGCTTGCACTCCACCCATAACTGTATAAAAATACAGTTATGGATGAGTTTCAAATTCCTCTTCGCTCCATCAAAGGCCGGGGCGTCGCGAACCGCAACGCCCATCGCTTCGAGAAGGTGTCGCGCACGGCGTTTGACGATGGCTGGTCCAGCGCACCCGACGAGAGCCCCCAAAGCCCCAATCGGAGAGCCGCTTCTCCCGAGTTGCTGACTGCCGAAGCATCCCCCGGAGCGCCAGAGCCCGTGGCACCCCCAACCGAAATCCGCTGGGAAGATGCCCGTAGCGCCCTAGCACGCAACGACTCCCCCGACCTACCTTTTGCGCAGTCGATCAACCCATATCGAGGGTGTGAACATGGCTGCAGCTACTGCTACGCGCGCCCCACGCACAGCTATCTGAACCTTTCCCCCGGACTGGATTTCGAGCGCATCATCATCGCCAAGCGCGGCTTGGCGGAGCGTCTGCGCGAGGAAATCTCCTCGCCCTCCTACAAACCCAGCCTGATCGTCATCGGCTCGGCGACCGATTGCTATCAGCCGGTCGAGCGCGAACTCAGACTCACCCGCGCGCTCATTGAAGTGTTGGGGGAGGCACGACACCCTTTCGCGCTGATCACCAAATCCAGCAACGTTGAGCGCGACCTCGATCTGCTGGCACCGCTGGCGCAGGCTGGTTTGGCGGCCGTGCACATCACCATCACCACGCTGGATGCGGCGCTGACCCGCAAGCTGGAACCGCGCGCCGCCAGCCCCCAGAGACGCCTGCGAACCATCCGCACGCTGGCGGCTGCGGGCGTGCCGGTGGGCGTCAGTGTGGCGCCGCAAATACCCTTCATCAACGAAGACATGGAGCACGTGCTCGAGGCCGCAGCCCAGGCCGGTGCTCGCAGCGCCTTCTACAGCGTGCTGCGTCTGCCTTGGGAGTTGAACGATATCTTTCAACAATGGCTGCAAACGCATTACCCAGAACGCGCCGAGCGCGTCATGGGCAGGTTGAGCGAGATGCGTGGCGGCCGACATTACGACGCCCACTTTGGCACGCGCATGACCGGCAGTGGTACCTGGGCTGAGCTGATCGCCCAGCGCTTTCAAAAGGCCTGCGCGCGTCATGGCTTGATCGCAGGTTCACGGTCTGTGCGCGCAGCACGCTCGTCGAACCCCTCCTCCAAACCGAGCCCATCTGAGGTGCAAATCCCTCAGGAAGCCCCCTTGTTTCTGGCGCCAACGGTGTGCGAGGCGATTCCGACGGCCGATTCACACCGGCCCCCATCTCCGAGGTATGCCCCAGACTTCAGCCAGTTCCGTCCAGGTCTGGCGGCTGGGCAGGCCAGCCTTTTCTGAACGCCGCGGGTCAATCGCGCACGATCAGCACGGGCAAGGGGGAATGGGTCAGCACGCGCTGGGCCACACTGCCCAGCATCAGCTTTTCCAAGCCGCGTCGCCCATGCGAGCCCATGACGATCAAATCTGCCCCCTGAGCCTGGGCCACCTCGATGATGCCCCTCCAGATGGCGTGGGAGCGCGCTACCTGGGTCTGCACACCCTGGACACCCGCCGCATCCAGCACCACCTGGGCAGCGGCGATCGCCTCCTTGGCCTCCGCTTCCGCGGCGCTCAGGTACTCGGCCTGACCGTAGGCAAAATCGCTGCCCAGTCCCGTGAAGGGGTAAGGGTCAATCACGTAGACCACCGAGGCCCGGCTCCCGAAAGTCTGGGCCAAGCCCGCCGCTTTTTCCACGGCTTTCTGCGCGGTGGGGGAACCATCGACCGGAATCAGAATGTGCTTGAACATGAAAAACTCCTGGCAGACGACAAGATGGCGAAAATGAAGGGATCGCACAGACATTGTGCCTACCTTGCATGCGTCGCCCATGAGCGCTTTTGCTCAAGCTTGAGCCACGTCAAAAAATCCGGCGATCCAATCCCTGAACGATTGCCTCTACACTTCGAACGATGAGTACCACGGACAACGTCAACCGACCCGCTGACGCTTCTGCTGAAGAACAGGCCCCCAAATTCAAGCTCTTCCTCAACGGCAAGGAGGAAGTGTTCGAACCCGAAAACACCCCCGAGCCCGACACCCCGCTGTTGTGGGTGCTGCGCGAGCAGCTCGGACTCACGGGTACGAAGTACGGTTGCGGCATTGCCCAGTGCGGCGCATGCACTGTGCACGTCGACGATGCACCGGTGCGCAGTTGCGTCATTCCGATTGCCTCCATCGCGCCGGAACAGAAAATCACCACCATTGAAGGCTTGTCCCGCAACGGCACCCACCATGTCCAACGCGCCTGGCAGATGCTGGACGTCCCCCAATGCGGCTTCTGCCAAAGCGGCATGATCATGGCCGCCGCCGCACTGCTGCGGCGCAATCCCAATCCGAGCGACGCCGACATCGACGCGGCCATCACCAACATCTGCCGTTGCGGTAGCTACAACCGCGTGCGCTTGGCCATTCGAGTCGCCTCTCAGGTGCGCACCCGCCGTGCGCCGCTGCCCCAGGACAACGCAGCGTCGAAAGGAACCGCCCAATGAGCCGGGAGTCCAGCAAAGACCTCGCCATGACAGACACAGGTTTGTCCCGCCGCGATTTCATGATCGGCGTGGGAACGGCCGGCGGAGGTCTCGCGATCAGCGTCACGGTCGGCACGGGCTTGGGCCTCCACGCCAACGACGCTCAAGCAGTCACGGAGCAGGGAGAAATCAGTGCCTGGGTCTACATCCGCCCCGATGACACGGTGCTGATCCGCATCGTGCGCGCAGAGTCTGGACAGGGCACGCTCACCGGCCTTGCCCAACTGGTGGCCGAAGAGCTCGAGTGCGACTGGGTCCGGGTCAACGTCGAATACCCCACGCCCAGCGAAAGCCTGGCGCGCAACCGTCCCTGGGGGAGCTTCACCACGGTGGGCAGCCGCAGCATTCGGGACTCGCAGGACTACCTGCGCCGTGGCGGCGCCGTGGCACGCGCGTTGCTCGTGCAGGCAGCGGCCCGGGCCTGGGGGGTGCCGATCGAGGAATGCGCGGTGCACCGTGGCGTCATCACCCACACGCCCAGCAACCGCAAGACCGTGTTTGGCCGCGTGGCTTATGCGGCCAGCCTGCTGCCCGCGCCCAAGCCAGAAAGCATTCAACTCAAGGATCCCAAGAACTGGAAACTCCTGGGCCAACGCATGTTGCGCCTGGACACCTTCCTCAAAACGAACGGTGGGCAGGACTACGCCACCGACCTCAACTTCAAGGACATCTACCACGCCGCGATCAAGGTCTGCCCCGTCGCAGGTGGCCGCGTGAAGCGCCTCGAGCCCAAAGAGGCGCAGGAGCGCCCCGGCGTGCAACGCGTGCTGCGCATTGGCAACAACGCCGTGGCGGTTGTCGCCAACAGCTGGTGGCGCGCACAAAGTGCCCTGGACCAGATGTCCATCGAGTGGGACTATGGCCCCAATGCGAATGTCCAGCAAAGCGATATCGAGGCTCGACTGCGCGCGGCACTGTCGGACACGCCGACGAGCACGGGTCATCATCATGGTGGTGCTCCGGCGTCGGTGGTCAAAGACATTCACGACTCTGACCGCCGAGTGGACGCTGTCTACAGCTACCCGGCCCAGCACCACGCCACGATGGAGCCCATGAGCGCGACCGCACGCTGGACCCGCACGGGCTGCATCGTCTGGGCCCCAACCCAGGACGCGGAAGCCGCGCTGGCCGCCGTGGCCGCCGTGGCTGAGTTGCCCATCGACAAATGCGAATTTCACCGACTGGTGCCGGGCGGCAGTTTTGGACGCCGGGCTTACCACGACGTGATCGTCCAAGCCGTCCAAATCGCCCGCAACCTGCCGGGCTCCGTCATCAAGCTGGCGTGGTCGCGCGAGGAAGACATGTTGCACGGCCCGATCCATCCGCCCAGCATGGCGCGGCTCAGCGCGAGTCTCTCGCGCAAGGGAGCGCCGCGCGGACTGCATCTGCGGATCGCAGGGTCGCCCATCACGCTGCCGCGCAACCCCTACGACCCACCGAACGCTTACGCCCAGCCGCGCGCGTTCTACATGGGTCTGCTGCCCGAGACGACCGCCCTGCCGGACCCGACCGTCTTCGATCTGAAAGACGGCGCAAAAGACAGCAAGCCACCGGCAGTCCCCGAGGCCGCCACCGTGGCGCCAGCGGCAAGCACAACGCCGAGTGCTGTTGCGCCCACGCCCGCCGCGGCGCCGACGCCGGAACCGCCGGCCGAGCCGCCGAAGCGAGGCGGCTTCTTCAGCTTCCTGTTTGGCGGTAAGAAGGACAGCAAAACAGAAACGCCGGCCCCCGATCAGGCGCCAGTGAGCGCTGCGACGGACAAGCCGGAAACAGCGGTGGCACCCGCTGCTGCTCCGGCGCCGGTTTCGGCCACGCCAGCGCCGTCCTCCAGCGCCGACACGACCCAGAGCACCACCCCGCTGCCACGCACGACTGGGCCGGTGACTTCTGCCCAAGCCAGCGCTTTGCTGACGCGCAATGACAGTGCGTGCGGCTACCGCTTTGACCAGTTGCTGATCGACCATGTGCAACGCGATCTGCACGTCCCGACCGGCTGGTGGCGTGGCGCGCACCTCAATCCCAACACCTTCTACCTCGAAAGCTTCATCGACGAGATGGCGGTCGCAAGCACGCAAGACCCCTTGAGCCTGCGCCGCGCGCTCCTGGCAGGCAATACACGCCGCCTGGCCGTGCTGGACGCCGTGGCAAGACAGGTGGGCTGGGGCAAGCCCGCACCAGCCGGCGTGCACCGTGGATTGGCGCAAGTCATGGGCATGGGCAGTTATCTGGCAGCCTGCGCGGAAGTGTCCGTGAGCCAGGACGCCAGCACCAAGGGCCGTCTGAAGATCCACCGCTTCGTGGTCGCCATCGACTGCGGCCATGCCGTGAACCCACAGCAGATCGAAGCGCAAGTGGAAAGCTCGCTGGCCTTCGGTCTGTCGGCCGCCTTGTACGGCAAGATCAGCTTCCAGAACGGCGCCGTGCAACAGCAGAACCTGGACCGCTACCACGTGCTGCGCCTGGCAGACATGCCGCCAGTGCAGACCATTGTGATGCCCTCCGGCGGCTTCTGGGGTGGCGTCAGCGAGCCCGCCACGGCCCTGGCCGCGCCGGCCCTGTGCAACGCGATCTTCGCGGCCACGGGCAAGCGGATTCGCGAACTGCCACTGAACAATCAGTTGAGCAGCTGAGCAAGCCGCGCCCCGGCCAGCGCGCACGCGCAGGTCGGGGCGCCCACTTTGAATGCGCGTTGCGGGGCCCAGCCCTGGAAAACTACTTCTGCGCAGTGAGTTCAGCCAGCTGCTTGCGCAAGGCCTTTTCTTCGGTGAAGCGGACCGTGGCCTCGCGCGCCACGGCCAGCGAGCCGATCATGGCGCCAGCTGCATCGCTCACCATGGAGAAGCTCATCTCCACGTAGATGGATTCCTTGGTCTTGTGCAGGGAGCGCGTCATCATGGCCGCACGGCCTGGCTTGACGCCACCCCGTGCAATCGCTTGGTCAAAACCGTCCCAGTGCGCCTTGCGCATGCGCTCGGGGATGATGAGGTCCAAGCTCTGGCCCACGGCCTCCTGCGCGCTCCATCCAAACACCTGCTCGGCACCCGCGTTCCAAACGCGTATGGTGCCCGCCAGATCGCAGAACACGAGGGCCTCTGGAATGCCGCGCAACAAGGAGGGCGCCAGCGCGTCCAAGCTCCAGTTGGTCGGAATGTTGTGTGTTGTCATATCGAGTCTCCTTCTGATCGCGGGTCATCATGCGCTGCGCAAATGGTGACCGCCACCACAAGGGTAGCGCAAACTCAGACTGGGGCCTGACCATCGGACGACAGCGACCGTGCCACGGCCTGAACCTGGGTGGCCATGTCCTGCATTGCGCGCGCAGCTTCCTCCACAAGGCGATGGCCCTGCTGCACCTGCCCCGCCGACGCCGCGATCAACTGCTTGATCTCCTTGGCTGCCACGGCGCTGCGCCCGGCGAGCGAGCGCACCTCCGCGGCGACCACGGCAAAGCCGCGCCCCTGCTCACCCGCCCGCGCGGCCTCGACGGCGGCGTTGAGGGCAAGGATGTTGGTCTGGAAGGCGATGCTGTCGATCACATTCACGATATCGCCAATCTGCCGACTGCCGTCGTTGATGCCATGCATCGCGCTCACCACCTGCGTGAAGATGGCGTTGCTGCGAGAGGCGGCGTCCTGCATGCGATCGGCGAGAGCCTTGGCTTGGTTCACGGCTTCAGCCGACCGATGCGTCGACCCGTTCGATGACGCCAAGGTCGGGGGACGCCTTGCGTCATCCAGCGCGAACCGCGTCTTGACCTCGTGCTCGACCTCGCGGCGCAGTTCCAGCCTCAGCGCCTGCCGCAGCTGCTGTTCATGCTCCACGTCCGCAGGGGTCGGGGTCGCCCAACCAGAGGACCCCGGTGCATGCGCAGAGCCCCGGGACGCGGACACACCAGACACACCGACCACATCAGTCAGAGTCGTCGCAGGCATGTCTTGTCTCACTTGTCTGACCTCTCGCTCCCGATCTCGGTCGTCAAACTCAGCGCGATGCGGGCCGCTGCCGGCTGCCTGACGCAAGCGCCAGAACAGAACACCGCTCCAAAGCAACGTGAATACGCCGAGAGCCAGTCCCAGGTAAAAAAGACGACTGCCAATCGCGTCGGCGCCCTCGCGTTCGACGTTGCGACGCTGCTGCGCCCCGAGGTCTTGGATGGACGACTGCAGCACCTTGAGCGCAGGCAAGGTCTCTCCGATGAAGAGCAAGGCGGCTTCTGGATGCAAGCGTTCTTGCACCAAACGCTCAACCTGAGCGACCGACAGGGCGTGCGCCGCGCGCTGAGCCTGTAGCGCAGACAGCAGCGTGTTCTCAGCCTCCAGCCCCGCCAGCTGTCGCGCGCTGCCCATGCCACCGCTCTGCATGAGGGCACGCAGGGCGTCGTCGATGCGGCGATTGGCTTGCACCTGCCGATCGTCCGGCTGGATCGGGGCAGATGCGCTGGAGGATGTCAGGGGGTCGGTGGGCTGATCGGGCGTGCCCGCAACCACGGGGATGGGCGCGGTGATGCGCTCCATGGTGAGCTTTGCCAGAGTCTCGATGCCAGCGTCAATCTGCCGGGTGGCGTCCGCTCGCGTGCGCGCCTGGCCCGACATCCTGGCCTCGGTCTCGGCCAACTGCTGAACCTGCGTCGTCACCAGCCAAACATAAGCCAGCCACAGCAAAACCGGCAGGCCGAGGGCCAGCCCCAGGCGCATGGCATGAAAACTGGTGGACCGTTGGGGTGACATGGCGCGGCTTCTTCCTGCGTTGGGACGCAAGCGTCATCTCGGCCCATTCTGTCAGCAAAGCAAGCGCAGATTGCAACTTTTTGTCACGCACGCCGACGGTGCCGAACTAGAGACTATCCCTAATCATCACGCACATCGGCCACCACATCCTGACCGAAGTCTGGTCGATCGAGCCAGGCGAGCACCTTGCGCGCCGCGACGGCTGGGCTGTCGAGCAAGCCCGTGCTCTGCAGCAGATTGAAGCGTTCACGGTCGGGAAATGCGCCTGCATCGGCACCACGCATCTGCGCCTGCATGTCGGTGTCGACGACGCCGGGGGCCAGCGCGCAGACCTTGGCCCCATGCGGCTTGCGGGCTTCCTCTAGAGCCAGGCAACGGGTGTAGTGATCCATCCCGGCCTTGGCCGCGCAGTAGACCGCTTGAGAGGCCATGGGCCTGCGCCCCAAGCCCGAGGAGATGTTGAGAATCTTGCGTCGAGTGCCGTGCTCCTCGGCCCAGCGCTCGGTGGCGCCGAGAAAGGCCGCGCTGAGCGCCATCGGCGCTTCCAGGTTCACACGCAAGGCCTGCGAGATTTCCTCGGGTGTCAGCGTTGCCAGGGGGGCAATGCCCGGAATCACGCCAGCGTTGTTGATCAAGGTGGCGCTGACGTAGTTTTCGCCATCTTGCTCGCGCAGCCAACGCCCCAGTGCATTGCCAGCCTCCGCACTGCGACTCAAGTCCAGCGGCCATTGCATGAGGGTAAAACCCGTTTTGCGCACCTGCTGGGCTTGGTCGGCCAGGCTGTCATTGACACCACGGGAAATGCACAGCAAATGCAGGTGCCGCTGACCGGGATGACCCGGGTCGTATTGCGAGATGAGTTGCCCAGCCATGGCGAGGCCCAAGCCACGCGTGGCACCAGTCAAGACGATCAAATCCATTGTGTGCATGGCAGACTCCCGACGAAGATTCCTTCCAGATTGAACCAAGCATACCGGCCGGATTAAACCGGAGCATGCGCCCACATGGCATGCAAATGCGGAATGTTCAAATGTTCCCCCATCGCATGCCTCAGAACGGCACGCGACTGCGCCAGATGGTAAGCGCACCCGTGCGCGGATGCGGCAGGGACAGTTCGCACGCATGCAGCAAAAGCCGTGGGCTGCGCGCCAGGGTGGCCGGGTCGGCGTACAAGGCGTCGCCCAGGATGGGATGCCCAATCGCCTGCAGGTGCACACGCAACTGATGGGAGCGCCCGGTGACAGGGAACAGCGCAAGCCGCGTCGTTTGGCTCGCATTGCTGGCGCTCTGGTGGCCAACGCTGTCGCGGGCCAACACTTTCCAACGCGTGAGGCTGGGCTTGCCTTGTGCATCCACCTTCTGCCGCGGGCGACGCGGCCAGTCAGCCATCAGCGGCAAAGCGATCTCACCTTCATCCTCGTGTTCCGCAGAGCCACGCACACACCCATCGACCACGGCCTCGTAGCGCTTGTGCACGTCGCGCGCGGCGAAGCAGATGCTGAGCGCGCGTTGCATTTCCGGACCTCGTGCCAGCAGCATCAGGCCCGATGTGGCTTGATCCAGGCGGTGCACGATGAGCGCCTCCGGCCAGCGGGCCAGCGCGCGCGCGACCAGACAGTCTTGTTTTTCCGCGCCGCGGCCGGGTGCCGACAGCAGGCCCGCCGGTTTGTCCAGCACGACCAAGGCCTCGTCTTCGTGCACGACATTCAGGCCCTCGGGAACCTCAGTGCCGCTGTCCACCGGAAGCAGCCCCTTGACCTTGCACGCCTTGAATGAGCCGCTGCACGGTATCGCAGAGCTCGGACACGTCATTGGGCTTGAGGATCAAGGCCCGAGCGCCGGCGGCCATGGCCTGCACCTCGATCTCGGGCGTCACGTAGCCGGACGTCAGCGCCATGGGCAGCTTGGGCCGGATGCGACGCGCCTCCTGCAACAGGCTCACGCCGCTGTAGCCCGGCATGTTGTAGTCGGTGATCAGCAAGTCGTAGGCCTGCGGCTGCTCCCGCAGGGCGGCCAAGGCGGTGAGCGGGTCCGTGAACACACTGATCTTGAAACCACGCCGGCTGAGCACCCGATCGACCAGGAAGGCCAGCGCCTGGTCATCGTCCACGTACATCACATGCTGGCCGAAACCCATCACGGTCTGCAGGCGGGCGGGCTCGGCGGCCGTGACCGTCGCCTGGCTGCTGGCCGCTGGGAAGTACAGGGTGAATTCACTGCCTTCGCCCAGGCGGCTCTTCACGTCCACCGCCCCCAAGTGGGAGCGCATCACGCCGTGCACCACAGCCAAACCCAAGCCCGTGCCCTGTCCCACTGGCTTGGTGGTGAAGAAGGGTTCGAAGATGCGTTGCACCGTTTCCGCGTCCATGCCGCTGCCGGTGTCGCGCACGGCCAGGATCACATAACGCCCCGCCGACAAGCCCAGGCGCTGGCACTCGCGTTTGTCGGGGGTTACCGAGGTGAGCGTGATGTTGACCACGCCCGGAGCCCCGCCCAGGGCGTGGACGGCGTTGGTGCAGAGGTTGATCAGCGCCTGCTCGACCTGGGTCGCGTCGGCGAGCACGGGGGGCGTCTCCAGCAAGTTGAGCTGCAAATCCACGGCGGGCGGCAAGGTGACCTTCATCAGCCGCATGGATTCCTGCACCACCTCGGCCAAATGCAGGGGACGCCTGCGGGGCGGTTCGTTGCGGCTGAAGGTCAAGATCTGCCGCACCAGGTCGCGCCCACGGCGGCCCGCTTTTTCGATCTCGGCGAGGCTGACCTGCGCCGACGCGTCGGGCGGCAGATCTTGACGCGCCAGCATCACGTTGCCCAGGATGGCGGACAAGATGTTGTTGAAGTCGTGCGCGATGCCACCGGCCATCGTGCCGATGGCCTGCATCTTGTGAGCCTCGCGCAGTTGCACTTCCAGCACGTTGCGCTGCGCCTCCACCTGGCGACGCGCGGTGAGATCGCGCGCGAAGATGGTCGTGATGTCGCCCTGGCCATCCGACTGACGCTCGCGCGAGACACTGACTTCCAACGTCAACGGCAGCCCTGCCGCGGTGCGGCCGTTGACCTCGCCCAGAATGGCCTGGGTGGACACCAAGGTGGACGCGATGGCCTCGATCGCATCCGGCAAGAAATGGGCGAGCGACGCACCCAAGGCTTGCTCGGGCGGGCATTGGAACAGCGCGGAGGCGGCGGGATTGAAGACGGTGATGCACTGCGCGTCATCCACGCAGACGATGGCGTCCAGCGAGGAATTGATCACGGCCGCCAGGCGATTTTCCGAAAGCAACAACTCTTCATTGCGCTTGCGCAGGGCTTGCGCGCTCTCCTGCAGCGCACGGCGGCCTTCCAGCAGCGCCCGGCGCTCGTTCAACAAAGGCCCCTGATCAATGACGGCGCAAACGAAGTGCGACATGTCGGTGTCGCTGCTGTAACGGATGCGCGCGATGTGCAAGTCACCCGTGAATCGGGACTGCAGGCCGCTGAGAAAGACCACCTCGGTCGCACCGCTCTGACCGTGCAAGCGCGCGGCGTCCAGGGCCTGCTGCACCCGCTTGACGTGATTGGAGGTCACCAGGGGCTGCAAGTAGGTCAACGGCGGATCGGCCTCCAAGGGGCGAAAGAGCTTGAGCGCCATGGTGTTGCTCTGCTCGATCATGCCGTCCTCGTCGACCACCATGAGCGCCAGTGGCACATTGGAAAAGAGCGACTCGAAACGCTCGGACGCCCCCTCGGCAGCGAGGCGGCTGTACTCCAGCGCGGTGTTGCGTGCCTCCAGATCAGCCTGGTAGGCGCGCAGATCTTCGATGAGTTTGGGCAGGGTCCGCCTTGACGACATAAACAGGCAATCGCATAGGGGTGCGTGGTCCGGGAATTATCGCCGCGGAACAGGTCGTCCCCGCGAGGCGAAGGCCTAGGGTCAACGCCTCCCCTCACGCACCCGGGCCAGGCTGAGTTGCAACAGACGCGCATCCGCGCTGGCACGATGCCGCTGCCCACCCCGCTCGCGCGCCACCTGCTGTTTGACGTCATGCCAGCGATCGGCCTCGTCCTCGCGCAGCAGGGCGCGCAAGTTGTCCAGCTTGAAATGCGGCCGCAGGCCCGCCACGTCGAAGAGCAGGGCAAGCCAGGGATAGTCATGCGCCCAACCATCCGAATACACCGTGCGCCCCTGCAAGGCGCTGTTGAGCAGCCGCCCCACTTCCCATGGACTGCGTCCGTGTTGCATCAGCAAGCGGCGTGGAATGCGGTGCAGGCGTTCGGCCATCGGGTCCCAGTGGGTCCAATCCGGCTCAGGGCGGATGAGGGAACAGAACAGACGCCCGTCTCCCATGGCAAACCCCACCTCGATGGGATACCCATGGCGGCCAAACCCCGAGGCTTCCAGATCCAGCACCACGGGCAGCGCCATCGCCACGGGCGGTGCGTCTCCTGGATTACCCCTCATGCCTTGTGGCGCCATGGCCTGTTCACTCCCGATGTACGGCGCGCCTTGCATGCATAAGCCATGCCTGAAATGCAAGGGGGCATGGAGGGCCACGATGGATCGGCCCGGCGCCAGCAAGGTGTATGTCCTCTGTGTTAACTTGCGCCCTCACGCACGATGCATGCCCCCAATAAGAACCAACAACACAACCCCCGCAGTCGTTCCTCGTGTCCTCCACCACCATTTCCCCTGACTCGCATGCCGGGCGCCTCCTGGGTCTGAGCCCTGAACGCCTGCGCGGCATGCGCCGTGGCATTGAAAAAGAGAGCCTGCGCGCCCTGCCCGGTGGCTCGCTCGCGCTCACGCCGCATCCCGCGATGCTGGGCTCGGCGCTCACGCACCCTCGCATCACCACCGACTACTCAGAGTCGCAAGTGGAACTCATTACCGGCGTGCACGCGGACGTGGACGCCTGCTTGGCGGAACTGTCGGAAATCCATCAGTACACCTACCGCACCCTGCGCTCGGCCTGCGGCGACGAGATGCTGTGGGTCAGCAGCATGCCTTGCGTCCTGCCCACCGACGAGACCATTCCGCTGGGTCGTTATGGCTCGTCCAACATTGGCCGCGCCAAGAGCGTCTACCGCATGGGATTGGGCCACCGTTATGGCCGACGCATGCAGACCATCAGCGGCATCCACTACAACTGGTCCCTGCCCGGTGCCGGCAACGAAGACTATTTCGGACTGATCCGCAACTTCCGCCGCCACGCCTTCCTGCTGCTTTACCTCTTCGGCGCCTCGCCCGCCTTGCACAGCAACTTCGTTCAAGGCCGATCGCACGAGCTGCAGCCCCTGCGCAAGGACTCCCCAGCGCATGCCGGTGACGGCACCCCGCGGCCGCACGGCGAGGGCACGCTGCACATGCCCCATGGCACTTCCTTGCGCATGGGCAAACTGGGTTACCAGAGCGAGGCCCAGGCCTCACTGGCCGTCAGCTACAACAGCCTGGAAAGCTATGCCGCGTCGCTGCACGACGCATTGACCCGGCCTTGGCCAGCCTACGAGGCCCTGGGCGTGCTCAACCCCGGTGGCGACTACATCCAGCTGGCCACCAGCCTGCTTCAGATCGAGAACGAGTTCTACGGCACCATTCGTCCCAAACGCACCATCTTCCAGGGTGAACGCCCCTTGCACGCGCTGCGCGAGCGCGGCGTGGAGTATGTCGAGGTGCGCCTCCTCGACCTCGATCCCTTCGAGCCGATCGGCATCAACGCGAACACGTTGCGCTTCCTGGATGTGTTCTTGCTGCACTGCCTGAGCAGCGCGAGCCCGCCCGACACGCCCCAGGAAATCGCCGAAATCGGCCGCAATCAACATCTGACGGCGGCACGCGGCCGTGAGCCAGGCCTGCAACTTTGGCGCAACGGTCGACAAGCCACGTCCTTGCACGATTGGGCGGTGGAACTGCTCGACGCCTGTGCGCCCCTGGCCGCACAGCTCGATGCCGCTCACAGCTGCACGGAGTACAGCGCCGCGCTCCAGGCGGCCCGTCGCGCGGTGCACGATCCGGCCTTGCTGCCCTCGGCCCGTGTGCTGCGCGCCATCCAAGAGGAACACGACGGCTCCTTTCTTGACTTCGTGCGCACCCGCTCGCATGCCACCCGCGCCGATCTGCTGGCGCGTCCCTGGGATGCGGCGCAGCAAACCCGCTACGAGGCCATGACCCAGGCTTCCATGAGCGAGCAGGCTTCCATCGAAGCCGCCGACACCCTGCCTTTCGAAGAATTTCGCAAGCTGTACGTCTCGGCGTCACGACTGGGGCAGCCCGCGCCCGCCAGCCCGGTCGCGGTCTGAGCCAGGCTTGATCCGTCCCGGAGCGCTGCTACGGTCGTCCCCGCCGCCCGGGTGGCGCAAACCGCATCCGGATCGACAACTCAGCGGGCCTGCGCCCCGGCCTGGAACCAGCGCGCCAGCAAGGCCCGCTCCTCATCGGTCATGCCGGTCGCGTTGTTCAGCGGCATCTGCCGCGTCACCACGGCTTGCTGGTGAATCAGGGCCGCGTGCTGGCGCACGTCCTCCATGCGGTCGAAACGCAGGCCTTTGGACTGCAAAGCTTCACCATGGCACATCACACAGCGCTGGGCCAGCACCGTCTGAACCTCCGCCAGCGTGGGCACGGCTGCGGTCACCGCCGACGTGGAGGACGAAGCCGCGGGGGCGGGGCGTAGCCAAACGATGAGCGCCAGCAACACCAACACGCCCGCCAGCGCATAGGGCCAGGGATGGGGGTTGCGGCCCAGCTTGTAGCCATGGCGCAGCACGAAGAACTGACGGATGGCCGCGCCCGCCGCCATGATGGCGATCAGGAACAGCCAGTTCCATCCGTGCGTGTAGGTGAAGCTGTAATGGTTGCTGAGCATTGCGAACAGCACCGGCAGCGTGAAATAGGTGTTGTGCACGCTGCGCTGCTTGCCGCGCTGGCCGTGGATCGGATCGACCGGCAGACCGGCCTTCAGCGCGGCCACCACCTTGCGCTGGCCAGGAATGATCCAGTGCGCCACGTTGGCGCTCATGGTGGTCGCGATCATCGCGCCAATGAGCAGGAAGGCCGCGCGCCCCGCGAAAAGCTGGCAGGCCAGCCAGGCCGCACAGGCCACCAGCACCGCCACCAAGGCACCCACGATGGCATCGCCCTTGCCGCCGATGCCATGGAAACGCGCCACGACACGGCAAATCCCGTCGTAAAGCAGCCAGAACACCACCAGAAAGGACAGCGCCGCCGCGACGGCCACCCATTGGGAGGAGTGCCCCTGCCAATCGAACACCCGAGGATCAATCAAGTAAACACTGGGACTCCAAAGGTAGGACACCAGGAAGAGCGCGAAACCACTGAGCCAGGTGGCATAGCTCTCCCAATAGAACCAATGCAGGTGCGGCGGGAGGACTGGCGGAGACACCGCGTACTTGACCGGGTGGTAGAAGCCGCCGCCATGCACAGCCCACAGCTCGCCCGTCGCCCCCTCGCGGCGCAGCTTCTCATCGGCGGGCGGCGTGAGGCTGCTGTCCAGGAAGACGAAATAAAAAGAGGAACCGATCCAGGCGATGGCAACGATGACGTGCAGCCAGCGCAGCAGGAGGTTGGCCCAATCGAGCAGGTAAGCGTCCATGACGATCCGTTTTCTTATGCGTTTTTGCGCGTTTTATTATCCGTTTGCCCTTTGCGCTCCCCGGTTCAGCTGCCCCGGTAAGTCGAGTAGCTCCAGGGACTGACGAGCAAGGGCACGTGGTAATGCTGGCTGGGATCGGCCACGCCAAAATCAATGTGCACCACATCGAGGAAGGCAGGCTCTGGCAACGCAACACCTCGCGCCAAGAAATAGGCGCGAACATCGAAGCTCAAGCGATAACGCCCGGCACGCAATTCGTCGTGGCCGTAGAGCAGGCCGTCCGGATTGCGTCCATTGGCGTCCAGGGTGAATCGCTTGACGAGTTCAGCCTGCTCGCCCGCTCCCGAAGCCTGCTGGAAGCGAAAAAGTGCCACCGCCATGCCCCCCGCGGGGGTGCCGTGCATGGTGTCGAGCACATGGGTACTGAGGCCCATACCTGTCCTTTCCGTTTTTGCGCACAGTTCTTGCTCCATGAACCGCAGCAAGAACCGAGCCGGTTCATCAAAGTGTATACAATTTGCCTCGCTGTCTCGACCCTCGCGCCATGGAAACCTCCAGCAGCACCCATCACATCGTCGAATCGCTGACCCGCGCCATCGTCGAGCACCGCCTGCACCCGGGCGCCAAACTGGCCGAGCAGAAGCTGGCGGACCATTTCGGCGTCTCCCGCACCCTGATCCGCCAGGCCCTGTTCCAGCTGTCCCAGCACCGCCTGATCCGTCTGGAACCGGCACGGGGTGCCTTCGTCGCCAGCCCCTCGGTCGAAGAAGCCCAGCAGGTCTTCGCCGTGCGCCGCATGCTGGAACTCGAAATGGTGCGCACTCTGGTCCGTGACATCACCCCGGCGAAGCTCAAGGTGCTGCGCGCCCACGTGGCGGAAGAGAAAAAAGCCGTCTCCGCCAACGACGTGCCCAGCCGCAACGAACTGCTTGGCGACTTCCACGTGCGCATGGCCGAACTCACGGGCAACCAGGTGCTGGCCGACATGCTGGGTGAACTCATCTCGCGCTGCGCGCTCATCACCCTGGTCTACCAGACCCGCAGCGCGGCCGAACATTCGAACGACGAGCACCTGGAAATCGTCAAAGCCCTGGCCGCCAAGGACGAAGAACTCGCCGTTCAACTGATGGACGAGCACCTGAGCCACGTCATGGCCAACCTCACCTTCACCCGCCGCCCGCCCAGCCACGACATCGCCCAGGCCCTGGCTTGAAGCAAGGCATCACCGGCAACTCACACAACCACACCACCCCATGACCTACGACAGCACCGCCGCCTACCCCCGCGACCTCGCTGGCTACGGCCGCAACCCGCCGCACGCGCGTTGGCCCGGCGGAGCGCGCATCGCCGTGCAATTCGTGCTGAACTACGAAGAAGGCGGCGAGAACCATGTGCTGCATGGCGATCCGGCTTCCGAAACCTTTCTCTCCGAGATGTTCAACCCCGCGGCCTTCCCGGCGCGGCACATGAGCATGGACGGCATCTACGAGTACGGCTCGCGCCAGGGCGTGTGGCGCATCCTGCGCGAGTTTGAGCAGCGCCGACTGCCACTCACCGTCTTCGGCGTCGCGACGGCCCTGCAGCGCTCACCCGAGGTCTGCGCGGCCTTTGCCGAACTGGGCCATGAGATCGCCTGCCACGGCCTCAAGTGGATCCACTACCAAAACCTGGACGAAAGCATCGAACGCGCGCACATGATCGAGGCCATGGCCATCATGCGCCAGCTGCTCGGTACCCACCAACCGTCGAACGGGCCTCTCCATGCCCTGGGTTGGTACACCGGCCGCGACAGCCCCAATACGCACCGTCTCGTTGCGGACCATGGCGGCTTTGAATACGACAGCGATTACTACGGCGACGACCTGCCCTTCTGGATGAAGGTGCGCAAGACCGACGGCACGGACGCCCACCAGTTGATCGTGCCCTACACGCTGGACGTCAACGACATGCGCTTTTCCCTGCCCCAGGGCTATTCGCACGCCGACCCCTTTTTCCAGTACATGAAGGACAGCTTCGACGCGCTCTACGCCGAAGGCGATCCGCAAGGCCTGGACCGCCCCAAGATGATGAGCATCGGCATGCATTGCCGCCTGTTGGGCCGCCCGGGGCGCATCACGGCGCTGCAGCGCTTCCTCGACTACATCCAGGGCAAAGAGAAGGTGTGGATCACGCGACGCATCGACATTGCGCGACACTGGCGCCAGACTTACCCCTGCCCCACCTGAATCGGCTGCAACTCTAGGCTCGCCATGGCCCTGACCCTCGAACAACTCAACACACTGCCCCTGCCCCAGGCCTGCGCCCTGCTCGACGGCCTGTACGAACACACGCCCTGGATCGTCGAACGGGCGCTCGCCCAAAGACCGTTCGCCACGCTGGCAGCACTGCAGCAGGCCTGCATCCGCGTGCTCGAGGCCGAAGGCCAAGCCACGCAGGGTGCCGCCGAAGTGGCGCTGATCCGCGCCCACCCCGAGCTCGCCAGCAAAGCGGCCATCGCCCGCACACTGACCGCCGAGTCCAACCACGAGCAGAGCACCGCGGGCCTGACCCACTGCACGCCCGAGGAATTCGCCACGCTGCACAAGCTGAATGCCGACTACAAAGCCCGCTTTGGCTGGCCCTTCATCCTGGCCGTGCGCGGCCCGCGCGGCACGGGGCTGACGCGTCAGCAGATCATCGCCACCTTCGAACGGCGCCTGCACGGCCACCCCGACGCCGAGCGCGCCGAAAGCATCCGGCAGATCCACCGCATCGCCGAGCTGCGCCTGCAAGACAAATTCGGCACCTCGTCCCCCTTCCATCCGGCGCTCGGCCAGCGTGTCTGGGACTGGCAGGAAACCCTGGCCGTGCACAGCGAGCCCGACTACCTGGCGCGTGGCGAGCTGACCGTCACCTACCTCAGCGAGGCGCACCGCGCCTGCGCCGCGCAGATCGCCCAAACCATGCGCGAGGCCGGTTGCGACAGCGTGACCATCGACGCCGTGGGCAATGTGGTGGGGCGTTACGAAGGCGAAGGCTGGAAAGCCGGCAGTCCAGTTTCCGGGCCGGATGCCAAGACGCTGCTCACCGGCAGCCACTACGACACCGTGCACAACGGCGGCAAGTACGACGGGCGCCTGGGCATTCACGTGCCCCTGGCCTGCGTGCAACAACTGCATGCCCAGAAAAAGCGCCTGCCCCACGCCCTGGAAATCGTGGCCTTCGCCGAGGAAGAAGGCCAACGCTACAAGGCCACTTTCCTGGCGTCCAGCGCGCTCACCGGCAGCTTCGACCCTGCATGGCTGGACCAGCAAGACGCCGCGGGCATCACCATGCGAGCGGCCATGCAAGCCGCAGGACTGCCCGGAACCATGACGGCCATCAATGCCTTGCGGCGTGACCCGGCGCGGTATCTCGGCTTCGTGGAAGTGCACATCGAACAAGGGCCGGTGCTGAATCAGCAACAACGCCCCCTGGGCGTGGTCACCTCCATCAACGGCAGCGTGCGTCTGCTGGGCGAGGTCATCGGCCTGGCGAGCCATGCAGGCACCACGCCCATGCCCATGCGGGCTGACGCCGCCGCCGCCGTGGCCGAACTCATCCTGCACGTGGAGCAAGCCGCGGCGCAGCGCCACCCGGACACAGTGGGCACCGTGGGCAAGCTCGACGTGCCCGGCGGATCCATCAACGTCGTGCCCGGCCGTTGCCGCTTCAGCCTGGATCTGCGTGCGCCCACAAACGCGCAGCGCGACGCGCTGCTGGCCGATGTGCAAGAGGGCCTGCGGTCCATCTGCGAACGGCGCGGCCTGCGCTACACGCTGGAAGAAACCATGCGCGCCAGCGCCGCGCCCAGCAGCCCCGAATGGCAAGCGCGCTGGGAAGCCGCCGTGGCCGCGCAGGGCCTGCCGGTGCTGCGCCTGCCCAGCGGCGCGGGCCATGACGCGATGAAGCTGCACGACATCCTGCCTCAGGCCATGTTGTTCGTGCGCGGCGAAAACAATGGCATCAGCCACAACCCGCTGGAATCCAGCACCGCCGAGGACATGGACCTCGCGGTGCGCGCCTTCCAGCACCTCCTGACGCAGCTCGCATGAGTAACGCGTCGGGCCATACCCCGCAAGCGCGCCACGACGCGCAGCACCAAGGTCATTCCATGAACACCACCTACCAGGCCCTCGACCGCTGGGTCGAGCAGCATTTCGACGAAGAAACCGCCTTTCTGCAACAACTGGTGCGCGTGCCCACGGACACACCGCCTGGCAACAACGCCCCGCACGCCGAACGCACGGCCGAACTGCTGCGTGCCTGGGGCTGGGAGGTGGAGGCCTTTCCTGTGCCGCAGGCCGAGGTGCATGCCGCAGGTTTGCAATCCATCACCAACCTCATCGTGCGGCGGCGCTATGGCAGCGGCGGCACCACCATCGCGTTGAACGCCCACGGCGATGTGGTGCCTCCCGGCGAGGGCTGGACGCATGACCCGTATGGTGGAGAGGTCGCCGATGGCAAGCTCTACGGCCGCGCCGCCGCCGTGAGCAAGAGCGACTTCGCCAGCTTCACGCACGCGGTGCGCGCGCTCGAAGCCGTGGCCAAGCCGACACGCGGCACGGTGGAACTGCACTTCACCTACGACGAGGAATTCGGCGGCGAACTCGGCCCCGGCTGGCTGCTGGCCCACGGCCACACGAAACCCGACCTGATGATGGCCGCGGGCTTCAGCTACCAGGTCGTCACCGCGCACAACGGCTGCCTGCAACTGGAAGTGACGGTGCAGGGCGAAATGTCGCACGCGGCCATCCCCGACAGCGGCGTCGACGCGCTCCAAGGCGCCACGCACATCCTGGGTGCGCTCTACCAACTCAACGCCGACTACCTCCAAGTCAAGTCCAAGGTTGAAGGCATCAGCCATCCTTACCTGAACATCGGTCTGATCGAAGGCGGCACCAACACCAACGTCGTGCCCGGCAAGGTCGTCTTCAAGCTCGACCGCCGCATGATCCCCGAGGAAGACCCGGCGCAGGTGGAAGCCGATCTGCGCGCCACCATCGCCCGGGCCGCGCAAAGCTATGCCCCACCGCGCGGCGGCAAGAGCATCCTCGTGGACGTCAAGCGCATGCTGCTGGCCCGCGCCATGCAACCCCTGCCTGGCAACCAGCCCCTGGTCGCAGCCCTGCAGAAGCATGGCGAGGAAATTTTTGGTGAACCCATCCCGGCCCTGGGCACCCCGCTCTACACCGATGTGCGCCTGTACGTCGAACGTGGCATCCCCGGCGTGATCTACGGCGCCGGCCCCCGCACGGTGCGCGAGAGCAACGCCAAGCGCGCCGACGAACACATCGTGCTCGCCGACTTGAAACGCGCCACCCAGGTCATCGCCCGCACCTTGCATGACCTGCTGAGCTGAAGAGGTGAGAAGACACCGAGTCGAAGTCAGTGAAAGAAAGTGAATTGAGTGGCGAGGGCGCGGCACCGCCGCGCTGAAGGCCGCTGGGTTTTGCTAGAATTCGCTCCGCTCGTGGGGGGGTAGCTCAGCTGGGAGAGCGCCGCGTTCGCAATGCGGAGGTCGTGAGTTCGATCCTCATCCTCTCCACCAACGAATATAGGGCCTGCTGCATAAGTGTCTGTCGCTGGAACCATAACTGTTCCGCTTCGGAACGCTTATGCTTCTTTTCAGGCCGGAACGGTTTTGCTTCCGGCGATTTTGGCCCCGCGCCAGAATCCGCTGACCGGCA
>NZ_AEGR01000075.1 GCF_000211835.1 Hylemonella gracilis ATCC 19624 | reverse complement strand
CCGCCAATACCAGGGCCACGACGGCCCCGACGATGATCGCATTCTTTTTTTGAGCCATGTCAGCGCATCCTCACCACAAAGGAACTGTAGACGACCGCGTCGCCGGAATATTTGCCATCGTCATTGGTCTTGCCCAACTCGAAGAAGTATTTCCCCGAGGTCATCTGGGCTCCGGCGTTGATGACCGGCCAAGAGTTGCCCACCTTGTACTGGCGGTTCACCAGATCCTTGAGCTTCTTGGAATCAATCTCCTTGCCCGACTTGGTGTTCTCGTTGAAGACACGGACAGGGCGGCTGTCGTCGACGGTGATGACCAAGTCGTTCAAGACACCCTTGGCAATCTCCACCATGCCCCACCAGTAGTCGGGCGAGTTCTTGATCGCTCCCCTGAACTTGGCGGGACGGCTCTTCTGGTCCGGGCCCTTGGCACCGGGAACGGGGTTGAACATGCCGATCAGCATGGGCTGCACGGCCTTCCCGCGGCTGGCGATCTCGGCGGCGATGGCCGCGTCCTTCTTGGCCTTCTCGATTTCAGCGGTGACCACGGCAATGCGGGCCAGCAGTTCCTGCTTCTGGGTCTCGACGTCCTTGAGCATGTCCTTGTCGATGACCCTGGGGTACTTGGCGGCAAACGCCACGACTTCGGCCTGCAGGCTGTCGATGTTGGCCTTGGTCTGCTGGTTGAACGCCAGCATGTCGTCGAGGGTCATGTTGCCGACCTTCTCAGGATCGGGCTGGCGGGCGAATTCCTCGCCAATCCGGTCCTTGAATGAGTAGGCATGGTTCCGCAAGGTCCTCTCCATCTCGGTGCGGGTGTCGGCCCTCTTGCGGCGCGTCCTGTCCGAAGCCAAGGCAATGATGGACCCGGCAGGGTAGTTGCCAGCTTTCTGGATGTCGGCCATGGCGGCCTCGACCTTGCCATACTCGGCGATGGCGGCTTCGTAGCCTTCGATCTTGTCGTCAAGGGCGTCCTTGCCCCGGGCGGCAGCCACGAGGTCATCAGGACCTTTTTCCCTGGCCCGGAAGTCGGCGATCGCCGCCAGCTCCTTGTTTTCAGGGGCGTAATCGACGGCGTCACCCAAGAAGTCGCTGGAACTCTTCATGAATTCCCTGGCGCCCGCGATTTTGTTGGCGTTGAGCCGCTGCCGAACCACAGCCTTGGCCACGGGGGCGAGCTGGGTCTTGACGTCAGCGGGCACCTTGAGTTCGGGGGGAAAGTCATTGGAGGCCTTGACGGCGTTATTCCAGCCAGCCACGAGGGGCGGCTCGGCAGTCACCGGCAGGGCTGCGGCGGCGTCGACGGTCTTATCGAGGGCGACCTTCTGGTCAAGGTAGCCCATCCACTGGTTCTTGACGTTGGGCGCTTGAATGTTGGACCAGAAGCCCCGGGCGGCTTCGAAATTGCCGGCATTCCAAGCCTTCACGCCGCCGGCCACGAGTTCGTCGTCCTTCATCATCGAAAACTTCATGCTCTCGCAGGAAGCCAGGGCCAGGGCCAAAAAGGCCAGGATGACAAATTTCAGCTTCATTGTTTGCAGTTTCATTGGGCCTCCCGGACCACGCGGAATCCGATGTCGCTGGCGCCCTGACTCGGGTCGACAGCTCGGCGGTTGGAAATGCGGAGCTCATTGGGACCGTCCATCCACGAGCCGCCCTTGACGATTTTGTAGGAAGGATCGGCGCTCATGTTGGCGTCAGGGGACGTCGAGGTCCACTGCCACACGTTGCCGACCATGTCGTTCAGACCCAGGGGGTTCTTTCCGTTCGGGAAGGAGCCTGCCGGCGAGGGATGGGTGAACTTCTTGTTGTTCGAGTAGTTGGCCCGAACGCCGTCAGTAGGCACCTGATCACCCCAAGGGAAAATCGACCCCTGACCGGCCCGAGCGGCGATTTCGTACTCGTCCTCGGTGGGGAGGCGGAACTTCTGGCCCGTGGCAGTCGACAACCACGCGGTGTAGCGGACGGCCTGCTCGTAGCTGACGCCCACAACGGGCTGGTCGGCGCCGCTGAAGCCATCCGATTCGAGGTACTCGGGCCACTCGCTTTGGGGCACGTTGGTGGCGTCGAGGTAGGAGCGGTACTGGCCGTTGGTCACAGGCCCCTTGGCGATGGCGAAGGCGGCGACGGTGACGGTCCGGGGCTTTTCGTTGCCACTGGCACGGCGATCCTGATCGACCTTGCCGACCGTGTAGGTGCCGGCGGCCACGTTGACCAGATGGTCGGCGACCTGGGCCATTTCCTCGGCGTTGCGGTAAGCTGCCTCGGTTTTCAAGCTCGCGTCGAGGGATGCTAGAAACGGGACTTCGGGCGCCTTGCGGGCGAAGTCGCCAGTGATGGTCAGCACCGCCTTCGTGTTCTTGAAGGCGTCGACGGTGGGATAGGCGAAGGCCGCCGTACCCTTGGCGTCGGTGACGATGCCCTGGGCGGGGGCCGTGGAGTCCGCCGCGGACCAGACCACATTCAGAGGCAATCCGGCCACGGGGACGCCGTCCTTGGCGGTGACGGTGACGACGAAGGGAGCGCCCCCCTGAACCAAGCCGTCCTTGGGGTTCAGGCTGACCTTGGAACCCGCCAGTTGTGAGGCAGCCCAGGTCTCGATGGTCTGCGACAGCAGCGGGGATGAGGCGTCGCCGGTGCGCAGCGTCAGGGCAACGGCCGCTCGATGGAGAGCAGCGTCAATCTGGACCGCTTGAGAGAGACGGTCTCCCAAGGCGCCCTTACCCTTCACCACCACGTCAAACTTGGGCCCCAGGTCGGCAGCCAGCTTGGACGTCCGCGCTGCTTCGGCCTTGGCCCAGTCGCCGTTCGACACCCGGTACGAGGCCTGGAAGATGTTGCCCTTCTTGTCCGCCGTGTAAGAACGGGTAGCCACCACAGCCACCGCAGCCTTCATCTCGGCGGTCAGCACCACCTTGTTCTTCTTCTCTCTTTTGATGGCACCGCTTTCGGTGAGCAGGTTGTAAACGAGATCATCGAAGGCCGCAGCTTGGGCTTCAGCCTCGGAGGCGCCTGACCCGAATCCATAGTAGTAGCCGGCCTCCATGTGGGTGGCGACAAAGTCGGTGCTGGCAGCGTGCGACACCGTCGAAAACGCCAATATCCAACAGGTCGCCAGCGTGTATAGGTGCTTCTTCATTCGTCCTTTCCGGGTCTCCGTCGGCCGGATTCCCCCAATTGGCAATATCCTAGGGCAGACCGTCATGCTTTCCGGCCAGACAGCCGCGTTTTTGCGCTTTGTTTCAAACTTTGTGGACTTGGGAGACTCAAAATCCAGTTTGATGGGCACCGAGACGCGGCTGAAGTGTGACACCGAACGCTGTCAGAGCCTCCATCGGTAACTATTGGTGACATTGCACATCAATATACCCATCGGGGTGGCCGTTTACCGCAAAGGCGGCTTCCGCGACCCAGCCCGCGATGACACAAGCCCTGATGCCTGCAACCGAAGCTGCTGTCGCTTGCTTGCTCAAGAGATCACTCAAGGTGCGGATGCGCGCTGGATCAAGGGGACATTCATCAGTCCTCGCTGATTTCTACAGAAGAAGGGGTGGACAATGCGATGCGTGTGCGGCAGGCGCTGCCCTCGCCGGCAACCTCCGCCGTCCCAAGGGGCCCCACCGAGCGGGAGCGGTTCCCTGACTAGATAGACTGGCCACAGCGCTTGCCCGCCATGCGCCCGCCCTCTTTTCCATGACCTTCGCTTCCCATCCACCTCGTCCGCATCGCCCGTCTCCCCCGCAGCGCCGGCTGCTGTGGGTGCGTCCTTGCGCGCGAGTGGTGGCAGTCGGCCTCATCGCGGTCGGGCTGAGCCAACTAGCTGGGTGCGCGGCCAAGCTCTGGCCGCCATCGAGCTGGTCGCTGTCGGTGGATTTGCCTTTCTTGGACCGGCAACCCGTCGCGGACACAGCGCCTCTCCCCAGCGCCACGCCCGTGCCGGCACGTCAGAAAGATCTCGGCACCGCTGCCGAGGCGCTGGCCTACGCCGAGGCGCTGTGCGCCCTGTCGCCGGAGGCGCTGGACGCTGAAATCGAACGCCTCAAGGCCATGGAAACCCAGGACGGCCACAGCGCACTGCGCACGCAGCAACTCGCTTTCGCTCAGCAGCTCGCACTGCGGCTCGCGTCGCTGTACGCCGAGCAACAACGCCTGCAAGAATCCAACGAGCAGCAGGCTCAACTCCTGCGTGAGCGCCAGCAGCGTATCGAGCAGTTGAACGGCCAGATCGCCGCGATGCGCGCCGTAGAAGACAGTCTGCCCCAGGCGACACCCTTGCCCCCCCCCAAGACCACGACTGGCCCCGTGCCCGCCACCTCGCCCGCACCCCACACCGACCCGGACAAAGCAGGTTCATTGCCATGAGCGCCAGCCCCTCCTCGACCTTGCTCGTCGTCGACGACGACGCCGACATGCTGCGTCTGCTCACCCTGCGACTGGAAGCGGCGGGCTACCGCGTGCTGACCGCCGCCTCGGCGGAAACAGCGCTGACCCAACTCGCGCTGGAACGTCCCCAACTGGTGTTGTCGGACGTGCGCCTGCCGGGCAAGGACGGCTTAGCCCTGTTCGATGAAATCCACGCCCAGCACCCCATGCTGCCGGTCATCCTGCTGACCGCGCATGGCTCCATTCCCGACGCGGTGGAAGCGACGTCGCGCGGTGTCTACACCTACCTGACCAAGCCTTTCGAGGGCAAGGAACTGCTCGACAAGATCGCCCAGGCCCTCGCGCTGCACAGCGCGCACGCCGCGGACACCGCCTCGGCGGCCAGCTCCGCCGCGAACGAACCCTGGCGGGCGGACATCATCAGCCGCTCCGCCAGGATGGCCGAACTGCTGGCGGAAACGCGCATGGTGGCGCGCAGCGACGCCAGCGTGCTGCTGCGCGGTGACAGCGGGACCGGCAAGGAACTGCTGGCACGCGCCATCCACAACGCCAGCGCGCGCGCGAAAAAGCCGTTCGTCGCGGTGAACTGCGGCGCCATTCCCGAGAACTTGCTGGAGAGCGAGCTTTTTGGCCACGTCAAGGGCGCCTTCACCGACGCACACACCAATCACAAGGGGCTTTTCCAGGCGGCGGACGGCGGCACCTTGCTGCTGGACGAAATCGGAGACATGCCGCTGGCCCTGCAGGTCAAACTGCTGCGCGTGCTGCAGGAACGCGCGGTGCGACCTCTGGGTGCCGCGCAATCCATCCCGGTGGACGTGCGCATCGTCAGCGCCACCCATCGTGATCTGGATACCGCGCTCGCCGCCGGACAATTCCGCGAGGATTTGTATTACCGCCTCAACGTGGTCACGCTCCACCTGCCCACATTGGCGGAGCGGCGCGAGGACATCCCGCTGCTGGCCAATCACTTCCTGCGCAAGCTGGCCGGCAAATACGGCAATGAGGACAGAGGGCGCAAGCTGGCGGGCTTCGCGCCCGAGGCGCTCAAGGCGCTGGCCACCGCGCCCTGGCCGGGCAATGTGCGCCAGCTGCACAACGTCGTGGAGCAGGTCTGCGCCTTGGCCACCACGCCGCTGGTGCCCCTGACCTTGGTGCAACGCGCGCTGCGCACGCCTTCGGTTGAGGTGCTCAGCTATGCCGAAGCCAAGCAGCGTTTCGAACGCGATTACTTGGTCAATCTGCTGAAGCTGACCGATGGACATGTGGCGGACGCCGCGCGGCTGGCGGACCGCAACCGCACCGAGTTCTACCGCCTGCTGCAAAAGCACGGGCTGACGCCAGGCCGCTTCAAGACGGGCGGCGACACCAGCATCGCAGGAACGGGCCCATCCTCGTCCTCGAGCCCACCTGTCGCCCCCGAACGACACGGGCAAGTGCTTGATGAATAAGGGATTTCTTTCACATGACGTCGAAGCCCTCGGGCTGTTGTCGCCGCACGGCGACAAAAATGCAGGGTTTGCGGAACTTTTTCACGAAACTTTGCAATCCGCTCCGAAAAACCATCACAAGCCTTTGATCTGAAAGAGGATTTTTTAGTGGCACGGCGCTTGCCCTAGCAAGGGTATGCCTGCACTTTCTTCCCGCCTCTCCAGCCGCACTTCAGACGGGGATCGCCCCGCGTCTGCGGCTGGCGCTCACCCCGCACAAACCAGTCTGTCGTCCCCCTGCGACAGCACGCGTGACGCCGCCACCGCCCCGCCCTTGCACCGCGGCAGCATGCCCACCCGACCCTGGGTGGGATTCTGGCGGGGTGTGGGCCTGGGTCTGAACGCGGCGTTGAGGCGCCTGCTGACACCGTGGGCTTCCCCCGCGCAGCCTCTTGGGGTGGCGCATCCAGCGAGCGAGGCGAGGCAACGCGCTGGTCGCCAACGCCGCCGGGTCTTCATGCTGTTGATCGCGGCGTCCACCGCTGGCACCGCCGCACTGTTCGCGCATGCCCAGCCCATCGCGCCAACCGCGCTGGCTGGCTGGATGCAGATCGCCCAGATCGCGCTGTACGCGCTGCTGTCGGCCTGGGTGACCTCCGGCTTCGTGACGGCGCTGATGGGGGCCTGGGTTCTACTGCGCGGCGACCGCCACGCGCTCTCGGGCCGGTCCGTGCGTCGGCACCGCATGAACCCCGAGGCACGGACCGCGGTGATCATGCCGATCTGCCATGAGGACGTGTCCACGGTCTTCGCGGGCTTGCGGGCCACTTGCGAGTCGCTGTCCGCGACGGCGCGTGCCCAAGATTTTGCGGCCGGGCAATTCGATGTGTTCGTGCTGTCCGACAGCAGCCGACCTGAAGTGCTCGCCGCCGAACGCGCGGCCTGGGAAGAATTGCGTGCCACGCTGGCCGCCAGCCACGCACAGTCCGGCCTGCCCCAGGTCGAGGTCTACTACCGCGCGCGCCGCCGCCGCACGCACCGCAAGGCGGGCAACGTGGCGGACTTCTGCCGCCGCTGGGGCCGCGACTATCGCTACATGGTCGTGCTCGACGCCGACAGCGTGATGAGCGGCGACGCACTCGCCACCTTGGTCAAGCTGATGGAAGCCAATCCGCACGCCGGCATCATCCAGACCGCCACTCAGGCCGTGGGGCACGTCACGCTGCACGCGCGTGCCCAGCAGTTCGCCAGCCGCGTCACGGGACGGCTCTTCACCCTGGGCATGCAATTCTGGCAACTGGGTGAGTCGCACTACTGGGGGCACAACGCCATCATCCGCGTCGAGCCCTTCATGCGGCATTGCGGATTGGCTCCGATTGCGGGCCAGGGCGGCCTGAGCGGTCCCATCCTTTCGCACGATTTCGTCGAAGCCGCGCTGATGCGCCGCGCGGGCTGGGAGGTCTGGCTTGTCTCGGACGTGGGCGGCAGCTATGAGCAACAGCCCCCGGATCTGCTCGCCGAGCTGCAGCGCGACCGCCGCTGGTGCCAGGGCAATCTGCAAAACGCCCGGCTGATGGCCGAGCCCGGCATGCACCCCGTCCACCGCGCGATGTTCGTGACTGGCGCCCTCTCGTACATTTCCGCGCCGCTGTGGCTCGCCTTCCTCACCCTGGGTGGCGTGCTGTGGTTCAACGGTGCCGGCCACGCGGGCCTGGGTTCGGCATGGATCGGCGAGGGAACGCTCAACAGCGATCTGGGCTGGCTCTGGGCTTGGACCTTGTGCCTGCTCTTCGTGCCACGCCTTCTGGGCTTGCTCGCGGTGCTGCTCAAGCGGGAACAACGCTTCCACGGTGGCGCGCGCAAGCTGCTGCAAAGCGCCTTGCTGGAAGCGCTGCTGGCCTTGCTGCAGGCGCCGATCCGCATGATCGCGCACAGCCTTTTCGTGCTGATCGCGCTCACTGGCTGGAAGCTGGAGTGGAAATCCCCCCCGCGTGAAGCGGCGGCCGTGCCCTGGGCGCACGCCCTGCGCCAATTTGCCCCAGCCAGCGTGGCGCTGTTGCTGCTGGTGGGTGGTGTGGCGGCTTTTGAATCCTGGAACGCCGCTGAAATCGGCTATCCGCTGTGGTCCCTGATGCTCATCCTGCTGCCCGTGGGCCTGCCGCTGCTACTGGCCGCCCCGCTCACCGTGCTCAGCAGCCAGCCGGGACTGGGCTCGGCACTGCGTGCGAGGCGATGGCTGCTGATCCCGCAAGAGGCCTGGCCCCACGCCGTGCTGCGGCGCGCCTGGCGGCACGCGGGAAGCTGACGATCACTTCTTCTTCGCCTGGCGGGCTCCACGCCCGCCCAGGCTGGCGGCGAAGTGCCCGAAGCGGCAGCGGGCCGCTCAAAGACGCGGCATTCCGGGAGGCAGTCCCTTCATCCCTGGCATGCCGCCCATGCGCTTCATCATCTTCATGAGGCCGCCGCCCTTCATCTTCTTCATCATGTCTTGCATCTGCTCGAACTCCTTGAGCAGGCGGTTCACGTCCTGAACCTGCACGCCAGCGCCCAAGGCGATGCGGCGCTTGCGGGTGGCCTTGATCAGTTCGGGCTTCGCGCGCTCTCGGGGCGTCATGCTGTGGATGATGCCCTGCTTGCGTCGCATGTCTTTCTCGACCTTGGCCGTGTCCACCTGACCGGCTTTGGCCGCAAGCTGCCCCGGCAACTTATCCATCAGACTCGCCAGCCCCCCCATCTGATTCATTTGCTGGAGCTGGGCCAGGAAATCGTTGAGGTCAAAGCTGGCGCCACTTTTGACCTTGGCCGCGAGTTTTTGCGCGGCCTCGATGTCCACATTGGCCGTGACTTGCTCGACCAGGGCGACGATGTCGCCCATGCCCAGCACCCGCCCCGCGTGACGCTCGGCGTCGAAGACTTCCAAACCGTCGATCTTCTCGCTCACGCCCGCGAACTTGATCGGAGCGCCCGTGACGGCGCGCACGGAGAGCGCCGCGCCGCCGCGTGAATCGCCATCCATCTTGGTCAAGACGATGCCGGTCAGCGGCAGCGCTTCCTTGAAGGCCTTGGCGGTGTTCACCGCGTCCTGGCCCTGCATTGCATCCACGACGAACAGCGTTTCCACTGGGTCCAAGATGGCATGCAGGTCCTGGATTTCCTTCATCAAGGCTTCGTCGATGGCCAGACGGCCCGCGGTGTCCACCAAGAGCACATCGAAATAGTGTTTCTTGGCGTAGTCCAACGCGGCGCGCGCGATGTCGGAAGGTTTCTGGTCAGGGGTGCTCGGGAACCACTCGGCACCGGCCTGGGCCGTGACGGTCTTGAGCTGCTCGATGGCGGCGGGGCGGTACACGTCACCCGACACCGTGAGCACCTTCTTCTTGCGCTTGGTGATCAGGTGGCGCGCCAACTTGGCCGTGGTCGTGGTCTTGCCAGCGCCCTGCAGGCCAGCCATCAAGATGACGGCGGGTGGCTGGGCGGCGAGGTTGATGTCGGCCGGGCCTTTGAGGGCGCCAGACTCGTCCACCTCGCCCATGGTGGCGGCAAGTTCTCGGTTGACCACGCCGACCAGGGCCTGGCCCGGCGTGAGCGAGCCCACAACGGCCTGACCCAGGGCCTTGTCCTTGACGCGGGCGATGAAGTCGCGCACCACGGGCAGGGCCACATCGGCCTCCAGCAGGGCCATGCGCACTTCGCGCAGCATGTCGGCCACGTTGCCCTCGGTGATGCGGGCCTGGCCGCGCATTTCCTTGACGATGCGCGAGAGTTTGTCGGTAAGGGCGTTGGCCATGAATGAAAACCACTCTCTATACTTAGGTCCGTGATTTTATCGAGCAGCCCCCATCTCCCTGCCTGACACCATGCCTTTCGCACTTCCCTTTCACGCGCTGCTGCCTGGCTTGGTGTGCGCGCTGGCTTACGTGGTGTCAGCCCTGAGCCCCGGTCGAGGCGCCCGTGCGGCGCTCGGCTTGGCCTGGCTGTTGCATGCACTGCTGCTGGGAGTGGGGCTCGGCCTGTGGCATGACGAGCCTTACTTCGGCTTCGCGCCGGCCCTCTCGGTCACCGTGTGGCTGGTGGTGGCGGTCTACGCCATCGAAGCACGCTACTACCCGGCACTGCAGTCGCGGCGCGCGCTGCCCGCCCCGCTGGCGGCGCTGAGCCTGCTGGCCGTGGTGTTGAGTCTGTTTTTTCCCGGGCAGGTGATCACGCACCACGGCGCCCTGCTACTGCCCCTGCACTGGGCGCTGGGCATCGCCTCGTACGGCCTGTTCGCCGTGGCCGTGGTGCATGCACTGCTGATGCTGCGGGCCGACACCCGCATCCGCCATGCCAGCGAATCCGACAGTGGCCTGCCCCTGCTGACGCTGGAGCGGCTGACCTTCCGCTTCGTGACCGCGGGCTTCATTCTGCTCACGGCCACCTTGGCCGCCGGGCTGTTGTTTGACGAACACCTCTACGGCACACCTTGGAAGTGGAACCACAAGATGGTGTTTTCCGTGCTCTCTTGGCTGGTGTTCGCGGTGTTGCTCCATGGGCGCTGGCGACTGGGCTGGCGCGGCTGGCGCGCGGCCCGCTGGCTATTCACGGGCGCGGGGCTGCTGTTGCTGGCCTACGTGGGCTCGCGCTTCGTGCTTGAAATCGTGCTTCAGCGTTCGGTCTGACCCCATGAAGTTCCTGCTCTTGCTTCTCATCATTCTGTTGGCAATTTGGCTATTGCGCTCCGGCCGAACGGCCGAACCCCAGACCAAACGGCCATCGGACTCGACGCGCCGGCCCCCGCCCCAAAGCGCGCCCGAGGACATGGTGCGCTGCGCGCATTGCGGCTTGCATCTGCCGATGCACGAGGCCGTTGCCAGTTCCAGCGCCTACTACTGCAGCGTCGAACACCGGCGGCTCGCGGAACCCGGGACCTACTGAGCATGGCCGAGGAACAGGCTGGCGATGTGTTGTGGAATGGCGGCTGGTACGGCCCGGCACACCGGCTGGATTCACCCAACTTCGGACCGCGCCCGACGAGGGATGGCGATGACAGCCAGACGCCGGTGATCGATCTCATCGTCTTGCACTCGATCAGCCTACCGCCGGGGCAGTACGGTGGCGACGCGGTGCAGCGGCTGTTCACCAACACACTGGACTGGAACGCCCACCCCTATTTCAAATCCATCGAGGGATTGCAGGTGTCCGCCCACTTCTACGTGCGGCGCGACGGCGAGCTATGGCAATTCGTGAGCTGCGATGACCGCGCCTGGCATGCCGGCGTCTCGCACTATTGCGGTCGCGACAACTGCAACGACTTCTCCATCGGCATCGAACTGGAAGGTCTGGAAGGGGACAGCTTCGACGCGGCGCAGTACGAGACGCTGACTCGCCTGTGTGCTGCGCTGGCTCTGCGTTACCCAGTGCGGCAGATTGCCGGGCATGAACACATCGCGCCGGGCCGCAAGGCCGATCCAGGGCCGGGCTTTCAATGGCGGGAACTGCAAGCCCGCCTCGATTGGCCCGCTCGGTACTTTCCCGAAGTCAGCGCAAGCTGACTTGCCTGCACGATTCACTCGCTGCGCGTGGCGCGGCACATGGTGCCTGCACCACGCAAACAAGCGGTTCGCCAGCCCGTTTTGACGATTCGGCCGCGTGCTTTCTGGATGCCCGCGCACGCATCTCGGAGTGGCAAGGGCTGCGCACCTTCATGACGGGTTCATGAACGCCAAAGCTTGTCGCGCGAGTGCGCCTCGGTACGTGTCAGGCCCATGTCGCGTGGGCCTGCTCGCGTAACTTTTGCACACCGGCGTGACCTTCTTCACGCGCATTCGCGCGAATGCGCCGCTACACTACGGGTAGTGGATTGCCATCGACGCACCCCCTACCTATAGTGTTTCCCGCCCCAGGAACATTTCGCGCCACGAACACAGATTTGCCAGACACGAGGAAAAGATGCAAACCGGCCTGATCACTCCCCCGTCCTCCCATTCCCTAGCCACCACGACCTTGCCGCAAGGCGCCAGCATGACGCACGGCGCGGCCCTGGGTGCCAACAGCGCGCTCGCCCACTACCAGATCATCCGCCGCAACGGCGCCGTCGTGCCCTTTGAACCGAGCAAGATCGCCGTCGCCCTGATGAAGGCCTTCCTGGCCGTGCATGGCGCGCAAGGCGCGGCCTCGGCCAGCGTGCGCGAAACCGTCGATGGCCTGACGCAGGCCGTGGTGCGCGCGCTGACGCGCTCGCGCCCGGGCGGCGGCACCTTCCATATCGAAGACGTGCAAGACCAGGTGGAGTTGGGCCTGATGCGCGGCGGCCACCATGAGGTGGCCCGCGCCTACGTGCTCTACCGCGCCAAGCGGGCCGAAGAGCGCGCCCAGCATGCGGCCCAGGCGGCACCGCAAACGCCGGTGCTGCACGTCACCGACAACGGCCAGCGCGTGGCGCTGGACCTGAACCGCTTGCAACGTCTGATCGAAAGCGCCTGCGCCAACCTCTCCGCTGACGTCAAGGCCGACCCCATCGTGGCCGAAACCCTGCGCAACCTCTACGACGGCGTGCCGCTGGAAGAGGTGTACAAGGCCGCCATCCTGGCCGCTCGCACCCTGATCGAGAAGGACCCGGACTACACCTATGCCACCGCGCGCCTGCTGTTCCACACCATCGCCAAGGAGGTGCTGGGCCGCGACGTGCAACCTTCTGAGATGAAGCAGGCCTATGCCGACTACTTCCCCGGCTTCATCAAGAAGGGCGTGGACGCCGAGCTGCTCAACCCCGAGCTGCTGCAGTACGACCTCAAGCGCCTGGGCGCGGCGCTCAAGTCCGAGCGTGACCAGCAATTCGACTACCTGGGCCTGCAAACCCTGTACGACCGCTACTTCCTGCACGTCAAGAAGACCCGCATCGAGCTGCCGCAGGCCTTCTTCATGCGCGTGGCCATGGGCCTGGCGCTGAATGAAATCGACCGCGAAGCCCGCGCCATCGAGTTCTACGAGGTGCTGTCCTCCTTCGACTTCATGTCGTCGACGCCCACGCTGTTCAACAGCGGCACCCTGCGTAGCCAGCTCTCCAGCTGCTACCTGACCACGGTCCCGGACGATCTGGACGGCATCTACGAATCCATCAAGGAAAACGCCCTGCTGTCCAAGTTCGCGGGCGGCCTGGGCAATGACTGGACGCGCGTACGCGCGCTGGGCAGCCACATCAAGGGCACGAACGGCGAATCTCAAGGTGTCGTCCCCTTCCTGAAAGTGGTGAACGACACCGCCGTGGCGGTGAACCAGGGCGGCAAGCGCAAGGGCGCGGTCTGCACGTACCTGGAAACCTGGCACCTGGACATCGAGGAATTCCTGGAACTGCGCAAGAACACGGGCGACGACCGCCGCCGCACCCACGACATGAACACGGCCAACTGGATTCCGGACCTGTTCATGCGCCGCGTGATGGAAAAGGGCGAGTGGACACTGTTCTCGCCCTCCGACGCGCCTGACCTGCACGACCTGTTTGGCTCGGCCTTCGAAAAAGCCTATGTGGCCTACGAGGCCAAGGCCAAGCGCGGCGAACTCAAGCCCAGCAAGACCGTGCCGGCGATCGACCTGTGGCGCAAGATGCTCTCGATGCTGTTCGAGACCGGCCACCCCTGGATCACCTTCAAGGACGCCTGCAACGTGCGCTCGCCCCAGCAGCACGCGGGCGTGGTGCACTCGTCCAACCTCTGCACCGAGATCACGCTCAACACCAGCGACACCGAAACCGCCGTCTGCAACCTAGGTTCGGTCAACCTCAAGCAGCACATCACGGACGGCAAGCTCGATCACGAAAAGCTGAAGAAGACCATCAGCACGGCCATGCGCATGCTGGACAACGTGATCGACATCAACTATTACGCCGTCAAGAAGGCGCGCGACAGCAATCTGCGCCACCGCCCCGTCGGTCTGGGCGTGATGGCCTTCCAGGACGCGCTGTATGAAATGCGCATCCCCTACGCCAGCGACGCCGCGGTGCAATTCGCCGACGAGTCGATGGAAGCCATTTGCTACTACGCTTACTGGGCCTCGACCGAGCTGGCCCGCGAGCGCGGCGTGTACTCCAGCTACCAGGGTTCGCTCTGGAGCAAGGGCATCCTGCCGCCGGACACGCTGGAACTGCTGGCGCGCGAACGCGGTGGTTACGTGGAAGTCGATCGTTCCGCCACCCTGGACTGGGAACTGCTGCGCAAGAAGATCGCCGCCGACGGCATGCGCAACAGCAACTGCGTGGCCATCGCACCGACGGCGACGATTTCCAACATCATCGGGGTGGACGCGTCCATCGAGCCCTGCTTCGGCAACCTGTCGGTCAAGTCCAACCTGTCCGGCGAGTTCACGATCATCAATGGCTACTTGGTCAAGGATCTGAAGCGCCTGGGCCTGTGGGACGAGGTGATGGTGATGGACCTGAAGCACTTCGACGGCTCCCTGCTGCCCATTGATCGCGTGCCCCAGGACATCAAGGCGCTGTACGCCACGGCCTTCGAGGTCGAGCCGAGCTGGTTGGTCGAAGCCGCCGCGCGCCGCCAGAAGTGGATCGACCAGGCCCAATCGCTCAACATCTACATGGCGGGCGCCTCGGGCAAGAAGCTGGACGACACCTACAAGCTGGCCTGGACGCGCGGCCTGAAGACCACCTACTACCTGCGCACCACCAGCGCGACCCAGGCGGAGAAGTCCACCGTGGCCGCTGGCCGCCTGAATGCCGTGTCTTCGGGTTCGTCCGAGACAGGCGCTGCGGCCATGGCTCCGGTCACATCGAAGCCAGCCAGCGCGAAGAAGGTCAGCGCGCTCGAAGCAGCGGCCGCCGCCGCGCAAACGCAGATGGCTGTCGCCGCGACGGACATCAAGTTCTGCGCCATCGACGACCCGGGCTGCGAAGCCTGCCAGTGAAGCAATGCGCGGTGCACGTGTCGCACCGTGCGCGCGTCGACTCCCGTCACCGGTCACTCACACAAAGTGTGTGATGGGGAGCGCGGCGCGCGATGCAATAGAGCAACAAAACAAGCGGCGGTGTGAATGAACACTTTGCAATTCAGATCGCTGCTCACATAATTCAGGAATTGGATCTCTCTATGTTGTCCTGGGACGAAGAAGTCAAACCCACATCGCCAGCCCCCCACGCTGGCGCAGCCCGTTTGTCCCCGACGCCGGCACCCGCACGCGCACCTCAGGTCTCGCAGGCTGCCCTGTCTTCCACACTCGCCGACACGGCAATCGCCGCTCCTCAATCCGCCTCGCATGCGCCGTCCGGTACGCATCGCATCAAGGCGTCTGACAAGCGCATCATCAATGGCCAGACCGACGTCAACCAGCTGGTCCCGTTCAAGTACAAGTGGGCCTGGGAAAAATACCTCGCCACCTGCGCCAACCACTGGATGCCGCAGGAAGTGAACATGAACCGCGACATCGCGCTCTGGAAGGACCCGAACGGTCTTTCGGAAGACGAGCGTCGCATCATCAAGCGCAACCTGGGTTTCTTCGTCACGGCGGATTCGCTGGCGGCCAACAACATCGTGCTGGGTACCTACCGCCACATCACGGCGCCGGAATGCCGACAGTTCCTGCTGCGCCAGGCCTTCGAGGAAGCGATCCACACCCACGCCTACCAGTACATCGTGGAATCTCTGGGTCTGGACGAATCCGAGATCTTCAGCGCCTACCTGGAAGTCCAGTCCATCCGTGACAAGGACGAGTTCCTGCTCCCGTTCATCAACGCGATCATGGACCCCAACTTCCACACCGGCACGCTGGAAACCGACCAGACGCTCCTCAAGAGCCTGATCGTCTTCGCCTGCCTGATGGAAGGTCTGTTCTTCTACGTCGGCTTCACCCAGATCCTGGCCCTGGGCCGCCAGAACAAGATGACGGGTGCCGCCGAGCAGTACCAGTACATCCTGCGCGACGAGTCCATGCACTGCAACTTCGGCATTGACCTGATCAACCAGATCAAGCTGGAGAACCCGCAGCTCTGGACGCCCGAATTCAAGGCCGAGATCCGCGGCCTGTTCGAGAAGGCTGTCGAACTGGAATACCGTTACGCCGAAGACACCATGCCGCGCGGCGTGCTGGGCATGAACGCTTCCATGTTCAAAGGCTACTTGCGCTACATCGCCAACCGGCGCGCCACCCAGATCGGCCTGGAAGCGCTCTTCCCCAACGAAGAGAATCCCTTCCCCTGGATGAGCGAGATGATCGACCTGAAGAAAGAACGCAATTTCTTCGAGACCCGCGTCATCGAGTACCAGTCCGGCGGCGCGCTGTCCTGGGACTGAGCGCAGGACACAAAAATCAATCTATGGCTTCACGAATCGCATGGACTCCCGACCGCTCTCAGCAGAAGAGCTGCGGGTGTCCGTGCCACCCCGTTCATGGCGCTGGGTTCCTCCCGCAGGTTCCCAGCGCCATGAATCACTTCATGTACTCCAACAAACGCATGAAGTGCTCTTTGTAACTTGATCAAGGAGAATCGAAATGGCAACTGCAAAGAAAGCTCCGGCGAAAAAAACCGCCGCTAAAAAGGCTCCGGCTAAGAAGGCCGTAGCGAAGAAGGCTCCGGCCAAGAAGGCCGCAGCGAAGAAGGCCCCGGCCAAGAAGGCTGCGGTCAAGAAGGTCGCCGCGAAGAAGGCTCCTGCCAAGAAGGCCGCCGCCAAGAAGACCGTGGCGAAGAAGGCTGCTGCCAAGAAGCCCGCCGCGAAAAAGCCTGCTGCCAAGAAGCCCGCCGCGAAAAAGGCCGCTGCCAAGCCTGCCGCTGCGCCTGCGAAACCCGCTGCTGCACCCGCGGCGCCCGTGGCCCAAACCACGTTGAACCCGCAGGCCGCTTGGCCTTTCCCCACGGCCAGCCGTCCCTGAACGGGGCCTGCCGTCTCAGCCTGTTGCCCGCGAGGGCAGCAGGCTTTTTCTTTTGCGGATGATTGAGAGGCATGAACAGAAGCTCGGGCCAGAATCAAACCAACGCCACCTTTCTGCGCGCCCAGAAGGACGGCTCCGTGCTGGTAGACCTCCATGTCATGCCGAACGCCTCCCGCACGCAGATCCAGGGCCTGTTCGATGGTGCATTGAAGGTGAGACTGCAGGCTCCGCCGGTGGACGGCAAGGCCAATGAGGCGCTGCGAGTCTGGCTGGCCAAGACCCTGAGCATCCCGAATTCGAGCGTGACGCTGCAGCACGGTGCCACCGCGCGACGCAAGCAGCTGCATGTCGCGGCGCACTCAGCGGTGACCGCGGATTGGAAGCAGCTCAGCCCACCCGAATCCTCGCCGCCCGATTGAAGAGGCCGTGCCAGCGCAGGTGCGATCTGTCTAGGGTGTGATGACCCTGCGCACACCCCGCTCGAGATGCATGGAGTGGCGGCGCGCGTCAGAGCCCGAACTTCGCGGTGTCCACCGGGTAGTTCTGCGGTCCGCGGAAGGCGATCTTGTGCGAACCCATGCGGTTGCCGAGGGCCGCGGCCTTGGCCAGGGGCCAGCCACGCTCCAAGCCGAAAAGCAGTCCGCCACGGTAAGCGTCGCCACAGCCGGTTGGGTCGACGATGGCAGCGGCGGGGGTAGGAGCGATCCAGTCTTTCTCGCCGTTGGTCCAGACTTCGCTGCCTTCGGCGCCCAGGGTGATGACCAAGCCGCGCACCTTGCGCGAGATCTCCGCCGGGCTCCAGCCCGTGCGGTCGCACAGCATCTTGCCCTCATAGTCGTTGACCGTGACCCAGTCGGCCAATTCGATGAAGTGAGCCAGGTCCTTGCCATCGAACATGGGCAGACCTTGACCGGGATCGAAGACAAAAGGAATGCCGGCGGCCTTGAACTGCGCGGCATGCTCCAGCATGGCATCCCGCCCGTCGGGGGAAATGATGCCCAGCTTCACATCTTGCATGCCAGGTGCGTCGCGCTCAATGCGCGTCACATGCGCCTGGGTCATCGCGCCGGGGTGGAAGGCCGTGATCTGGTTGTTGTCCTTGTCCGTCATGATCAGCGCCTGCGCCGTGTAGGTCTCGGGCAGTTGTCGCACGAAGCGAGTGGCAATACCCAGCTTGTTCAAGCGCTCCACATACCCCGCACCATCGTTGCCAAGGGTGGCCATCGGAACGGGCACGCCCCCCAGCGCGCGCAAGGCATAGGCAATATTGCCAGCGCATCCACCGAAGTCGCGCCGCAGCGTGGGCACCAGGAACGACACATTCAGGATGTGCAGCTGGTCCGGCATGATCTGCTCGGAGAATCGCCCCTCGAAGTTCATGATGGAATCGAAGGCCAGGGAACCGCAGATCAGTGCCGCCATGGAATGCTCTCTTTTCTCTTGGATTGAATCGTTGAAGGTAAAAATGCGGGAAGGCGTTCAAGGATAAAAAGCCAGCAGCCGGTAGCCGGCCACGCGGCCTTCCAGACCAGCGCCCGCGGCGCGGTTGGCGGCGCCATTGCCGTTCTTGATTTCCATGAGCACCGTGGCCTGGAACTCATTGCCAGACCGGATCAAGCGGTTCGCGCCCTGGGTGCGCAGACCATCGTCCTGGGCGGCGCCCGAACCCGCCCCCAACTCCTGGGGCAACAGTACCCGGCGGATCAGCACCTGATCCTGCACATCCGTCAGCACCAATTCGATGGCGGGCAGAGCCAGATCCACCGGCGCCTTGTTGCGCAAGGTCAGGTTGAGTTGGTAGAGCTCGTCGCGGATCTTGCTGAAGGCCGAGCCATCGATCACCACCGACTCGATCTGGCGCAGCGGCTCCACCGTGCAATCGAGCTGCTCACACAGCACATGCAGCCAAGGCCGCAAGGCGGGCTCCCGCGCGGCGATGTGGTCACGCTCATGGCGGGCAACCTGCAGCAGCAGCGCCAGGGACAGCACGCAGCACAGGAGGAACAACAGCGCACGCACCGCCGGATGACGCCAGCGCGAGCGGCGCATGAAAGACAAGGTGTCCGCCTCTGGCCCCTCGTCGCCCGAACTTACCTGCGGCGCGGTCGGGCCGGCAGCAAACGAAGGCTGGGAAGACGCGTGGCGGATGCCTGCGGGGGAGTCCACCACGGCGGCGGCGCCGCGCGGCAAGGGGGCGGACGGCGCGGGAAAATCAGCGTCATCCAAGCGCGACGAGGGTTCGGCGACTTGCAACGGAGGCAGATCGTGGGGCTCCTCGGCGAAGCGCGGCTCGCGCCAGGCCGAGGCATCGGGGGTTTCGAGCTGCAGATCGTCCAGCGGCGCATCATGCTGAGCTTGGAGGTCACCAAACTCGGCTTCCACCATCTCCTCTTCCCAGCTTTTCTGGGAAGGTGCCGCGGCGGCCGGTCTGGGCGGTGTGGCCGCAGGCGGCGCCACCGCAGCCCCAGATGGCGGGGTCGCCAGCGGCGTCGTCAGGGCGGGCGGCTCCTGCACCAGGTTGGCCGTCGCGTCAAACACCTGCTCACACTGACCGCAGCGGACCCAACCTTGCGAGACCTTGAGTTGGTCCTGCGCCACCTTGAACATGGTGCGGCAAGAGGGGCAACGGGTGATGAGGCTCATGGCCGTCCGATTGTAGAGGTGCGCCTCGCGCTGTCCGTGCCCCGTCGCGAGAGGAAACCAGGCCAGCGTTCAGAGGGTCGCGGTCATCAGCACCCAGCCGTCCTCGCGGTCGGCGACGGTGAGCGCGCTGCCCGCAGGCAGATGTGGCGCATAGGCGGCGCTGAGCTCATCCGCTTGGCGTTCCAAGATGCCGGCCAGCACCAGTGCCCCGCCGGTTGCCACGCGCGCGGTGAGCAAGGGGGCCAACACCTTGAGCGGGGTCGCGAGGATATTGGCCAGCACGACCGGGTAATGGCCTTGCACGGCGTCCGGCAAGCCAGCTCGCAAGGTCACGCCATTGGCCTCGGCATTCAGACGGGTCGACGCGACCGCGGCCTCGTCAATGTCCAGGGCGTCGATGTCGGTCGCGCCGAATTTGGCCGCGGCGATCGCCAAGATGCCCGAGCCGCAACCGTAGTCCAGCACGCGCAGGTCGCGCACCGGATGCGTGGCGATCCAGCGCAGGCACATCCGTGTCGTGGGGTGCGTGCCGGTGCCGAAAGCCAGGCCCGGATCCAGCCGGATGACCTCGCGCGCTTGCGCGGGCGGTTCATGCCAGGTGGGCACGATCCAGAAACTAGGGGTGATCTCCACCGGCGCGAACTGAGATTGCGTCAAGCGCACCCAATCCTGCTGCGGCACTTCGCCCACGCCCAGCAGTTGGCAATCGGAGAAGAAATCCTGCGCTCGCAGCAAGGCGGCCGCCTCCCGAGCGGACGCTTCATCAGGGAACAGCGCCACGATGCGCGAGCGCTGCCAGCCCGCCGCCGGCGGCGGCATGCCTGGCTCGCCAAACAATGCCCGCTCGGCGTCGGTCTGGGCATCGGCGTCTTCCACGCTGACGCTCAAGGCGTCCAAGGCATCCAGGGCTTCCCCCAAAACCTCCACGCGGTCTTCGGGACAGAGCAAGCGGAGTTCGTGCATGAAGCGGGGGAATGAAGGGGGAGAAAACGGAGGAACAGCAAGGACATCACACCATGGCTCCCGTGGAACCGGCTTCGCCGGGCCACTGGGAGCGTCCCCCCTGCCACCGAAGGTTGGCGTTCAGGGGGGAAGGCGCGCAGCGCCTCAGGGGGGCTTACCTTTTATGACTGCGCATCCACCCTTCCAGGTAGTGGATGTTGGTGCCACCTTCCATGAACTTGGCGTCGGCCAGCAGTTCACGGTGCAAGGGGATGTTGGTGCTGATGCCTTCGACCAAGGTCTCGCCCAGGGCGGTTTGCATGCGGGCCATGGCCTGCGCGCGGGTGTCGCCGTGAACAATGATCTTGCCGACCATGGAGTCGTAGTTCGGCGGCACGAAGTAGTTGGTGTAGACGTGCGAATCCACGCGAACACCTGGGCCACCCGGCGCGTGCCACATGGTGATGCGGCCCGGCGACGGCACGAAGGTGAAGGGGTCTTCGGCGTTGATGCGGCACTCGATGGCATGGCCGCGGATCTGGATGTCCTTCTGCGTGAAGGGCAGATGTTCACCGGCCGCCACCATGATCTGCGTCTTCACGATGTCGATGCCCGTGATCAATTCCGTCACCGGGTGCTCCACCTGCACGCGCGTGTTCATCTCGATGAAGTAGAACTCGCCGTCCTGGTAGAGGAACTCGAAGGTACCCGCGCCGCGGTAACCAATCTTCTTGCAGGCGTTGACACAGCTGGCCCCGACCTTCTCGATCAGCTTGCGCGGAATGCCGGGCGCCGGAGCTTCCTCGATGATTTTCTGGTGACGGCGTTGCATGGAGCAGTCGCGCTCGCCCAAGTAGACCGCGTTCTTGTGCTTGTCGGCCAGGATCTGGATTTCCACGTGACGCGGATTCTCCAGGAACTTCTCCATGTAGACGGCCGGGTTGTTGAAGGCTGCCGCGGCTTCCGCCTTGGTCATCTGCACCGCGTTGACCAGGGCCGCCTCGGTGTGGACCACGCGCATGCCGCGCCCGCCACCGCCACCAGCCGCCTTGATGATCACGGGATACCCAACAGACTTGGCGATGCGCTTCATCTGCACCGGATCGTCGGGCAACTCACCCTCGGAACCTGGCACGCAGGGCACGCCAGCCTTGATCATGGCCTGCTTGGCCGACACCTTGTCACCCATGATGCGGATGGACTCGGGCGTGGGGCCGATGAACTGGAAACCGCTCTTCTCGACGCGCTCCGCGAAGTCGGCGTTTTCCGACAGGAAACCGTAACCGGGATGGATGGCTTCGGCGTCCGTCACCTCGGCCGCCGAGATGATGGCCGGCATGCTGAGGTAACTGTCTCGCGACGGCGCGGGGCCAATGCAGACCGCTTCCTCGGCCAGCTTGACGTACTTGGCCTCGCGATCCGCCTCGGAATAGACCATCACGGCCTTGATGCCCAGCTCGCGACAGGCCCGCTGGATGCGTAGGGCGATTTCGCCGCGGTTCGCGACGAGGATTTTCTTGAACATGAGGCGCCCGCCTTATTCGATGATGAACAGGGGCTGCCCGTATTCCACGGCCTGACCGTTGTCACACAGGATTTGCGTCACGGTGCCAGCTTTGTCGGCCTCGATCTCGTTGAGGATCTTCATGGCTTCAATGATGCACAGCGTGTCGCCCTGCTTGACGGCCTGACCCACTTCGACGAAGGACTTGGCGCCAGGCGAGGCCGAGCGGTAGAACGTGCCCACCATGGGGGACTTGACGGTGTGGCCCGTTGCCGCGGCCGCAGCAGCAGGTGCCGCAGGCGCGGCCGCTGGGGCGGGAGCCGCGGCAGCCGGCGCGCCGGCAGGCGCCATGGCGACCGGGGGAGGCGCGTAAGCTTGCACGGCGGCCGTGCCGCCCTTAACGATCCGCACCTTGCCTTCGGCCTCGGTGATCTCCAGTTCAGAGACGTTCGAATCAGACACCAGATCGATCAGGGTCTTGAGTTTGCGCAAATCCATGAAAACTCCAACAACGTGATTGATATTGCCTCAATCTCACGGCACATCATTGGCAACGTGCCAATAACAAACGGCAGAGGCAAAAGAAACAGGGGCCGTTTTTCGGCGAAGGCGGGACTCTACCCGAGTTCCCGCCACTGCGCCAGGTCAGCTTCCGACAACTTACCGATTTTACGATTCAAAATCACCCCATCTGCGCCGACCAGCACGGTAAATGGCAATCCTCGGGCCTGATTCCCAAATTCCTGACTCAGGGTCAAACCCTCCATGCCAGACAACACCACTGGAAAATCCAGGGGCAGGCGCCGCAGGAAGGCTTGCACCGGCGCAAGCTGATCGACGGCGATGCCGAGCACTTGCCAACTTTTCGCCGAATTTTGACGGTAAAAGGCATTGAGCATCGGCAGCTCCTCAATACAGGGGGGGCACCATGTGGCCCAGAAGTTCACCAGCAGGGGCTTACCGCGCAAAACGTCCAGCGCCAGGCGCTGACCTTGCGGCGTGTCCAGCGTCAAGCCCCAGAACCGCGCCATCACGTCGGCGGCCATGGCTTGGGGTTGTGCGCGCCGCCACGCCCAGGTAGCGCCAGCACCGGCGGCGGCGAGCGCGGTAGCGGCGTAAAGAATATGCCTGCGTTCCATGTCCACGTCCTATCCGTTCTGCAATTCCGAAGCGCGCACCAACTCACGCAGCGCCTGTGCAGGGCCACGAGGGGCACGACCTCGGGCATCGGGCAACAGCGCGCCGCGCAAGTCATCCAGATCGTTGATGCGCAGGTGCACGCCAACCACCGATTCGCCGGTGAGATCACCCAACTCGCGGCAAGGTGCGTGCAGGCTGAGCACATCCACCGGTTTGTGCCTCAATCCAGTGGTGCTGCGCGTCTCGTAAATCAGCCCCTGATCCATCAGAGCGATCTCGGCCGCCTTGCCGTCCTCACAAAACAGATCCAAATGGACATCAGACCATCGCGTCGCCGTGCCTCGCCAGACGGCGCCACTGAGATGAGGCTGAAAATCCTGCAGCCGCTCCATCCACTTCAGGGCGAGACGCCGCAAGGCCAGCAATTCGCGCGGCTGGGTGTCGGCGCAAAACACGGCGATGTAGTCGCGCACTGCGTCTTCCAGCGCATCGTTGTCGGGCAAAGGCGTGCGCTGCGGCAAGCCCAGCGCCTTGGCGGCGCGGTGCTTGGCCGGACCGTACTCCAAGCCTTCTTCCACCACCATGCGGGCTGCGGCAGCCGCAATTTCATCTTGAGCATGCATGCCGCAGATTGTCACCCCTGGGGTTCGGCCTTGTCCTAGTGCGGGCAAGATGGGGGCATGCCGCCGATGCTGGTAGTTCGCCGCGAGCCATTTGACTGAACGCCACAGCCAACCCAGCTCACGGGCGTGCAAGCTTTGCACGTCGAGTCGATCCGAAGTTTCCGAGACACTGGTGGTCTCAGAGTCAGGCTGCGCGTCCGGAGCTTGCGCCAGTTGAACCACCCAAGCTCAGCGCGCGTGCCAAAGCACCGCGAAAAAGTGGCAAGCGGTGCCCGCCAGCACGAACAGGTGCCAGACGAAATGGGCGTAGCGCACCCGGTTGTCCAGCACGAAGAACACCACGCCCAGGGTGTAGGCCAGACCACCCGCCGCCAACCAGGCCAGACCGGCCGTCGACACGCGCTCAAGCATCGGCACGGCGGCGACCAGCACCAGCCAGCCCATCAGCAAGTACAGACCGGTGGACAGCCACTGGCTGGACAGCAGATTGCCCGCCTTCAACACCACTCCGAAGGCTGCCAAGCCCCACACCACGCCGAACAGGCTCCAACCCCACGCCCCACCCAGCACGCCCAGGGTGAAGGGGGTGTAGCTGCCGGCGATGAACAAATAGATCGAGCCATGGTCCAGGCGCATGAACAGCCGCTTGGCGCGCCCCTGTGGCAATGCGTGGTAGAGGGCCGAAATGCTGTAGAGCAGCAGCATCGTGACTGTGAAGATGCTCGCACCCACGATGTCGGCCGCACTGCCATGCAGGCTTGCATGAACGATCAACACCGGCATCGCAACCAGGGCGGCCAGGGCGCCCAAGCCATGGCTCACGCTGTTGGCGATTTCCTCGCCCCGGGTTTGGGGGCGCATGAGCTCGGGAGAGGACGCGATGGACTCAGCAAAAGCAGGCGCGGCGGCGGAGAAAGCGGTCATGGGTCGGCAAATGAAATTGGGGCGACCATCATAGGCCACCCCAATGACCACTGGGCGCCATGGCCTAAGCGCAAGAGTCGCCCAGTGCGAGCGGGGTCAATCCCGCCGAGTCACACCCTCAAGCCTTGGTGTCGAGCAAAGAGCCCAGCATGTCTTCCTGGGTCTTGAGAGTCTGCAGATTGGCCTTGAAGGCGTGGGAGGCCGACATCTGCTCGACCACTTCCCCCTCCAGAGTCACGCCCTCTTCACGGGCCTTGCCCAGGCGGGTGCGGGTCCCCGCAAGGTTGGGCGCGTCCTGCTGGGTGACCGTCTGGCGCTTGAAGCCGGGAGTGTTCAGGTTGGCCACGTTGTGCGCGGAACTGTCCAGCCGCAATTGCGCGGCCTGCAGACCTGAAATGCCAATGGAAGAAAGACTTGCCATCATGTGCTCCGCGCCAGGCGTTGGTGGATGCCGTGATTTTAGCCAAAGTGGCCTGGAAGCGCGTCAGGCCTGCGCTAGCATCGCGCCATGCACATTCACATCCTCGGCATTTGCGGCACCTTCATGGGCGGTGTCGCTGCCCTGGCCCGAGAAGCGGGCCACAAAGTCACCGGCTGCGACAGCGGCGTTTACCCCCCGATGAGCGATCAGCTGCGGGCCCTCGGCATCGAACTCATCGAAGGCTACGGCGCGGACCAGATGGCGTTGAAGCCCGATGTCTACGTGATCGGCAACGTCGTCAGCCGCGCCCGCGCCGCGGACGGCACACCGAAGTTCCCGCTGATGGAAGCCATCCTCGACAGCGGCGCGCCTTACACCAGCGGCCCGCAGTGGCTGGCCGAAAACGTGTTGCAGGGCCGCCATGTGCTGGCCGTCGCGGGCACGCATGGCAAGACGACGACAACCAGCATGCTGGCCTGGATTCTGGAACACGCGGGCCTTCAGCCGGGATTTTTGGTCGGCGGTGTGCCTCTCAATTTCGGAATCTCCGCAAGGCTGGGTGGCATGTCGAACAGAGACCAGGCTGGCGAGACGGGTGTGCCCGAACAGCACCGCCCTCTCTTCATCATCGAAGCCGACGAATACGACACGGCCTTCTTCGACAAGCGCAGCAAGTTCGTTCACTACCGGCCGCGTACCGCCATCCTGAACAACCTGGAATTCGACCACGCGGACATCTTCGATGATTTGGCTGCCATCGAACGTCAGTTCCACCACTTGGTGCGCACTGTGCCCGCTAGCGGCCGAGTGGTCTTCAATGGCCTGGAGGAAAGCCTGGCCCGCGTGCTGCATCAGGGTTGCTGGAGCGAACAGCGCAGCTTTGGCGCGGCCAGCAGCGACTTCCAGGCCCAGGGTGAACCGCAGGATTTCGAGGTACTGCGCCACGGTGTGTCTGTCGCCCACGTGCAATGGAAGGTGGGTGGCGTGCACAACCAGTTGAACGCGCTCGCGGCCATTGCCGCCGCCGAACACGTGGGCGTCACGCCCGCCCAGGCCGCGCTGGCCCTGCGGGAGTTCCAGAACGTCAAGCGGCGCATGGAGATCCGTGGCGTGGTGTCGCGCGATGGCGGCGGCATCACCGTCTACGACGATTTCGCTCACCATCCGACGGCCATCCGCACCACGCTGGATGGCCTGCGCAGGCAAGTAGGCCAAGCCCGCATCCTCGCCGTCTTCGAACCCCGCAGCAACACCATGAAGCTCGGCACCATGAAGGCGCAATTGCCCTGGAGCCTGGAGGACGCGAACCTCGCCTTCTGCCACACGGGTGGCCTGGGCTGGGATGCGCGCGAGGCCTTGGCGCCCATGGGCACGCGGGCACAGGTGGCCGACAGCATCGACGAACTGGTGAGCCAAGTCATCGCGGCGGCGCGCCCTGGCGACCACATCCTCTGCATGAGCAACGGTGGTTTCGGCGGCGTGCACCAGAAGCTGCTGAAGGCCTTGGGGGCACTGGCCACGGTAGTGTGATCGGCCATGGCGTGATGAAACGGCACCGGCCGGCAGGCGAGTGAGAGTCAGGCAGTCCGCCGCGCCGCCACCGCTTCCGACAAGACCCGCAGAGCCTGCAACGAGTCGTCCCAGCCTAGGCACGCGTCGGTGATGCTCTTGCCGTATTCCAGATCGCAGGCTTGGTCCTTGCCGGGCGTGAACTTCTGGGCGCCCGCTGTCAGGTGACTTTCCAGCATCACGCCGAAAATTCGGCGCGATCCGGCCTGGATCTGCCCCGCGATGTCTCGCGTCACGTCCATTTGCTTTTCATGCTGCTTGCTGCTGTTGGCGTGGCTGCAATCCACCATCAACGAGGCGGGCAGCTTGGCTGCTTCCAGGTCGGCGCAGGCCTTGGCCACGCTGTCGGCGTCGTAGTTGGGCGTCTTGCCGCCGCGCAGGATCACGTGGCAATCCTTGTTGCCCTGGGTCTGCACGATGGCCACCTGGCCGTTCTTGTGCACGGACAGGAAATGGTGGCCGCGCGAAGCGGCCTGGATGGCGTCGGTGGCGATGCGGATGTTGCCATCCGTGCCGTTCTTGAAGCCGATGGGCGCGGACAGGCCCGAGGCCAATTCGCGGTGCACCTGGCTTTCGGTGGTGCGCGCACCGATGGCGCCCCAGGAGATCAGGTCACCAATGTATTGAGGCGAAATCACGTCCAAGAACTCACTGCCCGCGGGCAAGCCCAGGCGGTTGATCTCGATCAGCAACTGGCGCGCGATGCGCAAGCCCTCGTCAATGCGGAAACTTTCGTCCAGGTAGGGATCGTTGATCAACCCCTTCCAGCCCACGGTAGTGCGCGGCTTCTCGAAGTAAACCCGCATCACGATCTCCAACGTGTCCTTGAACCGCTCACGCTGCTCCTTCAAGCGTTTGGCGTACTCGACCGCCGCTGCGGGATCGTGGATGGAACAGGGGCCAATGACCACCAGCAGTCGATCGTCCTTGCCCGCCATGATGCGGTGGATGCTCTGACGGGTCTTGGCAATCAGGGCCTCCACGGGCGTTCCCGCGATGGGAAAGAAGCGAATCAGATGTTCGGGCGGGGGCAACACGGTGATGTCCTTGATGCGTTCGTTGTCGATGCGGCTGGTCTTGTCGGCAGGCTGCGCATACCAGGTCTCGGTGGTGGCGTTCATCAAGGGCTCCAAGTGTTTGAATTAAGTTAAAAAAACAAGGCACAAAAAAACCGCCGGGGCTTTTCAGCTCCGGCGGTTCTTGGTGAGGGGTCTGTGTTTGCTTATGCTCGCGTCAGCGCCTCTCGTCCGCCGGGGACAGAGAACCAAAAGTAAAAATAAAAGTAGGCGCGAACGGCTTGCATGGCGGGCACTCTAGCACAAAAAGACACAGCCAAGAGAAAAACGCGGGCACCGGCAGAACCGGCTTTACCGGGCTGCAGGGTGTGCCCCCTGAGGGGCTGAGGGCAGCGGCTCCAAGCCTGCCTGCGCAGACTTGGACTGCCCAAAGAGCCTGCGGCCTCTGGCGCTGGCACCATGCGAGCTACACGAAGTGAGCGAGAGTCGGGGGCGAGCAACCATCACGCCGTGCCGCCGACCGTCAGGCCATCGATGCGCAAGGTGGGCTGGCCCACGCCCACGGGCACGCTCTGGCCTTCCTTGCCGCAGGTACCCACGCCGCTGTCGAGGCGCATGTCATTGCCAATCATGGACACGCGCGTCAGGGCATCGGGGCCATTGCCCACCAGGGTCGCGCCCTTGACGGGATACAGGATCTTGCCCTTCTCAACCCAATAGGCTTCGCTGGCCGAGAACACGAACTTGCCATTGGTGATGTCCACCTGCCCGCCGCCGAAGTTGGTCGCGTACAAGCCGCGGTCGATGCTGGCGACGATCTCCTCGGGGGTCTTGTCGCCACCGAGCATGTAGGTGTTCGTCATGCGCGGCATGGGAATGTGGGCGTAGCTCTCACGTCGGCCGTTGCCCGTGGGCGCGGTCTTCATCAGGCGTGCGTTCATGCTGTCCTGGATGTAGCCCTTGAGGATGCCATCCTCGATCAGCACATTGCGCTGGCTGGGATTGCCCTCGTCGTCCACATTGAGCGAACCGCGCCGGTCGGCGATGGTGCCGTCATCCAACACCGTCACGCCCTTGGCCGCCACGCGCTGGCCGATGCGACCGCTGAAGGCGCTCGACCCCTTGCGGTTGAAGTCGCCTTCCAAACCATGGCCGATGGCTTCGTGCAACAGAATGCCAGGCCAACCGGAACCCAGCACCACGGTCATCTCACCGGCCGGGGCGGGACGCGACTCCAGGTTGGTGAGGGCCGCGCTGACGGCCTCGTCCACATAACGGGTGATGGTCTCTTCATCGAAATAAGCCAGGCCGAAGCGCCCGCCACCTCCGGAGGAGCCCATTTCTCGGCGCACCGCGCCGTTCACGTTTTGCTCGGCGATCACCGTCACCGACAGTCGGACCAGCGGGCGCACATCCGCCGCCAAGGTGCCGTCGGCGCGGGCCACCAGCACCACGTCGTATTCACCGGCCAGACCGGCCATCACCTGCACCACGCGCGGGTCCTTGGCACGCGCAAGTTTTTCGACTTTCTCGAGCAAGGCCACCTTGGCGGTGCTGTCCAACGTCGCGATCGGATCGGCACCGGGGTACAGCGAACGGGAGCCGGCGATCTTGCGCTCGGCCGCCTTGACCCGGGCCGACTTGCCCGCCGCCGCGATGCTGCGCACCGTGCGCGCGGCGTCCAGCAAAGACGCCTCGGAGATGTCGTCGGAATATGCGAAGGCAGTCTTCTCGCCGCTGACGGCGCGCACGCCCACGCCCTGGTCGATGGAAAAGCTGCCGGTTTTGACGATGCCTTCTTCCAGGCTCCAGCCCTCGCTGCGGGTGTACTGGAAATAGAGATCGGCGTCATCCACCCGGTGAGCGCGGATTTCGGACAAGGCACGCAAAAGGTGCGATTCGTCCAAGCCGAAGGGGGTGAGCAGCAGCTCGCGGGCGACAGCCAGTCGCTCCAGGGTGGGTTCGCGTGAAATCATTGGGCCATTTTAGGGGCCGAATGGCATCTGTACAGGTGGTGCGGAAATGCCCTCAGGCTCAGCTTTGCACCAGCCTTTTGGTCTTGGCGATCGACATCATCATGCCCAGCGCAAGCCCCAGGGTCACCATCGCGGTTCCGCCGTAGCTGATGAAAGGCAGGGGCACGCCCACCACGGGCAGGATGCCGCTGACCATGCCCAGATTCACGAAGGCGTAGGTGAAGAAGATCATGGTGATGGCACCCGCCAACAGCCGTGAGAAAAGGGTCGGCGCTTCCAGCGCGATGGCCAAGCAGCGCAGCACCAGGAACAGGAAGGCAACCAGCAGGACCAAGCTGCCCAAGAGACCAAACTCTTCCGCGAAAGCGGCGAAGATGAAATCGGTGGTGCGCTCTGGAATGAACTCCAGATGGGTTTGGGTGCCCTGCATGTACCCCTGACCAAAAAAGCCGCCAGAACCGATGGCGATCATGCCCTGGATGATGTGGAAGCCCCGGCCCAGCGGGTCGCGCCAGGGGTCGAGCAAGGTGCAAACCCGTTGCTGCTGGTAGTCATGCAAGATCGGCCAGTTCACCCCCTCGGCGCACAGCGGTGTCTGAAAAACCACCAGCACCAGGACGACGAACAGCCCCACGGCCAGCGGCGGCACGATGAAACGCCAATTCAGGCCCGCGAAGTAAATCACCGAGAACCCGGTGGCAAACACCAACAGCGAGGTGCCCAGATCAGGCTGCTTCATGATCAGCCCAACCGGCAGCAGGAGCAAGGCGCCCGCCACCGCGAAGTCCGACGGGCGCAGCTGGCCTTCGCGTTTCTGGAACCACCAGGCCAGCATCAGCGGCAAGGCGATCTTGAGGATTTCGCTGGGCTGGATGACGACGCCCACATTGATCCAGCGCGTCGCTCCCTTGCGGGTGATGCCGAACAGCTCCACCGCGATCAGCAGCAGCACGCCCACGGCATACAGGGGCACGGCCATGGTCATGAGCCGGTGCGGAGGCACTTGCGCCACGATGAACATGATGCCGGCGGCCAAGAGCATGTTGCGGCCATGGTCAACGAAGCGGGTGCCATGGTCGTAACCCGAGGAGTACATCGTCAGCAAGCCGATGAACGCGAGCACCAGGACCGTGATGGCCAAGGGGCCGTCAAAGCCTTTGAAGAGAAACAGGATGCGCTGCCAGAGCGAGGGTTTTTCGACGACGACCAGGGGCATAGTGGCCGGATTATCCTTCCAACAGGTGCTCCCCGCGCAGCCTCGTGCCCAACCCCAGCCGTCATGGCCCCGATCACCTTAGTCAGGAGAACTTCCATGCCAACCCCGCCGACCACCCATGTGCTGTACCTGCACGGCTTTCGCTCGACACCGCAGTCGACCAAGGCTCGGCTGGTGGGCGAACGGATGGCGCGGTATTGGCCGCACATCGTCTTCCATTGCCCGCAATTGCCACCCTCCCCCCAACAGGCCATGGACGAGGTGATGCGCGACATCGCCGATTGGCCCCGCCGGTCGGCACATGGCCCCGCCGCAGACGGCGGCATGGCCGTCATCGGCTCCTCCCTGGGCGGTTACTACGCGACGTGGATCGCCGAGCAGACCGCCTGCCGCGCCGTCGTGCTGAACCCCGCCGTGCACGCGGCGCGTGACCTGGCCACGCAGGTGGGCGAACACACCAGCTGGCACGCCCCCCAAGAAAAATTCGTGTTCAAGCCGGAGTACGTGGAACAACTGCGGGCGCTGGCCGTGCCGGCCATCACGCGGCCCGAACGCTATTACGCCCTGATCGCCAAAGGCGACGAGGTGTTGGATTGGCGGGAAATGCTGGCGCATTACGCCAACCCTTACGGCCGGCTACTGCATGGCCGGCTGCTGGAAGGCAGCGACCACGCGATCAGCGACTTCCCGGACTATCTGGATGAGGTGCTGGATTTCTTGCACCTGACAACACGGTGAAAGGACGTACTTGCACACAATAGACCGCGCGGCGAGAGCTGGGGTAAAGCCGTCCGCCTCATGAGATTTGCTGCGCAAATCAAAATCGGCGGTGCGGCTTTACCCCAGCTCTCGCTGACAGGGGCAGCAATGTTCTTGCGGGCATCCGAGCCGCTGAGCAGGCACCGCTCGGGCGCGGGGCCTGGAAATCCCGACGATGTCGATTTGCGCAGCAAATCCTATGAGGAGGGTTGCCAGGCCCCGTGCCCGGGCGGTGCCTGCGGTACAACGGAATCGGCGTAACCCTCACCCCGGCGTGTTGCGCATCCAATCCGCGGTCTCGAAGAAAGACTTCTTCAACCGGACCTGCAGCGCCTCGGGCACGGCAACCTCTTGCATGGCCTGGGCCATGCAGGCCACCCACTGGTCCCGTTCGGCCAGGCCGATCTTGAAGGGCAGATGCCGCGCGCGCAGGCGTGGATGACCGAAGCGCTCCACGTAGTGCTGCGGACCGCCCAGCCAGCCGCAAAGAAACCAGAACAGCCGCTGCCGCGCGTTGTCCAAGCTGCTGCCGTGCGCGGCGCGCAAGGCGGCGTAGCCTGGCTCCAAGTCCATCAGATCGTAGAAGCGGGTCACCAAGGCCTGCACGCGGTGCTCGCCGCCCAGCCACTCGAACGGCGTGAGGAACTCACCCGCATCATTCTTCGGCGGCGGCTCCTCGATCTGGTTGAGTTTGACGATCCCGCTCACTGAAGTTCCTCCGCCCCATCGGCTGTCGTTGCTGTCGTTGCTGCACCTAATGTCGCGTGCACGCCTGTGCGGCTTCCCAGCGCCGCCGTCATGCCGCCGCCTTGCGCAAGGTGTCCACCACCGGCGCGCGCAGCACGGCACGCAAGCCCCACCAGCCAGCCCCCAGGGCCAGAGCGGCCCCGCTCAGGCCACCGACCGGCAACAGCCACAGGCTGCCACCCCATTCGAAATTGAACACGAAACGCGCCAGCGCCCAGCCCACCGCGCCAGACACCACGGCGGCCAGCACGCCCGCCAGCAGGCCCAGGCCCAGCAGTTCGGCGCGCTGCATCTGCCGCAGCAGCGCGCCCCCGGCGCCCACGGCACGCATCACGGCATATTCACGCGCGCGTTCTTCGCGGGTCGACGCCACGGCGGCGTAGAGCACCACCAGCCCCGCCGCGAGCGTGAAGCCGAACAAGAACTCCACGGCGCGGCTGACCTGGGCTAGCACTTGCTGCACCTGGGCCAAGGTCATGCTCAGGTCCACCACGGTGACGTTGGGAAACTCGCGAACGAGTTGGCTGTCGAAACGGCTGTTGTCCGCGGGCGCGCGAAAAGCCGCCAGATAGGTCACCGGCAAGTCGGGCATGTTGCTCACCGGGTAAAGCGCGAAGAAATTGGCGCGCATGGAGCCCCAATCGACCTTGCGCAGCGAGGTGATCGTGCTCTCCCGCTGCAGCCCCGCGATGTCGAAACGCAGGCGGTCACCCAGCTTGAGCCCCAGGGTGTCGGCAATGCCGTCTTCCATGCTGATTGCGTTCGGGTCCTCGTTCGTCCATTGCCCCCCGACGATGGGGTTGTGCGACGGGGCCTGCGCGCTGTAGGACAGGTTGAACTCCCGTTCCACCAGGCGCTGGGCACGGTCGTCCTGGTAATCGCTGGCCTGCACCGGCCGGTCATTCACGGCCACCAGGCGACCGCGGATCATGGGGTACCAGTCATGGTCCGCGGCCACGCCCGCGCGCGCCAGCGCGTCTTGGAAGCTCTGGGCCTGGTCGGGCTGGATGTTGATGACGAAGCGGTTGGGCGCGTTCACCGGCGTGGCCCTGCGCCAGCTGTCGATCAGGTCAGTGCGCAAAAGGGCCAGCAGCAGCAGGGCCAATAGGCCGATCGCCAGGCTGCTGACCTGCAGCACAGCGTAGACCGGGCGGGCCGAGAGCTGGCGCGTGGCCAGGATGAGCCAGCGCGGCGCGCGGTCCTCCCGCACCACGCGGCGCAAGACCGCCACCGCACCCCAGGCGGCGCAGGCGAACACGCCCACGGCCAGGGCGAAACCACCCACGGTGATCAGGCCCAGGGTCCAGTCACGGCTCGCCGCCAGCAGCAGCGCGGCGAAGCCCGCCAATCCCAGGCCGAGTACCCCCAGCGACAAGGGACGCGGCTCACCCACCTCGCGCCGGATCACGCGCAGCGCGGGCACGCGGGCCAGCTGCAGCACGGGCGGCAGGCCAAAGGCGATCATGAGGGTCAGGCCCACGCCCAGGCCGAAGCCCACCGGCCACAGGCCCGGCGCGGGCAGCGCGGCATCCACCAGACCGGCCAACAACAGCACGAAGACATGGTGCGCGGCCCAACCCAGGGCCGCGCCCAGCAAGCCGCCCCCCAGCCCGATCAGCAAGAACTCCAGCGTGTGGGCACGCGCGATGGTGGCCTGGGACAGGCCGAGCACGCGCAGCATGGCGCAGCTGTCCAAATGCGCGTTGGCGAAAGCCCGCGCCGCCAAGCCCACGGCCACCGCGGACAACAAGGCGGCCAGCAGGGCCACGAGCTGAAGGAATTTCTCGGCGCGCTCCAGGGTGTTCGACAACTCCGGACGCCCGCCATCCAGCGCCTCGATGCGGGTGCCGCGCGCGTGCTCCGCCTCGATCCAGGCCTTGGCCTGGGCGACGAAGCGGCGCACCTCGGCCTCACCCGCCGCGCCGTCCTCGGCGGCGACGGCGTAGCGGTAATTGACCCGGCTGGCGGGCTGCACCAGTTGGGTGGCGGCCAGATCGGCCCGGTTCATCAGCACGCGCGGCGCGAAATTGACGAAACCGCCGCCACGGTCCGGCTCCACGCCGATGACGCGGGTGATGCGCAGGCGGGCTTCGCCCAACAGCAGCTCCGAGCCCACGCGGGTGCCCAAGGCGTCGAGCAATCCGGGGTCGACCCAGACCTCACCGGGTGCGGGGATGTCGCCGGTCGCCACGGGCGCCACGCCCTCGCTCGTGCTGGCGGTGAGCCGACCTCGCAACGGGTAACCTGCCTCGACGGCTTTGAGCGCGACCAAGCGGGTGCTCCCGCCGTCGGCGTCATCGGTTCTGGCCATGGTGGGAAAGCCCAGCGAGGCCGAGGCCCGAAGGCCATGCCGCGCCGCCAGCGCCTGCAAGGCCGCCGGCGTGGGCTGGTCGCTGACCACCACGGCATCGCCCCCCAGCAATTGCAAGGCGTCGCGCTGCATGCCGCGGTTCAAGCGGTCGGCGAAGAAGCTGACAGCCGTCAGCGTGGCCACCGCCAGCGTGACCGCCAACAACAGCAGGCGCAGCTGCCCGGCGCGCCAGTCACGCCGCAGGTTGGTGAAACCCAAACGCAGGAAGGAAATAGTCATGGGCGGTTACCTTAGCCGATTTGCCTGAGCCCACGGCGGGCAGGGGTGAATTCACACCCGGGCCAGTCAGTCGATCCGCGGGGGGCCGCAGACCGGGGCGACTCGGGCACGCATCGTCCCGCTCAGGTGCGCCTCTCCTGCTCCCGATCAGGACTGCAGCGCGCCACTGTGGGCGGCCGCATGGCTCAGCCACTCGGGGTCCTGCGCCAGGGCGAGAGCGGCTTCCAGCGGACGCGAGCGCCGGTCCTGGGTATTGCGCGCGGGGTTTTGCACCATGAAGCCAATCGGCGTGCGCACGACCGGGCCGACCAGGGGCCGGGCTTCCAACTCACGGTAAGTCCGAACCGCGCCCACCAAGGCACCCGGCATGATGCTGCTGACCGAGCCACCGACCGCGGCCAGGGCCAGGCTGAGCACCGAGTTGGTTTCCATCACTGGCCGCACGCGCAAGCCCGCCTGTCCAAAGGCACCGTCCAGGATGTGACGGTTGTACATCTCCGGACTCATCAGGCACAGCGGCAAGGCCGCGGCTTCGCGCCAGTCCATGGGCGGGCCGAAACACAGGCCCTCGGGCGAGGCCGCGACATCAACTGAGGCATCGACCCGGCGCACCAGAAAATAATGCTCGACGTATTGGGGCAGCGTCTGCAAGGCACCTGGTCGCACCCGTTCGATGAACCCCAGGCCCATGTCCAGGGTCAGGTCTTCCAAGCCGGATTCGATCTCCTGCGAGCTCATGGAACGCACCACCGGCGTGATGCCGAGGTGACGTGCCTGCAGCATGGCGGCGAAACGCGCGGCGACCGGTTCTGCCGAGGGCACGACGCCGATGCCCAGGCGGCCCTGGATGCGCCCGCCCACGCTTTTCAGGTCTTGCTTGAGCAACTGTTCCTCGCGCAGCATGCGGCGCGCGCTCTCCAGCAGGCGCTCACCTTCTGGGGTGAACCCGACGAAGGTGCGGCCACGGCGCACGATGGGGCTGCCGAACTCCTCCTCCAGCGCGCGCAGGGCGTTGGACAGCGCAGGCTGGGTGACGAAACAGGCTTGCGCGGCGCGCGCGAAGTGCTTGTGCTCGTCGAGCGCGACCAGGTAGCGCATGGAAACCAGAAGATTCATGGCGATGGCGAGGTGTCCGGCGTCAGCCAGGGCGGCGAGAGGCTTGCCGCCAGGCGATCCGGCGGCATGCAAGAGATCAGCGATCCAGAACTCGGTCCGGTCCCGTGAGGCCCGGCCCAGCTGCAGTTCAAGTGTCCTTGGAAATCGAGATGCCGGGGAACTTGGCCGAGTAATCCTTGTTGCGCGCCGCGATGGCCAGCGCCACCTGACGGGCCACGTTCTTGTAGATGCCCGCGACCTCGCTGTCGGGGTCGGCCACCACGCTGGGCTTGCCGCTGTCGGCCTGGATGCGGATCTGCATGCTCAGGGGCAGCGCGCCCAGATAGGGCATGCCTTGCTCCGCGGCCATGCGCTTGCCGCCGTCCACGCCAAAGATGTGCTCGATGTGGCCGCAGTTGCTGCAAATGTGCACGGCCATGTTCTCGACCAGGCCCAGGATGGGCACGCCGACCTTCTCGAACATGGACACGCCCTTCTTGGCGTCCAGCAGGGCGATGTCCTGCGGGGTGGTGACGATGACGGCGCCGGTGACCGGCACGCGTTGCGACAGGGTCAGTTGGATGTCGCCCGTGCCCGGGGGCATGTCAACGATGAGGTAGTCCAGGTCGTTCCAGTTGGTCTGGCGCAGCATCTGCTCCAGCGCCTGGGTGGCCATGGGGCCGCGCCAGACCATGGCCTGGTCCGGGTCGACCAGCAGTCCGATGGACATGACTTGCACGCCATGGTTCTGCATGGGGTTCATGGTCTTGCCGTCCGTGCTCTCGGGCCGGCCCGACACGCCCATCATCATGGTTTGGCTGGGGCCGTAGATGTCCGCGTCCAGCAGTCCGACCCTGGCGCCTTCGGCCGCCAACGCCAGCGCCAGATTGGCCGCCGTGGTGCTCTTGCCCACGCCGCCCTTGCCCGAGGCCACGGCCACGATGTTGCGCACACCCGGCAGCAGCTGCACGCCTCGCTGCACGGCATGCGCCACGACCTTGGTCTGAATATTGACGGAGACGTTGCTCACGCCCTCGACCCGCCGCACGGCGGCGATCAGCGCGGCACGCAGGGCTGGGTGCTGGCTTTTGGCCGGATAGGCGAGTTCGATGTCGAAGGACACGTCGCTGCCCTGCGCGCCCGCGCCGATGGCGAGGTTCCTGACCTGCTTGCCCGACACGAAATCCTTGCCCGTGTTGGGGTCGACCACTTGTTGCAAGGCCTGCTGGACGGCCTGTTCTGTCACTGCCATGTTCTTGCTTGGTTGCGCCTCGCGGCGGGTGTCTCGGAAAGGGCTGTAGTCTAGGGCCAGTCCGGGCAGCGTGCTGCGGACCCGCTCATCCTGTTCCCATCGTTTTCCCGGCCTCGCATAATGCGGGTCCATGGCTGAAGTGCATAGCCCCGACAAGAACAACGTCTCTTCCCACGGCGGGCCGCCCCCGGTGGGCCTCTTACTGACCGGCGGTGGCGCTCGCGCCGCCTACCAGGTCGGCGTGCTGCAGGCCATCGTCGAGTTGCGCCGCAAGCACCAGCCCCCGCCGCCCGGATCGCCCCCCAACGCGCCCCAGCCCAGCCCTTTTTCCATCATCACCGGCACCTCGGCCGGGGCCATCAACGCCGCGGCCCTGGCCTGCAGCGCCGACGATTTCCGCCTGGCCGTCACCCGGCTGTCGCGGGTGTGGTCGCACTTCGAGGCCGGGCAGGTCTACGGCGCGGACACCTTGAGCGTGCTGCGCACCGGCGCGCGCTGGATGAGCCTGATCTCCATGGGCTGGATGGTGGCGCGCTGGCGGCGCATCAAGCCGCGCTCGCTGCTGGACAACAGCCCGCTGGCGGAGCTGCTCAACCGGATGATTCCCTTGGAGCGCCTGCCTGGGCTGATCGCCGACGGTCATTTGCAGGCGCTGGCCATCACCGCATCGAGCTACAGCTCGGGCAACCACGTCACGTTTTTCGAAGGCGCCGAACACCTCCAACCCTGGATGCGTTCGCAGCGTCTGGCCGTGCGCGCGCCCATCACCCGCGAGCACCTGCTGGCGTCCTCGGCCATTCCCTTCATTTTCCCGGCCCAGCCGCTGCCCATCCACGACAACATCGAATACTTCGGCGACGGCTCCATGCGGCAGACGGCGCCGATCGCCCCGGCCATCCACCTGGGCTCGGAGCGCATCCTCGTCATCGGCGCGGGCCGCATGAGCGAACCCGCCGACACGATGATTTCGCAACCGGCCTTGAGTTACCCCTCCCTTGCACAGATCGCCGGCCATGCCATGTCCAGCATCTTCCTGGACTCGCTGGCCGTGGACGTCGAACGCATCCTGCGCATCAACCAAACCCTGAGCCTGATTCCCAGCGAGGCGCGCAGGGCCAGCAGCCTGCGGCCGGTCGAATTGCTGGTGATCTCGCCTTCCGAGCGCATCGACCGGATCGCGGCCGAACACACACAGGACCTGCCGCACATGGTGCGGGCACTGCTGGGAGCGCTGGGGGGAGCACCCACGGGCACCGAGCAAGGCAAGGTCAGCGCCAACAGCGGCGCGTTGACGAGTTATCTGCTGTTCGAAGCCGCCTTCACCCGCGAACTGATGGCGTTGGGCCACAAGGACGCGTTGCGGCAGGAAGACGCCATCCGCAAATTCTTCGGCTGGACCTGAAGCCGGTCTGGCCCGCTCGCCTGCCGGTACCGCTCGGCCCTGGCGCACCGGACTCACCTTTCACAGCCCTTCACCTCCCCCCTCGCCCCGCCCCTTACCGCCCTCGCCAACCGCCCGAAACATGTCACTCAAGAACCTGTCCGTCACCGTCAAACTGTTCCTGGGCTTTGGCCTGCTGCTGGGCCTGAGCGTGCTGATCGCTTCTTCGGGCTTTTTTGGCCTGGCCGCGTCCAAGGAATCCATGCGCCGCCTCAAGGTCTATGGCGGCATGTACGACCAGACCGTGGCCGCGCGCGACGCCAACTTCTCCTACGCGCTGGACCGCGACCGCGCCCATCTGGCGCCCCATGCCGAGGCCGTGCGCCAGATTGAGCGGGGACTGCAAGACATCAAGGACGAAATCGCAGCCGGGCAGGGCTGGACCGATGCCGACAGCGCCTGGGTCGGCGCCCTGAGCGCGCGGCTGCGCGATTACGCGACGGAGCACGCGCAGACCCTGAGCCTGGGGGACGAAGCCCGCGTCACGGCGGGCCTGCGCGCGCTCAACACGCGCATGCTGGATCTGCAGAACGAAATCAACCTCCACTATGCCGAGGAAGAAGCGCGCCTGGAGGGTGCCAGCGTCACCGCGAATTGGATGCTGGGCCTGACCACCCTGGTCTCCCTGGCGGCGGGCCTGGTCTTGGCCTTGTTGATCGCGCGCCAAATCGTGCACCCCCTGCACGAAGCCTTGCGGGTTGGCCGCCGGGTCGCCGACGGCGATCTGACCGTGCGCCTGAACAGCGACCGCAAGGACGAGTTGGGTGAGCTAACCCGGGTGCTGGCCTCGGTCGTGCACGGACTGCACGGCATGATCGACAAGATCCGCGTGAGCGCGGCGGAAATCCACGGCGCGGCGGGACAGGTCGTGGGCGGCAGCCAGCATTTGTCGGAGCGCACCATGCACACGGCCGCAGCGCTGGAGGAAACCCGCGCGGCGCTGGAGCAATTGGGCGGCGTGATCGAGGAAACGGTCGCGCACACGGGCCAGGCGCAGGGTCTGACCGAGAGCGCCAAGGACATCGTGCGACAGAACGGCGAGACCATGGCTTCGGTCACCGCGAGCATGGCCGAAATCAACCGTTCCTCGAAAAAGATGTTCGAAATCATCAACGTGATCGAGGGCATCGCCTTCCAGACCAATCTGCTGGCTCTCAATGCGGCCGTCGAGGCCGCGCGGGCGGGTGAACAGGGCCGCGGTTTCGCGGTGGTGGCGGGCGAGGTGCGCGCGCTGGCGGGGCGCAGCGGTTCAGCCGCCAAGGAAATCCGAGAACTCATCACCGGCAGCGTCGCCCAGGCCGACCACGGCGCGACCCTGGTCGGTTCGGCCAACACAGCGATGCAGGAGATGGTGGCGAACGTGGAGGAGATGCGCACGCTGATGGCCCGCATCGCTCAGGCCAGCCGGCAGCAGCACCAAGACATCGGCCAGTCCAACCGGGCGATGGCGCAGATCGACGCCACCACCCAGCAGAACGCCGCCCTGGTCGAGGAGTCTGCCTCGGCCGCGGCCGCGCTGGAACAGCAAGCCCGGGTGCTGTCCCAGGCCGTCGGCGCCTTCCGTCTGGCCACGAACACGGCGCTTGCAGGCCGGCCTGCCGCGCTGGCGCGCCGCGAAGACCGGCTGGCGCTGCCGTCCTGATCTTCTGATTCTCTCCGGCACCCGGCCTGGCACACGGGGCGGGGCCCCGCTTTCCAAGGCGGGAGACCCTCAGCGCGCGGCCTGTGCGGGACAGGGAAAGGGCGGCGCGGGGTGCAGACCGATAAAATCGCCGGTTCCCCGCCGAGGAACGCCCCCCAAGGATGCCCATGCCCCGCAAGCTTTTCGTCACCACCGCCCTGCCCTACGCCAACGGCAACTTCCACATCGGCCACATCATGGAGTACATCCAGGCCGACATCTGGGTGCGGTTCCAGCGCATGCGGGGGCATGAGGTGCATTTCGTCGGTGCCGATGACGCCCACGGCGCGCCCATCATGATCGCGGCCGAAAAGGCGGGCAAGACGCCGCAGCAGTTCGTGGCCGACATCGCCGCCGGTCGCAAGCCCTACCTCGATGGCTTCCACATCGCCTTCGACAACTGGAGCAGCACCGACAGCCCCGAGAACCACGCGCTCTCGCAAGCCATCTACCGCGACCTCAAGGCCGCGGGTTTGATCGCCACCAAGACGATCGAGCAGTTCTACGACCCGCAGAAGAACATGTTCCTGCCGGACCGCTTCATCAAGGGCGAATGCCCGAAGTGCGGCGCCAAGGACCAGTACGGCGACAGCTGCGAGGTCTGCGGCGCGGTGTACGCGCCGACCGAACTGAAGAACCCCTATTCCGCGCTGTCGGGCGCGACGCCCGTGCTCAAGAGTTCGGAGCACTATTTCTTCAAGCTCTCGGACCCGCGTTGCCTGGAGTTCCTGCAAAACTGGACGCAGGACGGCAAGTTGCAGACCGAAGTCGCCAACAAGATCCGCGAATGGTTCACCAAGGACGCGGACGGCAAGGGTGGCCTGGGGGATTGGGACATCTCGCGCGACGCGCCTTATTTCGGCATCGAGATTCCCGACGCGCCGAGCAAGTATTTCTACGTCTGGCTGGACGCGCCGGTGGGCTACCTGGCCTCGCTCAAGAACTACCTGGGCAAGATTGGCATCGACTACGAGCGCTACATCGCCGACCCGGCGGTCGAGCAGGTGCACTTCATCGGCAAGGACATCGTGTACTTCCACACCCTGTTCTGGCCCGCCATGCTGCATTTCAGCGGCCGCAAGACGCCGAACCAGGTCAACGTGCACGGCTTCCTGACCGTCAACAACGGCGAGAAGATGAGCAAAAGCCGGGGCACCGGCCTGGACCCGCTCAAGTACCTGTCGCTGGGCATGAACCCCGAGTGGCTGCGTTATTACCTCGCGGCCAAGCTCTCGGGCAAGAACGAGGACATCGACTTCAACCGCGAGGACTTCATGCTGCGGGTCAACAGCGACCTGATTGGCAAGTACGTCAACATCGTCTCGCGCGCGGCGGGGTTCCTGTCCAAGCGTTTCGGCGGCCGACTCACCCAGAGCTTCGACGCCCAGGGTGCGGCACTGCTGCAGGACATCCACGCCGCCGCGCCCGCGCTGGCCGCGCTTTACGACGGCCGCGACTACGGCAAGGCGCTGCGCGACATCATGGCGCTGGCCGACCGCGTGAACGGCTACACCGACGAGCACAAACCCTGGGAACTCGCCAAGGACCCGCTCAACGACGCCCGCCTGCACCAGGTCTGCTCGGTGCTGGTCAATGCTTTCGCCGCGCTCACGCGCTACCTGACCCCGGTGCTGCCCGCCCTGGCCCGGCAGGTGGAGACGCTGACCGGTCTGCCCATGGGCCGTTGGGATGTCCAACAATCGGTAGCCGCCATCCAGCCTTACCAGCACCTGATGCAGCGCGTGGACCCCAAATTGCTGGACGCCTTGTTTGAACCGCCCGCGGGAGCCTCTGCCTTGACCGAAGCCACCACCGGAAACGCCACCCCAGACGCCGCGGGGTCGGCTCTGCCGGGCGCGAATGCGAATGCCACCCTGCCGGGCGGCGAACCCATCGCCGACACCATCTCCATCGACGACTTCGCCAAGATCGACCTGCGCATCGCCCAGATCGTGAACTGCGAAGCGGTGGAAGGCTCCACCAAGCTGCTGCGCCTCACCCTGGACGTGGGTGAAGGCCGGACGCGGAATGTGTTTTCGGGGATCGCCAGCGCCTACAAGCCCGAAGACCTGATTGGCAAGCTCACCGTGATGGTGGCCAACCTCGCGCCACGCAAGATGAAGTTCGGCGTCAGCGAAGGCATGGTGCTGGCCGCCAGCCACGCGGATGAAAAAGCGCAGCCCGGCATCCATGTGCTGAACCCTTGGCCCGGCGCGCAGCCAGGCATGCGGGTGCGCTGACCTGCCGGGCGGCGGAAGAAGAAAACGGGGCATACCGCATCCGTGGTATGCCCCGTTCACCTGACTTAGCCGTGTGACAGCAGCTGGAGTAAATGTAACCAAGCCGGGGCGCCCTGACCATCCCCACAAAGGGGGGGCTTACCAGGCTTGTGACATAGTGCACGCGAATTGTTCGCAAGCACGCGGGGCAAAGCCCTGCCAAATGGGCGGCCCCTTGTCATAAACTCGACGGCACGCTCGGCCGCCATGCGCATGCCCATGACGCCGCGTCGCATGCCCCAGCCCCGGCCGACCCATCTGCCCTTCTGGTGGACTGACATCCACCGCTCCCCCAGCCTGAACCTGCGCCTGGGGCTGTGCCTGTGCTTCATCGCCGGGGCAGCCAACGCGGGCGGGTTTCTCGCCATTGGGCAATACACCTCCCACGTCACGGGCATGGTCTCGTCCATCGCGGACCACCTGGTTCTCGGCCAGTTGACGCTGGTGCTGGCCAGCCTGGCGGCCTTGGGGGCTTTCGTCGCCGGGGCCATGACCACCTCCCTGATGGTCAACTGGTCTCGCCGCCGCCACCTGCGCAGCGCCTACGCGCGACCGCTGCTGCTGGAAGCCGGGCTGCTGCTGGTCTTCGGCGTCTTTGGTGCGAGCCTGCAGGCTTGGCCCTGGGCGCAGGCCAGTCTGTTCACGCCGCTGACGGTGTTGCTGCTGTGCTACCTGATGGGCCTGCAAAACGCGGTCATCACCAAGATCTCGCACGCCGAGATTCGCACCACCCATGTCACCGGCCTGGTGACGGACATCGGCATCGAGCTGGGCAAGCTGGTCTACCCCAATCGCTCGCCCATCCCGGGGCGGGTGCGCGTCAACCGGGTCAAGCTGCGCATGCACCTGCTGCTGGTGACGGCCTTCCTGCTGGGCGGTTTGATGGGCGCGCTGGGCTTCAAGTATTGGGGCTACGCCACGACCCTGCCCCTGGTCGCGCTGCTGCTGCTGCTGGTGGCCGGTCCCTTGCTGCATGACCTGCGGCACGGCCACTGGGCCCCTGACGCGCAAACGGAATGGCAGGCTTCCGAATTGCTGCGCCCGGACCCGCCGCCGCACACGGACACAGCCCCCTCGGAAGACCGTGGGCGGTGAATGCCCACCGTCCCGCCCAGCTCAGTCCAGCCATGGAGCGCAACCCGCGCCACCGCCCCCCGGCACGGGTGCGGGCGGGGTCGGGCTGGGCCCCGCTAAAATGCCCGCTTCTCTCTTCCGGTGTGCCCGCCATGCATCTGTTCCGCTACCCTGACTACAAGTCCGAAGCCACCCAGTTCATCCAGAAACTGAAGGCCGAGAAGCCCAGCCTGGAAGAAGAGCAACGCCAGGGCCGCGCCCTGCTGTGGGACAAAGCCGTCGACGCCCAGGCCTGGCAGGGCTACCAAGCCGCGCGCGTGGCGCAGAAGCCCTACGTCTACCAGACCAGCGACACCCCGCAGCAGGCGCGTTGAGCGGCCTGTGACCGGGCTGCGCCGCGCATGAGCGAACCCCAGACCAGCGCCTCCAGTTCCCTGGAGGACGGCGGTGATCTCTTGGCCACCGAGTCCGGCATGCCGGAGGTGGTGGACCATGTCGCGGTGGCCCGCCTCTATGGCGAACCGCTGTTCCAGCTGCCGCAGGACCTCTACATCCCGCCGGACGCGCTGGAGGTCTTCCTCGAGGCCTTCGAAGGCCCGCTGGACCTGCTGCTCTACCTGATCCGCAAGCAGAACTTCAACATCCTCGACATCCCGATGGCGGCGGTCACGCGCCAGTACCTGACCTACGTGGAGCAGGTCCGCAAGCGCAACCTCGAATTGGCCGCCGAGTACCTGCTGATGGCGGCGATGCTGATCGAGATCAAGTCGCGCATGCTGCTGCCGCCCAAGAAGACGGCCGAGGGCGAAGAGGCCGAGGACCCGCGCGCCGAGCTGGTGCGCCGCCTGCTGGAGTACGAGCAGATCAAGCTGGCCGCCGCGCGACTGGGGGAGTTGCCGCATTACGGCCGCGACTTCCTCAAGGCGCAGGTGTACATCGAGCAATCGATGCAGCCGCGTTTCCCCGACGTGCACATCGTCGACCTGCAAGGCGCCTGGGCGGACATCCTCAAGCGTGCCAAGCTGGTCCAGCACCACAAGATCACGCGCGAGGAGCTGTCCGTGCGCGAGCACATGAGCATCGTGCTCAAGGCCCTGCAAGGCCGCAAGTTCGTCGAGTTCGAGAAACTCTTCAACCCCGCGCAGGGTGTCCCCGTGCTGGTCGTGACCTTCATCGCCTTGCTGGAGCTGGCCAAGGAAAGCCTGATCGAGATCACCCAGGCCGAGGCCTATGCCCCCATCTACGTGCGGCTGAGCTACACGCCCGCCTGACAGCCTGGGCAAGCCTCGTCTATAGTCGGCCCCCACATTGCACCGGCCGGCCCGCACCGCGCCAAAAACCCTCTCGATTCCTCCTCGTGAGCAGCCCGTGACCTCTCCCACGCACCATTCCTTCGACGTCCTCATCGTGGGCAGCGGCCTGGCAGGCCTGTCCGCCGCCCTGCACCTGGCGCCCACGCACCGCGTGGCCGTGATCACCAAGCGCGAACTCAGCGATGGCTCCAGCGGCTGGGCCCAAGGTGGCATCGCCGCCGTGATGGGCGAGGGCGACACGCTGGAACAGCATGTGGACGACACCTTCGTCGCGGGCGCGGGCCTGTGTGATGAAGCGGCCACGCGCTTCGTGGTCGAGCACGCGGCCGAGAACATCCATTGGTTGGAAGGACTGGGCGTGCCCTTCTCGCGCGAGGACGGTCACCTGCACCTGACCCGCGAGGGCGGTCACAGCGAACGGCGCATCGTCCACGTCACCGACGCCACCGGCGCGGCCGTGCAGGCCACGCTGCGCACCAAGGTGCGCATGCAGCCCAACATCACGCTGTTCGAACACCATGTGCTGGTGGACCTGATCACCAGCGCGAAGCTCGGAGGCGACAAAGCCTCGAATCGCTGCTTGGGCCTGTACGCGCTGAACGAAGCCACGGACACCGTGGAGAGCTTCGCCGCCCCGCACACCATCCTGGCCACGGGCGGCGCGGGCAAGGTCTATCTCTACACCACCAACCCGGACACCTCCACCGGGGACGGCATCGCGGCCGCGTGGCGCGCGGGCTGCCGTGTCGGGAACATGGAGTTCATCCAGTTCCACCCGACCTGCCTCTATCACCCGCACGCCAAGAGCTTCCTGATCAGCGAAGCCGTGCGCGGCGAAGGCGCGCTGCTGCGCCTGCCGCCCGAAGCGGGTGGCACGCGCTTCATGCCCGAGCACGACCCGCGCGCCGAACTGGCCACACGCGACATCGTGGCGCGCTCCATCGACTACGAAATGAAGCGCCACGGCGTGGACTGCGTCTACCTCGACATCACGCACAAACCCAAGGCCTTTTTGCAGGAGCATTTCCCCAACATCTATGCCCGCTGCCTGGAACTGGGCATCGACATGGCCAAGGACTGGATTCCCGTCGTGCCCGCCGCCCACTTCACCTGCGGCGGCGTGGTGACGGATCTGGGCGGCCGCACCGACCTGCACGGCCTGTACGCCATCGGCGAAACGGCCTACACCGGCCTGCATGGCGCGAACCGCCTGGCCAGCAACTCGCTGGTGGAATGCATGGTCTACGCCCGCGCCGCGGCCGACGCGATCCGTGGCGACCAGGCCGCGCCGCTGCCCGACCTGCCGGCCTGGGACGACAGCCGCGTGACGGACGCCGACGAGTCGGTGGTGATCTCGCACAACTGGGACGAACTGCGCCGCTTCATGTGGGACTACGTGGGCATCGTGCGCACCAACAAGCGGCTGGAACGCGCCGCGCACCGCATCGATTTGCTGAACTCGGAAATTCAGGAGTTCTATTCCAGCTTCCACGTCACGCGCGACCTGCTCGAGCTGCGCAACCTCGTGCAGGTGGCCGAGCTGATCGTGCGCAGCGCGCAGGCTCGCCATGAAAGCCGGGGCCTGCACTACAGCCGCGACTACCCTGACCTGCTGCCCGAGGCCAAGCCGACCTTCCTCACGCCTGCCCCCTGATTCCAGACCCCACCATGAACGCCCCTTCCACGACCGAACACGCGGTGGTCACGCAGACCATCACCCTGCACAAGCCCAAAGCCCAGGCCCCCACGCATCCCAAGACCGAACGTTGGAGCTTGGACGCCATCGAAGCCCTGCTCCATCTGCCTTTTCCCGAACTGCTGCACCGCGCGCAGACCGTGCACCGCGCGCACTTCGACCCGACGCAGGTTGAGTTCGCCACCCTGCTCTCGGTCAAGACCGGCGGTTGCCCCGAGGACTGCGGCTACTGCCCGCAATCGGCTTCTTATGAAACAGGCGTCAAAGCCAGCAAGCTGATGGAACTGCAGGAGGTGCTGTTCGCCGCGCAACGCGCCAAGGATGCGGGCGCCACGCGCTTCTGCATGGGCGCGGCCTGGCGTGCGCCCAAGGACCGCGATGTTGAAAAAATCGCCGAGCTGGTGCGCGGTGTCAAGGACCTGGGCCTGGAGACCTGCGCCACCTTGGGGATGCTGGATGAAGGCCATGCTGAGCAGTTGCGTGACGCGGGCCTGGACTATTACAACCACAACCTCGACACCGCGCCCGATTTCTACGGCGACATCATCAGCACGCGCGACTACCAGGACCGCCTCGACACCCTGGCCCGCGTGCGCCAGGCGGGCGTCAAGATCTGCTCGGGCGGCATCGTGGGCATGGGCGAGACCGTGCGGCATCGGGCGGGGCTGATCGCCGAACTGGCCAACCTCGATCCCTATCCCGAGTCCGTGCCGATCAACAACCTGGTGCGCGTGGAAGGCACTCCGCTGGCCGACCAAGACCCGCTGGACCCCTTCGACTTCGTGCGCACCATCGCCGTGGCGCGCATCACCATGCCCAAGGCGCGCGTGCGCCTCTCGGCCGGCCGCCAGCAAATGGGTGACGGCATCCAGGCGCTGTGCTTCCTGGCCGGCGCCAACTCCATTTTTTACGGCGACAAGCTGCTGGTCACCGGCAACCCGGACACCGATGCCGATCTGCAACTGCTGAATCGCCTGGGCATGCGCGCGGCGCAGCAGCCTCTGGGCAAGACCTGAGGGAAAAACCGGCGCGCCCAAGAGGGCTCACCCCCGCGCGCCGATTGCGCTACATTCGCGCCTCACGCGACCTCCGGAGACAACTGTGAGCAGCACGGCCCCGACGAACAACACCGGCGCACCCCCGACCGCCGCCAGTGGCGGCGCTTCCCCCCCCCCC
>NZ_AEGR01000076.1 GCF_000211835.1 Hylemonella gracilis ATCC 19624 | reverse complement strand
CGAAGCCCAGATCACGACGCTGGACCAGCAGACGGCGGGCTTGAACGCCAGCGCGTCCATGGACAACCGGTGGTTGACCAGTGCGGGTCGACAAAGCCTGCAGAATGACCAGAAGAATCTAGGAGAAAACTCCAAAAAAGCAGCCGGTGGAGCAGCCAGAGATTTGCTGCGCGTGACTGGCACATACTCGGCTTATGAAGTGATGTTTACCGAAGATGAAAAAATGTACGCGATCAAGTATGGCGTTGACGGAAAACCGGTGATGCAACAAGATGGCAGCCCGGAAAGGGAGGCTGTGACTGCCGAGCAAATGAAGAATCTGGTTCGAGGCGAGGATGGAAAGCTCTACATTTTCAATAATGGCATCTTCAATGATCAAAGCGCCGCTGCCCAAAACGCGGCTCAGTTCGGGGTACCCAGGGATGGCGAGGCGAGTGTCGATCGCAATCAATACTTCATCGAATTCAAGGAGGCCAGTAATCCTGTGGCCGAGCTGGTAGTGGCTGGGTATCAGAAATACCTGGAAGGAGATTTTTGGGGGCTGACTAATCCTACGCAATTGAACGTGGACATGATCAATCAGTATGGTGCGACAGGATTGACCCTTGATGGGCACAGCCGCGGAACCATGACCATTGGCAACGCCATGCAATCGGTTCTGAATTCTGGCGGCGCGGGTCGATCGCCTGGATTGGATGTGAACTTCTTCGGACCGGCCTTCAATGCAGAATTTGCGGATGGCCTGCTCTCCAAATTACAAGGCGCCGCTGCGGCAACCCAGAATGAGCGAAGCGTTCATTTTCAGAACCACGCGTATGACCCTATCGGAACATTTGTTGGGGGGAATCCCCCATCTGGCGGCGTGGTACCGGAAGGTTCTAGTGGCTTTAACGAGGTGACTCGATCCATAGGAGGTAGCGACACAAGTCACAATTGTTATGGGGGGCTCAGCAGCAGACCCTCTTGCGGTCAACTTTGGGAAGACAAAACGCCAACATGGGGCTTCGCAGATAGGAACAAGAAATGAGAGGGTTTTTTTCTATCTTTGGGGTAGCGTTTCTTTTAGTTGGTTGTGCTGGACCGGCGCGTCTTGAATATCAAGTATGGGAAAAAAAACAAGAAGCACCAGATGACATCAAGAAAGCTTTACTTGAATGTGGTTCGTTTAATCCTTTTAATTACTCAACTTGGCCTGTATCCAAAAACTTCAGCGAAGTTTCAAGTGATGAGGGTTATGAGCGTGCTGTGCGAGTGAGCTTGTGCATGCTAGAAAGTGGATATAAGAGCGTGAGTCGATTCCGTTTTGTGTGCGACACGGAAAGTGGAAAAGATGTGCAGGCATGCAAACCTGAAAATGCTCACCTAATCCCTCGGCGTGACCGCGCCGTTCGCCTGAATAGTGCGTATTGCAAGCACCCCATTTATTCCACATATCCTGCTTGCCAGCCATAGGAGCCTGTATTGAATTTTGTGCTCGAGGTGAACTACCTACCTGTGAACTAAACCGACACCCCGGGCCGAGTCCGATAAAACGTCAACGGCACTTCCCGCGCCTGCTGCTTGATCACCGACGGTTTGATCTTGCCCACGACGTGCATCTCGCAGGGCTTGCAGTCAAAGCGCAGGGTGAATTTTTCCTTGCCCTGGGTGATGGTCATGGGTTCGGCGCGCACGGTGCCTTGCACGCCGGTGACGCCCTTGGCTTGCTTGGGGCAGAGGCTCAAGGAGAAGCGCACGCAGTGCTTGGTGATCATGAGGCTGGCTTCGCCCAGTTCCTCGTGGCTTTCGTAGGCGGCGTCGATGACCTTCACGCCATGACGTGCGTAGAAGGCCGCAGCCTGGCTGTTGTAGACGTTGGCCAGGTAGCTCAGTGTGTCTTCGGGGTAGGGCACGGGCGGTTCCACTGGCTTGGTTTTCGGCAGGCGTTCCCAGGCTGAGGCGCGCGCGGCTTCGAGCGCGGCCACGGCGTCGCGGCGCAGGGCGTTGAGCAGGCTGGCGGGGATGAACCAGGGCTGGCTCAGTTCCAAGGTGATGTTCTGTGCATCGGCCTCGAAGAGCGTGCCGCCGAGCTTGCCCAGGTGTTCGCGCAGCGTGGCCTCTGCGCGGGCCGCGTCCTTGGCCGCTTCGTGAGGGTGCTGTAGTTGCGCGCTGGCGCTGTGTTGGCCGTCGCTCAAAGTTAGGGTGAAGCCGCCGACGGTTTCCTTCAGGGTCAGCGTGACAGGGATCAGCCGTTCGGCGGATTTCTTGTCCAGCAGGCGTTCCCAGGCCATGTCGCGGTTGCGGCTGATCTCCGCGTCCTTGCGCAGGTCCTTGAGCAGGGCGGTGGAGACCGCCTTGCCTTCCTTGGCGGCGGCCAGGTTGGGGAAGACGCGCCACAGCCTGCCGCCCAGGGATTGCGCCACGTTCACGGGCACACCTCGCAGCTCGCCTTGCCGGTCCCACCAAGTCAGGGCATCGCCATTGTTGAGCGCCAGTTCGGCGCTATTGAGTTCCACGTCGAAGCTGTCGGCGTTGACGCGCGTGACGTGGCCGATGGCGATGCCGGCGTGCTTGGGCGTGTCGAAGGCGCCGATGTCTTCTCGGCGGCCGTTGACGAAGTAGTCCGTGCCGCCGCGGTTGAAGCCGCGCTCGGGGTCGGGCGCGAAGGTGTAGCGGCAGTGACCGTCGGAGCTGGCGGCAAATTCGGGGCGGCGTTCCAGCAGTTGGTCCAGCAGTTGCCGGTAATGCGCCGTCACGTTCTTGATGGTCGCCATGTCCTTGTAGCGGCCTTCGATCTTGAAGCTGCGGATGCCCGCGTCCACCAGGGCTTCGAGGTTGGCGCTCTGGTCGTTGTCCTTGAGCGAGAGCACATGCTTGTCGTGCGCGACGATGCGGTTCTGGCTGTCCGTCACGGTCCAGGGCTGGCGGCATTCCTGGCTGCAGCTGCCGCGGTTGGCGCTGCGGCCGGTGACGGCGTGGCTGATGAAGCACTGGCCGCTGTAGGCCACGCACAGCGCGCCGTGGATGAAGAATTCCAGCGTGGCGTCCCGTGCCTCGGCCCGGATGGCCTGGATCTGCTGCAGCGTCAATTCACGCGCCAGCACCATTTGCGAGAACCCGGCGTCTTGCAGGAAGCGGGCTTTTTCGGGCGTGCGGATGTCGGTCTGCGTGCTGGCGTGCAGCTGGATGGGCGGCAGGTCCAGCATGGTCAGGCCCATGTCCTGCACGATCAAGGCGTCGGCGCCCGCGTTCCAGACGTCCCAGGCCATGCGCCGCGCGCCTTCCAGTTCGTCGTCGCGCAGGATGGTGTTGAGCGTGATGAAGATGCGCGCGCCGTAGCGGTGAGCATGGTTGCACAGCCGCTCGATTTCACCGATGGGGTTGCCCGCCTTGTCGCGCGCGCCGAAGGAGGGGCCGCCGATGTAGACGGCGTCCGCGCCGTGGTTGATCGCCTCGATGCCGATGGCGGCGTCGCGGGCGGGGGCGAGGAGTTCGAGGTGTTGGGCGAGGCGGGACGGCATGATGGGGCGGGATTATCCCAGCCTGAAACGACAAACGCGGCCAAGGCCGCGTTTGCTGGGGTGACAAGTAGGACGGGGTTCGCCCGTCGCTTGGCCGCCGGTACGCCTTACTTGATCTTGGCTTTGGCGCGCAGGTCCTTTTGGAACTCCTCGAACTTGCGCTGACCGATTTCCTGGGCCAGTTGGGGTTTCACGTCGTTGAGCGAGGGCAACTGGATATCGCGCACATCTTCGACCTGCAGCAGATGCCAGCCGAATTGCGTTTGGACCGGCGCCTCGCTGGTCTGGCCCTTGCCCAGCGCCTGCAGCGCGGCGGCGAATTCGGGCACATAGCCTTGGGCGGGCGCCCAGTCCAGATCACCACCGCGCGCGGCGGAGCCAGGGTCCTTGGAGTGTTGCTTGGCCAGGGCGTCGAACTTCGCGCCCTTCTTCAGCTGGGCCAGCAGGGCTTGGGCCTCGGCTTCGGTCGGCACCAGGATGTGGCGGGCATGGTATTCCTTGCCACCGTTGGCGGCGACGAAGCGCTGGTAGCCCTCCTGGAAGTCGGCGTCGGTGACGGGGTTGGTTTGTTGGAAGCGCGCCACCAGCTCGCGGATCAGCAGCGATTCCTGCGCGAATTCGATCTGCGCGCGGTACTCGGGCGTGGCGGCCAGTCCCTGGCGGCGCGCTTCCTGTGCCAGCAGTTCACGGTCGATCACGGCCTGCTTGAGTTCTTCCATGATTTCGGGCGTGGGCGGCTGGCCGCGCAGCACCTGACGGGCCAGCGCATCCACACGCGCCGTGGGGATGGGCTTGCCGTTGACGACGGCCAGGTTCTGGGCCTGGGCGACGGACGCGGGCAGGGCCAGCGCGCCAAGCACGAGGGCGGCCGACAGGGCCGTGGAAGTCGCGGAAAGCGTTTTCTTCATGGTGATTCAGAAGGGAGGGGGAAAGAGGGAAACAGTGAAAGAAGGGCGAGCTTCAGAGGATCTCGATGGCCAGCGCATGCACGCTGCTGCCTCTGGGTTCGCCGCGGGTGCCTGCGGTGGCACTGTGCTTGTTGTAGGGGTCGAAAAAATCGTGCAGCGCATCATACACAAGGCGGTGTTGCGCCACGCGGCTACGGCCCGCGAACAGCGGGCTGGCGATGCGCACGCGGAAATGGGTGCCCAAGCCGGTGCCGTTGGAGCCCGCGTGGCCCAGGTGGGCGGCGCTTTCGTCCAGGACTTCCAGCGCGGTGGCTTGCAGGCGCTCTTGCAGCACGGCCTGCATGCGCGAGGCCATGTTGGCCATGCCGATGTCCGCGTTCATGCCGCGTCGCTGTCTTTGCCGGGCGCGGGCTCGCTCTTGAGGTGGCGCGCGACGTAGAAACCTTGGCCCACGATGAAGACCAGCGGGAAGGCATAGCCCCAGAGCTTGAAGTTGACCCAACTCTCGGTGCTGAAATAGGCGGCGACGTAGCCGTTGATGGCCGCCATGAAGGCGCAGTACACCACCCAGGCGCCGTTGAGCCGCATCCACACGGCGTCAGGCAAGGTGAGCTGGCTGCCCAGCAACAGCTTGAGGAAGTTCTTGCGCAGGCCCCAGACGGCCACGCCCAAGGCAATGGCCAACGCCGCGTAGAGCACGGTGGGTTTCCACTTGATGAAGCGGTCGTCGTGCAGGGTGAGGGTGAGCGCGCCGAAGATCAGGATCAGGGCCAGCGTGATCTTGTGCATGGCCTGCAGCTTGCGGTCGATGCTGTAGATGATGGCCATCTGCGCGACGGTGGCGGCCATCAGCACGGCGGTGGCGGTGTAGATGCCGTAGAGCTTGTAGGCGCCGAAGAAGAAGAGCAGGGGGAGGAAGTCGAGCAGGAGTTTCATGCGGGGGATTTTCTCATTCGGCCGGTGCAGGGTTGGAGCGGTGTCGGTGGGTTCTGTGGTTGCTGGTGGCGACGCAGGCGCATGGGGCGGCGGACCGCTCCTCATACGATTTGCTGCGCAAATCCAAATCGTCGGGTTC
>NZ_AEGR01000077.1 GCF_000211835.1 Hylemonella gracilis ATCC 19624 | reverse complement strand
GCTGGCCTGGCTCTCGGTGCGCGCGCTCAGGTCCTGATTGCCCTGCGCAATCTCGGCACTCGCCGTTGCCACGCTCTCGGAGCCCTCACGCACCTGAGACACCACGCGCGCCAGGCTGATTTGCATTTCCTTCAGACTCTCGAGCAACTGGCCGACTTCGTCGGTGCGGCTGTTGTCGATGCGCATGCTCAGATTACCCTGCGACACCTCTCGAGCGACTTCATTCGCTTTCAGCAGTGGCTTGGTGATGGAATCTGCCAGCAGCCACGAAGCGACCACTCCGAACAGGACACTCACAACAGTCAAGGCGACAAGCAAGACACGGCTGGTTTCGTAGTTGTCTTGTATTTCCTTGGCCAGATCGTCGATGTCCTGGCGCTGGAAATTCAAGAGATCCTGAATCTTGCCCGTGTAGACCTTGGAAATGGGCGTGAACTTCTCATCCAGCAGACGATTCGCTTCATCCACTTTGCCTTCTTTCTTGAGCGCAAGGATGGTGTCGCGCGTTGAAAGATAGGCTTTGCGCAGTTCGCTGATCTCGTTGAACAAGTCCTTGTCGCGCTTTTTCTCCAAAGTCTCTTCAATGGCCTTGTGGTACTCCGCCGATGACTTTGTGGAAGCCGCTTGATCTTCCGCGAAAAAGGCGACCAGGGAAGGGTCGCTGCTCCTTGCCGTGGCGCCTGTCCGTCGGATGCCCGTGTGAATGTTGCGATACCAGTCACTGATGAGGCGCTCGGTCTTGATCGGTACGGCGACCATTTGCCGGGTTGCTTCCGCCACGGCGCTCAGGCGATTGATGCTCACCAGGATGGTGACGAAAAAAAGTAAAAGGATGGAGGCGAAACCAAAGCCGACACGCTTGGCCACCGATAAGTTGGAGATGAATGTCGGCATGCGCGTAGCCCTCGTGTTGGTTGAAGTTGAGACGCGGATCTCGTGGTTGATTCGTGAAGAGATGACCGCCATAGGGAAAACTGGTTGACCCTGTCTCAGACAGGTCGCTCTAGTTTGGATATCAGTCGTTCACGGCCTGAAAGCACGTGACGTTCGGCGAGGGTACGTGCCCGCTTGGCGTCGCCGCGCGAAATGGCGTCGAAGATGGCTCGATGTTCCGCGTTGGAGTGCCGCATGTTGCCGGGGGCGTTGAAATAGCTGCGCCGGAAAAGGTGCAGCTCTTTCACATGGTCGTCATACGCCTGATGCGCGCGCTTGTTGCCCGACAGCTCAAGGATCCGGGTGTGGAAATTCAGATTGAGTTCGTAATAGGCTGTGCCATCACCCGCCTCGCAGGCCATGTCCATCTGGTCCAGCAACTGCTCCAGGCCGACACGGTGCTCTTCATCAAGGTTTTGGCTCGCCCGTTCGGCCGCGAAACCGAAGATGAGCGCTCGCAGTTCGTAGATCTCGAGCATCTCCCGCACTGAAATCTGGCGCACGAAGACGCCGCGATTGGGCACCGCCGTCACCAAACCCTGCCCCGCCAGCATGCGAATGGCCTCACGGATGGGGCCGCGGCTGGTTCCCATGCGCAGCGCAAGCGCCGCCTCGTTCAGGCGTTCGCCAGGCGCAATCTCACCGCTGTAGATGAGCTGCTTGAGCTTGGCGGCAATCGCAAGGGGCAAACCTTGCTCGGCTTTTTCTTTGGCGGATTCCATGGTCTGAAGTAGTAATCCGAGCATTTCGATTTGTCCAAATGGTAGCACCCGTCCGCGTCCAGGCGTAGGGGTTAATCATTAAAAATGTCTTTTATTACAACATAAGTGTTGACACTTTTTCTTCAAGAAAAGACACTTCGCCCAGATATCAGCAGCTGTCAGAGATCGTCCAAATCCACCTCATGCCTCACATTCCTGCTTCTCCCGCCCTTTCCCGGTTTCGTGTCGTCGACCTCACCCAAGTGCGTGCCGGACCAACGTGCTGCCGTCAGCTTGCGGATTGGGGGGCCGATGTCATCCAGGTCCAGATGCCCGAACACATGCGAGGTGACGACACCCTTGGCGGGCAAGATGGTTCCGACTACCAATACACCCACCGCAACAAGCGTTCAATCACGCTCAACCTCAAGGAGCCTGCTGGCATCCGGCTGCTCAAGCAGCTGATCTCCACAGCCGACGTCGTGGTCGAGAACTTCCGTCCCGATGTCAAGTTCCGTCTGGGGATCGACTACGAAACCCTTGCCAAGGAGCACCCGCGCCTGATCTACGCCAGCATCTCTGGTTTTGGGCAGACCGGTCCCCTCGCGCAGCGCCCTGGTTTCGACCAGATCGCCCAGGGCATGAGCGGTCTGATGTCGGTCACCGGCAAGCCGGGTGACGGCCCCATGCGCGTTGGCATCCCGATCGCGGATCTCTGCGCCGGCATCTTCGCTGCTCAAGGCATCCTGGTTGCGTTGCTTGAGCGGGAGTCGTCAGGCAGAGGTCAGTTCCTGCACACCTCGCTGCTCGAGTCCATGGTCTACATGATGGATTTCCAAACCGCGCGCGTGCTGATCGATGGTGAAGTTCCCACGCAAGCCGGCAACTACCACCCCACCAGCATTCCCACGGGCGTCTACAAGGCCCGCGATGGATGGATGAACATCGCCGTTTTTGGCTCGAAGATTTGGGAGCGCTTCTGCGACATCCTGGGCGCGCCGGAGTGGGTCACCGACCCTCGCTATCAAGACAAGAGGGGCCGCTCCGTCAATCGTGATTCGCTCAACGCGGAAATCAACCGCCGTCTGGCCGCTCAGGACCGTGCCTACTGGGTCCAGCGCTTCAACGAGGGGGGCGTGGCGTGCGGGTTGATCAATGACGTGAAGGAAGTGATCGAGGAAGAACAGGTCAGGCACTTGGGCATTGTCAAGGAAGTGGTGTCGGCGCATCACGGCCACCAGCGTCTGGTGGGACAGCCCGTGCAGCTGGAGCGCACCCCGAGTCTGATCGTGCGTGCAGCTCCCAAGCGGGGCGAGCACAGCGCGGAGATCCTGCATGAACTCGGCTTGGCGGATAGCGAGATGAAACGTCTGAAAGAAGAAGGGGTTTACTGAGATGGCGCAGATCGATTACCAGTCACCGACCGAACGCGTGCAGAGCTGGCTGGACGCGGATGGCAGCACGCTGCACATCCGCTTCAACAATCCCGAGCGCCACAACGCGCTGTCCGTGGATATGTGGGAGGCCGTGCCGGCATTGCTGGCGCTGGCGGAGCAAGACGAGCGAGTGCGGTTGGTGGTGTTCTCGGGCGCGGGCGAGAAAGCCTTTGTGTCGGGCGCCGACATTTCTCAATTCGAGGACATGCGCGCCGCGCGCGAGGCCGTGGCCCGTTATGAAGAACTCGCTGAGAAGGCCCTGATGGGCATCTATCACTTCAGCAAGCCTACGCTGGCCTGCATACGCGGCTATTGCATCGGCGGCGGCGTCAACGTGGCGATCAGTTGTGACTTGCGCATCGCCGCGAGCGACGCCGTTTTCTCCATACCGGCCGCGCGTCTCGGATTGGGCTATCGCTACTCGGCGATGAAGAACCTCGTGGACCTCGTGGGGCCTGGAGTGGCCAAAGACCTTTTCTTCACCGCGCGTCGAATCGGTGCCGTCGAGGCGAAGGAGGTGGGTTTGATCACGCGTGTTGCATCGCCCGATCAACTGGAAGCGCTGCTCGCCGAATACCGTGAGTCTCTGGCCGCGAACGCGCCGTTGACCGTGCGCGCGGGCAAGGCCATCGTGGCCGAGATCCTCAAGGCCTCGCCAGACATTGATCTGGATAAATGCAAGCAGCTCATCCTGGGCTGCTTCCAAAGCGAGGATTACACGGAGGGGCGCAAGGCCTTCATGGAAAAGCGCAAGCCAGTGTTTCGCGGCCGCTGAGTCCGCACAAGCCTCTCAATGACGACGATGAACGCGATGAAATCTTATTGGATGCAGGTTCATGACGGACAAGGTCAGCTCGAACTTCGTGACACCGACGTGCCCGTCCCCGGCGCAGGCCAGTTGCTGGTGCGCGTGCGTGCTGCTGGCTTGAACCGGGGCGAATTCCTGCTCGCGCACGGTTTACATGCCAAGGGCGGCGGCAACGCGAAGGCCGTGGGCACGGAAGCCGCCGGGGAAGTGGTCGCCTGTGGCGCCGAGGTATCCGCTTGGAAGCCTGGCGATCAGGTCATGGGCCGTTGTCCCGGCGCTTTCGCCGAATACGTGCTGATGGATCAGCGCGAAGCGATGCGGCGCCCATCGCGCCTGAGCTGGGAAGAGGCTGCCGCCATCCCCCTAACGTCGATGGTTGTTCACGACATGCTGGTGCTTCAGGGCCGCCTGCAAGCGGACCAGTGGGTGCTGGTTCCAGGGGTCTCATCGGGAGTGGGTGTCACGGCCATGCTGATGGCCAAGGCGCTGGGTGCGCGGGTGATCGGAACTTCGGGGTCGCAAGAAAAGCTAGACCGCCTGCGTGGTCTCGGCCTGGATCTCGGTTTGAAGACGCGCTTGCCGGACTTCAAGGATGCCGTGCTGCGCGCCACCGAAGGCCAAGGCGTGAATCTCGTGATCAACACCGTCGGTGGCAGCGTGTTCGCCGAATGCCTGCGCTGCATGGCTTTTGAGGGGCGCTTGGCGACGGTCGGATACGTCGATGGCGTGCTCAGCGCGGACCTCGACCTGGAGGCGCTGCACAGCAAGCGCCTGACACTGTTCGGAGTCTCTAACAAACTGCGCAGCACCGCGCAGCGCGCGCAGGGAGTCCCTGCCTTCATCGCGCAAATCCTGCCCTTGATCGAGTCCGGGCGCATCACGCCCTTGGTCGATCAAGTCTTTCCATTTGAACAACTGCCCCAGGCCAAGGCCGTCATGGACGCGAGCAATCACCTCGGAAAAATCGTCCTCGCAGGTCTGCCTTGACGCCACGCGCGGAAGTTCACGAAACCTTCCACAACCTAGAGGAGACATTGGATGCGCAAATTCCTACTCTGGCCGGTCGCGCTCTTGTTGAGCACGCTTGCCTCCACCACATCGGCCCAATCTGCGTACCCGACCAAGCCCGTGCGACTGGTCGTCGGTTTCGCCCCAGGCGGCGCAGCTGACTATGTCGCGCGCACCCTGGGTGATGCGCTGGCCAAGTCACTCGGACAAGCCGTTGTGATCGAGAACAAGGCGGGCGCGGGTTCCAGCATCGCGGCGGAAATGGTGGCCAAATCGCCTGCCGATGGCTACACGCTGTTGATCGCGAGTCCCAGCAGCATTTCGGTGAACCCCGCGTTGAATCCCAAGCTGGGGTACAAGCCCAGCGATCTGAAGCCGGTGACCAAGGTTACCTCCTCCCCCCTGGTGATTGCAGCCAACCTGGAGTCCGGAATCACTTCCATCAAGGATCTGATCGCCGTGGCGAAGAAAAATCCCGGTAAGTTGAATTACGCCACTTCGGGCAATGGCTCGGCACCGCACCTGGGGGCTGCTTTATTCTGCCTGGTCGCAGGTGTGGAGATGACCCATGTGCCCTTCCGCGGCGGTGGTCCTGCTATCCAGTCCTTGGTCGCAGGTGACACGCAGATCACTTTCGGAACTCCCCCGTCGGTGTTGCCTTGGGTCACGTCGGGTCGCCTGAAGGGGCTTGCCGTCAGCACACGTGAAGGCACGCCGCTTGTGCCCGATTTGCCCGGCATGCGTGAGGCTGGTCTGCCCGACTACAACATTGAATTCTGGTATGGCTTCTTCGTGCCGGCAGCCACGCCGCAGCCGATCGTGCAGAAGATCTTCGATGCCACTCGCGTCGCCTTGCAGCAACCCTCGGTCAAGGCGGCACTGGTCCGTGAGGGCACGGAAGTCTCGCTGTCCAGCTCACCGGCGCAGTTCAGCGCGTTCCTGGTCAACGACGAAAAATTCTGGGTGCGCTTGGTGAAGGAAGCGGCCGTCAAGATTGAATGACGGGGCCAGCGAGGTAAAACCTCGCACCTCAGCCCAATGCTGCAGCACTTCCCGCGAGGTTCCGCGTTCTCGGCTCAAGCCTAGCGCTTGAGCTGGGTCTGGGTGACCGCGCTTCTTGTCACTTGCTGCGGGTGGTCAGAGTAGTCTGACGGGCCGCGCCGTGAACGCAGCGCGGCAAACGGCGCGGCACCCTCGTCATTGAAGGCTCCTTGCTCGCTAAACGGGAGGCGCAGGCGCGCGCCAGACCATCGTCAGCGCGGCCTCTCCCCGGTCCTTGGGCGCGGAAATCTCCACGCCATCTGAAGCACATCAATCCCCTGGGATGTTTATTTCTGGCCGATGAAAAAAGTGCCAGCGAATCTTCTTTTTGTTTAGAGGCACCACACCGGCCTGTTTATACAGTTGCGCCAGCCAGGAACGACTCCCCGCGCAGAGGGAGCGCTGGCCCTTGGTATTCAACGATAACAGGAGACAACTGTGAGCAAATCCGAGTGCAATCGGAGCAGGCATGCGCGGCACGCGAGCGCTGGGGCGGTCGTCGCTGGCATGGTCCTGTTCGCAGGGCCCGTGCTGGCTCTGGATCTCAACCCCGATGGCGAGTGGCAAGCCCGCTGGGACAACACCGTCCGCTACAGCGCGGGCTATCGGCTCAAATCGCCTTCCAAGGCGCTGATTGAACCAGTCGCCGAGAAGGCCAACAGCGATGATGGCGACCGCAACTTTGGACGCGGCTTGGTGTCCAACCGCATCGACCTGCTGAGCGAGTTCGACATCCAGAGAGACGGGTATGGCTTGCGCTTGTCCGGCGCGCTTTGGTACGACGATGTCTATCACCAAGGCAATGACCATGATGCCGCGATCTCGGCGAATCGCTCCAGCGGGGACTACAACGAGTTCTCATCCGGCACGCGCGACATCGCCGGCCAGAAGGCTGAAATGCTGGACTGGTTCGTTTTCGGGCGAAACGACATCGGCGACGCCCGGCTCTCTTACCGCCTCGGTCAGCACTCCCTGATCTGGGGAACCAGCATGTTCTTCGGCATGAATGGCATTGCCAAGGGCATGGCGCCGATCGACGTCTACAAGCTCAGCATTCCCGGCACCCAGGCCAAGGAAACCACGATCCCCGTGCCCCAGCTGTCGACGACCCTGGAACTGACCGACAGCACCAGCATCGAGGCTTACGTTCAGTTCAAATACCGCGCGACACGCCTTCATCCGTCGGGCAGTTACCTCAGCAGCACCGACATGCTGGGCCCCGGTGCCGAGCGCATGTTCATCGGATCCCCGACCGCGAACCGCTGCGGCAACACGGCGGTGCCGATTGGACGACGCTTCAACAACTGCTACCTCGACTACGCGGGCACCGACGAGGGGGATCAGCGCAACAACTTTGGCGTTGCCTTGAACACCCGCAGCGACTTCCTGAACGCGGACCTTGGCTTCTACGCAGTGAGCTATCGCGATACATCGACGATCATCCAGACCAACACCTCGGGCCCCTCCGCCGGCACCTATAAATTGATCGTTCCCACGGACCCTGTGCGAGCCTTTGGTTTGAGCATCGCCCGGCTGATCGGCAGCGCCAATGTCGGGCTGGAAGTTTCGGTCCGCGAGAACCAGCCGCTGGCGGCCAAGGAAGGTACGGTCACCGGCGCGGATCCCGACTACGTGACCGGCCGCACGGAGCATGTGAATCTCTCTTGGACGCTGCTCGGTGGCAAGAGCGCTCTTTGGGATGGCTACAGCTTCGTCGGGGAGCTTGCCGCCAATCACGTGCGCAGCATCGACGACGTTCGCACTGCAGTTGCGGGTCGATACGCCATTGGAACCGAGAAGGTCAACGACGAAAAGAACGTCAGCAGCAGCGGCATGCGCGTGATCTTCACTCCAACTTGGTACCAGGTGGCCTCGGGCCTGGATGTGAGCCTTCCCGTCAATCTGGGCTGGGCGTTCAAGGGCAACTCGATGATCGACACGTCCTTTCCGTTTGGCGGTAGCCCAGATCGGGCCGGCGAGCTGATCCTCGGGGTGAACACGGTCTACCTGAACCGCTGGACCGCCAACTTGTCCTGGATCAACTATCTGGGCGAGGCTGACGACCAGCCCCTGCTGGACCGCGACTACCTGCGATTCAGCATGCAGACTTCCTTCTGAGCACGCCCGCCGCGCCGGAATTGAGGGCGCGGCCTGCCGTGCAGAACAATGATTCGGAGACCCATCATGCAAATCTTCTTCCCGCTCCATTGGCGCGTGCTGTCCTTGGCTTTCCTGTGCGGCGCGCTGCTGTCCGCGGGCGCGGCCAACGCCGCGCCGGAGGACGCCGCCGCGCTCAAGTCCGGAACGCTCACGCCGTATGGCGCGGAGCGCGCTGGCAATCAGGACGGAACCATTCCCGCCTGGGATGGCAAGGCCCCCCTTGTCACGGTGAGTGGCACGGGCAAGCGCAGCGACCCCTATGCGGCTGACAAACCGCGTCTGACCATCACCGCGGCCAATATGGCCGCGCATGCCGCGCAATTGAGCGAGGGCACGCAGGCCCTGCTGTCCAAGGTGCCGGGCCTCCGGCTGGATGTCTATCCGACTCGGCGCAGCGCCGTTTTTCCACAGGCCATCTACGACCATGTGCTGAAGAACGCGGGGCGAGCCCGGCTGACCAACGATGGTCTAACGGTTGTCGGTGCGTTTGGCGGCATTCCCTTCCCGGTGCCCAAGAACGGTCACGAAGCGATCTGGAACCACATGCTGAGTTACCGTGGTCAGATCACCAGCTTCACCGCTGACAAGTATGTGATCACGGCGGGTGGTGACCAGATGCTGACCAGCCGCCAGAAGACGGCCCTGATCTACCCCTACTACAACCTGGGCGGGCAGGCGGAGAAATTCGATGGCGAGTGGGCGCGCGCGCGCATCAACATCACCGAGCCGCCAGCCAACGCCGGCCAAGCTTTGATGACCATCGACTACGTCGACAATTACACCAAGCCCAAGGACGGTTGGCAGTACCTGCCGGGACAGCGCCGTGTGCGCAAGTCGCCCTCCATCGCCTACGACACACCCGATGGTTCAGCCGCCGGTCTGGCGAACTTCGACGACGTCAATTTGTACATCGGCGCTCAAGACCGTTATCAGATGAAGCTGCTGGGCAAGCGCGAGCTCTACGTGCCCTACAACAACAACGGGCTGATGACGAGACCGATCAAGGACGTCCTCGGCAAGAACGCGCTCAACCCCGAGGCCTTGCGCTGGGAGTTGCACCGCGTCTGGGTGGTCGAAGCCACCCTGCGCGAGGGCAAGCGGAACACCGCCGCCAAGCGCCGCCTCTACCTGGACGAGGACACCTGGCAAGCCGTGCTCGCGGACAGCTGGGACCCGCAAGGCAAGTTGTGGAAGACAGGGCAGGCCTTCACGCTGGTGGCGGGTGATCAGCCACTCGCCACGACGCTGAGCTATGCCTGGTTCGACCTGATCGCGGGTGGGTGGGTCTATGCCGGCGCGGTCAACGAGACTGGTGCCGTGAGCTATCGGTCCTATGACGACAAGCAAATGAACGGCTTCACGCCCGCGGCGCTGTCCAGCGGCGGGGTGCGCTGACCACGTTTTCCCGGCATGCCCGTCCCATCCGCGCCCGCGGGATCCATCGATCCGCGGGCGCGCGGCCTGTGGGAAAGCGTGTGCGACCGGGTGCCAGACCCAGATATCGGATCTTGATCATGAATGCAGTTGGAATGACCAGGCGCGCGGCGCTGCTGGGCGCTCTCGCCGCGACCTCGCCAGCGGCAATCTTGGCGGCGCCTCGGAAGGCGCGGGCCTTGACGCGCCCTGCGCTGAGCGTTGCCCGGCCCATGCAAGCGAACCTGCAAGCCATCGTGCGCGCTGGCGAGGGGCGGCGCTTGGTGGCGGCCGGCGAGCGCGGGCTCATCGTTCATTCGGACGACGACGGCAAGAGTTGGGTCCAGGCACGGGTACCTGTCAGCGTGACTCTCACGGCGCTGTGCTTCGCCGATGCGCGAGTCGGCTGGGCGGTCGGCAACATGGGCGTCGTGCTGCTCACCGAGGACGGCGGTGCCAGTTGGCGCAAGAGCCTCGATGGCGAGGCCGGGGCTCAACTGGCGCTGCAAGCGGCGCGCGCGCTGCAAGCCAGTGGAGGCAGGACGGATTCAGGCGGCCCCGCCGGAATGTTGATCGAGGAAGCCCAGCGCCTGGTCGAGGAGGGCTCAGACAAGCCCCTGCTCGGTGTCGCGTGGCGCGAGGATGGCAGCCTGCTGGTGGTGGGGGCCTATGGTCTGGCCTACGCCAGCAAGGATGGCGGCAAGAGCTGGCAGTCGCAGATGCATCGCTTACCCAATCCCGATGGGTTGACTTACTACGGCGTCGCCGAGCGCGGCGGCGAAAGCTTGCTCTATGGCGAGCAGGGCTTGCTGCTGCGTTCAACCGGCGGCGACGCCGCCTTCACGTCCATGGCATCACCCGACGCGGGAAGCCTGTTTGGCGCCGTGTCCTTGCGCGAGGGGCCCGTGCTGCTGCTGGGCTTGCGCGGTCGCATCTGGCGCGGTGTGTCAAGCAAGCGGCCCTGGAACTTGATTCAGACGCACGTGGACGCCGCCCTCATGGCCGGCACGCAGCTGCGCGATGGGCGCGTGCTGCTCGCCGGCGCGGCAGGGCAGGTGCTGCTCAGTCGTGATGGCGGCGAACACTTCCGTCCGCTGGGACTGCGGCAGCGTTTCCCCTACACCGGCGTGGCCCAGGCGCAGGACGGCGCGCTGCTGCTGGTCGGCGTGCGTGGCCTGCTGCGTTTGCCTCCCGATGAACTTCGCGCTGCCCTTGCGAGCGGCGGCGCCGCTTCGATGAATGAAAAGTCCGGCGCATGAGCACGGATCCCCACCCCATGAATGATGTCGCTCCGGATTCTCAATTCGACACGCGCTCTGGCAACCGCCTCGAGCGCCTGGTGTTCAACCACCGTGCCGTGGTGATGCTGGTCTGCCTGCTGCTGACCCTGGTACTGGGGTGGCAGGCCACCCGCGTGGTACCCAATGCCAGTTTCGAGGGCATGTTGCCGCTATTGCATCCCTGGTTGCAGAACTACCAGGCCGAGCGCAAGAAGATTGTCTCGCAGGCCAACAGCCTGCGCATCGTTCTGGAGCGCACTGACGGGGGCTCCATCCTCGACGCCGATTACCTGGCGCGCCTGCGCAGCCTGAATGACGAGCTTTTCGTCTTGCCCGGCGTGGTGCGCGGGCAGATGAAGTCGCTATGGACGCCGTCGACCCGCTGGACCGCGGTGACCGAAAGCGGCTTCGAGGGCGGCACCGTGATTCCCGACGGGTTTGATGGTTCGTCCACGTCGCTGGCGAAGGTGCGCCTGAACATCGAGCGTTCGGGCGAGGTGGGGCAGTTGGTGTCGCGTGACTTTCGCTCCAGTGCCCTGATCGTGCCTCTGGCCGAGCACGACCCCGACACCGGCGAAGCGCTCGACTACGCGCTGCTCTCCCTGCGCTTGGAGGCCTTGCGTGCCAAGCACGGCGATGGCGCGCACGCCGTGCGCATCACTGGCTTCGCCAAGGTGGCTGGCGACCTGATCGAGGGCCTGGGTCAGGTGCTGGTGTTTTTCGGCCTGGCCGCCGCGATCGCCACCACGGTGGTCCTTTGGTACACGCGCTGCCTGCGCAGCACGCTCCTGGTGATGTCGTGCTCACTGGTGGCGGTGGTCTGGCAGCTGGGCCTCCTGCCCCTGCTTGGCTTTGCCTTGGACCCTTACGCCGTGCTCGTTCCCTTTCTCGTGTTCGCCATCGGCATGAGCCATGGCGCGCAGAAGATGAACGGCATCATGCAGGACATCGGCCGCGGCATGCACCGACAGGCCGCTGCGCGCTACACGTTCCGGCGGCTCTTCACCGCGGGTTTCACGGCCCTGGCCTGCGACGCGGTCGGATTCGCGGTGCTGTTGCTGATCGACATCCAGGCCATCCGCCAACTGGCGATCACGGCCAGCCTGGGCGTGGCGATCCTGGTGTTCACCAACCTGATTCTGCTGCCCGTGCTCCTGAGCTACACCGGGGTCAGCGCCGCGGCCGCGCGTCGCGCTGTCCGGGCCGAGCACGGCGATGCCCGCTCTGGCGCCTGGCTATGGAATCTGTTGTGTCGCTTCACCGAGCGCCGCTGGGCGTTGACCGCCATCGCGGCCGCCGCCGTGCTCGCGGCGGTGGGATTGCATCTGGCGCAAGGGCTGCAGATCGGCGACCTTGATGCTGGCGCGCCCGAGTTGCGCGCCGACGCGCGCTACAACCGCGACAACACCTACCTGACCTCGCACTACGCCACCAGCAGCGACGTGCTGACCGTGATGGTGCGCACCCCGGCCCAAGGCGCGATGGCGCATGCCGCGCTGGAGCGCGTCGATGAACTGGAGTGGGAGCTGCGCCAGCTGCCCGGCGTGGAGAGTACCCAGTCACTGGCCTCGTTGGCGCGCCTGTCCTCGGTGGCCATGAACGAAGGCAACCCACGCTGGTACGAATTGAGCCCCAACCAGGGCGCACTCAACACGGCGGGCTCGCGCGCGCCCAGGCAACTGGTGGACCCGGGGTTCTCCCTGCTGCAACTGCAGGTTTATCTGACCGATCACAAGGCCGAAACGCTCAAGCGCGTGACCGCCGCCGTCGAGGACTACGCGCGCCGCAACGACAGCGAGGACGCCCGTTTCCTGCTCGCCGCGGGCAATGCTGGCTTCGAGGCGGCCACCAACGCCGTGGTGGAAAAAGCCAACCATCAGATGCTGACGTGGGTCTACACGGCCGTGGTGTTGCTGGCCTACGTGACCTTCCGCTCCTGGCGCGCGGTCGCCTGCGCGATCATCCCGCTGGTCATCACCTCCGTGCTGGCCGAGGCATTGATGGTGCGGCTCGGTATCGGTCTGAAGGTGGCGACCCTGCCCGTGGTGGCCCTGGGTGTGGGCATAGGCGTGGACTACGCACTCTATGTGCTGAGCATCATGCTGACCCAGCTGCGCGCGGGACTGACCCTGCGCGCGGCTTACTTTCAGTCGCTGTTGTTCACCGGCCGCGTGGTGATGCTGACCGGCATCACGCTGGCGATAGGGGTGGCGACTTGGGCGCTTTCTCCCATCAAGTTCCAGGCCGACATGGGTGTGTTGTTGGCCTTCATGTTTCTCGTGAACATGGTCGGCGCACTCGTGCTGCTGCCGGCGCTCGCGCATTTCCTGTTGAAGCCATTGGCGGCAGCCCAAGACGCGGACGGAGCCTCACACGGGCATTCGGGCGATGCCAGCGCGCGACCTTCTGAATCAGGAAAACTGCGCACGGCCCAGGGGGTGGTCTAAGACGGGTTCTCACATCAGCCGGTCCCTGCGCGCCAGGGCTGGAAATGCCCGCCACCAGAGCGCGACCACGGCCAAGGTTCCGATGCCCCCCAGCAGCACCGACGCCACTGGTCCGACCAAGGCCGCCGTGGCTCCGGCCCTGAACTCCCCGAGCTGATTGCTGGCGCCGATGAACACGGAGTTCACCGCGCCGACGCGGCCGCGCATCTCGTCGGGTGTCTCCAACTGCACCAATGATTGCCGGATCACGACGCTGAACATGTCCGCCGCTCCGCTGACAGCCAAGGCCAGGAAGGCGGGCCAGAACGAGGAGGTCAGCGCGAAGACGATGATGGCGAAACCGAACACAGCGACAGCGCCCAGCAGCTTGGCGCCCGCGTGGCGGGTGATGGGCACGCGCGCGAGGGCCAGGCCCACGATGACGGCTCCCACGCCTGGGGCCGAACGCAGCAGACCCAGTCCTTCCGGACCGGTGTGCAAGATGTCCCGCGCGAAGATGGGTAGCAAGGCGGTCGCTCCGCCCAGCAGCATGGCGAACAAGTCGAGGGAAATCGCGCCCAGCATCATCGGGTGCCGCCAGAGGAAGCGGATGCCCGCCGTCAGCTCGGTCAATCCCGGCGCGACGCGACGACCCTGCGGCTGACGTCGGTGGATGGTCAGCACGCAGCAGATCGCCGCCACCAGCAAGACCAGGGACAGCGCGTAGACCAGTGTGGCGCCCCAGCGCGCACCGTTCATGGTTGCCGCCGTTTTCGCTGAATCGAACAGGCGCGACAGCCATGGACCCATGGCGTAGAGCCCTCCGCCCAGGGCGGGGCTGACGATAACGGCGGCCTGCAAGGAGGCGCTGGACGCAGCCACCGCGCGCGGCAGCAGCGCTGGCGGCACGAGTGTGGGCAACAGCGCCTGTTGCGAGGGCATCTGCAGCGCTCGCGCGGCGCCGAGCAGGATGGACAGCATCACGATCAGGTGGGGGGAGATCCAGTCTTGCACGCTGGCCAGAGCCAGGCACAGCGCGACCGCGCACTGCAAGCCCAGGCTGCCCGCCAGCAGGAGGCGTCTGTCGTGCTGGTCGACCCAGTGGCCGGCTGGCAGGGTCAGCAGCAGCGCCGGCAGGAACTGTGCCAAGCCGACCAGGCCAAGGTCCCAGGCGCTGCCGGTCAGGTCATACATCTGCCAGCCCAGGGCCACCATCAGCATCTGGTTGGCGCCGCCGCCGGTCACGCGCGCGCCCAGCAGCCGCAGGTAGTCACGCTGACCGCGCAGCCGCGCGGGGTTCTGTGAAGTGGTGGTGATCAAAGACATGCGGCGAGTCTATAGCCCGCTGCGCGCGCGACGACCGACGGGCTCCGGATTTGAAGGAAAGTGCAAGCGAATCTCTGTTTTTTAGATGGGCGCCGCTTGTGGCGCTGCCTACCATCAACAGCGTCGAATAAACAAAAGTCCTACCGCATCGCCATCGCATCGAGGGGTGAGGGTGGGGCAAGCAAGGAGACATACGTTGTCAGGCAAGGTTCATCTCAAGCTCGCCATCGCCGAGCATCCGCACACGTCCGCCATCCGCAGTGGCGCCATTCCCATCGAGGGGGTGGATGCGGAGTTCATCACCGTCCAGCCGCAAATCGGTGCCTTTCGCCGCATGGTGCGGGATGTCGAGTTCGATGTCTGCGAGCTGGCTCCCACCACCTACATCATCGCCCGTGCCCATGGCGCTCCCTTCGTGGCGCTGCCCATCTTCGTCGTGCGCCGTTTCCACCACGCTGGGTTGCTGGTGCGTCCCGATGCCGGCATCAAGACGCCCAAGGACCTCGAAGGCAAGAAGGTCGGCGTGCGTGCCTACTCGGTGACCACGGGTGTCTGGACGCGCCAGGTGCTGATCGACGAGTTCGGTCTGGACAACGACAAGGTCACTTGGGTTGTTGATGACGAAGAGCACGTGACTCAGCTCAAGTTACCGCCCAATGTCGTGCATGCGCCTGCGGGTACTTCCCTGGCCGACATGGTGGCCAGGGGTGAATTGGTGGGTGGCTTCGCGGCCGCGGCTGGCATCGGTCGCACGGGGGCGCCCACGGGTGGCTGGAAGGAAGTGGAGGCCGATTACCCGGATCTGTTCCCGAACGCCGCTCAGCTGGAGGCAGAGTACTACGCCCGCACCGGCGTCTACCCCATGCACGGCACCATCGTCGTCAAGGATTCGGTGCTGGCCGAGCACCCCTGGGTGGCGGACTCTCTGTTCAAGGCCTTCGACCAGGCCAAGAAAGAGTGGCTGGCTCGGCTGGACGCGGGTCAGGCGACCAGCGCCACCGACAAGAAGTACCTGGAGCTGCGCAAGATCGTCGGGCATGACCCGCTGCCCTACGGCTTGCGGGAAAACCTCAAGACCATCGAAGCCCTTCGTGACACGGCCTTCAAGCAGGGATTGACGCCTCGCCTGATGCCGGTCAACGAACTCTTCGTCGATGTCAAGGCGCGCTGATTCGGCGCGTCTTCCCTCCGTTGCTTTTCCGGACCTTCCCATGATCATCGATTGCCACGGTCACTTCACGACCGTACCCACTTCCTTCCGTGAATGGCGCGCCGCGCAGGTCGCCGCCGCCAGCGAGCCTGCCAAGGCCCCTCCACTGTCCGGTGCTCACGTGACCGACGATCAAATTCGCGAGGGTGTCGGCCAGGGGCAGCTCAAGCTGCAGCAGGAGCGCGGCAGTGACCTCACGCTGTTCTCGCCCATCGCCGGTCTGATGAGCCATCACCTGGGCAATGAACGCACCAGCCTGGAGTGGGCCACCATCTCCAATGACCTGGTGCGACGGGTCTGCGACCTATACCCGGACAACTTCGTTCCGGTGGGCATGCTGCCGCAGTCACCGCTGGCGCCACCGAAGAACTTGGTGCCCGAGTTGCGCCGCATCGTCAACGAGATGGGTTTCGTCGGCGTCAACCTGAATCCCGACCCCAGCGGCGGCCACTGGACCGGCCTGCCCATGACGGACAAGAGCTGGTACCCGGTCTACGAGGCCCTGTGCGAGCTGGATGTGCCCGCGATGATCCATGTGGCGGCCTCCTGCAATGTTTGCCACCATGGCACCGGCGCGCACTACCTGAATGCCGACACCTCGGTCTTCATGCAGCTGTTGCAAGGTGAAGTCTTCAAGGACTTCCCGACCCTGCGCCTGGTGATCCCGCATGGCGGGGGCGCGGTCCCCTACCACTGGGGGCGCTACCGCGGCATGTCACTGGAGATCGCCAAGCGCCCACTGGAGGGCCTTCTGGACAACATCTTCTTCGATACCTGTGTCTACCACCAGCCCGGCGTGGAGCTGCTGACCAAGGTGATCCCCGTGAAGAACGTGCTGTTTGGCTCCGAAATGATCGGCGCCGTGCGTGGCCGAGACCCCTTCACCAACCACTACTTCGACGACACCAAGCGCTACGTCGACCAGTGCGAGGCGCTCACACCTGAAGACAGACACGCCATCTTCGAAGGCAACGCCCGTCGCGTGTACCCGCGCCTGGACAAGCTGCTGAAGTCCCGCGGACTGTGAGCGAAAACATGAACATCATCGACATCCACCCCCACATCATCTCGGACGACGAGAAGCGCTACCCGCCCGCGCCGCTGTTCGGCAAGCGATCCGACTGGTCGCAAGAGCGCCCCAGCACGGTGGAGGCCCTGATCGCCGCCATGGACAAGGCGGGCGTGGCCAAGGCCGCCGTCGTGCACTCGTCCACCACCTATGGCTTTGACAACAGCTACGTGGTCGACGGCTGCAACCAGTACAAGCACCGCCTGGTCGCCGTCGGCTCCGTCGACATGCTGGCCGACGACGTGCCCGCCGTGATCAAGGGCTGGGCCGGCAAGGGCCTCGCGGGCCTGCGCATCTTCACCGGTGGCTCCACCAAGGACTTCGACCCCAGCGAGCTGGACAACCCCAAGTCTTTCAAGGCCTGGGAGGTGTGTGCCGAGCTGGGGCTGCCCATGTGCATTCAGACCGGCCCCATCGGCCTGCCCCAGGTGCGCATGCTGGCCGAGAAATTCCCCAAGGTGAACATCATCCTGGATCACCTGGGGCGCCCCGACGTGCTCGACGGCCCGCCCTACAAGAACGCCCGGAGTCTCTTCGACCTGGCCGATCTGCCCAACCTTTTCATGAAGCTCACGCCACGCATTTTTGGCGACGTGAAAAAAGACAAGGCCAGTGCCGAGACTTTCTTCCCGCGCGTGGTCCAGGTCTTTGGTGCTCAGCGCATGGCCTGGGGCTCCAACTTCCCAACGTCACCTGGCTTGCTGTCCGAGATTCTCGCCACTGCGCAGGACGGTCTGGCCTGTTTGAGCGCGGAAGACCGCGCGTGGATTTTTGGCAAGACAGCCCAGCGGCTTTACCCCGACCTGGCTTGAACCGGGACGGTGGCGCGAAGGGCTCGGCCCCGACGCCCGGCTTTGAGCGGTGGTGATGGCCTGCCGCAACACCTAGAACAAAGAGGACACGATGGAGACAACAAACAAGACACGGTCGCGGCCGCCCATGGCCGCGACGCCAGCACGCGTCTGGGGAGTGCTCGCGCTCCTGACGCTGGGCATGCTCATTTCGTTCGTCGATCGCACCAGCCTGTCATCCGCGCTGGCGGACAGCCGCTTCGTCGAGGCTTTCGCCTTGACCAACGTGGACCGCGGCTGGCTCAATTCGGCCTTCTTCTGGGCTTACGGCCTGATGCAGCTGCCGATGGGCTGGGTGGTTGACCGTTACGGAGTCAAGCGTCCCTACACCATCTGTTTCGCGCTCTGGTGCGCGGCGACGGCGATCACGGGCGCGGTCACGGCGCTGGCCGCGTTGATCCTCATGCGCTTGATCATCGGTGCCGCCGAGGCCGTGGTGATTCCAGCCAGCTACCGCTGGATCGGCAACAACGTGCCCGAGCACCACAAGGGGTTCGCGGCGGGCATCTTCGCGATGGGCGGCAAGCTGGGGCCGGCCATTGGCGCGCCCTTGGCCGCATGGCTGATCGTTCACCAGTCCTGGCAGTTCATGTTCGTCGCCACGGGTCTGGCGGGCCTGTTGTGGCTGATGCCCTGGATGCTGATGGTGAAGAACGATCTGCCCTCGAAGGAGCAGCTCGTGGTGGCGAAGAAGCAGGCTTCCTCCGTGTCGTTGGCGAGCATCCTCAAAAGCCCGGTGATTTGGGGCGCGATGATCAACAACTTCTGCTACGGCTACTTCGTCTTCTATTGCATGACGTGGATGCCAGCCTACCTGGTTGAGCAGCGCGGTCTCACGCTGAAGAACTCGGGCCTGTATACCTTCTTCAGCTTCATTGGGATCGCGCTGGTGGCCACCGTCGCTGGCTGGGCCGCAGACCGTCTGATCGAGCGCGGTCGCGACGCGGTGTTCGTGCGCAAGGCCTTCGTCATCGCCGGCTTCGTTGGCGGCAGCACCGTGCTGCTCGGAGCCTATGCCCCGACCTTGGAGGCAGCGCTGTTCTGGAACGTGCTGTCCCTCACGCTGCTCGGACTGGCCACCGCCAACAACCTGGCCCTGTGCAAGCTGACGCTGATCCCCAAGCCCGTGATCGGCTTGGCCGTCGGCGTACAACAAGTCGCCACCAGTCTGGCGGGAGGCGTGTCGGCCAGCCTTTCGGGTTGGTTGCTGCATGTCAGTGGCAGCTATGACTTGCCGATGAAAGTCATCTTTGTTTTTCTCCTGGTCGGTGCGCTCAACACCGCCATCCTGCTGCGTCCCAAGTGGTCGCCCAAGGTGAACGTCGAATAAGAGAACAAGGACATCCAAAGATGGCAAAGATCGTTTTCGGCATGGCCGTGCCGCACAGCGGCATGCTCGGGCAGGCGCCCGAGGACTGGCTCAAGAACGGTGAGCGCGACCGCAACAACCCGGAGCTCTGGTTCCGGGGGCGCAGCTGGAGCTATCCCGAGCTGGAGGCTCACCGTGGCACCGTGTTCGAGAAATTCCTGACGTTGGAGGAGCGTACCGCCCGCGCCAAGCGATGCCGTGCCGCGCTTGACGAGATGGCCGCGGCTTACCGACGAGCCAAGATCGACGTGGCCATCATCCTGGGCAAGGATCAGCAAGAAATCTTCGTTCACCACTCGCCATCCATCGCGATCTACAGCGGCGCGGAGGTGCACAACGGCCCGCCACAGCGTCCTGTCTATGCGCCTGACCATCACGTGGTCCATGCCTGTCACCCCACGCTGGCAACGTACTTGATACGGAAGTTCCAGGCGCAGGGCTTTGATTTGACTGATTTGTTCGAGTGGCCCGAGAACGTCTGGATGGAAAAGCAGATGAAGCGCAAGGCTGACTACCCTGTCGTGCCTCACGCCTACAGCTTCGTCTACCACCAGATCATGGGAGACCAGCCGCCGCCGCATGTGCCGGTGCTGATGAATCTGTTCTACCCGCCTACGCAGCCCTCCATGGCGCGTTGCATCGAATTCGGCCGCGTGCTCCGCGACGCGATCCTGGCATGGCCCGATGACGTGCGCGTCGCCATCATCGCCTCGGGCGGCTTGTCTCACTTCGTCAACGACGAGCAGTTTGACCAGGACATCCTCCAGAAGCTCGCAAGCTACGACTACGCGGGGCTGTCGGCCATTCCTGACGGCTGGTTCCAGTCGGGCACCTCGGAAATCAAGATCTATTCGACCGTGATGATGGCCCTGCAACACACGGGTGCGCGGATGACCTTGGTCGATTACGTGCCCTGCTGGCGCACGCCCGCAGGCACCGGCGAGGGCATGGGCTTCATGTACTGGGACGCCGTCAACTGAGATACCCAGGTACTCCTCTGGGAGTGCCACCCATCCTTTTTTTCTTCAAGGACTTTCATGAGCACCGACATCCGCCTCAACAGCATCATTCGCGCCTTCGAGTCAGACCGCCCCGCCTTCGCCGCGTTCGCCAAGCTCGACAAGCAGACCGCCATCGAGATGAGCGACTCACCTTACGACGGTCTGATCTTCGAGATGGAGCACAACCCTTACGACGTTTCGGCGCTGGGCGACACGCTGCAGTACCTGCTCAGCCGCAAGCAGATCGCCGAAGGCGGTCTGGCGGCGAAGGTGACACCGATCGCGCGCATCCCGGCCAACGGCGTCGAGATGAACCAGTCCTTCGCCAAGCAAGTGCTTGACCGTGGGGCCTATGGCGTGATTTGGCCGCACGTGGCCACGGTGGAGCAGGCCTACAACGCGGTGGCGTCCTGCCGTTATGCCCGGCCCAAGAGCGCGCCGCTCTACGAGCCCAAGGGCCTGCGCGGCGACGGCCCCGCGACGGCATCGCGCTACTGGGGCCTGAGCATGCAGGACTACTACGCCAAGGCCGACGTCTGGCCGCTGGCGCCTCGGGGCGAGATCCTGGTGGGCCTGATGTGCGAGAGCACCCAGGCGGTCGAGAACCTCGATGACATCTTGAAGAATGTGCCCGGCATCGGCTTCATCATGATCGGCGAGGGGGATCTCAGTCAGGAACTGGGTTGTCCGCGCAACTACGAACATCCTGACGTGGTTGATGCCATGCGCAAGATCGTTGAGACCTGCAAGAAACACAAGGTCGTGGTCAGCCATCCCCACGTCAGCGCGAAGAACCACAAGCGTGTCCTGGAAGAGGGGTATCGCTTCCTGATCGCTGCGCCGCAACGCACCTACGGCGTCGTGGGCCTGGCCCAGCAGGCCGCCAGCAGCTACTGATCGCGGAGCGCGTGACACCATGAACGGCGCCGAAAGCCTCGTCGCGACCCTGGTTGACCAGGGCGTGGACATTTGCTTCGCGAACCCGGGCACCTCGGAGATGCACTTCCTCGCGGCTTTGGGCAACAACCCGGGCATGCGCAGCGTGCTGTGCCTGTTCGAGGGCGTGGCCACGGGCGCGGCCGACGGCTGGTACCGCATGCGCGACGAGCCTGCCTCCACCCTGCTGCACCTGGGGCCGGGCCTGGCCAATGGCCTGGCCAACATTCACAACGCCAAGCGCGCATCCTCGGGCATGGTCAATATCGTGGGCGAGCACTCCAGCGCGCACCTCCGGCATGACCCGCCGCTGACTTCGGACATCGAAGGTTTGGCCCGTCCGCTGAGTCATTGGGTGCGACGTGCCGAATCGGCTGGCGCCATCGCCTGGGACACGGCGCAAGCCGTGGCCAAGGCCCGAGAGCACCCGGGCCAGATCGCGACCCTGATCCTGCCTGGTGACACCTCCTGGCAGGACGCTGGCGCGCCGCAGCTGCCACGTGCCGTGGCGGCCCGGCGCAAGGCGCCTGCGACCGAGCGCATCCAGCATGTGGCCCGTGTGCTTCAGTCCGGTGAGCCCGCCTTGATCATCCTGGGCAACAAGGCCACGCGTGGTCAGGCCTTGCTCAAGGCCGGCCAGGTGGCGGCCGCCAGCGGTGCCCGGCTCGGTTCGCAGTTTTTCACGGCTCGCATCGAGCGCGGGGCGGGGCGGGTGCCCATCGAGCGCATTCCCTACGCCGTGCCCCAGGCCCAGGCCTTCCTCAAGGGCATCCGCCACCTCATCACGGTGGAAACCCGAGAGCCCGTGGCCTTCTTTGCCTATCCGGACAAGCCCAGCTTGCTCAAGCACGAGGGCACGCTGGTGCATTCCCTGGTGGAGGCGGATGAAGACAGTGAACTTGCTTTCGACATGCTGCTGGAGGCCCTGGGCGCACGCAGCGTGGCGGCCCGCCTGCAGCCACGCATCGAAACGCCCGTGCCCAGCGGCGCGCTCAACCCCACCACGGTGGCTCACGCCCTGGCCGCGGCCATCCCCGAGGGCTGCATCGTGGTGGACGAGTCGCTCACCACCGGACGTGAATCCATGGGCCTGACCCTCGGTGCGTTGCCGCATGATCTGATCAACAACATGGGCGGATCCATCGGTTACGCCACGCCCGTCGCCACCGGCGCGGCCTTGGCCTGCCCGGACCGGCGCGTCCTCTGCATGGTCGGCGACGGCAGCGCCATGTACACCATCCAGTCGCTGTGGACCCAGGCCCGTGAAGGGCTCAACGTCACCACCATCATCTTCGCCAACAACAGCTACGCCATCCTGAAGGCCGAGTACGCCAACATGGGCGCGGGCACGCCAGGGGAGCGGGCACTTTCGATGATCGACATCGACCGGCCTCGCATCGACTGGTTGGCCATGGCCAAGAGCATGGGCGTCGCGGCCGTGGCGGTGGAGACCGCCGAGGGTTTTCACCAGGCGATGGTGAATTCCTGCCGTGGCGCCGGCCCCTGCCTGATCGAGGTCAGGCTCTGAAACATCCCCTTCTCCAAGAGACAAAACCATGACGAGCACCAGTCCATCAGCACTGACCTTGCGCACCAACCTGGCCGACTACCCCGTGACACTGGCCATGAAGGACGGGCGCGTGAAATCCGACCTCGTGACCTTGGACTACTGCGGTCCCTCACCCGCGCACAATGGGTTCAAGTCCATGGTGCGCGAGAACAAATTCGACGCTGGAGAGTTGGCCATCGTGACCTACCTTCAGGCCAAGGCCTATGGCAAGCCCTATGTGTTGCTGCCAGCGCCGATTTCAGGCCGCTTCCAGCACCACTGCGCCGGCTTCAACATCGACTTTGGCCGCCTGAATCCCAAGGACATCGAAGGCAAGCGTGTGGGCGTGCGCAGTTATGCGCAGACCACGGGACTGTGGATCCGCGGCATCCTGCGCCACGAGTACGGCGTGGACCTGGACAAGGTGACCTGGATGACCCTGATCGATGGCCATCTGGCCGAATACCAGGACCCACCCAACTGCGTGCGCTTGCCAGCCGGATCGTCCATACCAGACATGATGATGAAGGGCGAACTCACCGCTGCCTTGTTGGGCGAGGACATGCCCAAGGACGAGCGCGCACGCACTCTGGTGCCCAATGCCAAAGACGCGGCCAAGGCTTGGTTCGCTCGCGAGGGCGTGGTCCCCATCAACCACATGTTCGTGGTGCATCAGGATGTTTCGAGGAAACATCCGCAGGTGGTGCGTGAGATCTACCGCATGGTGGCGCAGAGCCGCGCCCTCACCGAAGGTGGCGCCCCGGTCGTGTTCCCGCCCCTGGGGCTGGAGGCCAACCGCAAAGGCCTGCAGCTGGCCATCGACTGGGCGCTGGACCAGAAGATCATTCCGCGCCGCCTCCAGGTGGACGAACTCTTCGACGACGTGACGGGCAGCCTAGGTTGATCGGGTTTCAAAGCGGCGCGGCAGCGCGATATCTGTCCTAGGGAAAGCCTACTTGATTCCGCGAGCGGTGTGATCAAGCATTTGGATACTCATTCTTGGACATGGTTCATCGCATGAAACACCTCTTGATGTCACGACCCCAGAACCTCGCCTCGTCTCGGTCATCGACGATGCCCCCACCGCCGATGTTGATGCCGGTGCCCAAGGTGCGTCTGTATGTGGAGAAGCCCGAGAAGAAAGAGGAGTCCTGGCTCGTCAACGTCGGTCATGTCACCGAGGGCGGGCGGCGCAAGACATCGCCCCACGCGCATCCCACCTATGGGCAAGTGATCTTCGTGCGCAATGGCCGGGGCCTGATGAACCTGGAGGGCTGCAGCGTGCCCTTCGACGCGCCCTGTGCCCTGCTGTTGCCCAACGAGTGCGTGCATGGCCTCGACTACGAGGTGGATGTCGACCGCTGGGTCGTCACGATCGAGGAAACCTACCTGCGCCAGATCAACGCGAAATTGCCGGAATTCATCCAGCTCTGGGCGGAACCTCGAGTCATTGGCCTGGGTTATGACTCCGAAGTGTCGGAGGACTTCTACGACCTCATCCGAAGGTTGGAGCGTGAGGTCCGCTCCAAGGCACTGGGGCATGTCGTGGGCACGGAATCATTGTTGACGACCCTGTTGCTCACGCTCGTGCGAGGCATCCGCCTGGATCAGATCGACAGGGAGGGAGCCACGCGTAACGCCATCCGCCTGGCCGACCGCTTCCGCGAACTCATTCACCGGCACTACCGCGAGAACTTGAGGCTGGAGGACTATGCCTCGATGATGGCGGTCTCGCAAGCCCAGTTGCGCGCGGCCTGCGTCGCCGCGACGGGACTGAGCCCAACCAAGATGATCCACGCGCGCATCATCACCGAAGCCAAGCGCGATCTCATCTTCGGCAACATGCCGATCGAGCAGATCGCCTATGGTCTCGGGTTCATGGACGCCGCCTACTTCACGCGCTTCTTCCGTAAGGAAATCGGGCAATCACCTGGCCAGTTCCGCAGCGCGGCGAAGCAGCAACTGAAGACCAGCCCGTGACCGCCCGCCGCGCGTGGGCGAAAAAAGTGCCAGTGAATCTGTCTTTCGTATAGGGACGCTGACGGCGTCCCGCCCGTATGCTTCAAGCAGGCCAGGCAGCAGGTAAGCAGGTAATGCCGTTCGGCCCTATAAGAATCTCTGGAGACAAACGAATGGGCAAGGCGTCACCGCGGTGCCGTGGCACGGCCACGCGCGTACTTCAACTGGTCCTCACAAGCTTGGTGCTGCTGGACCTGCATGGCGAAGGGCTGGCCAGCGGTTTGATGGAGCGCACGCAGCAGGTGTACGTGGGCACCGATGGCCGGGGGCTACGCGTCCTGCATTTTGATGCGTCGTCGACCATGTTGACGATGGGCGCAACGGTGGTGGATGTGAGCAAACCGCGCTGGCTCGTGCAGCATCCGTCCTTGCCCTTGGTGTACGCGGCCATCGATGGCGATGGGCAGGAAGGCAGCGTGCGTGCCTATGCGCTGGACCGGCTGAGCGGCTCACTGACATTCATCAACGAAGTCCCCTCGGGCGGGGCCGGTTCCACTCACTTGTGGCTGGACGCGGCATCTGGGACGCTGCTGGTCGCCAACTTTGGCGCAGGCTCGGTGTCGAGCATTCCCATCCTTCGCGACGGCAGTTTAGGGGTGCGGGTTTCGACGATCAAGGCGACAGGTTCAGGACCGCATCGGAGGCAGGCCAGCCCCCATGCGCATGGCGCGCTGATCGATCCCAGCGGCCGCTTTGCCCTGGTATCCGACATGGGCGCTGACCGCGTCTTCGTCTATGGTTTCGATCGCGTGACCCATGCCTTGCGGCCAGACGACGCCGTGCCACCGCGCTCCTTGGCCGTCGCCGCGGGCAGTGGACCGCGCCGTTGCGTCTTTGGTCACGACGGGCGTTTTGTCTATGTGCTCAACGAGCTGAGCGCGGATGTGCTGACCTTGCGCTGGGATGCCGCGCAAGGGCGCCTGACGCCCCTGCGCTCGCAGCCAATCTCAAGCGATGACTTTCAGGGCGTGAAGAGCGCCTCCGAGATGGCGCTGAGCAAGGACGGACGGTACTTGTACGTCACGGATCGTGGTGAACATACCGTGGTGGTTTTCGTGGTGGATCCCGAGACGGGGGAACTGAGACTGTTGCAGCGCTTGCCCAGCGGCGGAGCCGCTCCATGGGCGTTTGACATCGACATGTCGGGACAGTGGATGCTGGTTGCCAACCAGCGAAGCAATCGCATCAACCTGTTTCGCATCGATGTCGCGACGGGTCTGCTGACGGATACTGGCCGCATGCTGGAATCGCCTGGACCGATCAGCATCGCCTTCACGCGCTGACGCCACGCACTGATGGATGGGCCATCGACTTTTTCTGGAGAATCATGACCGTGGACCGTAGAAAATTCCTGGGTGGCGCGACCGCTTTCGCGCTGGCATCACAACCCCTCGCGACCTTGGCCGCACCAGCGACGCAGTCGCCCTTGCTCCTCAATCGCATCGGACCGTCGGCGTCGCGCCTCTACATCGCCAATGCCGATGGCAGCAATGAACGCTTGCTGATCGACAGTGGCACGCTGGACTACAACGCCAGCTTCTCCTCCGACGGGCAATGGATCGTCTTCACGTCCGAGCGCGACGGTTTGGGCAATTCCAACCTTTACCGCGCGCGCGCGGATGGCACGCAAGTCGAACGTCTGACCGATTCGCCCGCCGTGGACGATGCCGCCGTGTTCTCACCCGATGGCAGCAAGGTTGCGTTTGTGAGCACGCGTGACGGTTTTCTCGCCAACATCTGGGTGCTCGACCTTCAGACCCGCAAGCTCAGGAATCTCACGGGAATCAAGGGCGTGCAGGCGGACGACCTGCAAAACAGCCCCAGCGGTTTCTTTCGCCCGAGCTGGTCACCGGACGGCCAATGGCTGGCGTTCTCCTCCGACCGGAACACTGAATGGAAGGGCCACCATGACGGCGCGGGCTGGGAGCATACCCAGGAGTTGAGCATCTACGTCATCCGCGTCGATGGCACGGGCTTGCGACGCGTGGCCAGCCGCAAGGACCATTGCCTGGGGTCACCCAGGTGGTCGGGCGACGGCAAGCGCATCGTTTTCTACGAGACCTTGGCCGAGTACACCTACTGGGTGTTGCGTCCCGATTTGTTGCTCAAGATCGACTCGCAGATTGTCTCGGTGGACGTGGACAGCGGCGCGCGCACCGTTCACACCGAGGGTCCAGGCTTCAAGATCAGCCCGCAGTACATCGGCAATGACGAGATCGTCTATCGCCGCAAGGGCGGGCCAGCGGAGGGTCTCTACTCCACGGTCCCCGGCAGGCCCGTGGTCAAACTCGAGGGCCTGCGCACCCCTGCGTGGTCGACCGACGGCCGACGCGTGGTGTACGAGAAGTTCACCTGGCGAGGCTGGACGCAGAACCAGGCCCTGTACAGCTGGGATGCCGGCCGCCCGTACCGCTACACCGACGTCTGGCCGGCCTTCGCCAAGGACGGCACGATGGTGCTCACCGCCAAGGGCGAGGATTCGTCGGTCGACATCATGCGGCCCGATGGCAGCGCGCGCCGGCGCGTCTATGACGTGAGCCGGCAGAGCGGCCTTGATCCGGTGCTGGTCAAGCGCGGCTTGGCCGGCGCCTTCTTCCCCGTCTGGTCGCCCGATGGCGAGTGGATCGTGTTCGGTGTCGGCGAATGGTTCACCCAGCGCGGCCGCGGCCGCGCCAAGCTCATGCGCGTGCGCCGCGACGGCAGCGGCCTGGAGCAACTGACCGACGACAGCATCTTCAACGCCGGCTTCCCCAGCTATTCCGCAGACGGCAAGGAAGTGGTCTTTCGCATCGCCAACGAAGACCCAAAGAGCGCCTCACTGGGGGGGCTCGCGGTGCTGAACCTGGAGACGCGTCAGATCCGACGCATCACCGCGGGCTACGACAACATGCCGATCTGGTCCCCTGACGGAAGCCGCATCCTGTTCAACCGTGGCGTGAGGAATCCCAACAGCATCTGGTCCAACTTCGACCTGTACACGGTGCGGCCGGATGGCAGCGACCTGCAGCGCTTGACATCCCACCCCGCCAGCGATGGTCACCCGGTCTGGACGCCCGACGGCAAGCAGATTCTCTACAACAGCGGCATGGCTGGGTACCGCGACGAGGCCTGCCATTACGACCAGACCTTCCAGCCCTACGGGCAGCTCTTCGTGATGGATGCAGACGGCCGCAACAAGCGCCAAATCACCGACAGCATTTGGGAAGACTCGACACCGCAGTACGTGCCTCCGGGCGCGCGCTGAACCCACGGAACGTCGGGGAAAAAAGCCAGCGGAGCGTGGCGCGCAACGCGCCTCAACTCCGCATCACAAGCGGAGACGTACATGTACGCAAGATCGTTCCTGCGGCGCTGCGCCGTGGCCTTGTCCTGGGTGATCGCCGCCACGGCGGTGCCGGCGCTGGCTCAGACGCAGACCTACCCCAGCAAACCCATCCAATTGGTCGTGGCCTTCGCGCCGGGCGGCGCTGGCGACACCGTGGCCCGACTGGTCGCCCGAAAGATGAGCGCGAGCCTGGGCCAGGCCGTCGTGATCGAGAACCGCCCGGTGCCGGTGGCTGCGGTGTCACTGGTGAAGAACGCGCGGCCCGACGGTCACACGCTGCTGATGGCTGGCAGCGGAACGGCCCTGACCTCGGCCCTCTTCGGCAAGCTGCCCTACGATCTGATGGGCGATTTCATCCATGTCTCCACGCTCGCTTCCTTCGACTTGGTGCTCATCACTGGCGAGCAGTCAGGTCTGAAGAACGTGGCCGAAGTGATCGCCTACGCCAAGGCTAATCCGGGCAAGCTCACCATCGGCAGCGCACGGGTGGGCAGCACTCAAAACCTGGCGGCTGAGCTTTTCAAGTCCATGGCGGGCATCGATGCCTTGATCGTGCCTTACAAGGCCAGTGGCGACCTGCTCAACGCCTTGCATGGCAAGGACGTCCAAGTGGCCATGGAGATGCTGCCCCCGGTGCTGGGTCAGATCAAGGGCCAGGGCATCCATGCCCTCGCCGTCACGGCCCCTCGGCGCTTTCCTGGCCTGCCCGAGGTCCCCACGCTGGCGGAAAGCAGCCTACCCGGGTATGAAGCGTCCTCGTGGAATGGCATCACCGTGCCGGCCGGGACACCGCCCGCCGTGGTGGCTCGGCTGGCGCGTGAGATCCGCATGGCCGTCGAGTCGCCCGACGTTCAAGCCGAGCTGCTCACTCTGGGCTATACCGCCCAGGCCAGCACGCCGGCGCAGATGGCGCAGCGCATGCAAGCCGACATCGTGAAGTGGCGCGCGGTGATCGACAAGGCGGGTATCCCCCGTCAATGACACCATGCCATCGTTGACCTACCCGTCCCTGTTTCGCGCGGCTGTCCGGCGGTTCGCGGCGTTGTGGCCCGGTGATGGCCGCTTCACCATCGGCATGCGGCTTGCTCTTGGTTTCGGTCTCGTGCTCACGCTGTTCGCTGGGACCACGGTCTATGCCGTTTTGCAGATGGGTTCCATGGAGCGAAATATGGCGTCCGCAGTCCATGCTCACGCCGAGATCGCCATGCGCGCGGGCGTGATGCGCAAGAGCATCGACGACATCTACCTCAACGCCTTGCTGTTGGTGCTCTCGACCCAGCGCGATGACCTTGAGTACTACCAAGGGCTGATCGAGCAGTCGCGCAAGACCTACCAGCAAGCGAGGAACGAGCTGTTGGCGCTGACGCGCGATGGGCATGATGTCCGCGGCTTGGCGCAGGGGATGCAGGCACTGGCCGCGTCCGAGATCGCCTTGGTCGAACTCCAGCAAAGCATTGCACGGCGCATTAGCACCGCAGCCGCGGCGCGGGAGCCTGGCGGCTTTGAAATCGACATGGCCTCGGTCGACCACTTGGCGGGTACGGTCCGTGCCCGCTTCGACCAGTGGGTGAAGGCGGTCGAGCCCATCGTCGAGGCGACCGCGGCGGCGGGTCGCGAGCGGCAGGACCATGCTTCGAACGCCGCTTATCTCGCCCGCGCGGCGCAGGTCGCGGCTTCCCTCGTCGCCATCCTGGGCGGCGCCGTTGCCGCTTGGGTCATCGCCATGGGCGTCACACGGCCGATCCGTGACGCGGTCCAGGTCGCGGAGCGAGTGGCGAGGGGCGATCTCTCGCTAAAAATTTCGCGCGGCGGGCGCGACGAGATGGGCGCGCTGCTGGACGCATTGGCCCGCATGCAAGATAGCCTCGGTGCCTTGGTGGGCGAGGTGCGGGATGCCGCGCACGCGATCCAGGACGCCTCGGCCGAAGTTGCTTCGGGCAACCACGATCTCTCCCGTCGCACCGAACACGCTGCCAGCCAGTTGCAGCAGACGGTCGGCACCATGGAGCAGATTTCTGGCGCGGTTCGTCAGTCGTCCGAGGCCGCGCGCAGCGCGAACGAACTCGCGAGTGGCGCCGCGGGTGCGGCGGAGCAGGGTGGTTCAGTGGCCGAGCGGGCCGTGCTCAGCATGCAGGACATTACCGCGCAGTCGCATCGCATCGCGGACATCATTGGTGTGATCGAGGGCATCGCTTTCCAGACCAACATCCTGGCGCTCAATGCCGCCGTCGAGGCGGCCCGGGCCGGTGAGCAAGGCCGTGGGTTCGCCGTGGTGGCTGGCGAGGTACGCGGACTGGCCCAACGTTCGGATGTCGCGGCCAAGGACATCAGGCAATTGATCCAGTCCTCCATCGCCAGCGTGGAAATCGGTCGCGCGTTGGTGAGTGACGCTGGGCGCAACATGGATGGCATCGTTGCTCAGGTGCGCGAGGTCACCAAGGCCATCGACGAAATTCGGCGAGCCGCGGAATCGCAAAGCACGGGCGTTGATGGGGTCGCGCGCGCCATGAATGAGATCGACCGGGCCACCCAGCAGAACGCCGCGCTGGTGGAGCAAAGCGCCGCGGCTGCGGAGTCCTTGCAAGCGCAGGCGCAGCGTTTGACTCGATTGGTCTCGGCATTCCAATTGGCTGGACCTTCTCAGCACTTGTTAGTTTAGGGTTTGCGATATCCAGTGATTGCTTAGGTCCCACTCCAATGTGGGCGTTGAATATGAACCTTGCGCCCAGTGTGGCCTGTCCGGCGGACAATCGGGGGGCTGCCATGCGGAAGCAATTCCGTTCCGCTTTGAACCATAACCGTGCCGAAAAAGTGCCGTTTTGAAGCCCTTGTGCGGAATAGCTTCAAGTCTGCTCAGGAAGAGCATCAACGCCTAAGTTATTGAAATGCGTGGAGTTTGTGTCTGACGCAGCGCATGCGATGCCGGTCAGCGGATTCTGGCGCGGGGCCAAAATCGCCGGAAGCAAAA
>NZ_AEGR01000078.1 GCF_000211835.1 Hylemonella gracilis ATCC 19624 | reverse complement strand
CATCATCAGCGTGATCGACGGCATCGCCTTCCAGACCAACATCCTCGCCCTCAACGCCGCGGTGGAAGCCGCGCGCGCGGGTGAGCAAGGCCGGGGGTTTGCCGTCGTCGCCGGGGAAGTGCGCAGCTTGGCCGGACGCAGCGCCGAGGCGGCACGTGAGATCAAGGCGTTGATTTCCGCCAGCGTGCAGCGGGTCGAGCAGGGCGGTGCGCTGGTGGATCGCGCGGGCACGACCATGGACGAGGTGGTGGCCAGCATCCGCCGCGTGACCGACCTGATGGGCGAGATCAGCACCGCCAGCGCGGAGCAAAGCGCGGGGGTGTTGGAGGTCGGTGAAGCCATCAGCGGCATGGACCAGACCACGCAGCAGAACGCCGCCCTGGTGGAGCAGATGACCTCGGCCGCCGTCGACCTCAAGAACCAGGCACAGGGGCTGGTGCAGGCCGTCGCGGTCTTCAAGCTCGCGCAAGGCGGTTCGGCCGCGCCCACTCTGGGACGCGCCGAACCGACGGAACGACTCAGCTGGGCTTGATGTCGGCGGCCTTGACCACGGGTTTCCAGCGCGCGAATTCCGCCCGGATGTGCGCGCCGAATTTCTCGGGCGTGGTCGGCGCGGCGATGGCGCCCTCGGTCTGCAGGCGCGCCTTCAGCTCGGGCGAGTTCAGCGCTTGGTTCACATGGGTGTTGAGCTTGCGCACGATGTCCGCCGGCACGCCCGTGGGCACGACGATGCCATACCACTGGTCGGCCTCGAAGCCCGGGTAGCCGCTTTCCGCCACCGTGGGCACGTCCGGCAGTGCCTCCAGGCGCTGCTTGCTGGACACTGCGATCGCGCGCAACTGCCCCGACTTGAAGAAGGGAATCATCGCGGGCGCGCCCGTGAACACCACCTGGGTCTGACCCGCCACGAGATCCTGCACGGCGGGGGCCGTGCCCTTGTAAGGCACGTGAATCATGTCGGTCTTGGTCTGCAGCTTCAGGTATTCGGTCGTCAAGTGCGCCGCGCTGCCATTGCCGCCCGAGCCGTAGTTGATCTTGCCTGGGTTGGCTTGCGCGTAGGCGACCAGTTCCTTCAGCGTCTTGGCTGGGACCGAGGGGTGGACGGCCAGCACGTTCACCACGTTGGCCACCCAGGCCACGGGTGTGAAGTCCTTGATGGGGTCGTAAGGCAGCTTGGGATAGATGTGCGGGTTGACCGCCAGCGTGCCGATGTGGCCCATGAACAGGGTGTAACCATCCGCCGTCGCATGGGCGGCCTTGTCCGCGCCGAGCGAGCCGCCCGCGCCGCCGATGTTCTCGATCACCACGGATTGGCCCAGGGACTTCGTGAGCTCCTGTCCGATGGAACGTCCCAGGATGTCCGCGCTGCCGCCGGGCGTGAAGGGCACGATGAGCCGGATCGGCTTGTTGGGGTAGCTGGCCGCGCCTTGCGCTTGTGCGGCACTGCCGCCGGCCAGCGCCAAGGTGCCGAGCACGGTGAGGGTTGCTTCGCGGCGATTCGGTTGCTTCATGTCTTCTCTCTCTAGGATGTTGCTGGTGTGTTGTGGTTCGCGGCTGGGGCCGCGGGTGCGTGAGCCGCCGAAGTGTAGGGGCAGCGCGGCAGCCGGGCAAGCCGCCTGCGGAGGCAGGCGCTGGAAATACTGAACGAGCCGGAAGTGCCGTGCACCCGAAGCCGGACTCAGTGGGCTGACGGGTTCTGCGTGCCCTTGCGCGCGAGCAGCACCAGGGCCAGCGCGGCCGAGGCCAGCATCAGCAGCAGGCTGACGGCGTTCAGCACCGGCGTGGCGCCCTCGCGCATGCGGCCGTACATCAGCACCGTCAGCGGGGCGTCGGAGCCCACGAGCATCAAGGTGGTGTTGAAGTTCTCGAAGGACATCAGGAAGGCCATGGCTGCCGCGCCTGCCATGCTGGGCCACAGCCAGGGCAGGGTGATGGTGCGCAGCACGGTGAGGCGGCTCGCGCCCAGGTCCAACGCGGCTTCCTCCAGCGATCGGTCGAAGCGACGCAGGCGCGCGGCGATGGTCAGCGTGGCGATGGTTGCGATGTAGCAAAACTGCCCCAGGATCACCAGGGGCAGGCCGGGGCGCAGGAAGTCCAGTTCCAGCCCCCAGACCACGTCGGCGAAATTCGCCAGGCGGCTGGCGAAGGCCAGGATGGAAATGCCCAGGATCACGCCAGGGATCACCAGCGGCGCCATGCTCAGCAGCGCCAGCGCGCGCTTGCCCGGGAAGTCGAAGCGTTCCAGCAGGAAGGCATTGCAGGTGCCGACGACCACCGACAGCAGCGTGACCCACAGCGCCACCCAAGCGCTGATGCCGATGCTGCCCAGCAGCTCCTCGTCGTGCAGCAAGCCGGTGCGGCCATCGCCAGCGCCATCCGCCAGGAACCAGTCCAGCGTGAAGCCCCGCCACGGCGGCGTGGGGTAGTCGGCGTTGTTGAAGGCAAAGACCGCCACCACGGTCAGCGGCACGAAGAGAAACAAGAAGAACGCCACCACGAAGGCAGCCAGACCATGGCGCTGCAAGGCGGGGCGGGGCAGGCTGGGAATCATGGCGTCTTCAAGGGGTTTGCATCACGGCGCCCAGTCGCTGACGCGTCAGGCGCAGGCCCGCCCAAACCAGCAGGCTGGACAGCACCAGCAGCAGGAAACCGAAGGCCGCGCCCTGGTTCCAGTTGAAGCGGGTGATGAACTGGGTGTAGATCTGCTCGGTGAACCAGAGCGAGTTCTTGCCCCCCAGCAAGGTGGGCGTGAGGTAATTGCCCAGGCAGAGCATGAACACCACGATGCAGCCCGAGGTCATGCCCGGTGCCGCATGCGGAATCACGATGCGCCACAGGATGCTGGCGTTGCTGCCCCCCAGGTCGTAAGCGGCTTCGATCAGGCTGTTGTCCAGGCTTTCCAGGCTGTTGACCAGCGGAATCACCATGAACAGCAGCGAGGCGTAGACCAAGCCCACCAGGATGGTGGCGTCGTGGTAGAGCAGTTCAACCGGCTGCGCCGCCAAGCCCGTGGCTTGCAGCAGGGTGGACACCACGCCGGTTTCGCGCAGAAGCAGGAACCAACCCAGGGTGCGCACCATCTCGCTGACCCAGAAGGGCAGCAGACACAGCACCAGCAGCGCCAACTTGGCGCGGCCTTGCGCGACCTTGGCGATATGCCAAGCCACGGGAAAAGCCAGCAGCAACGTGAGCGCCGTGGCCAGCAGGGAGATGACCGCCGTGCGCACATAGGTGTGCCAATACAGCGGCTCGTCGATGAAGGTGCGGTAAGGGGCCAGGCTGAAGGCGTATTCGCCCGGCCCCACGCGGGTCTGCAAGGACAGCAGCAGCAAGTCGATGTGCGGCAGCACCACCAGCGCGCCCAGCCACAGCAATGCGGGCGTGAGCATCAGGGCCAGCATCCAGCGGCGGGGCGAGGTGGTGGGGTGCATGGGGCGTTCCACGCGCGGCTTCAGGCCGCGAAGCACCAGGCTTGCTCGGGCCGGTAGCTGAACAGCACGGCATCACCCGGACGCAAGTCGGACAGACGGCCGGTGAGTGGGAGCGCGATGTTCAGAGTTTGGCCGCTGCCGTCCTCGCGCACTTGCACCGTGGAGTTGCCGCCGTCGAACAGCACGCGCTGCACCCGGGCTGGCCAACGCAGACCGTCGGGTGTCTGCGTTAACTCATGGGCGCCGCGTCCGATCTCGATGGCCTCCGGGCGCACGAAGATCTGGGCCCCACGTCCAGGCACCAGGTTCTGCGCGCCACCCGCGCGGCGCGCTTGCAGGGCCATGCCACCGGCCGTGCGCAAGGTGACGAACGCACCCTCAATGCGTTCCACCCGACCCTCGACGCGGTTGTTGTGGCCCACGAATCCAGCGACAAAGGCGCTGGCGGGTTCGTAATAGAGCTGCTGGGGTCGGCCGACTTGCTCGAAACGGCCCTGGTTCATCACCGCCACCTGGTCCGACATGACCAGGGCCTCGGATTGGTCGTGCGTGATGTAGACGAAGGTGGTGCCGACCTCGGCCTGCAACTGCTTGAGTTCCACCTTCATGTGCTCGCGCAGCTTCATGTCCAGCGCGCCCAGCGGCTCGTCCAGCAAGAGCAGCGCGGGCTCCAGCACCAAGGCGCGGGCGATGGCCACGCGCTGCTTCTGCCCGCCGGAGAGCTGCTCGATGCGCTTGTCCTCGATGCCTGGCAGGCCCACGCGCTTGAGCATGTCACGCACCTTGTCGCGCGCCACGGCGCGCTTGACCCTGCGCGCGCCGCCAAGCTGGGTAAGGCCGTAGGCGATGTTCTCGCCCACGCTCATCATCGGGAACAGCGCCAAGTGCTGGAACACCATGTTGACCGGCCGCCGATTCGGCGGCACGCCCAGCATGGAGGCGCCCTTGATGCGGATGTCGCCCGTGTCAGGGGTGATGAAGCCCGCGACCATGCGCAGCAACGTCGTCTTGCCGCAGCCCGAGGGGCCGAGGATCGAGAAGAAGGAGCCGCGCCGGACCGTTAGGCTCAGGTCCTCGACTGCCGTGTAGGCGCCGTAACGCTTGCCGACGGACAGGAGTTGCAGATCGGATTCGCCGTCGTTCACCACGCGCGCATCTCTGAACAGACTTTCATGCGGAGATCGCGGTCGGGCAGGGGCTCACTGAGCCGCTTTCACGCGGTCCAGCACGCGGCCTTCGATGTCCTCGATGCCCGCGGGCACGGCCGGATACCACTTGATGTTCTTCAACGCAGCCTCGGGGAAGCTGTCCGCGAATTGCTTCTTCAGCGTGTCGTTCATCAGCTGGTCCGCGCCCTTGCTGGCCGTGAAGTTGCCCGCCGCGCTGGCGACCCGGGCCGCGATCTTAGGCCGCAGGTTGAAGTTGATCCAGGCGTAGGCGGCGGCGTCGTTGCGGCCCTTGGCCGGAATGGCGTAGGTGTCCACCCAGCCCAGGGCACCGGACTTGGGCGCGACGAACTTGATCTCGGGCTGGGTCTTGTTAAGACCCCAGCCGCCGGTGTCCCACATCATGGCCGTGGTCAGTTCACCCGAGCGCAGGCCGGCCAGCAGCTGGTCCTTGCCGTCCCAGTAGAACTTGACGTTCTTCTTGCAGTTGATCAAGGTCTGGCCCACCTCGTTCATCAGCGCCGCGTAGCCCTTGGCATCGTTGTAGAGCGCGAAGGGGTTCTTGCCACTGGCGAAGGCGAAGGCGATCAGCGTGGGGCGCTTCAGGCGCATGCTGACCTTGCCGGCGTTTTCAGGCGCGCAGAGGTCGGGGTAGTCCGTGGCCTTGGACAGCTTGGTGTTGACCACCAGCCCGTCCGTGCCCCAGATGTGCGGCAGGCCATAGACCTTGCCATCCACCGTGGTGTTGGCCTGGGTAGCCTCCAGCATGGAGGGGATGAAGAGCTCGCGCTTGATCTTGGAGAGGTCCAGCGGCTTGTAGATGCGGAACTCGGTCTGCGGTCCGGCGATGCGGTCCTGGCTGGGCTGGGCCAGGTCGAAGCCCGCGCCCCCGGTGGCGCGCAGCTTGGAAATCATCTCTTCGTTGTTGGAGAGGGTGATCTCGACCTTGATGCCGGTTTCCTTGGTGAACTGCTCCACCACGTCCTTGGGCGCGTAGTCGGCCCAGGTCAGCAGGCGCAGGGTCTTGTTCTGGGCTTGGGCCAGGCCGGTGGCGGTCAGGGCCACGGCGGCCAGGGTGATGCAGGTCAGGGTGCGCTTCATGGGAGGCTCGCTTTCTCGCAAACAATCAAGAATGGCTGGGCGTGACAAATGCCGCGTTCGGGGCCGCGTTTGGGGCCACAGGGCCCGTGGCGGGCAAAGCGGCGTGTCACGTTACCACAGCATTTTTGATGCCCGGTGACGCGTCACCCGGGCCCCGCGGCCCTGAGTTCCCTCGCGCTGCTCAGCCCAGGGCCTGCGCGAAAACGCGGCCCAGCGCGGCGATGCCCTGCTCGATCTGCGCGGGCGGCACGGTCACGAAGCTCAGGCGCAGGGTGTTGGCATGTCGGGGTTCTGGCGCCGCGAAGAAGGGCGCGCCGGGCACATAGGCGACGCCGGCCTCGACCGCGCGGTCGAGCAGGGCCGTCGCGTCCAGGGCCGCCGGCAATTCAACCCAGAAGAACATGCCCCCGACCGGTGCGTTCCAGCGGCAGCCGATGCCGTGCAGGTGGCGTAGCAGGGCGGCCTGCATGGCGTCGCGCTGGGCCTTGTAGCGCGCGCGGATGGTGGGCACGTGCTCGTTCAGGAAGCCGTTCTTGATGACCTCATGCACCACGCGCTGGTTGAAGCCGGGCGTGTGCAGGTCGGCCGCCTGCTTGGCTTGCAGCAGTTTGGGGTAGAGCGTCTTGGGCGCGACCACGTAACCCAGGCGCAAGCCCGGCGCCAGCACCTTCGAAAAGGAACCGAGGTAGATGGCGCCACCGTTCTCGCCAATGCCCAGCTGCGCGCTCAGCGGCGCGGGCGGCGGCGCGTCGAACCACAGATCGCCATAGGGGTTGTCCTCGACGATGGGCAGACCGATGGCGACGGCCTTTTCGGCAAGTTGCGCGCGGCGCTGAGCCGACGGGCAACGTCCGCTCGGGTTCTGGAAATTGGGCAGCAGGTACATGAAGCGCGCACCCCGCGCGGCCTCCAGCGCCTCGGGCAGCGGGCCTTCCTCATCGCCTTCAATCGCGGTGAAGTCGCATTCAAACGGCGCGAAGGCCTGCAGCGCGCCCAGGTAGGTGGGCGATTCGACGGCCACCCGGCTGCCCGGGTCCACCAGCACCTTGCCCACCAGATCCAGCCCTTGTTGCGAGCCGGTGGTGATCAGCACCTGCGCCGCGTCAACCGAGAGGCCCTGCGTGGCCAGCTCGGTGGCCACCCATTCGCGCAGCGGGCCATAGCCCTCGCTGGCCGCGTACTGCAGCGCCTCGCGAGGGTTGTCGCGCAGGACTCGGGCCGTGGCCTCGGCCATCGCCGCCACGGGGAAGGTTTCGGCGGCGGGCAGACCGCCGGCCAGCGAAATGATGCCGGGGCGTTCGGTGACCTTGAGGATTTCGCGGATGGTCGAGGGGTTCAGTCGGGCGGCGCGGCGGGCCAGGGTCCAGGGCATCAGGTTCTCCGGGGAGCGTTGGGAAAGTGGGAGCAGGTCAGGGGACTCAGAGTGTGGCCTCGACGGCACGGCGCAACGCGGGCGTGACTTCGGGCAACACACCGAACCAGTGCTGAAAGGCCGCTCGGGCCTGGTAGAGCAGCATGCCCAGGCCGTTGACCGTGACGTGCTGACCTCCGGGCCGTGTTCTGGCGGCCGCGAGCAGCGGGGTTTCCAGGGGGGTGTAGATGACATCACACACCAGCGCCGTGCGGGGCAGGGCGTCGAGCCGCAGCGTCAGCGCGTCTTGGCCTGTCATGCCCAGACTGGTGGTGTTCACCAATTGGCTGCAGCCCTCCAGCGCCGCATCGCGCTGGTCCCAGGGCAGGGCCAACCAGCGGGTGCCGCGGTAATGCGCGCCGAATTCGGCGGCCAGGGCCTGGGCCTTGTCCAGGCTGCGATTGCAGATGCGGATTTCGGGCGCGCCTTGTTCGCCCAGCACGGCCAGCACGGCGCGCGCCGCGCCACCGGCGCCCAGCACGGCCACCGGGCCCGCGTGCGGGCCGGTATCGGCGCGCCAGCCGGGCTGCGCCTCGCGCAGGCTTTGCACATAGCCTTCGGCGTCGGTGTTGAAGCCCAGCAGCTGGCCGTCCTTGACGACCAGGGTGTTGATGGCGCCGATGCGCGCGGCCAGCGGGTCGACGCGGTCCACCATGGAGAGCGCGGCCACCTTGTGCGGAATCGTCAGGTTGCAGCCCGCGAAGCCCAGGGCTTGCAGGCCGCGCAGCGCCTCGTGCAGGTGGCTGGGTTGCACTGGCAGCAGGACGTAGTCGCCCTTGAGGCCGTGCTCGCGGATCCAGTGGCCGTGGATGACCGGCGAGCGGGAGTGACGCACAGGCCAGCCCATGACGCCGGCGAGGGTGTAGGTGGATTCCATGTCAGGAAGCGGGGGAAGGGGAGGAGGATGCAGAAAGCGAAGAAGACGAAGAAGAGGAAGAAAGCGAAGAAGACGGTGCCGCGACGCTGGTCGTGGGGGGCGCCCCGGACGTGAAGACCTCCGCCGTGATCTGCTGGATTAGCTCGATCATGGCCTGTTGGGTCAGCGTGGTGGTGCGTCCCGCCGCGGTGGCGATCACTAGGCGGCTGAGCAGCGGGCTGGCGCGCTCGGGATCGCCGGCTCGGCCGTGCCCCAGGGCGATGACGCGGGCGCGGTAGGCCTCGGGCCGGGTCGCGCTGGTCAGGGCGTGGCGCGGCAGCACGGCATAGCCCAAACCGTCGGCCACCAGGTCCAGGATGGCGGCCACGCCATCGATTTCCAGTGCGACGTTGGGTTTGCAGCCGATGTTGCCCATCTCGGCCTCCACCAGCATGCGCAGCGCGTTGGGGCGGCTGGGGATCACCAGGGGCAGTGTGCTGACTTCCCGCAAGCTGATGGTCTCGCCCTGCAATTCGAGCTTGCCGGACTTGGCTTTCCTGGCAGGGTCCGCTGCGTTGGCGCTCTGAGGCGTGGGGCCGCCGGTGTTGGGGCCGATCAGCAGCAGCATGTCGTCCATCAGCGGCAGTGAATCGAACTCTGGGCTGGGGGTCGGGTTGTAGAGCAAGGCCAGGTCCAGACGCCCGGTCAGCAAGCCCTCCTGCATGGAAATGGTCAGCCCTTCGCTGATGGACAGCGCGGCGGCGGGCAGGCGTTTGCGGAAGGCGCGGGTCAGCGGCACGGTCAGCAGCCGCGCGATCGAGGGCGGCAGGCCCAAGGCCACCCGCCCGGCCAGCGCGCCATGCACCCGGCCCAGGTCTTCGCGCGCGCGGTCCACCTGGTGCAGGATGCCCCGCCCATGGTCCAGCAGCAGCTTGCCCGCCTCGGTCAGCGTGACGCCCCGCCCGTTGCGCAGCAGCAGGTTCTGGCGCAGTTCCACTTCCAGCTGACGCACTTGGCGGCTCAGGGCCGGCTGGGCGATGCCCAGCACGCCCGAGGCGCGCGTGAAGCTGCCCAGCTCGGCCACGCGCACGAAGTACTCAAGCTGCTTCAGGTCCATGCCGGGATGAAATTTTGCAGATAACGGACTGTCGATTATGCCGAACTGCGATACCTGCTAGTAAGTGCTTTGCCTAGCCCGAGGCAGAGGGCAAGGCGACAATCCGCAGCATCCCATTTGGGCATACTGATTCACCTTCGCCCACCTGAGCGCACCCTGAAGGTGCTGAAAGACCATGAGTACAGAGATCCTGGGCATTTCCTCGATGGCGACGCGCCTGCTGCTGGCCAAGTTGACTGCGGCCTATGAGCAGGCGTCGGGCACGCGCGTGCGCATCGAATCGGTGGGCGGCGTGGACGCCGCCAAGCGCGTCGCGGCGGGCGAGGCCTTCGACGTGGTCGTCCTGGCCAGCGACGCCATCGACAAGCTGATCGCTGCAGGCCATGCCCTGGCGGGCAGTCGCGTGGACTTGGTGCATTCCGGCGTGGCCGTGGCCGTGCAGGCGGGTGCGGCCCAGCCGGATGTGTCCAGCGAGGCCGCGCTGCGTTCGGCCGTGCTGGCCGCGAAAAGCATCAGCTACTCCACCGGCCCCAGCGGCGTGGCCCTGGCCAAGCTGTTCGAGCGCTGGGGCATTGCTGAAGAGATACAAAGCCGCATCGTCACCCCGCCGCCCGGCATCCCGGTGGGCAGCCTGGTGGCCAAGGGCGCTGACAACGGCGGCGTGGCGCTGGGCTTTCAGCAATTGAGCGAGCTGATCCACGTCGAGGGCATCCGCATCCTTGGCCCTCTGCCCGAGGCCATCCAGATCACCACCACGTTCAGCGGCGCGGTCTGCGCCACCAGCCGGCAGCCCGAGGCCGTGCGTGAACTGCTGCGCTACATGGCGGCACCCGCAGCGGCCGAGGCCAAGCGCCGCCAGGGCATGGACCCGGTATGAGACTCCCCGCCTTGCTCCCCCACTGCGTGGGGGTCGGCATGCCTCCTCACGGGGGCAGCGCCAGTGGCTTAGTCCTTGCCGGTTCCCCGGCGTTTTCCGGTTTGGCCTGAGCGCCCGACGATCATTTTTTGCAGCTTGCATCTTTGGAGACGAAAAGCATGAAACAGCCCCCCCTCATCATCGACTGCCACGGCCACTTCACCACCGCGCCCAAGGCGCTGGAAAACTGGCGCAACCAACAGATCGCCAGCATCAAGGACCCGTCCCAGACGCCCAAGGTCGCGGACCTGAAGATCAGCGACGACGAGCTGCGCGAGGCCATCGAGACCAACCAGTTGAAGCTGATGAAGGAACGCGGCAGCGACCTGACCATCTTCAGCCCGCGCGCCAGCTTCATGGCCCACCACATCGGCGACTTCCAGGTCAGCAGCACCTGGGCCGCCATCTGCAACGAGCTGGTTTATCGCGTCACGCAACTGTTCCCGCAGCACTTCATCGGCGCGGCCATGCTGCCGCAGTCGCCGGGCGTGGACCCGAAGACCTGCATTCCCGAGTTGGAAAAGTGCGTCAAGCAGTACGGTCAGGTCGGCATCAACCTCAACCCGGACCCCTCGGGCGGTCACTGGAACAGCCCGCCGCTGACCGACCGCCACTGGTACCCCATTTACGAAAAGATGGTGGAGTACGACATCCCGGCCATGATCCACGTCAGCACCAGCTGCAATGCTTGCTTCCACACCACGGGCGCGCATTACATCAACGCCGACACCACGGCCATCATGCAGCTGATCCAAGGCGACCTGTTCAAGGACTTCCCCACTCTGCGCTTCGTCATTCCGCATGGCGGCGGCGCCGCGCCCTACCATTGGGGCCGTTACCGTGGCCTGGCGCAGGAGATGAAGAAGCCCCTGCTGTCCGAGCACCTGTTGAAGAACATCTTCTTTGACACCTGCGTCTACCACCAGCCCGGCATCGACCTGTTGACCAAGGTGATTCCCGTCGACAACATCCTCTTCGCCAGCGAAATGATTGGTGCGGTGCGCGGCATCGACCCGGAGAGCGGCCACTACTACGACGACACCAAGCGCTATGTTCAAGCCACGCCCAACCTCAACGAGGAGCAGCGCTTCAAGGTCTACGAAGGCAACGCCCGCCGCGTGTTCCCGCGCCTGGACGCGGCGCTGAAGCAGCAGGGTCGTTGATCCAACAACGACGAACGAGATTCACAAGGAGCACACCATGAGCGTCAACGCACCGCTGGGCATCGTCAAGCGCAACATCACGCGCGCCGATGCCGCCGCCACCGACCGGCTGGCCCAATTTGGCGTGGCCACCGTCCACGAAGCGCAGGGCCGCATCGGCCTGATGCAGACGTACATGCGCCCCATCTATCCGGGCGCCAAGATTTCGGGCACTGCCGTGACCGTGCTGCTGCACCCCGGTGACAACTGGATGCTGCACGTCGTGGCCGAGCAGATCAAGCCGGGCGACATCGTGGTCGCGGCCCTGTCCTCGCCCAACACCGACGGTTTCTTCGGTGACCTGCTGGCGACCAGCTTCAAGGCGCGCGGCGCGCGCGGCCTGATCATCGACGGCGGCTGCCGCGACATCGCGGAGCTCAAGTCCATGGACTTCCCGGTCTGGAGCCGCGCCATCAGCGCCAAGGGCACCATCAAGGCCACCCTGGGTTCGGTCAACATCCCGGTGGTCTGCGCGGGCATGATCGTCAACCCCGGCGACGCCATCGTGGCCGATGACGACGGCGTGGTCGTCGTCAACGCCGCCGACGTGCCCAAGGTGGCGGATGCCGCCGCCGCACGCGAGTCCTTCGAAGGCGAGAAGCGCGCCAAGCTGGCCTCCGGCGTGCTGGGCCTGGACATGTACAAGTTCCGCGAGCCCTTGGAAAAGCTGGGCCTCAAGTACATCGACTGAGGCACAGGCCGCCACCGCGCCGTCCACCGCATGCCAGGTCCTCACCCCGTCATGACCCTCGCCCCGCACGTGTCCCATGTCTCCCCATCGCGGGGCAGGTGGGCGCGCGCTCTGCCACGCGGACTGGTCCTGGCGGGGACGCTGCTGCTGACGGCCTGCGCGCTGCCGCCCTCGCTGGTGTCACCTCCACAGCCCCCGGAGCAGTTGGCCGCCGCCGCGCCCGCGGCCCGCGCCGTGCTGGCCCCGATGGGCGTGCTGCGCGTGGGCGTGTACGCGGGCAGCCCGCTGTCCTTGCTGGAGCATCCGGGTGACCCCTCACGCAACGCCGGTCTCGCGCATGACCTGGGCCGCGTGATGGCGGGCTGGCTGGACGTGCCTTTTGAACTGGTGCGCTTCGACCGCCTGCCCGACCTGATGCTCGCCATGGGCCAGGGCGAGGTGGACTTCACCGTCACCTGGACCAGCGAGACCTACGGCCGCGATGTGAACTACAGCTTGCCCTTGCTCGATCTGGAGCAGGGCTACCTCGCCGGCCCGGACACGGACTTGCGCGCGGCGGCCGATCTCAATGCCCTGGCCGCGCGCCAAGGCGGGGTCAAGCTGGGCATGTTGAACGGTTCGGGTGCGCAGGCACCGTTGGCGCGCCGTCATCCTCAAATCGAAATCGTCTCGCTGGGCAGCTACACCGAGGCCTCGGCCCGGCTCGCGGCGCGGCAGATCAACGCCTTCGCGGCGAGCAAGAGCGTGCTCTACCCCATGGCCGAGCGCTTGGGCGACGGCGCGCGGGTGCTCGATGGCCGCTGGGGGCTGGAGACGGTGGCCATCGCCATCCCCAAAGGGCGGCAGGCGGGCATGTCCTACCTGAGCCGTTTCGTGCTCAGCGTGCGGCGCGAAGGTTATTTGCAAGCGGCCGTGAAGCGCGCCGATTTGCGCGGCGCCATCGAGCCCGCCATCCGCTGAGCCCAGCGGCCGGCGGCACTCCATCCATCACACACACGACAAGGAAGAACAAGACCATGAGCGGAAAACCGACCACAGGACCTTTCGAGAAAACCAAGGGCTGGCTCGACTGGTACAACGGCCCGAGCAAGCCCGGCTTCAAGCTGCCCCCGGGCGCGGTGGACGCGCATTGCCACGTCTTCGGCCCCGGCGCGCAGTTTCCCTACGCGCCCGAGCGCAAGTACACGCCCTGCGACGCGGGCAAGGATCAGCTCTTCGCCCTGCGTGATCATCTGGGCTTCGCGCGCAATGTGATCGTGCAGGCCACTTGCCACGGCGCCGACAACAGCGCCCTGGTGGACGCCTGCCTGGCCTCGAATGGCAAGGCGCGCGGCGTGGCCACGGTGCGCCGCAGCGTGAGCGACGAGGAGCTGCAGCGCCTGCACGCCGCGGGCGTGCGCGGCGTGCGCTTCAACTTCGTCAAGCGCCTGGTGGACTTCACGCCCAAGGACGAGCTGATGGAGATCGCCGGGCGCATCGCCAAGCTCGGATGGCACGTGGTGATCTATTTCGAGGCGGTGGACCTGCCCGAGCTGTGGGACTTCTTCACCGCCTTGCCGACTACGGTGGTGGTGGACCACATGGGCCGCCCCGACGTGAGCAAGCCCGTGGACGGTCCCGAGTTCGCGCTCTTCCTGAAATTCATGCGCGAGCACAAGAACGTGTGGAGCAAAGTGAGCTGCCCCGAGCGACTGAGCGTCACCGGCCCCCGTGCGCTCCAAGGTGAACCCGGTCTGGAGAGTGGCGCCTACAAGGATGTGGTGCCCTTCGCCCGCCGCATCGTCGAGGAATTCCCTGATCGCGTGCTCTGGGGCACCGACTGGCCACACCCCAACCTCAAGGACCACATGCCCGATGACGGCCTGCTGGTCGACTTCATTCCCCAGATCGCGCGCACCGCGGAACTGCAGCGCAAGCTGCTGGTGGAGAACCCCATGCGCCTGTACTGGGCGGATTGAGGCACATCAACACACACGCCCGACCGCGGACCTATGCTCGGGCGACACAGGAGAATCACCATGCCACTCGATAAACCCTATCTGGACGTGCCGGGCACGACCATCTTCGACGCTGACCAGTCACGCAAGGGTTACTGGCTCAACCAGTTCTGCATGTCGCTGATGAAGGCCGAGAACCGCGCGCGCTTCCTCGCCGACCAGCGCAAGTACGTCGATGAATGGCCGATGACGGAAGAGCAGAAACAGGCCGTGCTCGCGGCCGATCTGAACCGCGCCATCGCGCTGGGCGGCAACATCTACTTCCTCGCCAAGCTCGGCGCCACGCACGGCAAGAGCTTCCAGCAGATGGCGGGCAGCATGACCGGCATGACCGAGGAGGAGTACCGCGACATGATGATCAAGGGCGGCCGCTCCATCGAGGGCAACCGCTACGTGGGCGAGAACGGCAGCGCGCAACCCCAAAACCAGCCGCAAGGGCATGGCACCGGGCGGCTGCTTTAAGCCGCCCGCTCCAGTTTTCACAAGTTGCTCTGCCCCCGGCACAGGAGACACCCACATGGCAAAGATCACCGCTTCCGTCTACACCTCGCATGTGCCCGCCATCGGCGCGGCGATGGACCTGGGCAAGACCCAGGAACCCTACTGGCAGCCGCTGTTCGCCGGCTACGACTATTCCAAGCAATGGATGAAGGACAACACGCCTGACGTCGTGTTCCTGGTCTACAACGACCACGCCACCGCCTTCAGCCTGGAGATGATCCCGACCTTCGCGATTGGCACCGCCGCGCAGTACCAGCCCGCCGACGAGGGCTGGGGCGCGCGCCCCGTGCCCGTGGTGCAGGGCCATCCGGAACTGGCATCGCACATCGCGCAGTCCGTGATCCAGCAGGACTTTGACCTCACCATCGTCAACAAGATGGACGTGGACCACGGCCTGACCGTGCCCCTGTCCCTGATGTGCGGTGAAAAGAACCCCAAGACCGACAAGTGGCCGTTCAAGGTCATTCCCTTCGCGGTCAACGTGGTGCAGTACCCCGTGCCCTCGGGCCGCCGTTGCTTCCAGCTCGGCCAGGCCATCCGCAAGGCGGTGGAGTCTTTCGACGAGAACCTCAATGTGCAGATCTGGGGCACGGGCGGCATGACCCACCAGTTGCAGGGCCCGCGCGCGGGGCTGATCAACAAGGACTGGGACAACGCCTGGCTGGACAAGCTGATCGACGACCCGGCCGCGACCGCCCAGGTGCCGCACATCGAGTACGTGCGCGAGGCTGGCAGCGAAGGCATCGAGCTGGTGATGTGGCTGATCGCGCGCGGCGCGATGGCCGACGTGCACGGCGGCCCCAAGCCCAAGGTCAAGCACCGCTTCTACCACGTGCCTGCCTCCAACACGGCGGTCGGGCACATGATTCTTGAAAACAGCTAAAGGACCCATTCATGACCATCAAAGTTGCTCTGGCCGGTGCCGGCGCTTTCGGCATCAAGCACCTGGACGGCATCAAGAACATCCCCGACGTGGAAGTCGTGTCCTTGATCAGCCGTGACCTGGACAAGACCAAGGAAGTGGCCGACAAGTACGGCATCAAACACGTCACTACCGACCTGGCCGACAGCCTGAAGCTCAAGGAACTGGACGCCGTCATCCTCTGCACGCCCACGCAGATGCATGCGGCCCAGACCAAGGCCTGCCTCGAAGCCGGCAAGCACGTGCAGGTGGAAATTCCCCTGTGCGACGTGCTCAAGGAAGGCGAGGAAGTCGTCGCCCTGCAAAAGAAAAAGGGCTTGGTGGCCATGTGCGGTCACACGCGCCGCTTCAACCCCAGCCACCAGTACGTGCACAAGAAGATCAAGGCGGGTGAGTTCAACATCCAGCAGATGGACGTGCAGACCTACTTCTTCCGCCGCACGAACATGAACGCGCTGGGCCAGCCGCGCAGCTGGACCGACCACCTGCTGTGGCACCACGCCGCGCACACGGTTGACCTGTTCGCCTACCAGGCCGGCAGCCCCATCGTGAAGGCCAATGCGCTCCAAGGTCCCATTCACCCGTCGCTGGGCATCGCCATGGACATGAGCATCCAGCTCAAGGCCGCCAATGGCGCGATCTGCACCTTGAGCCTGTCCTTCAACAACGATGGCCCCCTGGGCACCTTCTTCCGCTACATCGGTGACAGCGCGACCTACATCGCGCGCTACGACGACCTGTTCAATGGCAAGGACGAGAAGATCGACGTCAGCAAGGTGGACGTTTCGATGAACGGCATCGAGCTGCAGGATCGGGAGTTCTTCGCCGCCATCCGCGAAGGCCGCGAGCCCAATTCCAGCCTGGCCCAGGTGCTGCCCTGCTACCAGGTGCTGCACCAGCTGGAGCAGCAGCTCCAGGCTTGAGGCTGAGCCGGCGGCTCGCGCCGCCGGTCCATCAGTTCACTCAGGCCAGCGCCGGATAGTCCGTGTAGCCCTTCGCACCCGGCGTGTAGAAGGTGTTGGCGTCCGCCGCGTTGAGCGCCGCGCCGCGCTGGTAGCGCGCCACCAAGTCCGGGTTTGAGATGAAGGGGCGGCCATAGCCGATCAGGTCGCCCACGCCGTCGTTGAGCGCCTGCTCGCCGCTGGTCGCGTCAAAGCCCCCAGCGATGATGAAGGTGCCGTCGAAGGCGGCGCGCAGCTTGGCCTTGAAGTCCGCCGGCACCTGGGGCGTGCCCATGGCCGAGTGGTCCAGCACGTGCAGGTAGGCCAGCTTGAGTGCCGACAGTTCCTTCACCAGCGCGAGGTACTGGGCGTCCTGCTCCGGGTAGTGGCCGGTGCCATTGAACACACCGTAAGGCGACAGGCGGATGCCGACCTTGTCCGCGCCAATCGCGGCCACGCAGGCGCGGGCGATGTCCAGCGCGAAGCGGTTGCGCTTCTCGGCGCTGCCGCCATAGGCGTCGTTGCGCTGGTTGACGTTGGCGTTGAGGAACTGCTCGATCAGGTAACCGTTGGCGCCGTGCAGTTCGATGCCATCGAAGCCAGCCTCGACCGCGAGCTTGGCGGCGTTGACGTATTCAGCGATGGCGTGCTCGATGTCGGCTTGCGTCATGGCACGGGGCGCGGTGTGCGGCTGCATGCCCTTGGCGTCGGTGTAGATCTCGCCCGGCAGCAGCGCGTCGGTCGGGCCGAGCACTTCGGCCCCGGCCGGCAAGTTCACCGCGGCGCCGACACGGCCGGTGTGCATCAGCTGCACGAAGATCTTGCCGCCCTTGGCGTGCACCGCGCTGGTGACTTGCTTCCAGCCCGCCACCTGCGCGGCGTTGTAGAGGCCGGGAATGCGCGTGTAGCCCAGGCCATTGGGCGAGGGCGAGGTGCCTTCGGTGATGATCAGCCCGGCGCTGGCGCGCTGGCCGTAGTACTCGGCCATCAGGGCGTTGGGCGTGTTGCCCTCGGCGCGGCTGCGGGTCATCGGCGACATGACCAGATGGTTCTTGAGCTTGAGGGCTCGGCCGGAGTAGGAGTCAAACAGCATGGGGGTCTTTCTTGAGCTTCTCGGTGAGAGATGGGTTCCGGAGGGCGGTGTGCCCAGCCGCAAACCCCTTGTAGCTGAGGGCACCGTCCGTGCTTTCAAGCCTCATGGCGCTTCATCGTGTTGCTTGGGCGGGCCGTGCACCGACCAGGTACCCAGCAAGTGCCCGCAAGTTGCGCAAACCCTGCGCGCCTGCTCAGACCTCGGCCCGGTGGCCGAGGATGCGCGGCAGATTGCCCTCCACCCAGTCGGTCAGGTCCCGCACATGCTGGCCGATCTCGTAGCCCATGGGTGTGAGGCTGTAGTCCACGCGCGGCGGCATCACCGGGTGGGCGTGGCGGGTCACGAAACCGTCCGATTCCAAGTCTTGCAGGGCCTGGGCCAGCATGCGTTCGCTGACGCCGCCAATGCGGCGGCGCAGTTCGCTGAAGCGCAGCGTGCCGTCGAGCAAGGCCACCAGCACCAGGCTGCCCCAGCGGCCCGTCACATGGTTGAGGATTTGGCGCGAGGGGCAGGCGGCGGCGAATACCTCTCCGCGCGGGATCTTGCCGCCCAGCATGGGCGGGGTGGTCATCGGGGGGGGCGTGGCGATGTCGTCGCTCATCGGTCTTTCCTTTCGGGGCGGTTCGGCGTGGGGCCAGCCGCTGGGGTCGTGGCCTGGCACTTACTTTTTTGTGCGTACTTACTAAAAGTTCGCGTGAGGCCTATTATCCAGGCCTTCCCCCAACCCCACAAGGAGTTTGAACATGATCGCCATCACCGGTGCCTCCGGCCAGCTGGGCCGCCTCGTCGTCGAAGGCCTGCTCGCCAGCCAGCCCGCCTCGTCCATCGTCGCCCTCGTGCGTGACCCGGCCAAGGTCGCCGCCTGGGCCGCGCGCGGCGTGCAGGTGCGCCAAGCCGACTACACCCAGCCCGCCGCCCTGGCGCAGGCCCTGAAGGGCGTGGACAAGCTGCTGTTGATTTCCTCCAGTGAAGTCGGCCAGCGCGTGCCCCAGCACCGCAACGTCATCGACGCTGCCCGCCAGGCTGGCGTGAAGCTGGTGGCCTACACCAGCATCTTGCGCGCCGACAGTTCGCCGCTGGGCCTGGCGCGCGAGCACCGCGAGACCGAAGCGCTGCTGCGTGCCTCTGGCCTGCCGCACGTGCTGCTGCGCAATGGCTGGTACACCGAGAACTACACCGCCAGCGTCCAGGCCGCCGTGCAGCACGGCGCGGTGCTGGGCAGCGCGGGTGCGGGCCGCTTCTCCCTGGCGTCGCGTGCCGATTACGCCGCCGCCGCCGTGGCCGTGCTGACGCAGGAAGGCCAGGCGGGCAAGGTGTACGAATTGGCCGGTGACCAGGCCCTCACCTTGGCCGACTACGCCGCGGAAATCGCCCGCGTGTCCGGCAAGCCGGTGGTCTACAAGGACCTGCCCGAAGCCGAGTACGCCAAGGTGCTTGAGCAGATTGGCTTGCCCGCTCCCGTTGCCGCCATGCTGGCCGAGTCTGACGTGGGTGCGTCCAAGGGGGGCTTGTTCGAGGACGGCCGTGCGCTCAGCCGCCTCATTGGCCGCCCGACCACGCCCGTGGCCAACAGCCTGAAGGCTGCGTTGCAGGCTTGACGGGGCAGGGCGGGCCGCCTTTGCGGGAGGGGCTCGCCATCTATGGCCTAATCGCGGGCCAGATGCAAGCAGAAGACAGAATCCTCTCCGTTCCCGCGCCTCTGGTCCCCCCGTCCGCCGCCGTGCCGCAGCCGCCTCAGTCCGAGGCCGATGACAGCGCGTCGGACACGGAATCCTCCTTCGAATCCTTCTTCCGCGAACCTGAGCTGGCGCAGCAGGCGCCCCTGGCGTGGGCGCTGACCCAGCGCCAGCCCCTGATCGACGCGGTGCGCGGACTGCTGGGCGGGCCGCAGGCGGCTGCCCGCCTGCGCCTGTGGTGCTTCATGGAGCTGGCCAGCCAGCCCCAGGGCCGCTTGCAGCGCGAGGACATCCAGCAGCTCTTCCACGTGCTCAAGCCCGAGGCGCTGGACACCGCCCTGCGCCGCCTGCGCGAGCTGGGCCTGCTGGTGTGGGACACGGGTAGCCAGGATTACCGCCTCTCCCCGCTGGCGCAGCAGGTGCAGGGCTTGTTGGCGCCGCTCACGCGCTCGGGCGACGCGGACGACGAGGAAATGGCCGCGCTGCTGGCCCAAGTGGCTGGCGCCCAGGCCCTGGGCCTGGCCGATGCCAGCCAGCTGCGCCATCTGCACGCGCAGCTCACCCGCTTGCACGACGAATTTGCCGAGGCCATCACCAGCGGCTCCGAAGCCCGTCTGCGCGCGGCCGCGCCGCGTTTCGAACGCGCCCTGGCCCTGGTGGCCCGCGCGGGCGAGGCACTGACGGCCCTGATCCGCGGCGACGCGCGCGGACAGGCTTCGAACGATGCCGGGGGCGAGGCCGCGCAGGACGTGGCCGACGCCCGCCTGGAGCGCGAGGCCCGCGCCCTGGGCCAGGCCCAGGCCCGTTTGCTGACCATGGCCAGCCAGTTCACCCGCGCGCTGCAGCAGGCCGACCGCCAGCGCGTCACCCTGGGCAGCACCGGCGTCACCAGCTCCGATGTTCGGGCGTGGCTGCAAGCGCAACTGCAGCAGCACGGCCCGGCCTTCGGCCAGTTGCTCGAAGACGCCCTGGCCAGCACCGTGCGCCCGGTCTTCGTCAGCCCGCATGACCTGCTGGACGTGACCGAGGCCGAGTTCGAACGTGACCGACCTGACCCCGACCGGCCCCAGGGCCTGCCGCCCGCCGTCGCCGCGCAGCCCGGCACCATGGAGACCCTGCGCATGCCCACCGAGCTGGATGACTTCATCCACAAGCTGGCAGCGTGGAACCAAACCGCTGCCCGCCCGCACGATCTGCAAGAGGCGGTGCTGGGCGAGACCGACTCACAAGCCCCCGGCGCGCAGGAAGGGGCGGGCACCGCCGGCACCGGCCGTTACGCCCAGGCCGCCTACCGCATGCAACTGCTGCCCCTGCTGGGCGACGCCCAGGCCCGCACGCTCAAGGGCCAGACCGGCGACTTCGCGCGCTCGCCCTGGCGCGTGGCGCTGAGCCCGCAAACGCGCAGCTTGTCCGCGCAGGAAGGCGGCCCGGTCGCCACCTTGAGCGAGGGACAGCTTTACCCCGAAAATACGCAGTTCCCCGAAACCGGCCCCGACGAATCTTCCACCCCATGACCGTTCCCCTGGACGATGCCGCCGTGCTGGCGGCGCAGCTGCTGGCCCGGCGCTGGCTGCCGCGCCAGCATCCCCTGGTCAAGCGCGCCCTGATCGATGCCGAGCTCTGGCAGGCCGTTCAAGATCGCCTGGCCCAGGTGGGCCTGAGCCTGGTGGACAACCTGCACGCGGACCACGTGGCCGTGGCCCTGCGGCGTGAGGCGCAGAGCGCCGTCTTCGGCGAGGCGGGCTTGAACGCCAACAACAACGTGGACCTGCCGCGCGACGCGGTGTCTCTGCTGGTGGTGCTGTGGTCGCTGATCGTCTTGCCCAAGCGCGAGCGCCAGGCCGCGCGCGCTGGCAACGAGGACGATGGCCAGAACGAGATGTTCCGCGCCGACAAGCCCTTGCCCACGGCCGCGCAAGTCAGCCCCGTGATTTCCTACAAGGCGCTGCTGGCCGACTTTGGCGAACAGCTCGGCCGCAAGCTGCGGCTGGACACCAACCTCAAGCGCCTGGAGGCGCAAGGCTTCATCACCCGCAAGGGTGACGACATCGCCGAAGGCCCGCTGCTCGATTTGCTGCTGGACTACGACACGCTGGCGCCGCGCATCCTGGACGGCGTGGTGGGCGAGGTGCTGGCGCGCGCCAAGGCGGCTGTGCCTTCCGCGACCCCCGCCACGCCTTCCGTGTCCTCGGACGCGACACCCCCGGAGGCCCAGGACTGATGTTTCATCTGCAAAGCCTCGAACTGCTGCACTGGGACTACTGCCAGCGCCTGACCCTGCCGCTGGACGGCGCCATCATCACCGTGGCCGGGCCCAATGGCTCGGGCAAGACCACGCTGCTCGACGCCATGCGCACCCTGCTCGGTCTGGAATGCTCGGGCGGGCGCAGCTACAAGACCTATGCGCGCCACGCCAAGGCCGACACCGCCTGGCTGCGCGCCACCGTGGACAACCTGCCGCGCAACCGCCAGGCCGCCAGCCGACCCTTCGCGCGCAACCTGCTCTACACCGACCAAGTCACGCTGGTGTGCCGCATTGAGCGCAACGGCGGTGACTGGCAACGCCGTTACGCCATGGTCGAGGGCGATGTGCCCATTGAAGAACTGGCCCAGAAGCCCGAGAAGGAATGGCTGGGCATCGAGCATTGGAAGAAGCGCCTCGAGGGCGCGGGCCTGTCGCGCGCCATCGCCCGCGTGCTGGCGCTGGAGCAGGGCCAGACTGATCGCCTCTGCGAGTACTCGCCCAAGGAACTGCTGCGCCTGGTGTTCGACGTGTTCGGCGACCAGGAGGTGCTGGACCGTTATGAAGAAGCACGCCAGCACCAGCGCCAGCTGAGCGAGGAGGTTGAGGCCGCGCAGCGTGAACTCACGCACGGCCAGGCCCAGCTCGCCCAACTGGAGGCGCGCGCCAACCTCTACCGCCAGCACCAGGCCAAGCTGCGCGAGCGTGAACAGCTCGCCACCGAAATCATCCCCGTGCTGGCCTGGGCCGAGGAGCGTCAGGAACTGGCCGGCAAGCTGCGTGAGCTGCACCGCCAGCGCCTGAACCAGGCTGGCGAAGCCCGCCAGCGCGCCGACTACAAGCGCCGCTTGCTGGAAGCGCTGCAGGCCCAGCAAACCGCCGAACAGCAGGTCGGCCTGCTCAAGACCCAGCGCGACGAGGCCCAGGCCACGCTGGACGAAGCCCGCGCCGCCGAGAAGCCGGTGGAGCAGTTGCTCAAGCAGGCGCAGGAGCTGCAGGAACTCGCCGCCGTCGAAGGCGATGCCGCGCAACTCGCCCAGCGCCTCGCCGAGCTGGAAGCCGCCAAGGCCGCCCTGGCCGCCGACTGGCAGCAGGCCAAGGCGGACCGCGCCAAGGCCCAGGCGGCGTTGGACGCGCTGCAAGGCCAACGCCTGGCCCCGCCGCCGCCCGAGGTGCAGCGCTTTCTGCGTGTGCTGCGTGGTGAAGGCATCGCCCACCATGTGCTGGCCGACGTGGTCGAGATCACCGACGAACACTGGCGCGCCGCCGCCGAAGGCGTGCTGCGCGGCGCGCGCTGGGTGGTGGTGCTGGAGCAGTCGCAGGACGAAGCCCGCGCCCTGGCCCTGGCCGAGCGCGAGCGTTACCGCCATTACCTGGTCGCGCAGGCCGAGGCTGCGCCGACCAAGCCCGAGGCCCACAGCCTGCTGGCCGTGCTGCGCTTCTCGGCCGCCGTGCCCGCGTGGCTGCTCAAGCAACTGGCGCAGATCCGCCGCGTGGACAGCACGGCCGAGGGCCTGAAGCTGGGCGCGGGCACCGAATGGATCACGCCCGAGGCCTACTGGCGCGACGCGCGCGGCGGGCGCAGCGTCTGGGTGGACCCGGCCCAGCACCAGTTCGGCGCCGCAGCCCTGACGGCGCGGCGCGCGTCCATCGAGGCGCGACTGGCGCAGCTGGACGCGCAGCTCACGCAGACCGCCCAGCGCCAAACCGACACCCAGCGCCAGCTCGACGCTGCCAAGGAGGCCAGCAAAGGCCACCGCGCTGCCGAGGAACTGGCGCGTCGCAGCGAGGAGTTCGCGCAAGCGCGCGAGCAGCTGCCCGCGCTCAAGCAGGCCCGCGTGCAAGCCGCTCAGCGCTGGCAGACGCTGGACCTGCAGCACGGCACGGCCCTGGGCGCCTGGAAGGACGCGCAAGCCGTGTACCGCGACACGCAGAACCGCCTGAGCGACAGCGAGCGCGCCGCCGAGAAGTACGAGCGCGAGTGGCGCGAACGTTACGACACGCTGCACGAACGCGCCGCGAATTCACGCGCGGCCCGCCGCCGTTTCCCCGCGCGCTGGATCGCCGTCACGGCCCTGGCCGATCTGCGGCAACGCTTCACCAACGCCACCCAGGCCCGCCTGCGCCGCGACGGCATCGAACGCGAACTGGAACAGGGCCAGTGGGAAACCGACGCCACGGTGGAAGACAAGGTGGTGCTGATGCGCGCCACCGTCGCCAACCAAGAGCACGAGCTGGGCCAGCGCCGCGCCAGCAACGAAGCGGCCAGACTGGCCGTGGGCAATGCACGCGAACGCTACATCGACGTGCTGCGCGCCACCGTGCGCCGCTACCGCAAGAACATCGTGGACCTGGGCCAGCTCGCCGGCGTGGAAGTCAACGCCGACCTGCCGCACCTGGACAACGACGACACCGTGCTGCGCCAGGCTGAGTTGAAGGTGAGCTTCAACTTCGACGGCAAGGGCCAGATCGGCCTGAACGACGGCGAAGCCTCGGGCGGGCAACAGGTCATCAAGTCACTGATCCTGCTGGTCGGCCTGCTCAAGGACGAAGAAAACAGCGCGGGCGGCTTCGTCTTCATCGACGAACCCTTCGCCCACCTGGACGTGCGCAACATCCAGCTGGTCGGCCACTTCCTCAAGTCCACCCGAGCGCAGTACGTGCTGACCACGCCCATCACGCACAACGTGGAAGTGTTCGAACCGGCGGATATCACGCTGGTCACCTCCAAGAAGCCCCCGGGGGCGCGCTGGGCGCCGCCGATTGGGGTGTTGCAGCGTCGGGCGGCTGCGTAGTTTGTGGGGTGGGTGTGAGCAGCATGCCGATATCCGGGCGATGCGGCGAGGCGGGGCGGAGGACCGTCCGCCTCATGAGATCGCTGCGCGATCAGAAATCGGCGGCTCGGCCCTCCGCCCCACCTCGCCGCGCGCGGCATGGTTGGCGTGCGCACAATGTTTTTTTGCACGCCGACCCTCCGCACAGGTGGGCGAGGCCCTGGGGAACCCGACGATTTCTGATCGCGCAGCGATCTCATGAGGAGGGTTCCCTGGGCCTCGCTCGCCTGTGCGCGCCCGTCAAAAAATCCAAGAAGACGCGCCCATCGAAGTACACCGTTTGATCTCAAGGAGCAGTCCATGTCCCACCCCATCTCAATCCCCCAACGCAACCTCGGCCCCTTCCAAGTCTCCGCGCTCGCCTTCGGCTGCATGAACGTCTGCCACGCCTACGGCGCCTCGCCCACGACCGAGGCGGCCGTGCGCCTGCTGCAGGAAGCGCTGGATGCGGGCGTCACCCATTTCGACACGGCGGCGCTCTACGGCTTTGGCGAGAGCGAGCGCCTGGTGGGCCGCGCGCTGAAGTCGCGCCGCGATCAATTCGTGTTGGCCAGCAAGGGCGGCATGGCCGGTGTGACGGGCGAGGACGGCGTGACGCGCCGTGTGATCGACGGCCGCCCCGAGGCTGTGCGCCGCAATTGCGAGGACAGCCTGCGCCGCCTGGGCCTGGACGTGATCGACCTCTACTACCTGCACCGCTGGGACAAGAGCGTGCCCATTGAAGACACCGTGGGCGAGATGTCTCGCCTGGTCGAACGCGGCCATGTGCGCACCGTGGGCTTGTCCGAAGTGTCCGCGGCCACGCTGCGCAAGGCCCACGCCGTGCACCCCATCGCCGCGCTGCAGACCGAGTACTCGCTGTGGACGCGCAACCCCGAAATTGCCGTGCTCGACGCCTGTCGTGAACTGGGCGTGGCTTTCGTCGCTTTCAGCCCGCTGGGCCGGGGCTTCCTGAGCGGCAAGATCGGCGGCGCGGAAGTCGCCGCCTTCGACGCCAAGGACATCCGCCGCAGCATGCCGCGCTTCACGGCCGAGCACTACGCCGCCAACGAGAAACTGCTGCCCGCCTACCAGGCCCTGGCGCGTGAAGCCGGTTGCACGCCTGCGCAGTTGGCCCTCGCCTGGTTGCTACAGAAATCGGAGCACATCATCCCGCTCTTTGGCACCACGAGCCTGGACCACACGCTGGAAAACCTGGGCGCCGCGCAGGTGAAGCTGAGCGCCGACCTTGTTGCACGGCTGGAAGACCTGATCAACCAGAAGACCGTGATGGGCGGCCGCTACAACGAGCAGAACAACCGGGAAGTGGACACCGAGGTGTTTTGAACTCCGGGCGCTGAAGGCTACATAGAGCCCAATCGCGCATTCGTCATCGAGCCGCTGTCTAGGCCTGCATCGAGCCCGACAGCAAGAACGTCCGCCCCTGCGCGGACGGCACGGCCCGCAACAAAGCCTGGGCCACGGCGGCGGCTTCGATGGGCTGGTAGTTCGCTGGGATCATCCAGCCGAGAACCTTTTGCAGCCGGGAGGCCCACACCTCGCCGGACCGCACGCGCTGCCCCAGCGCCTGCCGATTGCCCAGCAGCATCGACGGCCGCGCGATCACCAAGCCCTGGAACGGCAACTGCGCCAGCGCCTCTTCCAGCTCGCCCTTCACCCGGCTGTAGAAGATCCTGGAATTCGCATCCGCGCCCATGGCGCTCACCAAGCCCACGCGTGTCGCCCCAGCCGCCAGCGCAGCCTTGGCCACCGCCAGATTGGCATCGAAGTCCACCGCGCGGAACGCCGCCTGACTGCCCGCGTCCTTGATCGTCGTGCCCAGGGCGAGGTACACCTCGTCGGCGTGCGGCAGGGCGGGTAGCGCAGCGAAGTCAACCACATGGCCTGTCAGCTTGGGGTGCTGGAGCGCGGGTGTCCGGCGGCCGAGGCTGTGGACTGCAGTGACGCTCGGGTCGGCCAGCAGGCCGGCAAGCAGTTCCCGGCCTACCAGGCCGGTGGCGCCTGCGATGAGGATGGTTCGACTTTTCATGTTCGCTAGCCTATGCTTTGGACCAAGGGTGTGGTGGGTCGGCGGAGTTTAGTTGCCTGCAGCTAATCGCAGACTGGATGTTTCTGCGCTGCTGTCGTGCAGCCAGGGGCGATGCAATTGACTGGTGTCGGCCAGAAGCGGTCAAATCGGATTTGCACCGAAAGCTGTCGCTCAATGAATCATTTGGGGGTATCGCCTCGCCGTTCAGCTTCCCAGAATTTGCCCAGGCCGCTGCGTGGTATTTTGCAGACTTTGCGATCTATATCGCGTTAGGCGCTACCAATCTCCTTATCGGTACAACTATGATTTCATCCTCAACTGAGTAATGGGAGTATTGCAATGGGTTCGTTCAGTATCTGGCACTGGCTAATCGTTCTGATGTATATCGTTGTAATTCAGTGGCCGCTGTGGCGTATTGCCAAGAAAGCTGGCTATCCAGGTGCGCTTTCGTTGTTGCTCCTGATTCCGCTTGTCAACTTTGTCGCCATTTGGGCCTTTGCTATTGTCAAGTGGCCGGTGGAGAAGAGAGCTGACTAACTTCAGGTAAGCGCCGATCGCCTACGGCGTCGGCTTACCTCAAACGTAGGGTCATGATCGTCTATCACGGATCCACTCAAGATCAATGCAACAGCTTTTGTTCGTCCGGTATAGACGGCCATAAGGTGTTCCCGCGCGCGATCCATGGGCCACAAGATGGGGTGCCAGGTCTCTTTGTTACTCCGGACCTTGAGGTCGCAAAGCGTTTTGGAATCTGTGTTGTGTCTATTGAGGTTGAGTTGTCCGACTTAGCGCCACCTCCGGCCTTCATTTTGGCTGGTGCCGATCTGGAAACTTCGTTGAAGAATCCACCGGAACCCCAAGCCTTCCTGGCTAAGCGCATTGAACCGTCCCGAGTAAAAATTGTTTACTTCGACGAAACCAGAATCCACGGTTAGGACGCACGATCAGTTTCTATGAATCTACAAGACCTTGTGCGTCGCGTTGATGAGCTGCTGGCCCTCGGCGAGAAGGTCGTAAATACGCGGTACTCCACTGACGACCGATACAGCGTGAACTTTGTTCAAGCTGCCCCCATGGCCGAGTTCCGGGCAGCAGTTCTCTCCTTTGTCGATCGCGTTTATGGTCGCGAACATCCTCACTTTGAAGAGTTTCAAAAGCGGGCAGGAAAACACTTCCTCACTGATGCGGAAGAAGGGATCTCAATAGTCAATGCGATTCGCGGAGAAATCGCTGGTGGATGGCTTTTCTCCGTTAAGTCACTGGCAAATGCCGAGGTATTCGCCGACTTCGTGGAGATGGCCGAGCATCTGCTGGATTCCGGTTACAAGGATTCTGCTGCGGTAATGGCGGGTGCGGTGTTGGAGGAGCATGTTCGTCAACTATGCAGACGGCGAGGCATCGAAATTGAAGATGCGAAAGACGGCAAGCCCGTCCCAAAAAAGGCCGACCGCCTCAATGCAGAACTGGCGCGAATGGAAGCATATTCAAAGCTAGACCAGAAGCTGTTGACAGCTTGGTTTGATCTCCGAAACAACGCTGCGCATGGGAAGTACGACGCATATAGTGCAGAGCTGGTCGGGCAGATGATCACAGGAGTTCTGGACTTCATGGCCAGAAACCCTTCGTAGCGCGTCCCGGAGTCTCGGCCGAGCCGTAAAAGTGCATCAAGCTGCACTCGTGGCCCACCTCGAACGTTGGCGTCCGAATTTTCGATTTGTTACCGGCCGCTATGGGTCGAAATCAGATCGTAAATCCGAAGCGATGTTGTGATGAAAATGATCTTTAAGAAACTGATCACTTCCGAAGGCTGGTTGACCAGAACATGGGGAAGAGTATTTTCCTATGGAGGTCTCGCCATTGCGGTTTTACCTTGGTTTCTGGAAATAGACTTTATGTACTGTCTTCTTATGGCAGTTGCCGGTTCTGTGGTTAGCCTAATTGCTTCTTATGAAGCAAAGGCTCGGCTGCTTGGATTACCCGCGCCCTTTACCCGTGACCCGATTGGATGGCGCAAGGCGAAGAGAACCTATGGAGATACTGGTTCAGACGACAACGAGTAGCAAACTAGATTGCCTCGGGTCTTATAGGTTCCTCCACGCTTATCGTCAACCAATGGCGGTTTTCGCGATCATCGGTTGTCCGCAAAGGGTCGAGAGGAGACCTCTAGCCGCCTGTCAATTCCAAACGCGGTGTGGCCGTGCACAGGAAGAGGGCAACCGTATCGCGCCCAGACATCCCCCAATTCCTCCGTCGGCGCGGTGCACCGCGCGCCGGGGGACTTTCCCTCGGGCCAGCAGAGGGACGTGCTGACGGTGGAGTTCACGGTGCTGGGCATCTCTTGCCTGGGGCTGAACGGCGGGCCGGCGTTCCAGCCCAGCGAGGCGTTTTCCTTCCAGGTGGCCACGGAGGACCAGGCCGAGACGGACCGGTACTGGAATGCCATCGTTGGCAACGGCGGGCAGGAAAGCGCCTGCGGCTGGTGCAAGGACCGCTGGGGCGTTTCCTGGCAGATCACGCCCATTGCGCTGACCAGGGCCTACACCAGCCCGGACCGGGCCGCCGCGTCGCGGGCCTTCCAGGCCATGATGACGATGAAGAAGATCGACGTGGCCGCCATCGAGGCGGCGGTGCGGGGCGTGGGGTGAAGAAGCGCTGGGTAAATACAGGCAGCGGATTGAGGCCGGAATCGATCGTTTGAGCCGCGAACGCCGGTCATATTGACCCATTCAGTCCGCTAATTCGACGCCCAGCGGAACAAAGCTCTGGCAGAGTCATGTGTTGAAACTCAGCACAAAAGGGCTCCCCATGTTCCAAAAATTGTCGATCAAAGCAGCGCTGCTGTTTGTTTTGGGATTTTTCTTCGCCGCGCTCAGCTTTTCCATTGCGTTTGGGTGGCAAGGCACGAACTCTGGAGCTCAGGCGGCCGAGAGCCTGGTTCGCTTCAGCAACACCATGCTGAAGATCAAGGACGCCCAGGCCCGCATGTGGGAAAACCGTGTGGCCTTGGCCGTGGCGCATCGCAATGTCTTGCGCGGTGACAAGCCCGAAAGCATTGCGTCACAGTCCAAGCGGGGTGAAGCGGCGCTGGTGGATGCTGAAAAAATCTTGACCGCCGTGACCAACGAGCTGCCGCCGGAGCTGGCCGAGAAGCGCGCGCTGGCCGAGTCCATCTTGACGAACCTGCGCAAGTTCAGCGCCATCGCCATCCGCAACGGCAATGAGCTGGCCAAGGGCAATGGCGACGACTACTCGGACCCCAAGGTGGTGGAGGAGCGCAACGGCTACGTCAGCGCCATGGATGCGCAGATTGCCGAGCTCTACAAGGAAACGCAAAAGCAAAGCGAAGACCTGCAAGCCGCCATCAATGCCAAGCAGCAAGAAGCGCCTTGGGTGGCCTTGGTCATGGTGCTGATTTCGGTGGTGTTGGTCATCGGATGCTGGCTGTTCTTCAGTCGCAGCGTGCTGAGCCCCCTAGACCGAACGGGCAGTTTGCTGGAACAGGTCGCGCAAGGGGATTTGACCGTTCAGGCTGAAATCGCGAGTGAGAACGAGATTGGCCGTTTGATGCAAGCAGTCTCGGCCATGCAGCGCGGTTTGGTGCGCATGGTGACCCAGGTGCGGCAGGGGGTGGAAGAGATCAACGTGGGTGCGCGTGAAATTTCCGTGGGCAACAACGATTTGAGCGGCCGCACGGAGCAGCAAGCGTCCTCGCTCGAGAGAACCGCGTCCAGCATGGAAGAGCTGTCGTCCACGGTGAAGCAAAACGCGGACAACGCACGCCAAGCCAATCAGCTGGCGAGCAAGAGCATGGAAGTGGCCCAGCACGGCGGCAACGTGGTGCAACAGGTGGTGGAAACCATGCGCACGATTTCGGACAGCTCCAGCCGGATTTCCGAGATCGTGAACGTCATCGACGGCATCGCGTTCCAGACCAATATCTTGGCGCTGAACGCCGCCGTGGAAGCGGCGCGTGCCGGCGAACAAGGGCGGGGTTTTGCCGTGGTGGCCGCGGAAGTCCGTGCCTTGGCCCAGCGCTCCGCGTCCGCGGCGAAAGAGATCAAGGCCTTGATCACGGACTCCACCGGCAAGGTCAGCGCGGGTTCCGAGCAGGTGGCCCGTGCGGGCGCCGCCATGAAAGACATCGTGGAGTCGGTGCAGCGGGTCACCAGCATCATGTCGGAGATCTCGTCCGCGTCGACCGAACAGGCCACGGGCATTGACGAAGTCAATCGTTCCGTCGCCGAGATGGACCAAGCCACGCAGCAGAACGCCGCGCTGGTGGAAGAGGCCGCCGCGGCGGCGGCCTCGCTGGAACAGCAAGCGGGCAATCTGAACCAAGCGGTTGCGCAGTTCAAGTTGCCCCCTGGTGCCATGGACCAGCGTGCCGCTGCTCCTGCCGCTGCTCCCAAGAGGGCGGTGCCAACCCAGGCAACGCCAGGTAAAACGGCGTCACCCAAGGCGGTGTCACCGAAGACCGTGCCCTCCAAGACCACACCCTCCAAAACCGTGCCGCCCACGCCCCGTGCTCCCGTGGTCTCGGCCATCGCTCACAAAAGCCCCAATGCAACCAAGCCCAGTGCGGGCGCAGGTGCCCGCGCCGTTACGGTGAGCAAGCCACTACCGAAAGAGAGCGCCTCGGGCAAGGAAGGGGATTGGGAGACTTTCTGACTTGCCGTTGGCGTCAGTGCGCGGCACATCAGCCGCGGCGAGGACTTGGCGCGGCCCTTGTGGCGGGCGCCGAGAACCTGCCGACGGAAGGCACAACGCCGTTCTCAGTCCCGCCTCTAGGGCAGGCACGTCAGTAGAGGCTGTTGCTGCGCGTGCTCACGGCGGCGGTCTGCTTGCGACTGCCCACGCGTTTGAGTGATTCGCGCAGCGCCAAGCGCCCGCTCAGCAGAACATCACGCAAGGGCTGCCCCGGTTTGTTGATGCGCAGTTGCAGCAGGCGCAGGGCTTCTTCCCCCAGTTCATCGCGGGGCACGTGCACGGCGGCCAGCGGTACGTCGTGAAATTCCCCTGGGTTGAAGCCGTCCATGCTGAGCAGCGAGATGTCGCCCGGCACATTCAGCCCCAGCTCACGCAGCGCGGCATGGGCGCCGGTGGCCAGGAAGTCACCGCCCACGAGGATGGCGCTGGGCAGCGCGTCGCGCGGCTGCTGGGCGAAGGCGGTGAGGATGGCCTCGTGCGCTTCGCTCGCGCCAAAGCCAGAGGTGGCCAACAGGCGCTGGCTTTGGTCAAAGGCGATGTGGTGGTGCGCGAAGGCTTCGCGGATGCCGGTCAGGCGCCGTTCCATGGTCACGCGGCGCAGGCACATCAGCACCATGATGTCGCGGTGCCCATGCTCGATCAGCACGTTGGCGGAGAACTCGCCGATCTGCTGGTGGTTCGGCGACACACTGTCGAGGCGCATCTTGCGGTCGGCGCAGTTGATCAGCACGCAGGGCTTGCCCACGTCCGCGGCCACTTCGTGGATCAGCGGGTCATCGATGCCGATGAGGACGGCGGCTTCACACGCCGGGTCGCCGATGCGTTGGAGGAAGGCTGCCACGTCGTTGTGTTCCTCCTCCAGACTGCAGTAGCTGATGCGCACATCCTGTTGGCGCACCGCTTCGCGCAGCCCCTGGATCACCTTGTAATAAAAGATGTCGGTGCGCACGTCGAAGGCGCGCGCCGGGGCGAACACGGTGAGCTGGTGAAACAGTGACGGACTGGAGGACAAGCCCTCCAGCACCCCTTGTTGCCGGGCGCAGGCCAGGACTTTTTGGCGGACTTCCGCGCTGGTGTTGGCCTTGCCCGCCAGCACGCGCGACACGGTGCTGACGGACACGCCCGTCAACGAGGCGATTTCGCGGATCTTCAAGCGAGCGGCCATCAGGAAAACCCTAGGTCAAATTCATGAAAATATTTTCACGAATGATAGTCACGATTTTCCTAGGCCTGAGACGATGAACTGGGGTTCATCTGAAATTTTTTGCAGAAAACGTCGTTGATGGTTTGCACCGGAATTCGTATAACGAAATGGTCAACACGACAGGCGCCCCCGCAGCAACCGCCGGGGCGCCTTTTTCCGCCATCCAAAGGAGACAAGGAATGAAAGCACGCTACGCCACCCTCGTCGCCGGCCTGTTGCTGGCCCTCGGCCTCAACGCCCAAGCGGTCGAGAAAATGCGCCTGGGACACAACCAGCCGGAAGACCATCCGGTCCACAAAGCGATGGTTCGGTTCGCTGAACTGACCAAGCAATACACCAAGGGCGAAGTCGACATCTCGGTGTTCCCGAACGGCGTACTCGGCTCCGAGCGCGAGATGCTGGAGCAGGTGCAAAACGGCATCTTGCAAATCACCAAGGCCAGTGCCTCACCGCTGGAGACCTTCTCGGCCTCCTACAAGGTGTTCAACCTGCCTTTCGTGTTCCGCGACAAGGATCACTTCTACAAAACCCTGGCCAGCCCCGTGGGCGAGGAGGTGCTGGCATCGTCGCGCAACCGCGGCTTCATCGGTCTGACCTATTACGACTCGGGCTCTCGCAGCTTCTACGCCAAGCGTCCGATCAACACGCCCGACGATCTGCATGGTCTGAAGATCCGCGTGCAGCAAAGCCCGACCACCATCGCGATGATCAAGGCGCTGGGCGCCACGCCGACGCCCATGGCCTATGGCGAGGTCTACACCGGTTTGCAGACCGGGGTGATCGATGGCGCTGAAAACAACGTCACTGCCCTGACCATCGGCCGCCATGGCGAGGTCACCAAGTTCTATTCGGAAACCGAGCACCAGATGGTGCCCGACGTGCTGGTGATTTCGGCCATGAGCTGGGCCAAGCTGAGCCAGCCGCTGCAAGCCGCGATCAAGAAGGCAGCGCTCGAGTCCTTCGAACTGCAGAAGCAGCTGTGGGCCGAGGCCGAGAAGGTCGAGCGTGTGAAGGCCGAGGCCTTGGGCGTGAAGTTCAGCCGCCCGGCCAAGGCGCCCTTCGTGGCGAAGGTCAAACCCATGATGGACGCCGAGCGCCAGAACGCCGTGATCGCCAGCCTGCTCGACCGCATCGCGGCTGTGAAGTAAACCTCTGCCGCACGCGGCGGGCGCGGGCCGCCCGCCG
>NZ_AEGR01000079.1 GCF_000211835.1 Hylemonella gracilis ATCC 19624 | reverse complement strand
GCAAAGGACGCGGTGATTCACTCCGATACGGGCTTGCTCAACCAGGGCGTGGTCGATGGCGTGAGTGTGGCGCTGGAGTCGCAGACGCTGGACAACCAGGGCAAGTTGCAAATCCGCGAAGCCGTGGACATCGCGGTGGCGGGTGCTTTCACCAACAGTGGCACGCTGCAGTCGGACGCAGACATGAGCCTCACTGCTGCGGAGATCACGAACACGACCAGCGGGGTCGTGGCCGCAGGTGGGGCCGCTTGGGTGAACTCTGGCGGCTCCCTGGTGAACCAGGGCCTGGTCCAGGGCGACACGCTGGATGTCACGGTGCAAGGCTCACTGCGCAACAGCGGCCGGTTGTTGGGGGACGAGGTGCTGACGCTGCAAAGCGAGAGTCTCGATAACCAGGCTGGGGCGGTGGTGGCGGGAAAGCGCGCGGACCTGCGCATCGGTGGAGCGTTGGAGAACCGGGGGGTGTTGGACGGCAGCCAAGTCCGCATTGAGGCAGCGAGCGTGCTCAACACCCAGCAAGGCCGCATCTACGGTGATGCCTTGGGCATCCAGGCCAGCGGTCAACTGGTCAATGAAAGCGGTTCGATCATCGCTGCGCGTGAAAGCTTGGACCTGGGTGCGCAGCAGATCAACAACCGGAGCGATGCCGTACTGTTCAGCGCGGACACCTTGCGCATAGGCGGTGCGCTCAATGCCAACGGTCAGGCGCAAGGTGAAGCCAAGCTGCTGCACAACGACGGTGCGACCATCGAGAGTTTGGGCGCGATGACCTTGACCGTGGGCGAGCTGCGCAACACCAACGCCGACCTGCGTTGGGAGGTCAGGGACGGTGCGACCTCCAGTCACCGTGAACTGTTCACCTCGGGAGGCACGCTCAAGGACGGTGAGATCGGCTGGACTAGCAAAAGGTACTACATCGTCCCGCGCAATAGCCAGTTCGGCGATCCAAAGTACGAGAAGTACTACGACGGTCCAGATCCTTTTACGGATGGGTATGTCTCTTCAGACAGTGAGGGTGGTTCGACCAGGGTAGATGAGGTTTTTGCCTATCAACCGAATGATCCGATTTGGGCGGATATGAAGGTTACGGCACCCAGTTGGCCTGATCCAGGGCCGAGGCCTAAGCCGTACGTTCAGTCGAACGGTGATGACAGCATCTTGGTTTATCCCACTCCCGAGGCCATGGCGGCTTGGGAAGCTCAGGCTGCTCCATGGATAAAACTCAACAACGCCGTCCAAGACATGCGCGCCACCGTCTTGACGCAGGACCAGGAATACCGCAGCTACCGCACTTACACCGAAACCGCACAGACCGTCACGGTCACGCAGAGCAAGCCCGGGCAGATTCTCAGCGGCGGGAACATGACGATCCGCGCCAGCGTCAACGCGCTCAACCAAGACAGCAGCATCCTCGCAGGCGGCTCGCTGAGCATCACGGGTAAGAGCGTGACCAATCGGGCCACCGAGGTTCAAGTGAACGACCGTCGTAGCGGCGACTTCATTGCTTACGGCGTGACTGGCAGGGAATGCGACGTCAGCGGTTGCTGGAACGAGCACGGCTGGAAAGACCCGTTACCCTTCAACGAGCCCATTCCTCGCACGGTCTCACTGACCGTCTCGCGCTATGCGCAAAACACTGCCACTTCTGGCAGCAGCACAGGCCTGGCCGTTCCGGCGGCAGCGAGCGCCAAGGCGCCGACTTCGACGCTCCCGGCGCTGACGATCTTGCCGCCTTCGACCAACGCGCCCGTGCCGGGTTCGGCGCTTCCCCCGCTGACGGCCTTGCCGAGCAACGCCCTGTTTCAGCCCGCCAAGCCGGGCAGTGGCTACCTCGTTGAAACCGATCCGCGCTTTGCCAACCAGCGCCAGTGGCGCAGCAGCGACTACCTGCTGGAAGCCATGGGGTCTGATCCGACGACGACGCAAAAGCGCCTGGGCGACGGCTTCTACGAACAGCGCCTCGTGCGTGAACAGGTGGCGCAGCTCACGGGCCAGCGCTTCCTGGGGGACTACAGCGATGATGAAGCGCAATACCAGGCGCTGATGGAGTCAGGGGCGACGTTCGCGCAGGCACATCAATTGGTGCCTGGCGTGACGCTCACCGCGGCGCAAGTCGCAACCCTGACCAGCGACATCGTCTGGCTGGTGGAGCGCACGGTGACGCTGCCCGACGGCAGCACGACCCTTGCCTTGGTGCCCCAGGTCTATCTCGCGCCCAAGAAGGGCGACCTCAGTGAGGATGGCCTGCTGTTTGGCGGTAGCAGCACTTCCGTGATCGCTGGGCGCAAGGTGATCATCGACGTGGAGGAAGACCTGCTCAACACCGGCAGCATCGCCGGGCGGCAGGTGGTGCAGATCAGCGCCGAGGGCATCAACAACCTGGGGGGCGGCATCACGGGGGGCGCCGTCTTTCTGGAGGCCGAGGAGGACATCCGCAACATCGGTGGCAGCATCGGCGCGCAGACCGCGCTGTCCCTCAAGGCGGGCGGCGACATCGAAATCGCCAGCACCACCACCGAGAGCCACAGTGAATCCAAGGTGGGCAGGAGCGGTAGCGCCACCTTTGGCGGACAGTACGTGGACCGGGTGGCGGCCTTGTATGTGTCCAACCCCGACGGGGTGCTGGTGGCCAGCGCGGGCAACGACATCAACCTGGTGGGCGCGATCCTCCAAAGCGCGGGCGACATCGGCCTGAAGGCGGGCAACGACATCAATTTGGAGACGCTGGAGACCGGCAGCTACAGCGACGTCTATTACGACAAGAAGACCAAGAGCACCACGAAGGTCGACCCGGAAACGGGCGAGACCAAGACCAGAAAGGCACCCGCTGGCTCGGAAGTGCTGAGCACGGAAAACGGCCAGATGACCTACAGCCGCAACTACGCGCGCACGAGCGAGACGCAGGAGGTGGGCAGCCAAATCAGCGCGCTGGGCAACATCGTGCTGAATGCGGGCAACGACATCTTCAGCCGCGCCGCCAGCGTGCAGGCAGGCGAAGGCAAGGGCGAAGGCGTGCTGATCGCCAGCGCGGGCAATGACATCACCATCGAGGCGGGCGAAGCCACCTACAGCAACAAGGTGGGCAGCCACGGCAAGGCCAGCGGTACCTTGTCGTCCAGCAGCAGCACGCGCATGACCAGCAGTAGCTACACCGCAGCGCAGGCGAGCGACTGGGGCGGGGATGAGGTGCACATCAGCGCTGATGGCGACGTCACGATAGCGGGCAGCAATGTGGCGGGTGACTTCAATGTCAGCATCGCGGCGGGAGAGAACCTGAGCATCCTGGCGGTGGAGACGCAAAGTGCCCAAGACAGCTACAGCAAGGACACCAAGGGCGGATTCAGCGCGAGCGGGATGTCGGCCACGGTGGGCAATTCCAGCCAATCGATGGAGCAACGGGGCACGCAGACGCAGGCGGTGGGCAGCAGGGTTGGGTCGATCGCGGGCAACTTGTCGCTGAGCGCGGGCAACAACTACACCCAGGTGGGCAGCAGCCTGGAAACGCCCAAGGGCGACATCACGGTCGACGCCGAGCGCATTCAGATCGTGGAGGCGCGAGAGACCAGCAGCAGCTACAGCCACCAGGAATCCAGCAGCAGCGGCCTGAGTCTGGGCATGAGCACCCCGTTGATGGGCATGATGCAGGGCTTGGAAAGCAGCACGCAGGCGATTCAAACCACCGACAGTGGTCGCATGAAAGCCCTGGGGGCGGCGAGCCTGGCGCTGCAGGGCTACAACCAGATGGGAGATAAAAACTCCTTGGCGAAGAACCCGGAGCAAGCGGCGAGCGTGACGTTCAGTCTGAGCATGGGTTCATCCCATAGCGAAAGCACGTCGGAGTCGCAGGCCAATGGATCGAGCGGCAGCAAGCTGACGGCGGGTGGCAACATCAGCCTGAACGCCCGAGGCGCGGGCAAGGACAGCGACATCCTGGTTCAGGGCAGCGTGATCGACGCCACGAAGAACATCAGTCTCAACGCCGAGGGAGACATCGCGCTGCTGGCGGCGCGCAACGACCGGGAGCAGCACAGCAGCCAAGACAGCAGCAGTTCCAGCATCGGCGTGGGCTACACCATGGGCGGGCAGAACAACGGGTTTGGCGTGATGGCGAGCTTTGCCAACAGCCAGATGAATGGGGACGGCAGCGAAACGGCCTACACCAACAGCGTGATCAAGGCGGGGCAGCGTATCCAGATCAACAGCGGGGGAGACACCTCGCTGGTGGGGGCGGTGGCGCAGGCCAACCAGATCACGGCCAACATCGGGGGCGACCTGACGATTGAGAGCCTGCAAAACCAGGCGACGTATGACGAGCGCGGCTCCAGCAGCGGGGGCAGCATGTTCATCGGTACGGGCACCAGCAGCGCGAGCGCGAGCTACGGCGAGACCCGCATCGAGAGTGATTACGCGAGCGTAGGGCAGCAAAGCGGCTTCAGGGCGGGGGATGGCGGCTTCCAGGTCAACGTCAAGGGCAACACCGAACTGATCGGCGGGGCCATCACCAGCACGGATAAAGCGGTGGATGGCGGCAAGAACACCTTCCAAACCGCAAGCTTGACGCTGAGGGACCTGGAGAACGAGGCCCGCTACAGCGCGGAATCCACCAGCGTGGGGGTGGGCAGCAGCAGCAGCGCGGGCTACGGCAGCGTCAGCGACCGGGACTCGTCAACCACCCAATCGGCCATCAGCGGCATCGCGGGCAACCAGGCGGCGAGGACGGGAGACAAGGAAACGGGCATCGCCAACAACTTTGATCTGGCGGAGGTGCAGGCAGAGCTGGGTGCGCAGGTGGCGATCACCCAGGCGTTTGGAAGAGAAGCGACCACGGCCTGGGGCACATATGCCAATACTCAGTTCTTGGAAGCGGTCAAGAATAAGGACGAAGAATCGGCCAGTTGCTGGGGGCCGGACGGTAGCTGCCGTGCGGCGGGGCATGCGTTGATTGGTGGCCTCAGTGGAGGCGCAGGTGCGGCACTGGGTGCGGGATTGAGCAGTATGACCGCGCCGCATGTGCAGGCGTTTTTGATTCAGCAAGGGGTGCCATTGGCGGCAGCGCAGGCAATGACTCAATTGGTTGCGGCCGGTTCTGGGTCTCTCGTGGGCGGGGCGGCAGGAGCGACGGCTGGATTGAATGAGGCTGCGAACAACGGGACTCTGGCCATGCGGGCAGTCTTGGCGGGAGTTGAATTCGGTGGTGCGTCGGTTGCCAGGCAATGTTTGGCGTCACCTGCTTGCGTAGAGGCAGTCGGAGCGACGGGCGTAGCTGCACTAGAGGTGATTGTTAGTGCGGCCAATCAGAGTGGCTCTAATGGGCCAACGATGGGGGATATCAATCCTATTTTCGGAGGTGCGGAGGCGACACTGCCTGCTGATACATATGGCATGCCGCCGGATGGTGGGGATGACGACCAACGGAGCAAAGATGATCAACCAGCATCGGAAAAAACTGCCAAGGATATTGCGAAACGCATTGAGCGTGATCTTGGAAAAGATGCCCGACGTGATTTTCATGATGCTAAAGAAAGCGGGTCTGGCGACAGAACATTGACACAACTCAAGCAGGACGCTCGTGACTTGTACACTCAAGCCGGTAAAGATATTCCTGGTTGGTTGAAATAAAAATTTGAGGTTAGTAATGTCTATTGATAAAGAAATAGAAAATTCATTTCTAGATTTAATTGGGAAGCGATGTTGTAGAAAACGTGTTGGTCATGGGCGCAGTCTCAGTTTGGGATTTGGCGTAAGAATTCCTCATACAAAATCCAAAGCCGTAGATGCGTTTTATGGTGAATGGGAGATTGGCACCTATTCGGCTGCTTGGAGGATTGTCCAAAATGGGGCGGTAATTTGCGGTAGTCTAGATGTAGTAGATTCGATTAATGAGTTGGATGATCGACTGCAGAATTTAGAACTAGGGGCTATCCTGTCTATAGAGGCAGTTTCAGAACTAGATATTCGCGTCAAACTGGATAACGATTTTTTTATTGACTTTATCTGTGTGTCGGCTGAAGACGACGAGATGTTTCACATTTTTGGTCCTATGAACCTATATGTTGAATATAAATACCCTGATGGATGGAAGGTTGGGAAATCCAATGCGCCCTGGGGCTGATTAGCCCGCATTTGAAGTACTGCTGATTTGGCTGTTTTTGTGTTCAAGGCGCGGAAAGACTCATCGGTAGCTGGCGCTTGATTGCTTCCGCCGCCGCCCTCACCAGCCCCGGCCCCTGGTAAATGAACCCGGTGTAGATCTGCACCACATCCGCTCCCGCCTCGATCTTGCTGACCGCGTCCTCCGCACTCAGGATGCCGCCCACGCCGATGATGGGAAAGTCCTTGCCCAGCGCGGCGCGCAACTGGCGGATGACGCGGTTGCTGGCTTCGAGCACGGGCGCGCCGGAGAGGCCGCCGGTCTCTTCTGCATGCGTCAGGCCTGACACCGCATCGCGGGCCAGGGTGGTGTTGGTGGCGATCACGCCGTCCATGCCCTGGCGTTTGAGCGTGGCGGCGATCAACTGCACTTGCGCCTCGTCCAGGTCGGGCGCGATCTTCACGAAGATGGGCACACGACGCGGCGTCACGCCACCTTGGCCATTGGGCGTGCCATGTTGTTGTGCCAATTGCTCGCGCCGCGCGGCGATGGCTGAAAGCAAGGCGTCCAGCGCTTCGTCGCTTTGCAGGCTGCGCAGGTTCTTGGTGTTCGGGCTGGAGATGTTGACGGTCACGTAATCGGCATGCGGGTACACGCCTTCCAGGCCCTTGAGGTAATCGTCCGTGGCGCGCTCGATGGGCGTGGCGGCGTTCTTGCCGATGTTCAGGCCCAGCAATGCAGGGCGGTCGTTGCTCTGGCGGAACTTGGCCTTCTGCACATTGGCGATGAAGGCGTCTAGCCCCCCGTTGTTGAAGCCCAGGCGGTTGATCAGCGCGTTCGCCTGGGGCAGGCGGAAGATGCGCGGCTTGGGGTTGCCGGGCTGGGGCAGGGGCGTGACGGTGCCGACTTCGACGAAACCAAAGCCCATGGACGCGAAGGCGTCGATGCAGCGCGCGTTCTTGTCCAGGCCGGCGGCCAGGCCCACGCGGTTGGGGAAAGTCAGGCCCGCGAGCGTGATCGGGTCCTCCACGCGGGTCTGGCGGTAGGCGCAGGCCAGCGGCGTGTTCTGCGTGCGGGCCAGCATGTCGAGGGTGAAATCGTGCGCGGCCTCGGCGTCCATCTTGAACAGCAGGGCGCGGGGCAGGGCGTAGGGGAGCAGGGAGGATGGGAAGGACATTGGATAATTGTCCCAGAACCGTTTTCGGTTTCCGCGTCCTTCTTTTTATCTCTCTCCAACTCCTTTCATGACCCAAGACGAACTCAAAACCCTGGTCGGCCAAGCCGCGCTGCAGTATGTGGTTCCCGGTGACATCGTCGGGGTCGGCACCGGTTCCACGGTCAACAAGTTCATCGATGCACTGGCTTCGATGAAGGACCAGATCAAGGGCGCGGTGTCCAGCTCCGTGATCAGCACCGAGCGACTGAAGGCCATCGGCATTCCGGTATTCGATGCGAACGAGGTGGGCGAGCTGTCCGTCTACATCGACGGCGCGGACGAAATCGACGGCGCGGGCTGCATGATCAAGGGCGGCGGCGCGGCGCTCACGCGCGAAAAGATCGTCGCGGCCCAGGCGCGGCGTTTCGTCTGCATCGCGGACGAGTCCAAGCTGGTTCAGGTGCTGGGCCAGTTCCCTTTGCCGGTGGAAGTGATCCCCATGGCCACGCGGCGCATCACCCGCCAGTTCGAGGCGATGGGCGGCACCGTCACGCTGCGCCTGAAAGACGGCGTGCCCCTGGTGACCGACAACGGTCAGCACATCCTGGACGTGCGGGGCTTGCAGATCCGCGACCCGCTGGCCTTCGAATCCGAGGTGAACCAGTGGCCGGGCGTGGTGACGGTGGGGGTCTTCGCCCATCAGCGGGCCCAGATTTGCCTGCTGGGGACGGCGAGCGGCGTCCGGGTTCTGAACTATGCGGCATGAGTGGTCAATGAAGACCTCAAGAGAGAGACCTATTGGCCCTGCGCGAAGGTTTGCTAGTATCCATGCCGCGTTTTACGCACGATTACTTCAACATCGCGTTTGAACTTCTAACAATGCCTATCAATTCAAGGAGGTAGATATGGCGACTCGTATTCCGATGAAGCACAAAGAAACCGGAGTCCTGAAAGATGGCTATTACGGCTTTTCTTGGACCACGCTGATTTTCGGGTTCTTCCCCGCCTTGTTTCGGGGGGACTTCATCACGTTCATTGGCGGATTCGTCATTTCCGTGATCATTGCCGTGATGACCCTGGGAATCGGCGCGTTCTTCATCTCCCTGGTGTGGGCTTTCATGTACAACAAGTACTACACGAGGAAACTGCTTGAACGTGGTTATGTATTTGCGGATACGGAAGCAAATAATGCGATGGCGTCTTCGGCCATCGGTGTGATTGCCGCTTGAGATAAAGATGGCCCGATTCGCTCGGGCTGACTGCGGAACCAATCAAAAAAGGCGACCTGAAAGGTCGCCTTTTTGCTTGCCCGTAGGTTTTTATGCCATGCCCTGATGTCGCAACAGCGCCTCCAGACTCGGCTCGCGTCCCCGGAAGGCCTTGAACGATTCGATGGCTGGGCGTGAGCCGCCGGCTTCCAGAATGGCCTGTCGGTACCTGCGCCCGGTCTCCACGCTGGGCGTGCCGTCTGGCCCGGCGGTTTCCTCGAAGGCCGCGTAGGCGTCAGCGCTCAGCACCTCGGCCCATTTGTAGCTGTAGTAGCCCGCCGCGTAACCGCCCGCGAAGACATGGCTGAAGGTGTGCGGCGTGCGGCTGAAGGTCGGCGCGGGCAGCAAAGCCACCTCCGCGCGCACCTGGCGCAGCAGGTCCATGAAGTCGGGTTGTGCGCCCGCCGTGTGCAGCAGCATGTCGTAGAGCGAGTACTCGATCTGGCGCAGGGTCTGCATGCCGCTCTGGAAGTTCTTGGCCGCGATCATCTTGTCGTAGAGCGCGCGCGGCAGGGGTTCGCCGGTGTCGACATGGGCCGTCATGTGGCGCAGCACTTCCCATTCCCAGCAGAAATTCTCCATGAACTGGCTGGGCAGTTCCACTGCGTCCCATTCCACGCCGCTGATGCCCGAGACGTCGCGCTCGTTCACCTGCGTCAGCATGTGGTGCAAGCCGTGGCCGAATTCGTGGAACAGGGTGATGACGTCGTCGTGTGTCAGCAGCGGCGGCTTGCGAACCCCATTGATTTCAACACCGTCGGCGAAATTGCAGACCAGGTGTGCGACGGGTGTCTGTAGCTGGCCGTTGTCCGGCCGCAGCCAGCGCGTGCGCACGTCGTCCATCCAGGCGCCGCCGCGCTTGCCGGCGCGGGCGGGCTGGTCCAGGTAGAACTGGGCCAGCAACTGGCCGCCACGTTCGATGCGGTAGAACTCGACCGCCGGGTGCCAGACGGGCGCGCTGTCCTTGCGGATCTCCACCTCGAACAAGGTTTCCACGATCTTGAACAGGCCGGCCAGCACGCGCGGCGCGGTGAAGTACTGCTTGACCTCCTGCTCGCTGTAGGCGTAACGCGCTTCCTTGAGTTTTTCGCTGATGTAGCTCCAGTCCCAGGGTTGCGGGTCGGTGATGGTGATGCCCAGTTCCTGCGCGGCGAAGGCCCGCAGGTCGGCCACGTCACGCTCGCCATAGGGCCGGGCCTTGGCCACGATGTCACGCAGGAAGGTGATGACCTGCTCGGGCGTGTCGGCCATCTTGGGCGCGACGGAGACTTCCGCGTAGTTGCGGTAGCCCAGCAATTGCGCCTCTTCGTGCCGCAGGGCGAGGATCTGGCCGATCAGCGCGGTGTTGTCGTACTGCTTGCCGTCGATCACCGTGCCGTCCTTGCCCGGGGCGTAGGCCTCCGCCTGGTCAGAGGCGCGGGTGACAAAGGCGCGGTAGAGGCGGCGGCGCAGTTCACTGCTCTTGGCGAACTGCATCACCGGCAGGTAGCTGGGCATCTTGAGGCTGAGCTTGTAGCCATCCCGGCCATCGGCCTGGGCCGCAGCGCGGGCTGCCTGCAGCACGTCCTCGGGCACGCCGTCCAGTTCATCGGCCGTGGCGTAGTAGGCCCACTGGTCGGTGGCGTCCAGCACATGCTCGCTGAACTTTTGGCTGGCCTCGGCCTGCTCTTCCTGGATTTGCGCGTAGCGTTCCTTGGCCGCGCCTTGCAGTTCCGCGCCGCCGAGCACGAAGCCACGCAATGCGTTTTTGTGGGCTTGCCGCTGCTCCGCGTTCAGGCTCTCGGGGGCGATGGCCTTGTACTTGGCATAGAGCCTTTCGTCCGAACCCAGTCGGGTCCAGAACTCGGTGACGCGGGGCAGGGCGGCGTTGTAGGCGGCGCGCAGCTCAGGCGTGTCGGCCACGGCGTTGAGGTGGCTGACCGTGCCCCAAGCTCGGCCCAGTTTCTCGGTCGCCACGTCCAGCACCCGGGCGATGGTTTTCCAATCGGCCGGGTAGTCCGGCTGGGTCACGGTGTCGAGCGCGGTTTCGACTTGGGCCAGCAGGGTGTCCAGCGCCGGAGCCACGTGCTCGGGGCGGATGCGGTCGAACAGCGGCAGGCCGGAAGCGTCCAGCAAGGGGTTGGGGGGGTCGATGGCGGCAGTGGTGGAGGCGGTCATGTCCGACATTTTGCGGTATCCGGCCGCAGTTCAAGCCCCGGCGTGGCTAAGGCCTTCACGGCGCGGGCCGTACTTCCGCGCTTGCCGCGACTCGCCTCGAAGGCCGGTGCGGATCAAGCGCTGCCCGCCCGATCCCGCAATGCCTCTTCAAGCCGTGTCACCACGCTGGGCCAATCGCCCATCGCGGGCTGGCGGAACAGGCGCACCACGCCCGGGTACCAGGGCGAATCGTCCCGATCTTGGAACCAGCGCCAGTCGGGCAGGTACCAGGGCAGCAGCACCCAGCAGGGCTTGTTCAGGGCGCCGGCCAGGTGGGCGACGGCTGTGTCGACGGTGATCACCAGGTCCAGCTGGGTGATGACAGCGGCGGTGTCGGCGAAGTCCTGCAGCTCGCCGCCCAGCGGCGTCAGGGCCAGTCCCGTAGGCGGGGCCTTGGCATCGTCCTCGCCCGCGCCCTTCTGCAGGCTGTAGAACACCACGCCGGGTATCTGGCCCAGCGACGCGAGGGTGGCCAGGCTGGGCAGGGAGCGTTCGGTGTCGTTCTCGAAATTGGGATTGCCTTTCCAGACCAGGCCGACTTTCAGCACGCCCGTCGGTGCTGCCAGCCGAGGCGCCCAGCGCACTACCCGCGCAGGGTCCGCGTGCAGATAGGGCAGGGTCGCGGGAATGGTGTCGGGGCGGGTTGTGAACAGGTAGGGCAAGCTCAAGGGCGGCACCCAGTAGTCGAAATCGGGTGGTAGCCCGTTGCCGCAGCCGGGCAACTCCTGGTCGAAGGGCAGGGCCTGGTCGCAACCGTCCAACGTGGCGAAGAGGCTGACCAAGGCGGGGTGGCACAGCACGGTGACGCGCCGGGCACCTGCGGCCTTGGCCAGGGCGGCGTAGCGGCAGAAATGGACCATGTCGCCATGGCCCGCTTCGAGCGCGATCAACAGGGAGCGGCCTTGCAACGGTTCGCCCTGCCAGCGCGGGCAGGGCAACTGCCGTGCCAAGCGTTCGGCCAGCGCGCCGTGCCGGTCGCGTTGCTCCAGGCGTAGCCAGCCCTCTTCCAGGCGCCCCTGGCGCAGCAGCAGGTAGCCCAGGTTGTAGGCCGCGTTGCGGTACGTGGGGTGCAGCCGCAGGGCGGTGCGCATCGTCGTCTCGGCTTCTTCGTCGCGGTACTGCTGGGCCAGCAGCACGCCCAGGTTGCTCAGTGCGGACGCGTCTTGCGGTGCCAGCGCGAGGGCCTGGCGCAGCGCCGCCTCGGCCTCGGCCAAACGCTTGCCCTGCAACAGCAGCACACCGTGGTTGATCCAGAGCTGGGCCTGTTCGGGCTCCAACGCCAGGGCCTGGCGGTAGTGGTGGTCGGCCGCCTGCGCATCGCCCGCTTCGTCCAGCGCCAGGGCCAGGTTGCCATGCAAGGCGGCCTGCGTGGGGTCGATGGCCAGCGCGGCGCGGTAGGCGGTGGCCGCTGCGGCCATGTCGCCTGCGGCGAGGTACTGGTTGCCTTGTGTGAAGAGTTGCTCGAGCGTTTCGGCGGGTGTGGCGCGTGGGGAAACCATGCGGGGATTCTGCGGGCTCTGGCGCTCGGCAAGGGAGAGAAAAACGGGGCGAAATGCGCTATGGTGCCGACGGCTCAAACGTTTGTCGAATTGACCGGAGTGAAGCGTGACGCATCCTGACTTGGCCTATGTGGAACTGGCTTCGACGCATGCCTTTCCCGTGAACGAAGCCATCAAGATCGGTGGCCAGTATGTGCCCGTGCTGCGGGACGGCAAGCTGCTGTACGTCAGCGGGCAGATTCCACGCATCGGCGATCAGGTGCATTTCGTCGGCGTGGTCGGCAGCGGGCCCGACGCGGCCATCGACCTGGGCAGCGCGCGCCGTGCCGCCGCTATCTGCACCCTGCGCGCGCTGGCCCTGGCCAAGGCGGCGCTGGGCAGCCTGGCGGACATCCGCTCGGTGCCCCGCATCTCGGTGTTCGTGCGCAGCGCGCCGGACTTCACGCAGCAGAGCGAGGTGGCCGACGGCGCCTCGGAGGCCTTGTACGCGGTGTTCGGATCGCGGGGTGTGCACACGCGGACCTCGGTGGGCGTGCTGCAACTGCCCAAGGGCGCGGCGGTGGAGATCGACTTCGTGTTTGGGGTGGAGTGAGGCGCACGCCGGTTGTTCGTGCCCCACGGTGATCGTTCAGGCCGCGAGTGCTGCCGTCGGGGCGCTGTGCTGCGCATGCCAGCGCAGCACCTGTTGCCGCACCAGTTGCGCAAGCAACTGCAGGTCGTCCTCGGCCGCGGTGCCCGGGCGCGCCAAGCGCAGCAGGTAACGGCTGTGGCCCAGCGGCGGCAGGCCATGGCGGTTTTCGTCCAGTACGACCAGCTCGGCATCCAGGTTGGTGCCACGCCCAGGCGATCCGCTGTGCAGATGCGCCGCCGCCGCGTTCAGCGGGCTCAGGCCCATGCCGGCGCGCAAGGCGGCCTGCAGGCCGTGCAGGCTCTGAGTACTGAGCACGGCATGCCAGGCGCGGCCACCCAGCTCGAGCGACTGGATGGCGGCCTGGCGGTAGACGCAGCCCGGCATGAAGAGCACGAGAGGCAGGGACGCCGTCTGGGCCTCGGGGGGCGGGTAGTTCTCAGCGGCGATCCAGCGCAGAGGCTCGCTCCAGACCACCTCGCAGTCCGCAGGTAGGGCGATGGGGCTGTGCATGCCCGGCGGCACCACGTCCTTGGCCACGATGAGGTCAAGCTGGCCTCGCGCGTACTGGCGCTGCAGGTGCATGGACAGATCGCAGACGGTTTCGAGCCGCACCGCCGGGCGCTGACGCACGAAGTCCGCCAGGGTGTGCATCCAGGCCGTGCCGGCGAAGTCCTCCACCACCCCCACACGCAACACATGCGTCGGGGTCTGCTCGCCCAGCGCGTTCGTCGCCTCTTCGTGCAGGGCCAGCAGGCGGCGCGCATAAGCCAGCAGCAGTTCGCCGTCGTCGGTGAGCGTGACGCCGTTGCGGTCGCGCAGCAGCAAGGTCTTGCCCGTCAGTTCCTCCAGCTTGCGCACCTGCTGGCTGACCGTCGACTGGCTGCGGTGCACGCGCAGGCCTGCGCTGCCGAAGCCGCCGGTGTCCACCACGCTGGTGAAGGTGCGCAACAGGTCCAGGTCGAGCTGCATGATGAATTGACTTTATGAATGTATCGAATCTGATCATTTCATTTTACGATTTATGCCGGACTGCCTAGGATGCCGGCCATGTCTGACACCCTGCCTGCTGCATCCCAGCCCTCGACTTCTCCGACCTACCTAGCCCAGGTGCTGGCCTTTTGCCTGTGCTGGAGCGCAGCCTTCCCGCTGGCCAAGCTGGGCTTGCGCGATGCGCCGCCCCTCCAATTCCTCTGCCTGCGTTTTCTGCTCGCCTCGGCGCTGATGCTGGCCTGGTTGGCGCTGCGGGCCTGGCGTCGGGGGACGCCGTTCTTGCCGCGCGATCCAGGCGCTGGCGACCGGGGCCGTGCCTGGCGGCCTTGGGTGTTGCTGGCACTCATCGGCCTGTGCAACAACGCCCTCTACCTGGGGCTGGGCTGGTCCGGCATGCTGCACCTGTCTTCGGGTCTGAGCAGCGTGATCATCAGCACCAACCCCGTTTGGGTGGCGCTGGCCGCCAGCCTGCTGCTGGGCGAGCGCCTGGACGGGCGGCGCGTCACCGGGCTGCTGCTGTGCCTGGCGGGGGTGTGCTGGATCGTCTGGCGGCGCCTGGGTCTACAGGACGATAGCGCCCTGGGCGTGGTGCTGGTTGGTGCAGGGGCCTTGTCGCTGGTGGCCGGCACCTTGCTGTTCAAACGCTGGCAGTCTGAACTGGCGGGGGTGGACCTGCTGCTGAACAATGCGGTGCAGGTGGGAGTGTCCGGCCTGTTGTTGATCCCGCTGGCTACATGGCTGGAAGCAGACCAGTCGATCCACTGGACGCCGACCTTCGTCGTGAGCTTCACGCTGATGGTCGGCCTGGTCTCGATCGTCGCCTACCTGCTGTGGCTGCATCTGCTGCGCACGCGCAGCGCCACCGAAGCCAGTGCCTTGCACTTCCTGATGCCGCCCACGGGCTTGCTGATGAGCTGGGCCATGCTGGGCGAGCCCCTGCACGACAGCGATTTGCTGGGCATTGTGCCGGTCGCGGCCGGGCTCTGGTTGGTGACGCGGGCAGCTCAGGAGCCCCGGGTTCGCGCCCGCGCCCACTGATGCTGCTGTGAGACGCAGGCCGGAGGCGGCGGCACCCGACCTGGTGGTCTTGCGTCGCAAGTGCTTCGGTCGAGGACCGGCCCGGGTTCAGCCCACCGCGCGCTGCGCCGCTTCCAGGGTGTTGACCAACAGCATGGTGATGGTCATGGGGCCGACGCCGCCGGGCACGGGGGTGATCCAGGACGCGACGTCCTTCACGCGCTCGAAGTCCACGTCACCGCAGAGCTTGCCTTGCTCGTCGCGGTTCATGCCCACGTCGATGACCACGGCGCCGGGCTTGACCATGTCCGCCGTCAGCATCTTGGCCTTGCCGACAGCGGCGACGATCACGTCGGCTTGCAGGGTCTGGGCCTTGAGGTCTTTCGTGGCGCTGTGGCAGACGGTGACGGTGGCGTTCTTGCCCAGCAGCATCAGCGCCATCGGCTTGCCCACGATGTTGCTGCGACCGATGACCACGGCGTGCTTGCCCTTGAGGTCGTAGTCGATGTGCTCCAGCATCTTGATGCAGCCATGCGGGGTGCAGGGCCAGAAACCGGGCAGGCCAGTCATCAGCGCGCCGGCGCTGGCGACGTGGAAACCGTCGACGTCCTTGTCGGGCGAAATGGCCTCGATGACTTTCTGCGCGTCGATGTGGGCGGGCAGGGGCAATTGCACCAGGATGCCGTGGATGGTGGGGTCGGTGTTCAGGGCGGTGATGCGCGCCAGCAGGTCGGCCTCGCTCAGCGTGGCGTCGTACTTCTCCATCACCGAGCGGATGCCGCTTTCCTCGCAAGCCTTGACCTTGTTGCGCACGTAGACCTGACTGGCCGGGTTGTCGCCGACCAGGACCACGGCCAGACCGGGTTGACGCCCGCGTGCGGTCAGCGCGGCGGCGCGCTGGGCGACCTCGCTGCGGAGCTGTTTGGAAAGGGCGATGCCGTCGATCAGTTGTGCGGTCATGGTGGTGGCGCGTGTGGTGTCAAAGTGACAACGCCCGCTGTGCGAGGGCAGCGGGCGTTGAGGGGGAGGGTGGAAATCAGGCTTTGATGGCGTTCTGGCCCAGCGCGATCTTGAGCAAGTCGGCGACCGTGTTGGCGTTGAGCTTTTCCATGATGTTGGCGCGGTGCGCCTCCACCGTCTTGATGCTGATGCCCAGGTCGTCGGCGATCTGCTTGTTCAGGCGGCCGGCGACGATGCGCTCCAGCACCTGGCTTTCGCGGGTGGTGAGCTTGGCCAGCAGGGCGTCGCGGTCGGCGGCCAGCTGGTGTTCGCTGAAGGCCGCGCGGGCGCGGTCCAGCATGCGTTCCACCAAGTCCAACAGCTGCGCTTCGTTGAAGGGTTTCTGGATGAAGTCCATCGCACCCTTCTTCATGGTGTCCACCGCCATGGGCACGTCGCCGTGGCCGGTGATGAAGACGATGGGCAGGGGGGAGTGTTTCTCGATCAGCCGGTTCTGCAGTTCCAGGCCAGTCATGCCGTCCATGCGGATGTCGGCGATCAGGCAAGCGACTTCGCGTGGGTCGTAGCGGGAGAGAAAGGACTCCGCCGAGTCGAAGCAGCGTACCCGGTAGTCCTTGCCCTCGAGCAGCCATTGCAGGGAATCGCGCACCGCCTCGTCGTCATCCACGACATACACGGTGCCTTTCTTGGGGATCAAGCTCATGTTCTTATCCTGTCATCTTCCTGGGGCGATGGCGATGGCGGTTTGTCTCCGCGTGTTGTTGTTGCTTCACGGGCAGGTTCTGGCTCCAGGGGCAGCCAGAAGGAAAAGCGGCAACCCACGACCTCCGGCGCCTCCGTTCCTGCCTGCGGGCCATTGTAGAGGTTCTCCGCCCGCATCCGGCCCTGGTGCGACTCGACGATGGAGCGGCACAAGGACAGGCCGATGCCCATGCCGCCCGCCTTGGTCGTGTGGAACGCTTCGTAGAGGTGTCCCATCATTTCCGGTGCGATGCCGTGGCCGCGGTCGGTGACGACGAACTCGACCACTGGCCGTCCATCGACCTCGGCGGCCTGAATCTGCAAGTCGATACGCCGCTGGGGCAGGGGGCGCCTGGCCTGGACGATGGCCTCGGCCGCGTTCTTGAGCAGATTGATCAGCACCTGCTCGATCAGGATGGGGTCCACCATCAGGTTCGGCAAGCCGTCGGCGATTTGCCGTGTCAGGCGCACGTTGTTGCGGCGCAATTCGATGTCGGCCAGTTCAATGGCTTCGTCCACCAGGGCGCCCGCCTCGAAGGCCACGCGCTTGGGCTCGCTGCGCTTCACGAAGGCGCGGATGCGCTGGATGATCTGGCCCGCGCGCTGGGCCTGGCGGGACGTCTTGTCCAGCGCGCCCAGCAGGTCTTCCTCGGTGATTTGCCGAGCCTGGATGCGCGAGATCATGCCGTTGCAGTAATTCGTGATCGCGGCCAGCGGCTGGTTCAGCTCGTGCGCGATGCTGGAAGCCATTTCACCCATGGTGATCAGTCGGTTGGCCGTCTGCGCTCGTTCCGCCTGGGCGGCGGCCTGTTCCTCCGCGCGGCGACGCGGCGTGATGTCGGTGGCGATGACCATCTGCGCCAGGCGGCCGTCCACCCAGGTGAGGTAACGGGTGCGTACTTCCAGCCACTTGTCCAGCGTCTCCACGTGGATCTCGGCGTTTTCCGCCTCGGCCGGATCGTCGGCCGCGTCCAGCAGGCTGCTGGCCGGCAGGCCGGCGAGGTCGTCCACCGCGTCCTGGTTGTCCCGGTCGCGCGCGGCGGCGCCAGCGGGTGTGTCCATGCCCCCATGGCCTGCCTGGCTGGAGAGCTGTACATGACCGAGGTTTTGATCGCCGAACCACTGCCGGTACATCTTGTTGGCGAACAGCAGTTCACCGCCGCCCAGGGGCGCGACCGAGACCGAGGCGTCCAGCGCCTCCAGCACGGTGGTGAAGCGCTCATAGGAGGCGTACAGCTGCTCGCGCACGCGGTTGGGCTCGGTGATGTCCGTCATCGAGGTCATCCAGCCCGTTTGCTGTCCGTTGGCGTCGATCAGGGGCGAGACGTGGATGCGCGCGTCGAACAGCGAGCCGTCCTTGCGCTGGATGCGCACCTGCAGGCCGCTGGAGGTGATGCGGCCCTGCAGCTCGTCCTCCAGGCGGGCAGCCAGCAATTCGTGGGAGTCTTCTGGCCAGAAGGGGAAGGGCGGCATGGCCCCCACCAGCTCCTGCTCGCTCCAGCCGGTCATGGCGCAGAACGCCGCGTTCACATAGGTGATGCGGCCCTGCGGATCGAGCGCGCGCATGCCCGTGGGCATGGAGTTTTCCATGGCGCGGCGAAAGCTGGTTTCCAGCAGCAGCGCCCGTTGGGCCTGGACGCGGCGGCGGGTGTGCCGCCAGTTGGCGATCAGCATCCAGGCGGTCATCACGCTGAGCATCGTCACCAGCCAAAACAGGCTGCTGCCGATCAAGCCTTGCGAGGCCCGGTAAGCCTGGGCGTGCAGTACGAGGCCGGTGCCAGCCGGTGACACCAGCACCTGTTGCTCGGCCTGGCCGGCCCAGCCCAGCCAGGCCGTCAGGCCGTTGCTGCTCGTTGCCGCTTTCGGGCGAGGCACTCGGCTGCCGGCGAGGACTTGGCCGCTGGCGCTGCGCAGCGATGTGGCGTAACGCGCGGAAACATCGGCGGAAATGCTGTAGTCATACAGAGCGTCGACGGAGTATTCCGCCAGCAGCACGCCACCAAACCGGCCCTGGATCTGCAAGGGCAGGAACAGGTTGAGCCAAGACGGTCCATCGGCCGACATCAACCAGGGGCGGGCGTAGGCGGGTTGGTGCAGTTCGCGTGCCTGGGCAAAGGCGTCGAGGCTGCCGGTGAGCGATGCTGATGCTGATGCCGTGGCGCTGGGGTAGTTCGCCAGCGCCTGCGCGGCGGGGCTGTAACCCTGGCTGGCGCGCAATCGGAAGCGTTCGCCGGGCGCCGCGTTCGAGGGTGAGCTAGCGCGGCCGGAAACGGGTGTGACCCAGCTCAGCCCCTGGATTTCGGGATAGAGGTGCAAGATCACCTCGGCCCGGTGCCGGAACTGGGTGGTGCTGAGTTCCTGGTTCGAGATTTGCTGCGCCAACCGCGTCAGGTCTTCCTGACGCTCCAGCAAGCGCAAGCGCAGGCGTTGCTGGGCATATTCCACGTCGCGGCGCAGGGCTTCCTGCTCGCGTTCCATTTCCTCGATGCGCAGATAACCCACGGCGACGACGATGGCCGTGAAGAAAAAAAGCACCGCCACCAGGGGCGCCAGCATGGCGTAGCGGTCCTGCCGGTGGGGGGCTTGCCGGTTCCACCATTCGCGCAGACGCTGTGGGATGGGCAGGACGCGCAGCAGGCCGGCGTAAAGCTTGGCGAAAGGCGTGAACATGGGGTGAAACTGGGGGCAACAGGGAGACAATGGCGCGAGTCGCCAAGACGATGTCAGGCGCAGTGTATGCGGGCGCGGCGTTCGCGGGACATGCCCTGCATGGGTGTGACCGCTGGGCAGGCTTAGCCGGTCTAACTGCTCGGTCTGACGGGTTAATTCATCTTGTGGAATTGATGGTCGCAATTTGAAATCGTCATGAATTGTGCGAAACTCGCCAGCTGTCTGAAGCAGCACGCGCGGGCGGACGCATTCGAGCGCGCTGGTTTTTTCCCCGAACGTAAGACTGATGAGAGGAGCCTCGCCATGTCAGCCCTGCCCCAAAACCGCCTGGATGCTGCCGATCAGGACAGCCAGGAAACCCTTGAGTGGAAACACGCGCTGGAAGCCGTGATCGAGCAGGAGGGTGCCGAGCGCGCGCACTTCCTGCTGGAGCAATTGCTGGAGCACGCCCGCGAGCACAGCATCGACATGCCCTTTTCCGCCACCACGGGCTATGTCAACACCATCGAACCCGGCCAGGAAGCCCGCAGCCCTGGCAACCTGGAACTCGAAGGCCGCCTGCGCGCCTACATGCGCTGGAACGCCATGGCCATGGTCGTCAAGGCCAACCGCCTGGACCCCGCCGATGGCGGTGACCTGGGCGGACACATCAGTTCCTTCCAATCCCTGGCCCACATGTTCGCGGCCGGTTTCAACCATTTCTGGCACGCCGACAACACGGACGAGGGCGGCACCCACGGCGGTGACTTGCTGTACATCCAGGGCCACAGCGCGCCCGGCATCTACGCCCGCGCCTTCCTGGAAGGCCGCATCTCCGAGGAGCAACTGCTGAACTTCCGCCAGGAAGTGGACGGCAAGGGCTTGTCCAGCTACCCGCACCCCAAGCTGATGCCGGGCTTCTGGCAGTTCCCCACGGTGTCCATGGGCCTGGGTCCCATCATGGCCATCTACCAGGCGCGTTTCCTGAAGTACCTGCACGCACGCGGCATTGCGGACACCAGCCAGCGCAAGGTCTGGGTCTTCTGCGGTGACGGCGAGATGGACGAGCCGGAAAGCCTGGGCGCGATCGGCCTGGCCGCGCGCGAGAAGCTGGACAACCTGGTCTTCGTCGTGAACTGCAACCTGCAACGCCTCGACGGCCCGGTGCGTGGTAACGGCAAGATCATCCAGGAACTGGAAGGTGAATTCCGTGGCGCCGGCTGGAACGTCATCAAGCTGATCTGGGGCAAGGAGTGGGATGCGCTGCTGGCCAAGGACAAGGACGGCGCCCTGCGCAAGCTGATGATGGACACCCTGGACGGCGACTACCAGGCCTTCAAGGCGAATGACGGCGCCTACGTGCGCAAGAACTTCTTCGGCCGCGATCCGCGCACGCTGGAGATGGTCTCCCACATGAGTGACCAGGAGGTCTGGAACCTGCGCCGCGGCGGTCATGACGCGCAGAAGGTCTACGCGGCCTTCCACAAGGCGCACACCACCACCGGTGGCCCGACCGTGATGCTGGTCAAGACCGTCAAGGGCTACGGCATGGGCAAGGCGGGCGAGGGCAAGAACACCGCGCACCAGACCAAGAAGCTCGGCGCCGACGACGTGCGCTACATGCGCGACCGCTTCAACATCCCGATTCCCGACAGTGAACTGGACAAGGTGCCCTTCTACAAGCCGGCCGATGACACGCCGGAAATGAAGTACCTGCACGAGCGCCGCAAGGCCCTGGGCGGTTACCTGCCCAAGCGCCGCACGGTGTCGACCGAGAAGTTCACCGTGCCGTCCCTGGACACCTTCAAGGCCGTGCTGGAGCCGACCGCCGAGGGACGTGAGATCTCCACGACGCAGGCGTATGTGCGCTTCGTCACGCAGCTGTTGCGCGATCAGGCCCTGGGCCCGCGCGTGGTGCCCATCCTGGTGGACGAGGCACGCACCTTCGGCATGGAAGGTCTGTTCCGCACCGTGGGCATCTACAACCCCGAAGGCCAGAAGTACACCCCGGTCGACAAGGACCAGGTGATGTACTACCGCGAGGACAAGGCGGGCCAGATCCTGCAGGAAGGCATCAACGAGGCGGGTGGCATCTGCTCGTGGATCGCCGCGGCGACGTCGTACTCGACGAACAACCGCATCATGGTGCCGTTCTACATCTACTACTCGATGTTCGGCCTGCAGCGCGTGGGCGACCTGGCCTGGGCGGCTGGCGACATGCAGGCGCGCGGCTTCCTGCTGGGCGGCACGTCGGGCCGCACGACACTGAATGGCGAAGGCCTGCAACACGAAGACGGCCACAGCCACGTGCTGGCCTCGACCATCCCGAACTGCGTCAGCTATGACCCGACCTTCGCGCACGAAGTCGCCGTCATCATTCACCACGGCCTGAAGCGCATGGTGGAGAAGCAGGACAACGTCTTCTTCTACATCACCCTGCTGAACGAGAACTACGCCATGCCCGGGCTGAAGGCTGGCACGGAAGAGCAGATCATCAAGGGCATGTACCTGCTGCAGGAGGCCGACAAGAAGATCGCTGGCAAGAAGGGCGCACCGCAGGTCAACCTGCTGGGCTCCGGCACCATCCTGCGCGAATCCATGTTCGCCAAGGAGTTGCTGGAGAAGGACTGGGGCGTTGCCGCCAACGTCTGGAGTTGCCCGAGCTTCAACGAACTGGCCCGCGACGGCCAGGACGCCGAGCGTTGGAACCTGCTGCACCCGACGGAAAAGGCCCGCGTTCCCTTCGTCACCCAACAGCTGGAGCCGCATGCCGGCCCGGTGATCGCCTCCACGGACTACGTGAAGAACTACACCGAGCAGATCCGTCCCTACCTGCCGAAAGGCCGCACCTACAAGGTGCTGGGCACGGACGGCTTTGGCCGCAGCGATTTCCGCAGCAAGCTGCGTGAGCACTTCGAGGTCAACCGCCACTACATCGTGGTGGCCGCACTCAAGTCCCTGGCCGACGAGGGCACGTTGCCGGTGGCCAAGGTGGCCGAGGCCATCGCCAAGTACGGCATCAAGACGGACAAGATCAATCCGCTGCACGCCTGATCGCAAGCACCCACAGAGGAAGACGTAGACATGGCTCTCGTAGAAATCAAGGTACCCGACATCGGTGATTTCGAGTCGGTGGCGGTCATC
>NZ_AEGR01000080.1 GCF_000211835.1 Hylemonella gracilis ATCC 19624 | reverse complement strand
GGGAGCCGGTGAACTGGGGCGCGGTTTCGCGGTGGTCGCTGGAGAGGTCCGCAATCTCGCGCAGCGCAGCGCCGAGGCGGCCAAGGAGATCAAGGTGCTCATCGGCGATTCGGTCGGCAAGGTGGAACAGGGCAGCGCCCTGGCCGACCGGGCCGGCTCGACGATCAGTGACGTCGTCAGCAGTATCCAGCGGGTCAGCGGCATCGTGGCGGAGATCACGGACGCCAGCCACGAGCAGAGCATGGGCGTGAGTCAAGCGACCCAGGCCATCACGCAAATGGATGGGGTGACCCAGCAGAACGCGGCCTTGGTCGAGCAAATGGCCGCCGCCGCCGTGAGTCTGCGCACTCAAGCCCAAGACATGGTGCGCTCCGTGAACGTATTCAAGCTGGCGCCCGCCGACGTGCACTCTGGCGAGCCGTTGCGCTTGAACTGAGTCAGCCTCGCTGCTCACGTGCATGCGCTGGAGCTCGAGCAGGCGTGCTCCGACCGTGGGGCTGGGGTCCCGGCAGAGTGCGACCTGACCCAAAAGGATGGGCGTTGCGCTCAGTTTTTCCCGAAGGGGCCCCCGGTGATGCGCTTACCGGGGCCGACGCCGTGTTGCGCCAGCCAACCCTGACGTACCTCGAGCACATACCGCACCGGCTTTGTGGAGCAATGTGAGTTGGTGGTCCGCGGCTGCATGTCAACGGTATTGACGACCGTGCCATCGTCCGCGATGAAGGCGGCCGTCAAGGGAATCTGGGTATTCTTCATCCAAAAGCACTGCATTTGGGCTTTTTCGAAGATGAAGAGCATTCCTTCGTTGTCGCGCAGGTCGGTGCGGTACATCAGTCCGGTGGCACGTTGCTCGGCGGTTGAAGCGACCTGGACTTGGATCAAATACATTCCCGCATTCAGGGTGGTGCGCGGCAAGTCACGCTGAGCCACACCTTCGGCTTGGCTGGGGTGTGGAAACAGGCTGATGCACAGGGCCAAGGCAAGACTCAGCGCTGGTCCCGCCCAGCGCAGGGGAACGAGTAAAAGGTGTTGTAGGGGATGTTTGCCTGCCAAGGTGTGCTGCAGCGTGGGTCGTGGGGTCTTCATCTTGAGCGCTTCCTGTGTACCGATTTCAGAAGGTTGGCGGATTGTGCATCCTTGCCGTGGGTGGTGCATGGGCACAAAGCGGCGGCCTCGCGGCGAGGGGACGGCGAGGTGTCCACGGGGCTTGAAGTCCGGGTGTCCGACCCAAACTCTCGTCCTGTGAACTGTTCCCGTGAATGACAAGCCATGGACGCGCTCGATAGAATGAAGCCATGGCGAAGAACATGGCAACCCAACCACCCGCTCCTCCCAAACTGCCTGTCGTCAAGCCCGATCGAGAGAATCAAGGCAACGGCGGCGACGCCGTTGTGCTGGAACGACGGCCGCAAAAGGTACAGCCGCCGCAGATGTTCCAGGTGGTGATGCTCAATGACGACTACACCCCCATGGAGTTCGTGGTGGTGGTCATACAGGAATATTTCAACAAGGATTTGGAAACAGCGACCCAGATCATGCTCAAGATCCATCTGGATGGACGGGGCATCTGTGGCGTTTACACCAAGGACGTGGCAGCGACCAAGGTCGACCAAGTGCTGGAAGCGGCCCGCAAGGCGGGACACCCGCTTCAGTGCGTGGCTGAACCGGTGGAATGAGAGAGTTGGTTTCTTTTTCTGTTTCTATTTCTCGCCAATTCTTCCGCCCTGTGGCTTGGATGGGTTTTGGAATCGGATTAAAGTTAGCCGCAGATCAACGAAGGATCCGGTCCCTGTGATACCGGGTCCAGCAAGGCAAAAGGAAGTCATATGATTGCCCAGGAACTGGAAGTCAGCCTGCACATGGCGTTTGTCGAGGCTCGGCAACAGCGCCATGAGTTCATTACCGTGGAGCATCTGCTTCTGGCCTTGCTGGACAATCCCAGCGCGGCTGAGGTACTGCGCGCCTGCGCGGCCAACATCGATGACTTGCGCAAGAGCCTGACCAATTTCATCAAAGACAACACGCCCCAGGTGGCGGGCACCGAGGAAGTGGACACGCAGCCCACGCTCGGTTTTCAGCGGGTGATCCAGCGCGCCATCATGCACGTGCAAAGCACGGGCAGCGGAAAGAAGGAGGTCACTGGTGCCAATGTGCTCGTGGCCATCTTTGGTGAGAAGGACTCGCATGCGGTGTATTACCTACACCAGCAAGGCGTGACGCGTCTGGATGTGGTGAACTTCATCGCCCATGGCATCAAGAAAAGCGATCCGCCCGAATCCAGCAAGTCCAACGACAACGCTGGCGAAGCCGAGGAAAACGCCGCCGCTGAAAAAGGCGAAGGCAAGGCATCTCCTCTGGAGCAGTTCACCGTCAACCTGAACCAGCAAGCCAAGGACGGCAAGATCGATCCGCTGATCGGTCGCGAGTACGAGGTGGAACGTGTGATCCAGATTCTGTGCCGCCGGCGCAAGAACAATCCCTTGCTGGTGGGAGAAGCAGGCGTGGGCAAGACGGCCATTGCCGAGGGCTTGGCCTGGCGCATCGTTCAGAACGACGTGCCAGAGATCCTTGCCGAGGCGAATGTCTACTCGCTGGACATGGGCGCGCTGCTTGCGGGCACCAAGTACCGCGGCGATTTTGAGCAGCGCCTCAAGGGCGTGCTCAAGTCCCTCAAGGACAAACCCAACGCCGTCTTGTTCATCGATGAAATTCACACCTTGATCGGTGCAGGCGCCGCCAGTGGCGGCACGCTGGACGCCAGCAACCTGCTCAAGCCTGCTTTGTCCAGCGGTCAGCTCAAGTGCATCGGTGCCACCACGTTCACCGAGTACCGTGGCATCTTCGAGAAGGATGCCGCCCTGTCCCGTCGCTTCCAGAAAGTGGACGTGGTGGAACCCAGCGTGCAGGAGACCATCGAAATCCTCAAGGGCTTGAAATCGCGCTTCGAGGAGCACCACAACGTCAAGTACGCCAACGCCGCCCTGCAGGCGGCGGCGGAGTTGAGCGCCAAGTACATCAACGATCGGCATCTGCCTGACAAGGCCATCGACGTGATTGACGAGGCTGGTGCAGCGCAGCGCATCTTGCCGCCCTCCAAACGCAAGAAAACCATCAGCAAGAGCGAGGTCGAGGAAATCGTCGCCAAGATCGCGCGCATTCCGCCCGCGAACGTCAGCAACGACGACCGAGGCAAGCTGCAGACCATTGAGCGCGATCTGAAGAGCGTGGTCTTTGGCCAGGACAAGGCGCTGGAAGCCTTGGCTTCTGCCGTGAAGATGGCGCGTTCTGGCCTGGGCAAGCCAGACAAGCCGATCGGCGCGTTCCTTTTCAGCGGCCCCACGGGCGTGGGCAAGACGGAAGCGGCCAAGCAGCTGGCCTACATCCTGGGCATCGAGTTGATCCGCTTCGATATGTCCGAGTACATGGAGCGTCACGCGGTGAGCCGCCTCATCGGCGCGCCTCCCGGGTACGTCGGTTTCGACCAGGGTGGTCTGCTGACCGAGGCTGTCACGAAGAAGCCGCATTGCGTGCTGTTGCTCGACGAAATCGAAAAGGCTCACCCGGACATCTTCAACGTGCTGTTGCAGGTGATGGACCATGGCACCCTGACAGACAACAACGGGCGCAAGGCCGACTTCCGCAATGTCATCATCGTCATGACGACCAACGCGGGCGCAGAGACCATGAATAAGGCCACCATCGGCTTCACCAACCCGCGAGCGGCGGGCGACGAAATGGGTGACATCAAGCGCCTGTTCACGCCTGAATTCCGCAACCGGTTGGATGCCATCGTGAGCTTCAAGCCGCTGGATGAGCAGATCATCCTGCGGGTGGTGGACAAATTCCTGCTTCAGTTGGAAACGCAACTCGCGGAAAAGAAGGTCGAGGTCACCTTCTCCGACGCGCTGCGCAAGCATCTTGCGAAGAAGGGCTTTGATCCGTTGATGGGCGCGCGCCCGATGCAGCGCCTGATCCAAGACACCATCCGTCGCGCGCTGGCGGACGAACTGCTGTTTGGCCGTCTGGTGGACGGCGGCCGCCTGTCGGTGGATGTCGAAGTGGTGAAGGACGAGAAGGGCGAAGACAAGACCGACGTCAAGCTCGACATCCAGCCCTTGCCAAAGAAGGAAGGCAAAGCCAAGCCCGAGGAGGCCACGGCGACCGACTGATCGAGTGCCGTGTTTTGTGCAGACTGATCAGTCTGCACAAAGAAAAAGGCCGCTGCAACTGCAGCGGCCTTTTTTTGTCTGGTGCCCAGAAGAGGACTCGAACCTCCACGCCGTTAAGCGCTAGTACCTGAAACTAGTGCGTCTACCAATTCCGCCATCTGGGCATCTCAGGCAAGACCAAGATTGTATAACAAGAAAATCAGCCATTCCGGTTCCACGCATGCGACTGCGGCCTTGCTCGAGGAAATCGAGGGCACGGTCAGCGGCCACCGGGACGGCCACGGCTTCGTGGTTCGCGATGATGGTGACGCGGACATTTATCTGTCGCCGAGCGAAATGCGCGCGGTGCTGCACAAGGACCGCGTCAAGGCGCGCGTCGTGCGTCACGATCGTAAAGGGCGACCCGAGGGCCGCGTCGTCGAGATCATCGAACGCTCCACCCAGCCCATCATTGGACGGCTGCTTCAGGAAAACAGCGTGTGGCTGGTCGCGCCTGAGGACAAGCGCTACGGCCAAGACATCCTGATCCCTCGAGGCGCGACGGGACAGGCACGGGTTGGTCAGGTCGTGGTGGTGGAGTTGGTCGAGCCCCCCGCCTTGTATGGGCAGCCCGTGGGGCGCGTCAAGGAAGTGCTGGGCGAAGTGGACGACCCAGGCATGGAGATTGAAATCGCGGTGCGCAAGTACAGCGTGCCCCATGAATTTTCCGAGGCCTGCATCGCGCAGGCGCGTGGGTTGCCGGACAAGGTTCGCCCGCAAGACAAGAAAAACCGGGTCGATTTGACCGATGTGCCCCTGGTCACCATCGATGGCGAGGATGCCCGTGATTTTGATGACGCTGTCTACTGCGAACCGGTCACGCTGGGTCGGGGCAAGAGCGCGAGGAAGGGCTGGCGGCTACTTGTCGCGATCGCCGATGTGAGTCACTACGTGGAAACGGGCGCGCCAATTGACGTGGATGCGTACGAACGCGCCACCAGCGTCTATTTCCCGCGCCGTGTCATTCCCATGCTCCCCGAGAAACTGTCCAACGGCCTGTGTTCGCTCAACCCGGACGTGGATCGCCTTTGCATGGTTTGCGACATGCTGATCGAGGGGGAGGGCAGCGAAAAAGGTGACATCAAGGCGTATCAGTTCTACCCGGCGGTGATGCATAGCCATGCACGTTTCACCTACACCGAGGTGGCCGCCATCTTGGCCAATACCCGTGGCGCGGAGGCGGCCCGACGTCGGGAACGTGTCGGCGATTTGCTCCATCTCTACGAGGTTTATCGAGCGCTGCTGGCTGCGCGGGCCAGGCGCGGTGCGGTGGATTTCGAGACCACCGAGACGCAGATCGTCTGTGACGAGAGCGGACGCATCGAGAAGATCGTGCCGCGCGTGCGCAATGAGGCCCATCGGCTGATTGAGGAGACGATGCTCGCTGCCAACGTCTGCAGCGCCGATTTCATTGGTCAGAGCAAGCACAGTGGCTTGTTCCGCGTGCATGAGGGGCCGACGCCTGAAAAGAACGAGGTGCTGCGCAACTACCTCAAGGCCATGGGTGTGAGCCTGACCATCAGCGAAGACCCTCAGCCGGCCGAATTCCAGCGTATTGCCGAAGCCGTGAAAGACCGGCCCGACGCCCAGCAGATCCACACCATGCTGCTGCGCTCCATGCAGCAGGCCATTTACACCCCCTTCAACAGCGGGCATTTCGGCTTGGCTTACGAGGCCTATACGCATTTCACGAGTCCCATCCGTCGTTACCCCGACCTTCTCGTACACCGCGTGATCAAGGCCATCCTCGACAAGACGCGCTATCACCTGCCGAATCTGCCCACGCCGGGGGAGGCCCATGCCAAACTCGCGCGCCGCCTGGAGAAGAACGATGCCGCGCGCAAGCCCGTCAGAGTTGCTGGCGAAAAAGCAAAGAAAGCCAGCGCCGAGTTGTTGGCCTGGCAAGCTGCCGGCCTGCATTGCAGCGCCAACGAGCGCCGCGCGGATGAAGCCAGTCGCGATGTGGAGGCTTGGCTCAAGTGCAAGTACATGCGCGAACACCTGGGGGAGGAGTTCAATGGCGTGGTCAGCGCTGCGACCAGCTTCGGCATTTTCGTCACCTTGGATGCCATGTATGTCGAAGGTCTGGTGCACATCACCGAGCTGGGCGGCGAGTATTTTCGTTTTGACGAGGCAAGGCAGGAGCTGCGGGGCGAGCGCACCGGTATCCGTTACGCCATAGGCTCGCGCGTGCGCGTGCAAGTCAGCCGCGTTGACCTGGATGGTCGGCGCATTGATTTCCGCCTGGTCAAGGGCGACGAACTGGGTTTGACGCGCGAGCCGGTCCGTGAAGCGAGGGAGCCCCGAGAGTTTTCTCCGTCGAAGACCGATGGGGACGAGGGCCCGAGTGAACCGAACTTGAACAGGAAAACCCGTCGGGCTGCCTCAGGTTCTCAAAAAGCGGGTGCCGCCAAAACCTCTGCGCGCAAAACCAGTGCGAAGCGCGACAAGCTGGCGCTGCTGAGCCCCATTCAGGCCCTCAAGGCCTCGGTCAAATCCGCCGTCAAAAAGGCAGCGGCGAAGACCAAGGCGCGCAAGACACAACGTTGAAGCATGCTGGGCTCTTGGGGCCCTCATGCATCCAGCGCACGAGCAAGTTCTCCCGCCGTCAGGGTTTGTCGTGGCGGCCAGTTGTCAGCGACCCAACCGTGGGTGTACACGGCGTAGCAAGCGGCATCAAAGGCTGTCGTGTCTCGCACTAGCCGTGCGCCGATCAAACCCGCCAAAACGTCCCCGGTGCCCGCCGTAGCCAGCCGCCCATTGCCGGTTGGATTGATGCGAGGCACTGCCCCGGGGGTGCTGATGACCGTGCCCGAACCCTTGAGCACGACAGTGCAACCCCATCGGTCGGCGATCATCTGCGCGGCGGTGAGCCTGTCGGTCTGCACGCCGTGGACGTCGGTGTTCAGCAAGCGGGCGGCCTCAAGAGGGTGCGGAGTCAAGACCGTGGTCAGTGCACCGCCGCTCTGCCCGCGGGTCTCCAGCAGCATCCGCAGAGCTGGATCCTTCGCCACCGCGTTCAGGGCATCGGCGTCCAGCACAAGGCGGGACGCCTGGCTCAGCAATTCGGGCAGCAGCGTGCCCACGGCCTCGCCACCTCCGCAACCACAGACGACGGTCATTCCGTCCAACTGATTCAACAGCGTTTCCGGGCGTCGCAGCATCAGTTCCGGTTGAAGCGCGTCCAAGAGGGGCGCTCCGGGGTCCAGCAGTCCCACGTACACCCGACCCGCGCCGCCGTGCAAGGCTGCCCGGGCCGCCAGCACCGCCGCGCCGGCCATGCCCGGCGCGCCACCGATCACGGCGACATCTCCATGGCTGCCTTTGTGACTGGCGTGCTTGCGGGCCTGAGTCGCAGGGGCCGGATTCAGCACGGCTTGCGCGGATGGCGTGGGGGATGACGAGATGCCAAGTTCCTCGAACCAGATGTCGCCGGCGGCATCTCGCCCTTGCGCCGTGAAAAGCCCTGGCTTGAGTGTCAGCAAAGCGAGCGTATGGCTGGCTTGCACGCATGCCCCCAACGCGTTGCCTGTGTCGGCATGCAAGCCCGAGGGCAGGTCCACGGACAGCACGGGCAAGCCCCGAGCACGCACTCGGTTGAGTTGGGCAATGTGCTCTGCCATCTGTCCTTCGGGGGCACGAGTGACACCCAAGCCCAGCAGGGCATCGATCGCGCAATCGCAATCCTCCGGCGGCGTGCCAGAGAAAACGACATTCGCGGCGCGTGCCCAGTCCAGGGCTGCCCGGGCATCTTCGGGCAGACTTCCGGCATGGCCCAGCCAAGTGACAACCGGTGTCTTGCCATGCTGCAGCAGGTGGCTGGCGGCCTCCAGCCCGTCGCCGCCGTTGTTGCCTGGGCCACAGGCGATCCAGTAGCGTCGAGCATGGGGTGCGATGGCCAACGCGAGACTCGCCACCGCCCGGCCCGCGCGCTGCATCAGCGCATGCGCGGGAAGACTGGCCTGGGCGGCTTGTTCAATCCGTCGTGTCGCCGCCGCGGTGTGGAGTGCATGGGCTTGGCCCGGTATGACGCGCTGCATGAATGGGACCGTGATGCCTCAGAACTCGTAGACCTGTCCTTCAACAGCCAGTCGAATGTCCAGTCCAGTCGCATGAGGATGTTCCACCAAGGCCTGGCGGAAAACGGCTTCCAAGGCATCGTCGCTGCGAGTCGGTTCATGGTGGGTGCAGTACAGAACCTTGGCGCCAGCACGCGAGGCGTAGTCGAAGCTGCTGGCATAAGTGCCGTGTCCCCAACCGATCTTGGACGGGTATTCGGCCGCAGTGTAGGACGTGTCAATGATCAGCACGTCCACCCCCTGCATGCCGCGCACGATGGCCGCGTCACGGTCATTGACGTGGTGTTGGTACTCGGCGTATTCCAGGTCACCAGGCTGGTAGATGTTGTAGGGCGGCTCATGGTCGCCCGTGAAGAAGACGGACTTGCCATTGGACTCGATGCGGTATCCGTAGTTGATCACCGGGTGATTCAGCAGACAGGGAGTGATGGTGGCGCTGCCGACACGAACGCTTTCGTCGGGCGTGAGCGTCACGTACTCGACACGGCCTCGCAACTCAGCCTCACGCACTGGGAAATAGCTGTATTGCAACTGGACGGACATCACTTGTTCCACGCCTTGTCCACTCACGGGGTCGTAGGCGCCATGCAGGCGCAGCACGTTGCCCGCGACGAAATTGGGGATGAAAAAAGGCAGGCCCTGGATGTGGTCCCAGTGAGAGTGCGTGATGAAGATGTTGGCGTGCACGGGCTGACGCGTCATCAAGCTCTGGGAGAGCGGAAAGATGCCGGTGCCCGCGTCCAGGATGATGATGTCGTCTTCGTCGGTGCGCACCTCGATGCAGGTGGTGTTGCCGCCGTAGCGCACGGTCTGCGGACCCGGCGAGGCGATGGAGCCGCGCACTCCCCAGAACTTGATCTTCATGCCACTTTCCTTGGGCTTGGGCTATGTGTTGGTGCGAGGGCTTTCACGTTTCGAGTCGTGCGAACAGCCTGGCTTCGTCCATCAGAGGCTTGAGGTCGCCCAAATGCGCGATGACGCTGTCCAGATCACCGCCTAGGCGACTTTCCATGGCCTCGGTCAAAGGCTCCACGTACATGTTGCCAGCGAACCCCATTTGCAATTTCTTGCTGATTTGATTGGCGGCGAAGACGCAGGCGATCATCGGCGTGTCCTTGACCTGGGGGCCATGCATGTTCTGGATGGTTTCCACCAGACGCCAGGCAAAGCGCCAGCGTTCCAGCAGCAAGGCCCCCGTCACGGTGTGGTCGGCGCCCAGGGTCTGGCGCAAGGCCTCATGCAAGGGGATGTGCAGTTGTTTGCTGGTTTGCAACGCCAGCCTGAACTCATCCGGCATGTGTTGGGCATAGACCACCTTGCCGAAATCGTGAAGCAGCCCCGCGATGAAGCATTCCAGTGGATCGGCCTCGGGATGTTTCATCCGGGTGGCCAACTCGCGCGCGAGGCAAGCGGTGGTGAGCGAGTGCAGCAGATACTGCTGCATGTCCAGGCCCGCGGCGGTGTGGCGGGGCAGCACACCCATGGCCGCGATGCCCAGTGCCAAGTGCTTGATGGTATTGAAGCCCAGCAGAACCACCGCGTGGTTGATCGAGGTGACTTGCTTGGGAAGGTTGAATTGCGCCGCGTTGACGACTTTCAGGATCTTGAGGGTGACGACCGGGTCTTTTTCGATGACCTGCACCAAATCCTTGGGCGTGCAGTTCGGATCGCGTGTCAGGTCCAAGATGGCCTGCACGCTCTTCGGAAAAGCCGGCATCTTCTCGATGGCGGCCGTCAGCCGTCGGGTCAGCTCGGGACTGAGTGTTTGCATGTTCGACGTGCGCGTGGCAGGAGCGGGCAGCTTCCCAGATTCCCGCGCCGCCGTCAATGTCGAAGGTGTGCAGTATTTCAGCGTTTCAGTCGCGCAATGCCCAATTCATTCGATGCGATGGCGCCGCGCTCGCCCCGTATCTCGTCCGCCAACAGGCGGGCCGCCCCACAGCTGACCGTCCAGCCCAGAGCGCCGTGCGCGCAATTGAGCCAAAGGCCTGGAATCGTGGTGGAACCCAGCAAAGGCGCTTGGTCAGGCAACATCACTTGGCCACCTCGCCAAGTCTGCACGTTGCCGGAGAGCAGCGCGGCTCCGGGAAACCAGTCGTGGAGCACGGTGTAGAGCTTCTGCACCAGCTTCGGATGCTGCTGGTCGGGGCGGCCACCGAGTTCCACCGCTCCCCCTCCCACTCGGATTCGCTGGCCCATGCGCGTCAGCGCAATGTTGTGGCGCAGATCGATGACGGCGCTGCGGGGCGCATGCAGGGGCTCCCGCACTTGCGCGCTGATCGCATAGCTGTGCGTGGTGACCAAGGGCAATCTGAATCCCAGCGGACGCAGCAAAGGCTTGAGCAACTGGCTGGCACCCGCGCCAGCGCATATCACCACGGCGTCGAAGCGGCGAGGCTGCGATTCTCCGACGAGTTGTACCTGCATGTTGGCAAGCAGCCGAGCTGGGAGATGCGTGACGTTGGCGCCGGCTGCTGGTAGCAGGTGTCGTACCTCCACACCAAACACGAACTGCGCTCCGCGGGCCTGGGCCTGGGCCTTGAGCATCTGGGCGAACTGTCGGCAATTGCCCGCCTCGTCATTAGGCAAGTGGATGGCGGAGTGAAAAGCTGTCTCTTGATTGAGCGCGGGCTCAACCGTGCGTGCCTGTTCGGGGCTGAGTTCTTGAAAAGGGACACCAAGCTCTCGCAACAGCTGCAGTCCCGGTTGCAGTGCCGTCATTTCTCGCGCACTGCGCACCAGCAACAGCACGCCCAGCGTGCGCTCAAAGTCCAACTCCAGTTCGGCAACCAGGGCATGCAGCCGCTCATGGCTGTAGCGTGCAAGCTCACGCACCGCGCTGATGCGACGGGCCATCGTGCTTGAGCTCAACAGCACGCGCTTCCAGCGCCAAGCCCGTTCGCTCATGGACAGAGGGCGTGTGCGGTGCAGTGGCGCCAGGGTATCGAGTTGCTGACGGCGGGCTCGCCGTGGCATCGTGGGGTCGGCCCAGGGGATGAGGCTGGACGGCGCGATGAGCCCGCTGTTGGCGAAGCTGCCTTCTTCCGCCACGGCGAGGCGCCGGTCGAACACGGTGACTTGGTGACCGTCCTGAACCAGTTCCCAGGCGGTGGTGACGCCAGCGATGCCGGCGCCGATGACTGCGATTTCCATGAAAGGAGGTGGGGACCCGCCGAAAGCGGGAGTCTGTGCAAAAAGTAGAGAGGGACGGATTATGGCTGGCGCGAGCGGCAGACCCGGTGCCTGCGCTGACTCGGGGTGCTGGGATGCGCTTTTGCGCTATTCAGAATAGGGGTTCCAGCGCCAGTGCGAGGTTGAGCAATTCATCATCGCGCAAGGCGCCGTGCCAAAGCATCAGTCCCACCGGTGCATCGCCAGGTGCTTGGCAGGGCAGGCTGATGGCGCACCCATCCAGCATATTGACCACGCTGGGGTTGCGCAGCAACAAGCCGTTGACGCGGAAGAACGCGTCATCCCTTTCTGGTCCGGGGGCGACCTGGGCGATGGTCGGTGCCAGCATGGGCACGGTGGGAGAGAGCAGGGCGTCATAGCCCTCGATCGCACTGGTCATGCGCCGGATCCAGTCGTGTCGCGCCTGAGTCAACTCGATGTATTGCCAAGCACTCATGCCAGCGCCACGTTCCATGCGCAGCTTGACGCGAGGGTCGTAAAGCGTCCCCTGGGTCATCAGCAGCTCGCGGTGCCAGGCATAGCTCTCCGCAGCAGAAAAACCACCTGTCGAATTGATTGCGCTCAGCTCCTCCAACTCGGGAAGCGTGATGTCTTTGACCTGGGCGCCCAGACTGCGCAGCGTCTGCAGCGCGCGGTCGAACGCTCGCGCAACGGGAGGCTCCAAGTCGTCCAGCATCAAGGTGCGAGGCACGGCGAAGCGGCAATCTCCCAATGTCTTCTTCAAGCGAGGCACGACGCGTGCAGAGAGGATTTCGTGCGCGAGGATGGCATCTCGCACGCTGCGCGTGATGGCGCAGACCGTGTCCAGCGTGCTCGATAGTGGCAAGGCGCCGTCCGTGGGCACGAGACGCGCGGTGCTCTTGAACCCAACCAAGCCCTGTAGCGCGGCCGGGATGCGGATCGAGCCTCCAGTGTCCGAACCCAAGCCAATGAAGGATGCTCCGATGGCGACCGAGACTGCAGCCCCGCTCGAAGAACCTCCCGGGATTCGAGGTTGGTCCGTGTAGGCGGGATTGCTTGGCGTGCCGTGGTGTGGGTTGATGCCTACCCCTGAAAACGCGAACTCGCTCATGTTCGTGCGGCCAATGAAGGCCGCGCCTGCGGCTCTCAGGCGCGCCACCGCGGTGCTGTCGCTTTGGGCCACCGGTGCCTGGTGCAGCACCAAGGAGCCTGCCGCCGTGGTCTGGTCTCTGACATTGAACAAGTCCTTGACCGAGACAGATAGCCCCGCAAGCGGCGAGCTGGCGGCTGCAGCGCGAGCTTGTCGACGAGCGCCCTCGAAGTCCGTGGAGATGAAGGCTTGCGCTCCTTCTTCACTTTGGGCTGAGGCAATCGACTGTTCCATCTCAGCGGCCGACGTCGTCAGGCCCTCGCTGAGGCGTTTCAACGTGGCGTGGGCGTCGGGGCGGAACGTGGGCATGTCAAAAAAGTGAAAGATGGGTGCGATATGGTAGTGCGCGCCGTAGCCAAAAAGATCAATCCCGAAACGTCAAGCCTCGACAACAATGAGAAACCGCTGGCTTCGGGGATTGGTCGCGTGCTGCGGGGTGTTGTGTTCCTACGCTTGCGCCGATGGCGCGGGCCGGTCTGGGGTGGAAGAGGCCGGCGACTTTCTGCAGCTGATGATTCCGACCTACGCCTTGGGCATGGCGGTCAGCGAACACGAGTTCACGAGCGGGGGGGAGGGCGTTGCGCAATTCGGCATGACGATGCTGAGCACCGCGCTCACGGTTCACTCGTTGAAAAAAACGACCCGGCAAAAACGCCCGGACTACGATTCCGGAGAAGCCCGCGACTCCTTTCCCAGCGGTCATACGGCCTCCGCATTTGCCGGGGCCGCATTCATTCATCGGCGCTACGGTTTCTCGCAAGCCGCCGTTCCTTACGCATTGGCGGCGTTTGTGGGCTACTCTCGCATCCAAGCAGGCGCGCATCACCCGCGCGATGTGGCGGGTGGCGCCTTGATCGCAGGCTTCTCTACTTGGCTGTTCGTGGACGAACGGCAACACACGTCGGCTTGCAATCGCATTGAGACTGATTTCGGCGATGGGCGAGTCCAAGTCAGTTGTAGCATGCGCTTTTGAAGTCATCCCGAATCTGGGCTCGATGGTCTGTATCAACCAGGAGATGTCATGTTGATGTCGCGCGCGATTTCCACCTTGCTGATTGCCTTCGGTGCACTTGCGTGCTCGGCCTCGGCCCATGCTGAGTTCGAGTTTCGCTTCTACACCGGAATTCAAGGGGCCTCGGACAGTCAAGTCAAAGGCGATGATTCCGATGGGGCTGGCAAATTCAACTTCAACGCGGGATGGAGAGGAGACTCTCTGAGCCGCAAGCCCCCCTACTATGGATTGGCCTTGACATGGTGGCGCGAGGACGACTGGGGGGTGTCGCTCGACTTCACCCACGCCAAGGTGTATGCCGATGACAAAACCTTGCGCAAAAGTGGCTTCGAGGTGCTGGAGTTTTCCGATGGGCTGAACCTGCTCATGCTCAACGCCCTGCACCGTTTCCCACAGCTGATGCCGGGCTATGCCCCTTACGTTGGCGCCGGGGCAGGTTTGGCCATCCCCCATGTGGAGGTGCAGACTCGCGACGGGAGCCGAGAGACGTTCGAATACCAACTCGCCGGTCCTGCAGTGCAGTTGATTGGCGGCATCAGTTACGCCATGTCCGCCAAGTGGTTGGCGTTCACCGATTTCCGGGTCAGCTATTCGCAGAACTCAACCCGTCTCGAGGGCGGGGGTGAGTTGAAGACCAACATCGTCACGCAAGCCTTGAATGTTGGCGTGGGCTACAGGTTCTGAGCAGGCCACCATGACTTCTTACAGCATCGCCCCGTACTTCCGTCGGCTGCGTTGGTGGTTGCCACCGTTATTGGCGGCCCTTCTGGTCTGCGCGGTCAGGCCCGCGCTGGCGCTGGATTGGCAGCTGGGCCTGGGCATGGCCAATTTTGCGGAGGACGAGGGCAGCAGCTTGACTCTCGATGTCGGGCAGGGTCATTGGCAGGTCGGCCTCAGCTACAGCCAGGCCTACACGTCTTCGCGCAATGTGCCGGTTTGGCGTGGTTATGAGATCGCCATGGCAGGCTTGGGTTACCGCAATCAGATGGAGAACCTCACGACGTATGTTCGTGGCGGCTTGCTCTGGCTCGTGGACACCGAGCAAATCTTTGCGAACGACTCCAATCCGGGGCGTTTTCTGTTGATTGGTATCGAAGCTCCTTTGCTGCGTACCCCTTCGAATGGGGTAATCAAGGTGGCGCTGGAGGGCGGCAGCATGGGTAAGGGGGCTGAATTGCGCACCGGGGAAGAGGTTGGACATGGTTTTCTGAGCCAAGTCCTGTTGAAGTGGGCGTTTTAGACATGTCGTCCCGTTTTAGGGCTTTGCTATAATTCCAAGGCTTTGCCAGACCGAAGTCCATTTGTGCATTCTGTTGTCCCTTCATCGGGGCGCGAACACGCGGTTTTTGTCGGGTGAAGTGAATCGCAAACCGGCCTATCAAAGGTGTTGCGGCGTCCCATTGGCGTCGCGATAGGGGCCGGATTTAAGTTCTAACCTTCGGAGTTACCAATCATGTCCGTGACCATGCGTCAAATGCTGGAAGCCGGTGTCCACTTCGGCCACCAGACCCGCTTCTGGAATCCCAAGATGGCCCCCTTCATCTTCGGCCATCGCAGCAAGATTCACATCATCAACCTGGAAAAGTCGCTGCCGATGTTCCAGGAAGCCGCCAAGTTCGCGAAGCAGCTGGCGGCCCGTCGCGGCACCATCCTGTTCGTGGGAACCAAGCGCACTGCCCGTGAAATCGTGGCCGCCGAGGCCCAGCGTGCCGGCGTGCCGTATGTCGACCAGCGTTGGCTGGGTGGCATGCTGACCAACTTCAAGACCGTCAAGACCTCGCTCAAGCGCCTGAAGGACATGAAGGTTCAACAGGAAGCTGGCCTGGACGCGATGTCCAAGAAAGAGCAACTGATGTTCCAGCGCGAACTTGAGAAGCTGGAAAAAGACATCGGTGGTATTCAAGACATGGCGACGCTGCCGGACGCCATTTTCGTGATCGACGTCGGCTACCACAAGATCGCCGTGGCCGAAGCCAAGAAGCTGGGCATTCCCCTGATCGGTGTGGTGGACTCCAACCACTCGCCCGAAGGCATCGACTACGTGATTCCGGGCAACGATGACTCTTCCAAGGCCGTCACGCTGTATGCCCGCGGCATCGCCGACGCCATCCTCGAAGGCCGTGCCAATGCGGTGGAAGACGTGGTCAAGGCCGTGTCCGCCGAGGGCGACGACGAGTTCGTCGAGGTGGAAAACGCCGCCTGATCTCATGCCCTGCGCCCCTTTACCAGGGACGGGAAGAAAGGGGCGTGTAGGCCCCTTTTTTTTAGCCCCGGTTTGAACCGAACCAAACAAATCAAGACGGAGTAAACAAATGGCTGCAATCACCGCAAGCATGGTCGCCGAACTGCGCGCCAAGACCGATGCCCCCATGATGGAATGCAAGAAGGCGCTGACCGAGGCCGATGGCGACCTGGCCAAGGCCGAGGAAGTGCTGCGCGTCAAGCTGGGCACCAAGGCTGGCAAGGCCGCGTCCCGCGTGACCGCCGAAGGGGTGGTCGCTTCCGCCATCGAAAACGGCGTGGGTTCGCTGATCGAGATCAACTGCGAAACCGACTTCGTGACCAAGAACGACAGCTTCCTGGCCCTGGCGAATGCCGCCGCGCAGCTGATCGTCAAGAACAACCCGGCCGACGTGGCGGCCCTGGGCACCGTGGCCTACAGCCAGGACGGCTTCGGCCCCACCCTGGAAGACGTTCGCAAGGGGCTGATCGGCAAGATCGGCGAGAACATGAGTTTCCGCCGCTTCAAGCGTTTCGCCTCCGGCGCCAAGCTGGCCTCCTACCTGCATGGCACGCGCATCGGCGTGGTCGTGGAGTTCGACGGTGACGAGGTCGCCGCGAAGGACGTGGCCATGCATGTGGCCGCGATGAAGCCCGTGGCCCTGACGTCCGCCGATGTGCCGGCCGCGCTGATCGAGACCGAGCGCCGCGTCGCCGCCGAGAAGGCCGCAGAGTCTGGCAAGCCTGCCGACATCGTCGCCAAGATGGTCGAGGGCTCGGTGCAGAAGTACCTGAAGGAAGTCTCGCTGTTCGACCAAGTCTTCGTGAAGGCTGCGGATGGCAAGCAGACTGTCGGTGCCTACGTCAAGAGCAAGAACACCACGATCAAGAGCTTCACGCTGTACGTCGTGGGCGAAGGCATTGAGAAGAAGGTTGACGATTTCGCCGCCGAGGTGGCTGCACAGGTGGCGGCCGCCAAGCAAGCCTGATGCTCTTGTGACGCATTGCCATCCATCGCCGCGCAAAGGGTCCGGCGGTGGGTGGTAGCCGGTTGAAATCCGGTAAATTTCCGTTCGCGCCCCGCCTTCTTTCCTTTCTGGAGTCTCCCATGTCCACCCCGCAGCCGGCCCACAAGCGCATTTTGCTCAAGCTGTCCGGTGAAGCCTTGATGGGGGATGATGCCTTTGGCATCAACCGCGCCACCATCGTGCGCATGGTCGAGGAAGTCGCCGAGGTCACCCGCATGGGCGTCGAAGTGGCCGTGGTCATCGGCGGCGGCAACATCTTCCGTGGTGTCGCGGGTGGCTCGGTCGGCATGGATCGCGCCACGGCCGACTACATGGGGATGCTCGCCACCGTGATGAACGCCTTGGCCTTGGCCGACACGATGAACAAGGCGGGTCTCACGGCCCGCGTGATGTCGGCGATCGCCATCGAACAGGTGGTGGAGCCTTATGTGCGTCCCAAGGCTTTGCAGTACCTCGAGGAAGGCAAGGTCGTCGTCTTCGCGGCGGGCACGGGCAACCCCTTTTTCACGACGGACACAGCCGCGGCCCTGCGTGGCGCGGAAATTGGCGCCGAGGTGGTGCTCAAGGCCACCAAGGTCGATGGCGTCTACACAGCCGACCCTGCCAAAGACAAGAGCGCCACGCGCTACAGTCGTCTCTCCTTTGACGAGGCCATCCAGCGCAATCTGGGCATCATGGATGCAACGGCATTTGCTTTGTGCCGTGACCAGAAGCTGCCGATCAAGGTGTTCTCGATCTTCAAGCACGGCGCCCTCAAGCGCGTGGTGCTGGGCGAAGACGAAGGTACTTTGGTGAGTCTTTGATGCATACACGGCGCCCATAACTTTCACCGTCGAGTCCCAAGTTCCGATTTTTGCCTGTACGTGCAGGAGATCCACATGACCACGATTGCAGACATCAAGAAAAACGTCGAAGGCAAGATGGACCAGTCCATCGAGGCACTGAAGAACAACTTGTCCAAGATCCGCACCGGTCGCGCCAACCCCGCCTTGCTGGACGCCGTGCAAGTGGAGTACTACGGCTCCATGGTTCCCTTGAGCCAAGTCGCCAATGTGGCGCTGCTGGACGCACGCACCATCAGCGTTCAGCCCTGGGAAAAGGGCATGGGTGCCAAGATCGAGAAGGCCATCCGCGAAAGCGACTTGGGTCTGAACCCCGCGTCCATGGGCGACCTGATCCGCGTGCCCATGCCGCCCATGAGCGAGGAACGCCGCAAGGAAATGACCAAGCTCGTGCGCAACGAAGGCGAGGCGGCCAAGATCGCCGTGCGCAACCTTCGTCGTGACGGGAACGAAGCCGTCAAGAAGTTGGTGAAGGACAAGACCGCCTCCGAGGACGATCAGAAGCGCGCCGAGGCCGACATTCAGAAGTTCACGGACAAGCATGTCGCGACCATCGATCAACTGGTCGCCGCCAAGGAGCAAGAGGTGATGGCCGTTTGACCGGCCGTCTCCCTTGTTCCTGCTGCAGATGCGCATGAAAGCCATCCTCAACCGCGCCCCCTCCCTTGGGGTACCCACGCACATCGCCATCGTGATGGACGGGAATGGTCGCTGGGCCACGCGGCGCCTGCTGCCACGCCTGGCGGGGCATCGGCAAGGCATGGAAAGTCTGCGCCGTTGCATACGCGCGTGTTTGGAGCGCGGCGTGGCGGTGCTGACGGTCTTCGCTTTTTCTTCTGAAAACTGGAACCGACCTGCGGAAGAGGTGTCAGGCCTCATGGAGTTGCTCGCCGGAGCCCTGGCCAAGGAAGTCCCCCAGATGCACGCCGATGGCGTGCGTTTGCACTTCGTGGGCGAGCGCGCGAACCTTTCCGAAAAGGTGCGGACCGGGTTGACCACGGCCGAGCAAGCGACAGCGGGCAACGACCGTCTGATCCTGAACGTTTGTTTCAACTACGGGGGACGCTGGGACTTGGTTCAGGCTGCGGCGAAACTGGCCGCGGCGAAGGTCGAGGTGACCGAGGCCACGTTGGCCAGCGCCCTGGCCCTGGCCCACGTGGCTGACCCCGACCTGTTGATACGCACGGGCGGTGAGTTACGCCTGTCCAACTTTCTGCTCTGGCAGGCGGCCTATGCCGAGCTGTATTTCAGTGAGATGCTCTGGCCAGACTTCGACGAGGCGGAATTGGATCGTGCCATCGCGGCCTATGCGAAGCGTGAGCGGCGTTATGGCCGTGTTCCCTCGCCAGCCTCGTCTTCAGCCTCAACGTCCAGCTCGAGACAGTCCCAGGCGGCTTGAAGCCTCGGGCATGATGCAACCCCCCCCGAGCTCCCACGGAGTCGGTACCGTACCAGTCAGGAGACAAGGACCCATGCTCAAGCAACGCGTCATCACCGCCATCGTCCTCCTGGCGCTTCTGCTGCCCGCGCTCTTTCACCCAGACACCACCTACTGGCGAGCTGTGACGCTGGTGCTGATTGCCGGTGGGGCGTGGGAGTGGGGGCGTTTGAATGATCCTAGGCAGCGTCGCGCCGGCTTGCTCACGTGGGCCGGTGTTCTGCTGTGCGTATGCGCTTGCCTGCTGAGCTGGGTCGGCGGCGGATTCCGCGCGACATCGGTCTGGGTGTGGACACTCGGGGGCTTGTTGTGGGTGCTGGTGGGTGCCGCCTTGTTGCGTGCCGGCGTGACACGTTGGGCAAGCGTGCCCCGCGCGCTGCGCTTGATCGCCGGCTGGGCCGCGCTCTGGCTGACCTGGCTCGCCGTGGTGCGTGCCCGTGAGTTGGGGATCGCCTTCTTGCTATCGGTGCTCGTGCTCGTCTGGGTGGCCGATATCGCCGCTTATTTCGCGGGCAAGGCCTTGGGTGGGCGTTACACGCGCCAGCGCCTTGCGCCCAGCATCAGCCCGAACAAAAGCTGGGAGGGCGCGTGGGGTGGCTTGCTGGGCGTCTTCGTGCTCGCCTTGGTTTGGCTGGCCCTGGAGCGCTCTGCTGTGCTGCCTGGTCCCAGTCTCTATGCAGTGCTTGGCGCATCGAGCGCTGGGGCGGTGGGCTTGGCCCTCGCATTGGTTTTTTTGACGGCCATGAGCATTGTGGGGGACCTCGTGGAATCCCTGGTCAAGCGCAGCGCGGGCATGAAGGACAGCAGTGGCCTCTTGCCTGGTCATGGCGGCGTGCTGGACCGAGTCGATGCGCTCTTGCCCACTTTGCCACTCGCCCTGATGTTGCATGCTTGGGCGCGCTGAGCCTTCGTTTTTCCCGGAACCCTCAACATGACAAAGCAGCGCGTCGCCGTCCTTGGCTCCACGGGCTCGATTGGCGTCAATACCCTGGATGTCTTGGCCCGTCACCCTGAGCGGTTCGAAGTTTTCGCCTTGACCGCCGCCAGTCGTGTAGACGAGATGCTGGCGCAGTGCGCGCGCTTCAAACCCGCGTACGCAGTCATGGCCGATGAGGCGGCGGGGCGCTTGCTGGCCAGTCGGATCAAGGCCGAGGGGATTTCCACGCGGGTGCTCAGTGGCGAGACGGCCTTGTGCGAAGTTGCCGCGCATGAGGCAACGGATGTGGTCATGGCCGCCATCGTGGGCGCGGCTGGCCTGGCGCCGTGCCTCGCCGCGGCGCGCGCCGGCAAGCGCTTGTTGCTGGCCAACAAGGAAGCCATCGTTGTCGGCGGTGCCTTGTTCATGGACGCGGTGCGTGAGGGGGGCGCGCTGCTGCTGCCCATCGACAGCGAGCATTCGGCCATCTTTCAGTGCCTGCCCGAGGATCGCTCGACCTGGTCGCAGCGCATTGACCATATCCTGCTGACCTCTTCCGGCGGGCCGTTCCGTGAGCGGGACCCGGCCACTTTTTCCGCGGTCACCCCCGAACAGGCCGTGGCGCATCCCAACTTCGCGATGGGGCGCAAGATCTCCGTCGATTCGGCCACCATGATGAACAAGGCGCTGGAAGTGATCGAGGCCAAATGGCTCTTCGATCTTGCGCCAGAGCAGGTGCGTGTCCTGATCCATCCGCAACAGATCGTGCATTCCATGGTGGTCTGCCGAGATAACTCGGTGCTGGCTCAGCTGGGTACGCCTGACATGCGTGTACCGATTGCCTATGGTTTGTCGTTCCCCGAGAGGATCGAGTCGGGGGCGGCGGCGCTCGATTTCACGAAGCTGACCGGCCTGAGTTTCCAGTCGCCTGATCACCTGCGCTATCCGGGGCTCGCGCTGGCTTGGGAGACCTTGCGGGGTCCGGCAGGGTCAACAGCCGTGCTGAACGCGGCCAACGAAATCGCGGTGGCCGCCTTCCTCGATCGGCGCATCCGTTTTGACCAGATTCACGCAGTGAACTTTTCGGTGCTGGAAAGCATCTCACCCAGGCTGTCCGCGGCGGCCCCTCCGGCCGCCTTGGAGGATCTGCTGGCCTTGGATGAGCGCTCCCGCGCCGTGGCTGAGCAATGTGTGCAGCGCCTGTCCTTGCAGGCGGCCTGAAGGACCCATCTTGCTGACAATCGCCGCATTTGTTCTCGCACTCAGTCTTCTGATCGCCATTCACGAGTACGGCCACTACCGCATGGCGGTGGCGTGCGGTGTGAAAGTGCTGCGTTTTTCCATCGGCTTTGGACCCGTCGTTTTGCGTTGGACCTCACCCAAATCGGGTACCGAGTTCGCGCTGAGTGCGCTGCCGCTCGGTGGTTACGTGAAGATGCTCGATGAGCGCGAGGCACCTGTGGCAGCTCAGGAGCGCCATCGGGCCTTCAATCTTCAGCCTTTGCGCTCGCGTGTTCTCATCGTCGCTGCGGGCCCGCTGGCAAACCTTGGTCTGGCCGCGTTGCTCTATGCAGCGCTCAACTGGAGCGGTGTGCAAATGGCCGCGCCTGTGCTCGGCGTGCCGGTGTCCGGGTCTGTCGCCGATCGGGCCGGGCTGTTGGGCGGAGAGCGTGTGGCGCGGGCTGGCTATGACGCGGCCGACCTCGAAGTCGACGATCTGCAGCCCGTGCAGTCTTTTGAGGATTTGACTTGGCTCATGAGCCAAGCGGCGCTGGCTGGACGTGACGCACGCCTGCTGCTCGATGATGGGACGCAGGTCCGGCTCGGTCTGGCCGCCCTGGAGGCGCGCGAGGCTGCCCCGGAGCTGCTTGAACGCATTGGACTCATCGCACCCCTTAGCAAGCCCGAAATCGGTGATCTGTTGGCCGATGGCGCGGCCCAGACCGCCGGCCTGCGCAAGGGAGATAAGGTGCTGAGCGTCGACGATGTGGCGATGCGGGACGGTCGCCAGCTTCGCGAGCTGATCCGTGCCAGCGCAGCCGACGGTGTCGCGAAAGTCCAGCGCTGGCGCATCGACCGGGCCGGCCAGATCCTCGTGGTGGACGTACGGCCTGAAGTCGTGGTGCAGGACGCCTCGACTGTGGGCGACTCGCACTCCATGGGGCGCACGGTCGGAAGAATCGGTGCTTACATAGGCTCCCAGCCTGAAATGCGCTTGGTACGGTACGGCCTGTTCGACGGATTGTGGCTGGGCATCGTCAAGACCTGGGATGTCTCGGCCTTGACACTCAAGACGCTGGGACGGATGGTGATCGGAGAGGCCTCGCTCAAGAACCTGAGCGGTCCCCTGACCATCGCCGATTACGCGGGGCGTTCCGCCAGCTTGGGCCTTTCGGCTTATCTGGTCTTCCTGGCGCTCATCAGTGTGAGTCTCGGCGTGCTCAATTTGCTTCCCTTGCCACTGCTTGATGGTGGGCACCTCATGTATTATCTCTGGGAGGGTCTGACGGGCCGTCCTGTATCCGAGGCCAGCCAGGCTTGGCTCCAGCGATTCGGCGTTGTCGTGCTGGCGCTCATGATGTCCATTGCCCTCGTCAATGACGTCACCCGTTTATTGGGCTGATAACCACGGGTTGATTCCATAAAGGCCGCCCCCATCCCCTGACTGCGCTGTTGATGCTGTTTCCTCGTTTTCGTTTGATGGCCCGGTTCTGGCCGATGGCCCTGCTGGTTGTGTTCTCTGCACTGTTCGCAGTGACGCCTGCGCGAGCGGTCGAACCGTTCACTGTTCGTGACATTCAGGTGGAGGGCCTGCAGCGCGTGGAACCGGGCACGGTGTTCGCCTCGCTGCCGCTGCGCATCGGTGACCGTTATGACGACGACAAGGGCGGCGCCTCCATACGGGCGCTTTTCGCTTTGGGTTTGTTCACCGACGTCCGCCTTGAAGTGAAGGGGGATGTGTTGGTGGTTGTCGTGCAGGAGCGCCCCACCGTGGTGAGCCTGGAATTCAACGGCGTGCGCGAGTTTGACCAAACCGTGCTCACTCAGGCGCTCAAGGACATTGGTCTGGCGGAGGGGCGCCCTTTTGACAAGGCGTTGCTGGATCGGGCCGAGCAGGAACTCAAGCGTCAATACATCAACCGCAGCCTCTACGCGGCCGAGGTGGTCAGCACGGTCACTCCAGCGGAACGTAACCGCGTGGCCTTGAGTTTCAGCGTGACCGAAGGCGAGCCGGCCAAGATCAGTGAGATCCGCATCGCTGGCAACAAGGTGTATTCAGAAGCGACGCTGCGCAACCTGTTTGATTTGGATACTGGCAACTGGATGAGCTGGTACACCAAGTCCAACCGGTATTCACGCGCCAAGCTGAACGCGGACATGGAGACCTTGCGCTCTTACTACCTGGCCCGGGGCTATCTGGAGTTCCGCATCGATTCGACCCAGGTGGCCATGGCTCCGAACAAGCAGGACATGAGCATCACCATCAACGTGACCGAGGGTGAGCGTTTCGTCGTGTCCGCGGTGCGTCTGGCCGGCAACTACCTGGGTCGTGAAGACGAGTTCAAGACCTTGATCACCATCCGTCCTGGTGAGGCTTACAACGCCGATCAAGTTGCCGAGACCGTGCAGGCCTTCACCGAGCATTTTGGCCGTTTCGGCTATGCCTTCGCCCGCGTGAATTCGCAACCCGAGATCGATCGCGCGACCAATCGGGTCGCCCTGGTGCTGAACGCTGAACCCGCGCGACGCGCCTATGTCCGTCGCGTCAACATCGCGGGCAACACACGGACGAGGGATGAAGTCATCCGTCGGGAACTGCGGCAATATGAATCGGCTTGGTACGACGGCGACAAGATCCGCTTGTCTCGCAATCGTGTCGACCGTTTGGGCTATTTCGACCAAGTCACCGTCGAAACCAGCGAAGTCCCCGGCACCTCCGATCAGGTGGACCTGAATCTCAATGTCAAGGAACGGCCCACGGGCAGTTTGACGCTGGGCGCGGGTTATTCCACCAGCGAGGGGTTGGGCTTGCAGTTTGGTATCAGTCAACGTAACGCTTTCGGCAGCGGTAACTCGCTGGGTATCCAGCTGGACACGAGCAAGGTCAATCGCACCGTGGTGCTGAACACCACCGACCCTTATTTCACAGAGGATGGCGTTTCCCGGAGTTTTGATTTGTACGACCGGATTTCCCGGCCCTACACCGATACCTCGGCTTACTCCGTCGAGACCCAGGGCGGCAGCGTGCGCTTCGGCTTGCCGGTGAGTGAGCGCGATACCGTGTACGTCGGAGCCGGCATTGAAAGCACGACCATTGTTCCTGGGAATTACCTGCCTGCTGCCTACGAACGTTACATCAACGAATTCGGCCGCAACAGCTTGGGCTACCCATTGACGCTGGGATGGGGTCGGGATAACCGTGACAGCGCCTTGGTTCCGACCCAGGGCAACTATCTGCGCGCCTCGCTTGAATGGAGTCCGAGTTTCTTCGGGGGTGAATTGCAGTACCTTCGCAGCACGTACCAATACCAGCATTACATCCCTCTGACCAAACAATACACGCTCGCCATGAACAGCGATCTGGGCTGGGGGTTTGCGCTCGGGGATCGTCCCTATCCGATGTTCAAGAACTACTACGGTGGGGGACTGGGCTCGGTCAGAGGTTTTGAACCCGGCAGCCTAGGCCCGCGTGATCCAGACTCGGGCAATAGCTATGGCGGATCTAAGAAATTTAACCTGAACTTTGAACTGCAAGCACCGTTCCCCGGCGCGGGCAACGACCGCACTTTGCGCGTCTACGCCTTCTATGACACGGGCAACGTCTATGGTCCGGACCAGGACATCAGTCCCAGTGACTGGCGCTCTGGCGCGGGCTTGGGTCTGAGCTGGATTTCGCCGATGGGCCCCTTGCGCCTGGCCTACGCCTGGCCCGTGCGCAAGTTCGATGGCGATAGAATCCAACATCTCCAATTCCAGATCGGGACCACATTCTGATGAAGCTGCGCAAATCCTTTGTTGCCTATTGGCTGGCCGTCAGCGCGGGTCTGTTGGCGCTGTTCAGTACGCCGGTTTCCGCTCAACAGTTTCGCCTTGGTTACGTGAGCCTGGATCGCATCATCAAGGAGGCTGCTCCCGCGAAGAATGCCCAGGTCCGTCTTGAACAGGAATTCTCCAAGCGCGAGAAAGAGCTGCAGACTCAGGGAGCGGCGCTCAAGACCCGAGCCGACCAGTTCGAGAAAGATGCCCCCACCTTGTCCGAAAGCCAGCGTTCGGCCCGGCAAAAAGAGCTTGTGGATCTGGACCGTGATTTCCAACGCAATCGCCGTGAGTTCCAAGAGGATCTCAGCCGTCGGCGAAATGAAGAATTGCAGCAGGTCTTTGAGCGCGCCAACCGTGTGGTCAAGCAGGTGGCGGATGCCGAGAAGTACGACCTGATCCTTCAGGAAGCGGTGTATGTCAATCCCAAGCATGACATCACCGACAAGGTCATCCAGGCGCTGAACGCCAGCGCCAAGTAATTCCCAGCCCTCAAGCGTCACGCATGGGTCATGTTGTACTGCGTCTCGGTGCCATCGTCGAGCAACTTGGGGGTGAGTTGCTCGGTGATGCGCACTTGCAAATCGAGCGTCTTGCTCCGCTTGAATCTGCCGACGCCCAGTCCCTGAGCTTCCTCAGCAGCGCCAAGTATCGCGCTCAACTGGCGACGAGCCAGGCGGCCTGTGTGATCGTCGCACCCGCCTTGCGCGATGAGGCGATGGCTCGCTCTGTGCACGGTCTGTCTGGTGGCCCAGCCTGCATCGTCACGCCAGATCCGTATCTTTATTTCGCTCGCCTCACCCAGCTCTGGCAGCGCGCGCGCAGAGCGACCGCACCGGCTGGCCCGCGCATCCACCCTAGTGCCGTGGTGGATGCCCTGGCCCAGGTCGATCCCAGCGCGGTCATTGGTCCGCTTTGCGTGGTGGAGCGGGGTGCGAAGATCGGCGCGCACACATGGCTGAAGTCCCGCGTGACGGTGGGTGAGGACTGCGTGATTGGCGCGCGCTGCATCTTGCATTCAGGCGTGGTCATTGGGGCCGACGGCTTCGGTTTTGCCCCTGTGCGCGCCGACGCTGAAACACGCTGGGAAAAAATTGAACAGCTTGGCGCCGTGCGCATCGGTGACGACGTGGAAATCGGCGCCAACACGTGCATCGACCGGGGCGCCTTGGCGGACACCGTGATCGAGGATGGCGTCAAGCTCGACAACCTGATTCAGATCGCGCACAACGTGCGCGTGGGGCGCAACACGGCCATGGCGGCCTGTGTCGGCGTGGCAGGCTCCGCCATCATCGGCGCCAACTGCACTATTGGCGGGGGAGCGGGCATCGCCGGGCATCTGACCCTTGCCGACAACGTGCATGTGTCCGCGTTTTCGCTGGTTTCCCGATCCTTGCACAAGCCGGGGCATTACACAGGGGCCTTTCCCCTCGATGACCACGCTTCCTGGGAAAGGAATGCTGCCACGCTCAAACAACTCGCCGGTTTACGCGAACGGCTGCGCGCCTTGGAGAAGGCGCATGGCTCCGAATCGAGCGACAAGGCGATTGACAAGAATTGAAGGAACCCGAGAGGAATAAACAATGAGCGCACCCACCACCGACCTGACCCGGCTGGACATCCACCAGATTCTCAAACTGTTGCCGCATCGCTATCCCATCCTGCTGGTGGACCGTGTGCTTGAACTTGAAAAGGGCAAGCGCATCAAGGCGCTGAAGAACGTGACCATGAACGAAGAATTCTTCAATGGTCACTTCCCCAGCCGTCCGGTCATGCCCGGCGTGTTGCAGATCGAGGCCTTGGCCCAAGCCGCGGCGCTGCTGTCCTTTGTGTCGAATGACATCGAGCAGGACGGCAAGAGCATCTACTACTTCGCGGGCATCGACGCTGCGCGCTTCAAGCGCCCGGTGGAGCCAGGCGACCAGTTGATCTTGGAGGTCGAGCTGGAGCGCTCCAAGGCGGGCATCTATAAATTCAAGTCTTGGGCCAGTGTCGACGGCGAGCGCGCCGTCGAGGCCGATATCATGTGCACGATGCGCCGTGTCGATTGAGCCCCCGGGGTAACAAGCAGGAACATCGAGGCGCCATGAGCCGTATCCATCCCACAGCCATCGTCGATCCGAAAGCCGAGTTGGACGCTTCGGTCGAGGTCGGCCCCTACGCCGTCATCGGACCGAACGTGAAGATTGGGGCGGGGACCCAAGTGGGTCCGCATTGTGTGATCGAGGGATACACCACGATTGGCCGCGACAATCAGTTCTTCCAGTTTTCTTCCATCGGTGCAGCACCGCAGGACAAGAAATATGCTGGCGAGCCCACCGAATTGCGCATTGGTGACCGCAATCTGATCCGCGAGTTCTGTACTTTCAACACTGGCACTACGCAGGACGCGGGTGTCACGCAGATTGGCAGCGATAACTGGATCATGGCCTACGTGCATGTCGCGCACGATTGCGTCATTGGCGACCACACCACGATCGCCAACAACGCCACCTTCGCCGGGCATGTGCGGGTGGGCGACTGGGTGACAGTGGGTGGGCTCACGGGCGTGCTGCAGCGCATGCGCATAGGTGCACACGCGATGGTGGGCTTCGCCAGCCACATCAACAAGGATGTGCCTCCTTTCATGGTGGTGGATGGTCATCCGCTTGAAGTGCGCGGCGTCAATCTGACGGGCCTGAAGCGGCGTGAGTTTTCGGAAGCACGTATCCGAGCCATACGTGAGATGCACAAGTTGCTCTACCGCCAAGAGCTCACCCTGGAGCAGTCGCGTGCGGGCATCCTGGCCTTGTCCGTGAACTCGCCGGAACTGGCCGCGGACGTCGCTTTGATGGATGCGTTCTTGTCCACCAGCGCCGCAGGGATCGCCCGTTGAAGACCTTGGCCATGGTTGCTGGGGAAGCCTCCGGTGACCTGCTCGCCGGCTTGCTGCTCGATGGCGTGCAGGCCCGCTGGCCTCAGATGCGCGCACCGGGCAACATGGTGGGCATCGGCGGACCGCAGATGCTGCGACGTGGTTTTCAGGCCTGGTGGCCCAGCGAGAGGCTGGCCGTCAGCGGTTATGTCGAGGTGCTGCGTCGTTACCGCGAATTGGTCGGCATCCGTGACCAATTGCGGCAACGGCTGTTGCGCGAGCGGCCCGATGTCTTCATTGGCGTGGACGCACCGGATTTCAACCTTGATCTTGAACGCGGCCTGCGCGAGGCTGGGATCAAGACCGTTCACTTTGTCTGTCCCTCCATCTGGGCATGGCGTCCGGAGCGGGTGCATAAGATCAAGGCCAGTGTGGACCATGTGCTGTGCATCTTCCCCTTCGAGGTCGAACTGCTCTCGCAGCATGGCATCGCCGCGACCTATGTGGGGCATCCGCTCGCCAATGTGATTCCCCGAACGCCCGACCGCGTGGCGGCACGTGCCGCGCTGGGATTGCCGCCCGACGCTCCCGTGGTGGCTGTCTTGCCCGGTAGCAGAGCCAGCGAGGTCAAGCATCTCGCGGAACGCTTCCTAAGGGCTGCGGCGTTGATGGGGCGGGCAAGACCGGAATTGCACTTCATCGTGCCCGCCGCGCCTGGTCGGCGTGCTGCCATCGAGCAGGCCGTTCGGCGGGTGTTTGGCGCGAGTGCGCAGCCCAATCTGCACATCCTGGACGGACAGTCCCACCAAGCCCTGACCGCCTGTGACGTGACGCTGATCGCCAGCGGGACCGCCACGCTGGAGGCCGCTTTGTTCAAGCGACCGATGGTCATCGCCTACGCAGTCCATTGGCTCACGGCCTCGATCATGAGAGGCAAGAAGCTGCAGCCCTGGATCGGCCTGCCCAACATCCTCTGCCGCGATTTTGTCGTCCCCGAATTGCTGCAAGACGAAGCGCGACCCGAAAAACTTGCTGCCGCCACACTGGCTTGGTTGGATGACCCAGCACGCGTCGCGGCGCTGCAAACCCGTTTCGATGCCCTGCACGCTGAATTACAGCGCGATACTCCCACCCTGGCTGCCGATGCGATCGCCCAGATCCTCCCGGCCTGATGCCGCGCTGGCCGCACAAGCCGCTCAGACCCGCCTGATGTGGGACACGCCCGGCCTGCTCGCCGGTGTGGATGAAGCGGGGCGCGGACCGCTGGCCGGGCCCGTGGTGGCCGCCGCCGTCATCTTGGACGAGTTGAATCCGATCGAAGGTCTGGACGACTCGAAGAAGCTCACGGCCGCGCGGCGTGAGCGGCTGTACGACGAGATCCGGGCCAAGGCCTTGTGCTGCGCCGTGGCCGAGGCCAGCGTGGAGGAGATCGACGCCCTGAATATCCTTCAGGCCACCTTGCTGGCCATGCGGCGCGCCGTCGGGGGACTGCGTTTGAAGCCCTCCAAAGTGCTGGTCGATGGCAACCAGTTGCCGCGCCTGTCCGTGCTGTCCGAGGCCGTGGTGAGGGGCGATGCTTTGGTGCCGGCCATCTCGGCGGCGTCCATCCTGGCCAAGGTGCACCGCGATCGCTGGTGCCTCAGCTATGACCGTGAATTCCCTCAGTACGGTTTCGCCGCTCACAAGGGTTACGGCACGGCAGTGCATCTGGCCGCCTTGCACATGCATGGCGCGTGTCCGCAGCATCGGCGCTCCTTCGCGCCGGTGGCGCAGGTCATGCGCGCCGGGAGTGCATCGTGAGCCTGCCCCAGGCCCAGATCATCAGCTCGCGTGACAATCCTCTGCTGAAGGAGTTGCGTCGGCTGGCGCAGGACAACACGGCCTACCGCAAGTCCGGCACCGCTGGCCGGGTCTGGGTCGAGGGTGACCACCTGGCCCGCGCGGCGCTGTTGCGTGGCTGGCGTCCCGCCTTGGCCGTGTTGGCCGAATCGGCCTGGCTGCACTGGGGCGGGGAGTTCGGCGATGCGAGCCACACTGGCGCGGAACGCACCGTGCTTCTGCCCGACGCCCTGTTCGCCAGCATCAGTGCTCTGGAGTCGTTCTCGCCCGCGCAGGGCCTGGGTCTGGTGTTCGACCTGCCCGTCGAGGCGACCGTTCAGTCTGGGCTGTCCACCGTCGTCCTGGACCGGGTCCAAGACGCAGGCAACGTCGGCTCCATCTTGCGCAGCGCCGCAGCCTTCGGCTGCGCTCAGGTGCTGGCGCTCAAGGGCACGGCGGCGCTATGGAGCCCGAAAGTGCTGCGCGCTGGCATGGGGGCGCACTTCGGCCTGCGCTTGGTCGAGGGCCTGGCCGCAGACGATCTGGCGGTCTTGCAGGTCCCGCTGCTGGTGACCAGCTCTCACCAAGGTGAGCTTTTGCATCGCGCCCATTTGCCCTGGCCGTGTGCCTGGGTCTTGGGCCACGAGGGGCAGGGGGTGGGTGAAGCCTTGATGGCTCGCGCGGCGCTCAAGCTGCGCATTGCCCAACCGGGTGGCGAGGAGTCACTCAACGTGGCCGCTGCCGCCGCCATCTGCCTGCACGCCAGCGCGCTGTCCGGTCCTGCGCTGTCCTGAGCAAGGCCCGTTTTCACGGGTCCGGTACTTTTCTCGCCTTGTGAAAACGCCCCGTGCTGCGGCGCAGCATTTTTTCTTGATATGAGATATTGGATTTCTCATCAAGAAAATTCATCCTTAAGTCTATGATTTAAAAAGAATAAAAAAACTCCAAGTCACTGAGATCCGATCGGCATCGGAAGGGTGGGCACACCTACATTGAACGGGTCGCAAGTCTTATACATGACCTGCGCTTTCCCCTGTATCCACCATGACCCAAGGAGTTCACCATGCCCCAAACCCTGACCGAACAACTCAGCTGTGAGCAACAAGCCGCCGCCCTGGAAAAAGACTGGGCGAGTAATCCCCGCTGGAAAGGTATCGAGCGCGGTTACAGCGCCGCTGACGTCGTGCGCCTGCGCGGATCCTTTCCCATCGAGCACACCGTCGCGCGCCGCACGGCGGAAAAGCTTTGGGATTTGCTGCACACCACGCCGTATGTGAACTGTCTGGGCGCTTTGACGGGTGGGCAGGCCATGCAGCAGGTCAAGGCTGGCGTGAAGGCCATTTACCTGTCGGGCTGGCAGGTGGCGGCCGACAACAACAGCTACGCCTCCATGTACCCCGACCAGTCGCTCTATCCCGTGGATTCCGTGCCCAAGGTGGTGGAGAGCATCAACAACACCTTCCGCCGCGCGGATGAAATCCAGCACGCCAAGGGCGTCAACCCCGGTGACACGGACTACATCGATTACTTCGCGCCCATCGTGGCGGACGCTGAAGCTGGTTTCGGCGGTGTGCTCAATGCCTTTGAACTCATGAAGGCCATGATCCGAGCAGGCGCGGCGGGCGTGCATTGGGAAGACCAGTTGGCGTCCGTCAAGAAATGCGGGCACATGGGTGGCAAGGTGCTGTTGCCCACGCGCGAGTCGTGCCAGAAACTGATCGCCGCGCGCATGGCCGCCGACGTGATGGGCGTGCCGACGCTGGTGATCGCGCGCACCGATGCCGAAGCCGCCGATCTGTTGACCTCCGACTACGACGAGATCGACCAGCCCTTCCTGACCGGCGAACGCACCGCCGAAGGTTTCTTCAAAACCCGCAAGGGACTGGACCAAGCCGTGGCCCGTGCGAACGCCTACGCCCGCTACGCCGATCTGGTGTGGTGTGAGACCGGCACGCCCGACCTGAGCTTCGCGCGCAAGTTTGCCGAGGCCGTGCACAAGGTTCACCCTGGCAAGATGCTGGCCTACAACTGCTCGCCGTCTTTCAACTGGAAGAAGAACCTGGACGACGCCACCATCGCCAAGTTCCAGCGTGAACTTGGCGCCATGGGCTACAGGTACCAGTTCATCACCCTGGCTGGGATCCACAGCATGTGGTTCAACATGTTCGATCTTGCTCAAGACTACGTGCAACGTGGCATGACGGCCTATGTGGACCGCGTGCAAGAGCCAGAGTTCGCGGCGCGTGAGCGTGGCTACACCTTTGTTTCGCACCAGCAGGAGGTGGGCACCGGCTACTTCGACGAGGTGACCACGGCGATCCAGGGCGGGCGCTCCAGCGTGACCGCTCTGACAGGCTCCACCGAGGAAGAGCAGTTCCACTGAGTCGGCCTCCAGACTGAGCCGGTGCGCATCTTTTCAAGACCGGTCTCTACGGAACTTCTTGCGAGGGCCAGCTCTGGGCTGGCCCTCGCTCCGCTATAATTCGAGGCTGTTCAGAAATCAGCGCGCCCGCAGCGCATTTCCTTCGAACCTTCCCTCACCAAAAGCAGCAAAGCCAGGCCCAGTGTGTCCTGGAGATGCCCAGGGCGCGCCCGTAACCAACGGAGTCCCCAGTGCTTTTGTCTCTCCAAGGCGCGCACCAATCGCAGCCTCCCGCCATCCTGGCGCTTGCAGACGGCACGGTCTTTCTCGGCAATTCCATCGGTGCCCCGGGTGCCACGATCGGCGAGGTGGTGTTCAACACCGCCATCACTGGCTACCAGGAAATCCTCACCGACCCGAGCTACTGCCGGCAGATCGTGACCCTCACGTATCCGCACATCGGCAACTACGGCATCAATGCTGAAGATGTCGAAGCCGACAAGGTCCACGCCGCCGGCCTGATCATCAAGGATCTGCCCTTGCTGGCTTCCAACTTCCGCAGCACGGAGACGCTGTCGCAGTACCTGGTGCGCGAGAAGACCGTGGCGATCGCCAACATCGACACGCGCAAACTCACCCGCGTGTTGCGTGACAAGGGTGCTCAGAACGGTGCCATCGTCGCGCTGAAGTCGGGCGAGTCCGTCACCCAGGCGCTGATCGACGATGCCATCGCGCGTGCCAAGGCCGCGCCCAGCATGGCGGGGCAGGATCTGGCCAAGGTGGTCAGCGTGGCGCAGCCCTATGAATGGACCCAGACCGAGTGGCAGTTGGGCAGCGGGTATGGCGTGCTGGAGCAAGCCATGTTCCACGTCGTTGCCTACGATTTCGGCGTGAAGAAGAACATCCTGCGCATGCTCGCTTCGCGGGGTGTCAAGGTCACGGTGGTGCCCGCGCAGACTTCCGCCGCCGAGGTGCTCAAGTACCAACCCGATGGCGTGTTTCTCAGCAACGGCCCCGGAGACCCGGAGCCTTGCGACTACGCGATCACGGCGACGAGGGAATTTTTGTCCCGAGGCCTGCCGACATTCGGCATCTGCCTCGGACACCAGATTCTTGGGTTGGCGCTCGGCGCCAAGACATTCAAGATGAAGACCGGCCATCACGGTGCCAACCATCCGGTGAAGAATCTGGACACGGGTCGTGTCAGCATCACCAGCCAAAACCATGGTTTCGCCGTCGACCCGAAGACCTTGCCGGCCAGCAGTCGCGAAACCCACGTGTCGCTGTTCGACGGCACCTTGCAAGGCTTCGAATGCACGGACAAGCCGGCTTTCGGGTTCCAGGGCCACCCCGAGGCGTCGCCTGGTCCGCATGACATTGCTTATCTGTTTGACCGCTTCGTCAAATTGATGGAAGCCCGCGCATGAGTTTCTACGGCGTCACCGATCTTTGGACCTATGTGCTCGGTGCCATTGGCATCGTCTTGCTGCCTGGCCCCAACTCCCTGTTCGTGCTGTCGGTGGCCACGGCGCGTGGCGTACGTGTCGGCTACCACGCCGCCTGCGGCGTGTTCCTGGGCGACAGCATCCTGCTGCTGTTCACGGCTCTGGGGGCGGCCAGTCTGCTGCGCGGCTACCCAGCGCTGTTCATGGTCGTGAAGTACGTCGGTGCCGCTTATCTGTTCTGGGTGGGCATGAATCTGGCGTGGTCAGCGTGGCGCAAGTGGCGCGCCGCAGGCATCGCCACGCAGCTTGTTGAACCAACAGCCCTTGCGGCAGCCCAGTCGGCGCATTTGCTGGCACCTTTTCAGCGTGCGCTGGTCATCAGCTTGCTAAACCCCAAGGCCATCCTGTTCCTGTTGTCGTTTTTCGTGCAATTCATCGATCCTGCCTACGACACGCCCGCGATCCCATTTCTGATTCTCAGCGTCATCGTGATGGCTTTCAGCGCCGTGTATCTCTCGGTGCTGATCGTCGCAGGCGCGCGCCTGGCCGATGCTTTTCGCCAACGTCGGCGCACGTCGGCCGGTCTGTCCGGCGCCGTGGGCGCCTTGTTCCTGTGGTTCGGCACCAAGCTCGCCACGGCCAGTCTGAACTGAATTCCAAGTAAGCCATGCCCAAACGTACAGACATTCAAAGCATCCTCATCATCGGCGCCGGTCCCATCATCATCGGCCAGGCCTGTGAGTTCGACTACTCCGGCGTGCAGGCCTGCAAGGCTTTGCGCGAGGAGGGCTACAAGGTCATCCTGATCAACAGCAATCCCGCGACGATCATGACCGACCCCGCCACGGCCGACGTGACCTACATCGAGCCCATCACATGGCAGACGGTCGAAAAGATCATCGCCAAGGAAAAACCCGATGCCATCCTGCCCACCATGGGCGGGCAGACCGCGCTGAACTGCGCGCTGGACCTCTGGCGCCATGGCGTGCTGCACAAGTACAAGGTGGAACTGATTGGCGCGACGCCCGAAGCCATCGACAAGGCCGAGGACCGCCTGAAGTTCAAGGAAGCGATGACGCGCATTGGCCTCGGTTCCGCGCGCTCTGGGATCGCGCATAGCCTGGACGAAGCCTGGGCTGTGCAGAAGACCGTGGGGTTCCCCGTTGTCATCCGTCCGAGTTTCACCTTGGGCGGCACGGGCGGCGGAATCGCCTACAACCCCGAGGAATTTGAGACGATCTGCAAGCGGGGCCTCGAAGCCTCGCCAACATCCGAGCTGCTGATCGAAGAGTCGCTGGTGGGCTGGAAAGAGTACGAGATGGAAGTTGTCCGCGATAAGGCCGACAACTGCATCATTGTCTGCTCGATCGAGAACCTGGACCCGATGGGCGTGCACACCGGAGACTCCATCACTGTCGCGCCGGCGCAGACGCTGACCGACAAGGAGTACCAAGTCATGCGCAACGCCTCGCTGGCGGTGCTGCGCGAGATCGGTGTGGACACGGGTGGCTCGAACGTGCAGTTCTCGATCAATCCGGCCGATGGGCGCATGATCGTGATCGAGATGAACCCACGGGTGTCGCGTTCCTCCGCGTTGGCGTCCAAGGCGACAGGCTTTCCGATCGCCAAGGTCGCGGCCAAGCTGGCCGTCGGGTACACGCTGGACGAATTGAAGAACGAGATCACGGGCGGCGCCACGCCAGCGTCCTTCGAGCCCTCGATTGACTATGTGGTCACCAAGATCCCGCGCTTCGCCTTCGAGAAATTCCCCACGGCTGACAGCCGCCTGACCACGCAGATGAAGTCGGTGGGCGAGGTGATGGCCATGGGCCGCACCTTTCAGGAATCTTTCCAGAAGGCCTTGCGCGGCCTTGAGGTCGGCGTGGATGGCATGAACGAGAAGACCAAGGACCGTGAGCTGCTCGAAAAGGAACTGGGCGAACCTGGTCCCGAGCGAATCTGGTATGTGGGCGACGCTTTTGCCGCCGGTTTCACGCTGGACGAAGTGCATGACCTCACCAAGATCGACAAGTGGTTCCTGGTGCAGATCGAACAGATCGTGAAGATCGAGCTCGACATCGACAAGCTGGTCGAGGCCAAGGGCGCAGGCGCGCTGGCTGCCCTGGATGCCGCGACCCTGCGCGAGCTAAAGAAAAAAGGGTTCTCCGACCGGCGGCTCGCCAAGCTCTTGAAGACCAACGAACAAGCCGTGCGCGAGGCTCGCCGCAAGCTGAATGTACGTCCGGTCTACAAGCGCGTGGACACCTGCGCGGCTGAATTCGCGAGCAAGACCGCCTACATGTACTCGACCTACGAGGACGAGTGCGAGGCCGAGCCAACGAACAACAAGAAAATCATGGTGCTGGGTGGCGGACCCAACCGCATCGGCCAGGGCATCGAATTCGACTACTGCTGCGTGCACGCCGCGCTCGCCATGCGCGAAGACGGTTACGAGACCATCATGGTCAACTGCAATCCGGAGACGGTCTCGACCGACTACGACACCAGCGATCGCCTCTACTTCGAGCCGCTGACGCTGGAAGACGTGCTGGAGATCGTGGACAAGGAAAAGCCCCTGGGCGTGATCGTGCAGTACGGCGGTCAGACGCCGCTCAAGCTCGCGCTGGGCCTGGAAGCCAATGGCGTGCCCATCATTGGCACCAGCCCGGACATGATCGATGCGGCTGAAGACCGCGAGCGCTTCCAAAAGCTGCTGCACGAGCTCAAGCTGTTGCAGCCGCCGAACGCCACCGCGCGCACCGAGCCTGAGGCGCTCGAAAAGGCCCAGGCTCTTGGGTATCCGCTGGTGGTGCGCCCGAGCTACGTGCTGGGTGGCCGCGCCATGGAAATCGTCCACGAGCAACGCGACTTGGAGCGCTACATGCGCGAAGCGGTGAAGGTCAGCAACGATTCACCGGTTCTGCTGGACCGCTTCCTGAATGACGCCATCGAATGCGACGTGGACTGCGTGCGTGACAAGTCGGGCCGCACCTACATTGGTGGTGTCATGGAGCACATCGAGCAGGCTGGTGTGCACAGCGGGGACTCCGCCTGTTCCCTGCCGCCGTATTACTTGTCCAAGGCCACGGTGGACGAACTCAAGCGCCAGACTTCCGCGATGGCCAATGCCTTGCAGGTCGTGGGCCTGATGAATGTGCAGTTCGCGATCCAACAGATTGAAAAGAACGGAACGATCCAGGACGTGATCTACGTGCTGGAAGTCAACCCGCGTGCCAGCCGCACCGTGCCTTTCGTCAGCAAGGCTACCGGTGTGCAATTGGCCAAGGTGGCCGCGCGTTGCATGGCCGGCCAGACGCTGGATCAGCAGGGCGTCGGTGCCGAAGTCACGCCGCCTTACTACAGCGTCAAGGAGGCCGTCTTCCCCTTCGTCAAGTTCCCGGGCGTGGACACCATCTTGGGGCCGGAGATGAAGTCCACCGGCGAAGTCATGGGCGTGGGCAAGACCTTCGGCGAAGCTTTCGTCAAGAGCCAACTCGGCGCGGGCACCAAGCTGCCCAAGTCTGGACCCGGCGCGGGCAAAGCCTTCATCTCCGTCAAGGGCAGTGACAAGCCGCGTGCCGTCGAGGTGGCGCGGGGCCTGATCGAACAAGGCTTCACGATCGTGGCCACCAAGGGCACGGCGGCCGCCATTCAGGCCGCGGGCCTATCCTGCGAAGTCATCAACAAGGTGACCGAGGGCCGTCCCAACATCGTGGACATGATCAAGAACGAGGAAATCGCCCTGGTCATCAATACGGTGGAGGAGCGGCGCAACGCGATCGCGGATTCGCGTCATATCCGCACCTCGGCTCTCCTGGGCCGTGTCACGACCTACACGACGATTGCGGGCGCGGAAGCGGCGGTCGAAGGCATGAAGTACATCGACAACCTCGATGTCTACTCCGTGCAGGAACTGCACGCCCAGCTGGGTTGATCACATGTGTGCTGTGGGCTGCTGCAGGTAGCACGACCTGCAGCCAGTGGGTGTGGCATGCCGCGCTGCTTGGTCTGTTCTGCCGTCGTGCCGCTGGCCGCCACGGCGTTCGATAGCGGCTGAGATGGAGGGCCTTGGTGGCACACAGCTTCAGTCGTTTCGGGTTGTGTGTCGCTTGCCATTCGCGGCATAATTCTGGCTCGAGACCGCCGAGCGGCAACGCCCGGCGGTTTGCTTTTTTCTTGATGAAAACGGAGTACGACGTGGCCACCATTCCGATCACCCTGCGCGGCGCGGAAAAGCTCAAGACCGAATTGCACCGCCTGAAGACCGTCGATCGCCCCGCCGTCATCAATGCCATTGCAGAGGCCCGTGCCCAAGGCGATCTGAGCGAAAACGCCGAGTACGACGCGGCCAAGGACAGACAAGGGTTCATTGAGGGCCGCATCCAGGAGATCGAGGGCAAGCTCTCCGCCGCTCAGGTCATTGACCCCGCTGGCCTGGATGCCGGCGGCAAGGTGGTTTTCGGCGCCACCGTGGAGCTAGAGGACGAAGCCACTGGCGATAGCGTGACCTACCAGATCGTTGGAGAGGACGAGGCGGACCTCAAGCAAGGCCTGATCAACGTCAGCAGCCCGATCGCGCGCGCGTTGATCGGTAAGGAGGAGGGCGACACGGCGGAAGTCCAGGCCCCTGGTGGCGTGAAGCGCTACGAGATCGTGGCCGTTTCCTACCGCTGAGTCACTCGTCCGTCCAGATTCGACACGTATGCAACGCTTTCTGTCATCCCTTCCCGCCTGGGTAGCTGCTCTGTGGTGGGGCAGTCTCACCACCATAGGCTTTCTGGTGGTTCCTCTGCTGTTCGTTCATCTGGACACACCCGCGATGGCGGGACGTATGGCTGCGCATCTGTTCACGGCCCAAACTTGGGTCACGGTGGCCTGTACGCTCCTGCTGCTCATGGGGTCACGGGCTCGGGGGCAAGACAGCTTGTCGCCGTCAAAGTCGGCGCTGGTGTCGGCTCGTCAGCCGATCCTGGCGGGCTTGCTTCTCGCGCTGCTTGTCGAACTCGTGGTGGCTCCGCGTATCGTCGCCCGGGAGAATCTGGCCGTCTGGCATCGCCTGGGCAGCGCCTTCTATTTACTTCAATGGCTTTGTGCCGGCTGGACGTTCTGGCGTCTGAGCCGACCAGCGCCGGCTCGTCACGACTGAGTAGGCTGACTATGCACGGTGCCCTCACAGCGAGGGGCGCCGGGCTTGCTCAATCGCTAGCTTTTAGGCTTGGCTGCGCTTCTTAACGCTGGTGGGGCGGGGCTTCTTGGCCCGCTTCACCTTGCCGCCGGGGGTCAGGCGTTGGTTGCCTAGCACCCGCAGCACTTTCACTTCGGGACGTTGCCCTCCCTTTTTGCTGAACTTCAGCACCTTGACGTCGCGAGGGCCAGGCCTACGGTCTTCGTCAATGGTCCGTTCCTTCTCGGGGATGGGGCGCCATAGCACCAGCAATTTGCCAATATGCTGGATTGGCGCGGCATTCAGTTCATCCGCCAGAGTAGTCAGTATGGTTTCGCGCTCAACACGTTCATCTGAAAAGACCCTGACCTTGATGAGACCATGGGCCTTCAGCGCGGCATCGACTTCTTTTTTGACGGCGGGCGTCAGTCCGTCCCCACCGATCATGACCACAGGGTCCAGGTGGTGGGCTTCGGCCCGATGTTCTTTGCGCTGCGCGACGGTGAGTTGAATGGCTGACATGGGGCTATTATCCCCTGGATATGAAAATACAGACCAAGAGCAAAAAGGTCAACAAGGCGTGGCTCAACGACCATGTGAACGACCCCTACGTCAAGCTCGCGCAGAAGGAGGGTTACCGCGCACGCGCGGCTTACAAGCTCAAGGAAATCGACGAAACCTTGCGGCTGGTCAAGCCCGGACAGGTCATCGTTGATCTGGGGTGCGCGCCTGGCGCCTGGAGCCAGTACCTGCGCCGGCGTCTAGCGCCCCAGGGCGCAGCGGTGGGGGAGCTCAATGGCAGCGTGATCGGACTCGATCTCTTGCCCATGGAGCCGATCGAGGGCGTTCAGTACATCCAGGGGGATTTCCGGGAGGCCGCAGTCTTGGCGCAATTGGAGGCACTGCTGCAGGGGCGACCTGTGGACCTGGTGGTTTCCGACATGGCGCCGAACCTGTCGGGTGTGGCGTCAGTCGATACCGCTCGTGTGGAGGAGCTGGTTGCCCTGGCCATCGACTTCTGTAATGCGCATCTCAAGCCCTCGGGCACGCTCGTGGCCAAGGTGTTTCATGGCAGCGGCTACAACGAACTGCTGGCTTTGTTTAAAAACAACTTCAAAACCGTGAAGCCCCTGAAACCCAAGGCCTCTCGTGACCGGTCATCCGAGACTTTTTTGATTGGTTCGGGTCTGAAATCGCATTGAACTGCCCTGAAGCACCGCTAACCCCCTTGTGTGGTGCGTCAGCGCGCAAAAAACGGCAAATGAAGCCCCTGCGTTGTCAATGGCCGTCACAGGCACAGACTATCGGGCGGCGGCTTGAAAGCCCTAAAATGAATCCAAACTAAGTCCGCGCAGGATATCTCTCTCAGGAGTCACACTTGAACAATCAATGGTTTTCCAAACTTGCCGTCTGGCTGGTGGTGGCACTGGTGCTTTTCACCGTGTTCAAGCAGTTTGACTCTCGCGGCTCCGGCGCAGCGGCGTCGATGGGCTACTCCGATTTTCTGGAGGAGGTGCGCGCCAACCGCATCAAGAGCGCCATCATTCAAGAAGGTCCCAGTGGGACTGAAATCCTTGCGACCACGACCGATGACCGCAAGGTTCGCACCACGGCGACCTACCTCGACCGCGGCCTGATCGGTGACCTGATCAACAACGACGTCAAGTTCGACGTCAAGCCTCGCGAAGAGGGGTCCTTGCTCATGACCCTGCTGGTGAGCTGGGGCCCCATGCTTCTGCTGATCGGCGTATGGATCTACTTCATGCGGCAGATGCAGGGCGGGGGCAAGGGTGGCGCGTTCAGCTTCGGCAAAAGCAAGGCGCGCATGCTGGACGAAAGCAACAACCAGGTCACCTTCGCTGACGTGGCCGGGTGCGACGAAGCCAAGGAAGAAGTGACCGAGGTGGTGGACTTCCTGAAGGACCCACAGAAGTTCCAGAAGCTGGGCGGGCGCATCCCGCGTGGCCTCTTGCTGGTCGGCCCTCCGGGCACGGGCAAGACGTTGCTGGCCAAGGGTATCGCGGGCGAGGCCAAGGTGCCGTTCTTCAGCATCTCGGGCTCCGATTTCGTCGAAATGTTCGTGGGCGTGGGCGCAGCCCGCGTGCGCGACATGTTCGAGAACGCCAAGAAGAACGCGCCTTGCATCATCTTCATCGATGAAATTGACGCCGTGGGGCGTCAGCGCGGTGCGGGCCTGGGTGGTGGCAACGATGAGCGCGAACAGACGCTGAACCAGATGCTGGTCGAGATGGACGGCTTCGAGACCAATCTGGGTGTGATCGTGGTCGCCGCGACGAACCGTCCGGACATCTTGGACTCGGCTTTGCTGCGTCCTGGCCGTTTTGACCGTCAGGTGTATGTGACCCTGCCTGACATCCGCGGACGCGAGCAGATCCTGAACGTTCACATGCGCAAGATCCCGATCAGCCAGGACGTGGCGCCGGCCATCATCGCCCGTGGTACCCCGGGCATGAGCGGAGCCGATCTGGCCAACCTTTGTAACGAAGCCGCGCTGATGGCTGCACGTCGGAATGCGCGCAACGTGGAAATGCAGGACTTCGAGAAGGCCAAGGACAAGATCCTTATGGGCCCGGAGCGCAAGAGCATGGTCATGCCCGAAGAGGAGCGCCGCAACACGGCCTACCACGAAAGCGGCCATGCGCTGATTGGGAAATTGCTTCCCAAGTGCGACCCTGTGCACAAGGTCACCATCATTCCGCGCGGCCGCGCGCTGGGTGTCACCATGAGCCTGCCGGCGCAGGATCGCTACAGCTACGACCGTGAATACATGCTGAACCAGATCAGTATGCTGTTTGGTGGGCGCATCGCCGAAGAGGTCTTCATGAACCAGATGACCACGGGCGCGAGCAATGACTTTGAGCGTGCTACCCATTTGGCTCGTGACATGGTGATGCGCTACGGCATGAGCGATGCCCTTGGCCCCATGGTCTACGCTGAGAATGAAGGTGAAGTTTTCCTGGGGCGTTCGGTCACCAAAACCACCAACATCAGCGAACAGACCATGCAGAAGGTCGATGCCGAGGTGCGTCGCATCATCGACGAGCAGTACAAACTGGCGCGTAAGCTGATCGAGGACAACAGCGACAAGATGCATGCGATGGCCAAGGCTCTGCTGGATTGGGAAACCATCGACTCCGAGCAGTTGGACGACATCATGGCTGGCAAGGAGCCCCGTCCGCCGAAGGACTGGACGCCGCGCGCGCCCAAGTCGGATGGCGGTGGTGATGCAGGCGGTAGCGCCGCGGTCGGCCAGCAACCCACGCCCACGACGGCGTAAGACATCCGGTCGGTGTGGGACTACCCCAACCGATGCGAAGGCGGGGATAGACGCCCCATCTAGAAGTGATAATTGCCGACGGGGTAGAGAACTTGGGTTCTCGCCCCGTTTTTGTTTTCCCCATTCATGTTCTGGCAGACCTCCCGTTTTCGCATCGACTTGTCACGCCCGCGGATCATGGGCATCGTCAATGTCACGCCCGATTCCTTTTCGGATGGCGGCCGTCACGCCAATGCGCATGCGGCGCTCCTGCACTGCGAGCGCTTGCTGAAGGACGGGGCTCACATCCTAGACATCGGTGGCGAGTCAACCCGGCCGGGCAGCCCCCCTGTTCCCTTGGAAGATGAACTCGCGCGCGTGCTGCCCGTGCTGCGCGAGGCGCTGTCTTTGGGCGCGCCCGTGTCGATCGACACCTACAAGCCTGAGGTGATGAGGGTGGCTCTCGATCTCGGAGTGGACATCCTCAACGACATCTGGGCCTTGCGCCGTGATGGCGCTGCCGATCTGGTGGCCCGGCATCCATCCTGTGGTGTCTGCCTGATGCACATGCACCGCGATCCTCAGACCATGCAGGCTGCGCCGATGTCTGGGGATGTCGTGCCGCAGGTGCGATTTTTCCTTGACGAGGCGGCGCGTGACCTGCGCGCGCGTGGCGTGGCGATGGACCGCATCGTCCTGGATTCGGGCATCGGCTTTGGCAAAACGGTGGAACAGAACTTCGCGCTTCTGGCACGACAAGGTGAACTGCTTGAGCTGGGCTATCCTTGGCTGGCGGGCTGGTCACGCAAGTCGTCGCTGGGTTCAGTGACCGGTGTGGAGGTTGCTGCGGAGCGTGTGGTCCCCAGTGTCGCGGCGGCCTTGTTGGCCGTGGAGCACGGTGCTTCCATCGTGCGGGTGCACGATGTGCGGGAAACAGTTCAGGCCTTGCGGGTCTGGAATGCGATGCGAGCGCAACAAAAACAAGGACATCAATGAGCAGCAGAAAATACTTTGGCACAGATGGCATTCGAGGAACGGTAGGTCAAGAACCCATCACGCCAGATTTTGTCTTAAGGTTGGCCCATGCTGTGGGCCGTGTGCTCAAGCGTCATGAGCCAGAAGCGGCGGCGCGCCCCGTGGTGCTGATCGGCAAAGACACCCGGATTTCTGGATACATGCTGGAAAGCGCGCTGGAGTCAGGGTTCAATTCTGCGGGCGTGGACGTGCTTCTGCTAGGGCCCCTGCCCACGCCGGGCGTGGCTTATCTGACGCGAGCGCAGCGCGCGAGCTTGGGCGTGGTCATCAGCGCCAGCCACAATCCTTACCCTGACAATGGCATCAAGTTCTTCAGTGCCGCTGGTTCGAAATTGCCCGACGAATGGGAGGCCGAGGTCGAAGCAACTTTGGAAGAACCGCCTCAATGGGTTGATTCTTCCCGTCTGGGGCGGGCGCGCCGTTTGGAGGACGCTGCGGGGCGCTACATCGAGTTCTGCAAAAGCACTTTCTCGGGTGATCTCACGCTCAGGGGTGTCAAGATCGTCGTGGATGCGGCGAACGGCGCTGCCTACCAAGTCGCGCCCAAGGTCTTCCATGAGTTGGGCGCCGAGGTCATCACCATCGGTGGCAATCCCGATGGGCTGAACATCAACCAGGATGTGGGGGCCACGCATCCGCAAGCCCTGATCGCCGCCGTGCAGTCCCAAGGCGCACACTATGGTGTCGCCCTGGATGGGGACGCCGACCGCCTGCTGATGGTCGATGCGCAAGGGCGCCTCTACAACGGCGATGAACTGCTTTACCTCATGGTCAGCGAGCGTCTGAGCCGCGGTGAGCCAGTGCCTGGCGTTGTGGGAACGCTGATGACGAACATGGCGGTGGAAGTTGCGCTCAAGAAGCGAGGCGTGCAGTTTGTTCGCGCGCGAGTGGGGGACCGGTACGTGCTGGAGGAGTTGCTCGCGCGTGGCTGGCTGCTGGGCGGGGAGGGCTCCGGGCATTTGCTGGCGCTCGACAGACAAACCACCGGTGACGGCTTGGTCAGTGCCCTCCAAGTGCTGCAGGCTTGTGCGCGTGGCAAGCAATTGGCGGAGTTGTTGTCTGATGTGATGCTGTTTCCCCAGACACTCATCAACGTCCGAATGGATTCGGATCGCATGCCAGATTGGAAGACGGCTTGGAAAACGCACCCGGGTTTGTTGGCTGCTCAAAAGTCGGTGGAGCTTGAGCTGGGCGATTCAGGACGCGTGCTCATCCGCGCAAGCGGAACCGAACCGCTGCTGCGCGTGATGGTTGAAACCCGTGATGCCGCGCAAGCCCATTCATGCGCGGAACGTATTGCGGCGGCGTTTCAGGTTTAACAGGCGTCCTCCCGGCCGCGTAGTTTGGTCCACGAGGCCGGGAGGCCTGCCCGAGCTGGCGGTGCGCACGGCGCATTCAGTCATGGGTCGGCTGTTCTGCGCTTTTGTGGAAGTTGCCGAAGAACGCCGCGCTCAGCTCGTCGCTCTTGAACGAGCGGACCGACAACATCGTCTGCATTTCCGTAAGCCAGGAGCTGATGTACTTGTAGGTGGATACCTTGCCGTAGTCCTGGGCCATTTTCAACAAGGCATGCCCATCGAACTTATGGATCAGTGCACGGATGTCGCGTTGAATTCGGCTGGTGTCCTCGGTAAAGAAGTCCATGTTGTTCAGCAAATCCACCAGCAGGAACTCGGGCGTGATCTGCGTGGGATAGCGTGAGCGCCGCCGGACATCAAAGGTCACCTCTCCCAAACGGAAAATGCCGTGCCGCTTGCGGTTGTAGACCAAGTGCATGTCGAACTTGGGCGTCAGATTCAAACCCAGCGACAAATACTCTTGCCATGGTAGCAGCAGAAAATCGCCCATTCCCAAAAAGCCTTCGAGCAGAGACTTGCTGGTCAGTGGAGAGTAGTTTCGAGGTGATGGGCCCCGGTAGTGGTAGAGCCCTTGGGTGATTTTTTCCAAAGAGCCTTGTGCAACGAGCTGGCGAATGCGGTGATCGGTGAAGACCAGATCACAAACAAGGTCTTCTCGGCGGTAGACCTTGCCAGGCTCCAGTTTCTCTTCGACATTCTTTTCGCTTCTGTCCATGGTGTGACGCTCCTTTCCCTGCGCGCAATGAAGTCACGTACCTGATGAGAGATACGCGGCGGACACCAACGAACGACCTGCGAAAACTGTGTGCCAGTTTTTTGAGTATTCAGTTTATAAAACAGATTGGTATATCTGTTATCGATAGAGTAGCGGCGTGAGACCTTTTTAGCAACAACGGGGGTGAATAACCCCCAGCCATCCGAATTCATCAGGATTGCCGAACTGTTTTTTGCCTTAATGGAAGATTTTTTTCGCAACTGATTCAGTTCTCTTTTTCTGATTCAGTGTTCGGTCAAAAAGTGTCCGCGCACCTCATCAGCCGGTGGAAAAAGCGGATACCCATGGAATCGAAACCCGCATCGCTCCAATGCGGAGCGAAGTTTCAATACCCCCTACGGATAGCCCCTATCAAGTGAGCGACCCATCGAGATGGCTGACCTGCGAAACACCCAAGGGGCTGGTGCCCCACGTCAACGCTTTGCGCGATGACGGACAACAGCCTCAGGGGAGTTGTTTTTTTGCATCTCCGCGCAGGGCCATACAGCCGCAGAGATAGGTCCAGACGAAACTCGCGGCGGCTTGACTGCTGAGCTCCGCGTGGTCGTAGGGCGGAGATACCTCCACGCAGTCCATCCCCACAAAAGGCAGGTCCGCCAGTTCCTCCAGGATGCTCAGAACCTGCCGGCTGCTCATGCCACCGGGCTCGGGTGTGCCCGTGCCTGGGGCATAGGCAGGGTCCAGGCAGTCGATGTCCAGCGTCAGGTACAGCGGAGGGTTGCCGTGCCTTTGTTGCCTTTCCCGGATGGCGTTCAGCAGGGGGGCCAACTGGCTGGGGCTTTCCAGCCCTCGCACATCCCTGCCCGTGAAGATCAGTCCCCCTTGCTCACGCACGTATTCACGCGCCGCACGCTCCCCGGAAGACCGGATGCCGATCTGCGTGAAGCATTCGGGGATGACCAAACCCTCCTGTATCGCCTCGTACACCCAGGTGCCATGTCCGCTGGGTTCCCCAAAATGGTCTTGCCAAGTGTCGCAATGCGCGTCGAAATGGATCACGGCCAGCGGTTCGCCCAGCCACTCGCGGTAGGCGCGCAGCAGGGGCAGCGTGATGGAATGATCGCCTCCCAGCCAGCACATGTGATGGGCGCGCAGCAGGGGGCCGACCAGCGGCATCATCGCCGCGCGCATGGCGTCCAGGCTGGTGTTCGGCAGGGGCAAGTCCCCCGCGTCCCCCAATTGGCCCAGCGGCGTGACATCGAAATGGGGGTGAATCGCGTCGCACAGCATGTGGCTGGCCTCTCGTATGGCGCGCGGGCCGAAGCGCGCGCCAGGCCGATTGGTGACGGCGCCATCCCAGGCGATCCCCGCGACCGCGTAAGGGGTGCTGGCGTCAGCGGGTGCCGCTTTCAGAAACAAGGTGTGCGAGAGAAATGCGAAGCTCATGCTTGGGATTGTCGCAGCGTCCAGGACCTGATCTGGTCGTGCGGTGCCTGACAGCGGTCTCCGCAGGCGAACGCAAAAAAGGCCACCAGGTGGTGGCCTTTTTGCAGAACGCGTCCTTCAGGACGAGCCGTTTCAGGCTGCTTGCTTCGACTGGGCCTGGTTGGCCGCCAGCGTCGGCTTGATGCTGGCCTGCGCGTCGGAAATGGCCTTGGCCTTGACTTCCGGACCCATGTTCACACCCTCGGCGCGCACGAAGCGCACATCGGTGATGCCGAAGAAGCCGAACACGGCCTGCAGGTAGCTCTCTTGGTGCTCCAGGGCGCGGCCCATTTCGCTGTTCGAATAAAAACCACCGCGGCTGGAGGCCACGATGACGGTCTTGCCGCGTGCCAAGCCTTCGGGCCCCTTCTCGGTATAGCGGAAGGTGCGGCCGGCCTGGGAGAGTCGGTCGATCCAGGCCTTGAGCTGGCCGGGGATGGAGAAGTTGTACAGGGGCGCACCCACAACGATCACATCCGCCGCCAGGAACTGGCTCACCAGACGTTCAGAGACCTCGTCCTTGAAGCCACCGCTGAGCACCTGCCCGTCCAGATGGCCGGGGGCATTCACGGCCAGGTCCAAGTACTCCACGGTGGTGGCGGGCTTGGCGGCCTTCCATTCGGCAACGATGGCCTGGGTCAGTTGGCGGGAGACGGAATGAGCGCCGGTGATGGCGGAATCGACATGCAGCAGTTTCATGATGGTTTCCTTGCGATGGCGGGTGGCAGGTAAAGGGATGAGTTGACGGTACATATTCTGCTGGTGTGATCAATAATTGATAAGAAGGCAAAATCGTGATTGATTGTTCTGAAATCAGGACGATGTGGCGAAATCCTGCGGACGAGTACGAGTGTCTGCCCCACCCAAGAGGCTGCCCATGCAAGATCTGAACGACATGCTGTATTTCGCTGAAGTGGTCGAGCGCGGCGGTTTTGCCGCTGCTGGGCGGGTGCTCGGCATTCCCAAATCACGCTTGTCACGCCGCATCGCGGAACTGGAGTCGCGGCTGGATGTGCGATTGCTGCAGCGCACCACCCGCAAGCTGTCGCTCACCCAGGCGGGCGAGCTGTACCTGCGCCATTGCGCAGCCGTCCGGGACGAAGCGCAGGCAGCGCAAGATGCTCTCGCCGCCGTGCAGGTGGAGCCGCGTGGCGTCATCCGCGTGGCTTGTCCCATCACCCTGGCCCAGACCACGGTGGGGCATTTGGTGCCGCATTTCATGGCCCAGTACCCGCAGGTGAAGGTGGAAATGCGCGTCAGCAACCGCGTGGTCGATTTGGTGGAGGAGGGGGTGGATGTGGCCCTGCGCGTGCGTGCTTCACTGGATGAGAGTGGCAGCCTGGTCGTCAAGCACCTGGGAGAAAGCCGCTCGCTGCTGGTCGCCTCGCCTGAGTTGCTGGCTCGCCAGGGTGAGCCCAGGACGGTCCAAGACTTGACGCGCCTGGACACCGTGGCCATGTCTGCCTTGGAGGGGCGTGCCACCTTGCGTCTGCTGGGGCCCGAAGCCAACGGGAAGAAGGCTGAGTATGTGTTGACCCACCAACCTCGCTATGTCGCGGACGACTTGGTCACCCTGCAATACGCGGTGCAACGCGGCATCGGCATGACCGCCTTGCCGGATTACCTGTGCCATGCCGCGCTCTCGGACGGCCGCTTGGTGCAAGTGCTGCCCGGCTGGGCACCGCAAGCGGGCATCGTCCATGCCGTCTTTCCGTCCAGGCGCGGCCTGAATCCAGCGGTCCGTCGCTTTCTGGATTTTCTTGGCGCCCATCTGAGGGGGCACGAGATCGTGATGGGCAACGAGGTCTGCGTGCCCTCGGTCTAGCATTTGGCCGCCCGGTGTCGCGGCGCTGGACGCTTCGGGTGCCACATCCGGTTGAGGCCGACCGCGCTGCGGCAAAACGCCGGCCGCAACGCCTGGCTGAACTACTCGACTCAGCCGCTCACAACCACGCAGGCATTCCTTGGCCCGCCGAGGGCGGTGCGAACCAGACTTGCCGCGCGGCGGCCAGCACGCTGTCGATCAGTGGCACGTCGATGTGCTCTTGCAGTGACGCCGCCAGACCACCCAGACCGGCGCCGCCCAGGATGATGGCGTCCGCCCCATGCTCAAGCCGGACCTTGCGGCAGGCTTGCACCAGCAGCGCCGCTGCCGCAGCTGGGTCTGCGCGCAGTTGTGCGCCCGTCAAGGCCACGGTTTCGATGGCCGCCACGCGCTCGCCGCCGGCCAGTGTAGGCAGCAGCTTGCGCAGCATGGGCCCCCATGCCGCACCCCCCGTCACGATGGCGCACCGTGCCTTGCCCGTGGGCAAGGAGTCCGCCATCCGGCGAATCGCTTCCTGGATCGCGCCCTCCGCCAAGCCCGTGACGGGGCAATGGGCGGCCTCGCGCAGCGCGAAGAGGCCGGGGTCGCCGAAGCAGCCGACGATCACGCCGTCGAAAGGCGTCGCGCGGGCAAGGCTGGCTTGTTGCCAAGCCTTCAACGCGGCATGTCCCGCCACTGCATAGGCGGTTTCGTCGGAGATGTAAGGAGCGCCGAAGGCGGCGGTCACGGCATGGACACGGACGTCGGCGGGCACCGAGGCGCGCACGAGCGAGGTCAGGGTTTCCGTGATCGCGGTCGTCGTGTTGGGGTTGATCACTAGCAGTTCACGCATGGTGGACATCCTATCCTAGGGTTTCGCCTAGAACCATGGCGATGCGGATGAACTGAACAATGGGCTCGCTCCATGACGAACGTGGAAGGAGACAGACCATGCAAGTGAAGTTCAAGGTCAACGGCATGCTGGCGAACGTTGACGTTCCTCCCAACACCTTGCTCGTGCATGCCCTGCGCGAGCAATTGCGTCTGACCGGCACCCATGTCGGCTGCGACACGGCGCAGTGCGGGGCGTGTACCGTCATCGCCAATGGCCGCGCCATCAAGGCCTGCAATACCCTGACGGCGCAGCACGAGGGATCGGACATCACCACCATCGAGGGCCTGGCCCAAGCCGATGGCACCTTGCATCCCATGCAAGCCGCGTTCAAGGAGTGCCACGGTCTGCAGTGCGGCTTCTGCACGCCGGGCATGGTCATGAGCGCGGTGGACCTGTGTCGCCACCACCCCAAGGCCAGCGAAGCCGAGATCCGCGAGCTGCTTGAAGGCAATCTCTGCCGATGCACCGGCTACCAGAACATCGTCAAGGCCGTGCAGCAAGGCCGGGCCGCGATGGCGGCCTGAGACCCCACCCAACCCCGAGGAGACCACACCATGGGTGCCACCGACTTTGCCAAGCTGCCGCACATCGGAGAGGCCGTCCGCCGCAAGGAGGACTACCGCTTCCTGACGGGCGCGGGCCAGTACACCGACGATGTGAACCTCGCGCACCAGGCGCAGGCCGTCTTCGTGCGTTCGCCGCACGCCCATGCGCGCGTCAAGTCCGTGGACGTGCGCAAAGCTGAAGCCATGCCCGGTGTCCTGAAGGTGTACACCGGCAAGGACATCGAAGGCAAGATGAACGGACTGCCCTGCGGCTGGCTGATCACCAGCACCGACGGCACGCCGATGAAGGAGCCGCCGCATCCCGTGCTGGCGCAAGGCAAGGTGCGTTACGTGGGCGACCACGTGGCGATGGTGGTCGCCGAGACGTTGCAGCAGGCGCGTGACGCAGCCGAGGCCGTGGAAGTCGACTATGACGTGCTGGATGCCGTGGTCGCCGTCGGCGACGCGAAGCAGGGGCCGGCCCTGCACGACATCGCGCCCGACAACCATTGCTACAAGTGGGCCATCGGCGACAAGGCGGCGGTGGACGCGGCCTTCGCCAAGGCGGCCCATGTGACCCGCCTCGACTTGGTGAACAACCGCCTGATTCCCAACGCGATGGAACCGCGCGCGGCCATCGGCAGCTACAACCGGGCCACCGACGAATACACGCTCTACGTCGCCAACCAGAACCCGCACGTCGAACGGCTGTTGATGACGGCCTTCGTGCTCGGTCTGCCCGAACACAAGGTGCGCGTGATCGCGCCCGATGTCGGTGGAGGATTCGGCTCCAAGATCTTCCTCTACGCCGAGGATGTGGCCTTGACCTGGGCCGCGCGGCAGCTCAACCGCAGCATCAAGTGGACGGCTGACCGTGCCGAAGCCTTTCTGTCCGATGCGCACGGGCGTGACCATGTCAGTCACGCCGAGATGGCCATGGACAAGGATGGCAAGTTCCTTGCCCTGCGCGTGCACACCGACGCCAACCTGGGGGCCTACCTGTCGACGTTCTCCACGGCGGTGCCGACCATCCTCTACGCCACCCTGCTGGCCGGGCAATACACGACGCCGCAGATCTACGTGGAGGTCGACGCCTGGTTCACCAACACCGCGCCGGTCGATGCTTACCGGGGTGCGGGTCGGCCCGAAGCCACTTACCTGCTGGAGCGCTTGGTGAGCCGCTGCGGCTGGGAGCTGGGTCTGGGGCAGGACGAAATCCGTCGCCGTAACTTCATCACCCAGTTTCCGTACCAGACACCCGTGGCCTTGCAGTACGACGTGGGCGACTACCCGGCAGCCATGGACAAAGCGCAGAAGCTGGCCGACGTGGCCGGTTACGCGGCGCGCGTGAAGACCAGTGAAGCGAAAGGGCTGAAACGCGGCATCGGATATTCCTCCTACATCGAAGCTTGCGGCATCGCGCCGTCCAACATCGCGGGCGCCCTGGGCGCGCGTGCGGGCCTGTTCGAGTGCGGCGAGATCCGCGTGCACCCGACCGGCAGCGTGACGGTGTTCACCGGCTCGCACAGCCACGGTCAGGGCCATGAAACCACCTTCGCCCAGGTGGTTGCCGCGCGCCTGGGCATCCCGGTGGAGAACGTGGACGTGGTCCATGGCGACACGGGCCGCGTGCCTTTCGGCATGGGCACCTACGGCTCGCGCTCCATCAGCGTGGGCGGCGCGGCGATCATGAAAGCCCTGGACAAGATCGAGACCAAGGCCAAGAAGATCGCGGCCCACCTCATGGAGGCGAGCGACGCTGACATCGAGTTCAGCGGTGGTGAGTTCAAGGTCAAAGGCACGGACAAGAAAATCCCCTTTGGCCAAGTCGCGCTGACCGCCTACGTGCCCCACAACTACCCGCTGGACAAGCTGGAGCCCGGCCTCAACGAAACCGCCTTCTACGACCCGACCAACTTCACCTTCCCGGCGGGCACCTACATCTGCGAGGTCGAGGTCGACCCCGCCACGGGCGCGGTGCGGGTGGACCGCTTCACGGCGGTGGACGATTTCGGCACCATCATCAACCCGATGATCGTCGAGGGGCAGGTGCACGGTGGCCTGGTGCAAGGCATCGGCCAGGCCTTGCTGGAAAACTGCGTCTACGACCGGCAGACGGGCCAGCTGCTCACCGGCAGCTTCATGGACTACGCCATGCCGCGCGCCGATGATTTCCCGAACTTCCAGCTCGACACCATTTGCACGCCCTGCACCCACAACCCCCTGGGCACCAAGGGCTGCGGCGAGGCGGGCGCCATCGGTTCACCGCCCGCGGTGATCAACGCCGTGCTGGACGCCTTGCGCCCGCTAGGGGTCAAGGAATTCGACATGCCCGCCTCGCCCGCGCGGGTGTGGAACGCCATCCAGTCCGCCAAGTAAGGAGCTTGCCATGTACGCCTTCACCTTCGAACGCCCAGGCTCCGTGGCCGACGCAGGCCGCTTGGCCGCCTCGGGTGCCAAGCTGCTGGCCGGGGGGCAGACCCTGCTGCCGTCGATGAAGTTGCGCTTGTCTGACCCTGGGAGATTGGCCGATCTCGGCGCGGTGCGCGAGCTGGCCGGCATCCGCAAGGACGGCCAGGCCGTGGTGATCGGCGCGATGACCCGCCATGCCGAGGTCGCCGGCAGCGCCGAGGTCGGTTCTGCGATCCCGGCCCTGGCCGATCTGGCCGCGCACATCGGTGACAAGCAGGTGCGCGCCCTGGGTACCTTGGGCGGCTCGTTGGCCAACAACGACCCGGCCGCCGACTATCCCGCGGCCGTGCTGGCACTGGGCGCCACCGTGCAGACCACGAAACGCCAGATCGCGGCCGACGCCTTCTTCCAGGGCCTGTTCGCCACAGCCCTGGACGAGGGCGAGATCATCACCGGTATCCGCTTTCCCATCCCGAAGCGCGCGGCGTACATGAAGTTCAAGCAGCCGGCCTCGCGCTTCGCCCTGATCGGTGTGTTCGTCGCGCAGACCGATGCCGGCGTGCGCGTGGCCGTCACGGGCGGCGGCAATGGGGTCTTCCGCCACGCTGGACTGGAGGCGGCGCTGGGCAAGAGCTTCACACCCGAAGTGGCCGCCAAGGTGGCGATCGACGCGGCCGAGCTGAGCGGAGATCTGCATGGCTCCGCGGATTACCGCGCCCACTTGATCGGCGTGCTGGCGCAGCGTGCGGTGGCCCAGGCCTTGGCTTAGTCGAGTTCAAGCCGTGTGTGTGAGTTGATGCGCAAAGACCCAGACCGGTGTTGCAGTCCAGACCACTGCAACGGTGGCGGATTGACGGTGCCGATAGAACGGGATGGGCGATGACGGTTGCGCTCGCTGCCCCCTACGCGTCGATCGATGCCGTGCTTGCCGGCCTCCAGGGCTGCGGGTATCACGCAGATCGCCGACTGGCCGCGGCCGTCTTCCTGGCCTTGCGTCTGCAGAGGCCCCTGCTGCTGGAAGGCGAGCCGGGCGTGGGCAAGACCGAATTGGCCAAGGCTTTGGCCGCCGCCTTGGGGCGTCCTTTGTTGCGCCTGCAGTGCTATGACGGTCTGGAGTTGCGCGATGCCCTGTACGAATGGAATTACGCCGCCCAGCTGCTGCACCTGCGCGCTGCTGAGGGTGCGAGTCCGGACGCGCAAACGATGGAGCACGAGGTCTACCAGGAGCGGTACTTGATCCGCCGCCCCTTGTTGCAGGCTTTGCAGGCGCCGCCGCCTGGTGCCGTGCTGCTGGTGGACGAAGTGGACCGCGCCGACGAGCCCTTCGAGGCCTTCTTGCTGGAGTACCTGGGCGAATACCAAGTCAGCATTCCTGAACTCGGCACGGTGCGCGCCGCCGTTGCCCCCGTGACCGTGCTCACCAGCAACCGCACGCGCGAACTCAACGATGCCGTCAAGCGCCGCTGCCTCTACCACTGGCTGGACTATCCCGAGCGCGAGCGTGAACTGGCCATCGTGCGTGCGCAGGTGCCCGAGGCCAGCGACGCGCTGTCGGCGCAGATCGCGGCCTTCGTCGGACGTCTGCGTGAACAACCCCATGCCAGCGCGTTCCAGCGCGCGCCAGGCGTGGCCGAGAGCGTGGAGTGGGCTCGGGCCCTGGTGGCCCTGGACACGCTCACGCTGGACCCCGAGGTCGTGAGCGACACCGCGGGCGTGCTGTTCAAGCAGCGCGACGACGTGGCCGCGCTCACGCCCGACCTGGCACGGGAGCTGCTGGCGCCGCAGGATGCCTGACGCGGTGCCCCAAGCCCAAGCCAAGATGGACAGGGAGCGCGCGACGATGAAACACCGGGCCGTCACGCAGGCAAGCAGGTCTGGCGAGCACGGTGTGGGTGCAGCTTGGGAGCACGGTCGTGCTGCTCGGTGACGCCCGTCGCGGCAAGCTGCCGGACAACATCGTCGGTTTCGGCCGGGCGCTGCGGCGCGCGGGAGTGCGTCTGGACAGTGCGCGCATTGCACTGGCCTGCGAGGCCGCGCAGTGGGTTGGCGTGGCCCACAAGCCCGACTTGGGCGCCGCGCTTGAGGCCGTGCTGGTCTCGCGCGAGCAGGACCGCGCCGTCTTCCAGGAGCTGTTTGACGCGTATTTCCGCGATCCCGAGGTGGCGCACAAACTGCTGGCGCAGATGCTGCCCAGCGCCGAGGGGCGGGCCGAACCCTCGAAGCGCCGCCCTCGTGTGCGCGAGGCCTTGACTCCGCAGCGCGCCTTTGGAACCCAGACCCCTCGGCCCACCGAGGACCCCTTGGAGTTCGACGCCGCGATGACCGCCAGCGACCTGGGGCGTTTGCGGCAGGCCGACTTCAACGCGCTGAGCGCCAGTGAATACCGCCTGGTCGAGCGACTGGTCCGCGACATCCCCTTGCCCTTGCCAGAAGTCCCGGCGCGGCGCCACCGGCCGGATGCGCGCGGCGCGCGCTTGAATTGGCGCGGTGCCTTGCACGAGGCCACGCGCACCGGGGGCGAACTGCTGCGTCTGCCGCGACTGAGTCGACGGGCCGAGCCCTTGCCTGTGCTGATCCTGGTGGACGTGTCGGGTTCGATGGAGCGCTATGCCCGCTTGCTGCTGGCCTTTCTGCACGCGGCGACGCGGCAGGTCGCGGGGCGGCGGGTCCGGCGTGACATCTATGCCTTTGGCACCGACCTGACGGACCTCGCGCCCGCCCTGCGCCTGGCCGACACGGACGAGATGCTGGCTGCCACCAATGCGCTGATCGACGACTACGGCGGCGGCACCCGCCTGGGGGCTTCGCTGGCCACGCTGCGGACCCAGCACGCGCGCCGCCTGGTGGGCCGGCGTACCCTGGTGCTGCTCGTGAGCGATGGCTTGGACACGGGCGAGCCTGAACAGCTCGATGCCGAACTGGCCTGGCTGCGCCGCCGCTGCCGCCACCTGTTCTGGCTCAACCCCCTGCTGCGCTACGAAGGCTACGCGCCCTTGGCACGGGGCGCGGCCGTGCTGCACCGCCATGCCGACGGGATGTTGGCCATCCACAACCTGAGCCGGCTTGAAGATCTGGCGGCCAGTTTGGCCACCCTGATGACATCCCGATGAAGACCGAGAGAGGAAGACGACCATGGACATGCAAGGCAGCCGCCAGCTCACCGTCACCCAGCAACAGGCCTGGGACGCGCTCAACGACCCGCAGGTGCTGCAGCGCTGCATCCCCGGCTGCGACAAGGTCGAGGCCACGGGGGAGGGGCAGTACGCCGTTGGCCTGAGTCTCAAGATCGGACCGGTGTCGGCCCGCTTCTCCGGGAAGATCACCTTGTCCGATCTGCAGCCGCCATCCGGCTACACCCTGAACTTCGATGGGCAGGGGGGCGTGGCGGGTTTTGGCAAGGGCAGCGCCCAGGTCAGCCTGACGCCAGCCGATGGCGGCACGACCCTGGCTTACACCGTGCACGCGCAGGTCGGCGGCAAGGTGGCCCAGCTCGGGCAGCGCCTGATCGATGGCGCGGCGCGCAGCCTGGCCGAAGATTTCTTCAAGCGTTTCGACGAGGAGATGCAAGGTCGGCATGGTCAGACAGCCGCCCTGGCGCAAGGGGCGGGCGACGCGGCAAACCGCGCTGTCGACACGCCCTCCAAATTCCCAGCCTGGGCCTGGACCGCCGCCGCTTTCGCGGTCATCGCCGTCCTCTGGTTCTTGATCTGAGCCGGGGTCCATGGACAACCTGGACGTTCGCGTGCTGCGCTGCCTGCGCGATTGGCGCCAGGCGGGGCGGCACGCACTCCTGGCCACCGTGGTGCGCACCTGGGGTTCCTCGCCCCGGCCCATCGGGTCCATCATGGCCCTGGCCGACGATGGAGCCGTGGTCGGTTCAGTGAGTGGCGGTTGCATCGAGGACGACCTGATCGCCCGCTACACCGGGGCCACATCGGCGACCGACGCACCAGCCCTGCCGGCGGGGCCGACGGGTTTCGTCAAATACGGCATCACCGCCGACGAGGCGCACCGCTTCGGCCTGCCTTGCGGCGGCACGTTGGAGTTGCTGCTGGAGCGCGATCCGGACCTCACCCGCTTGCAAGCCTTGGTCGAGGCGCTGGACGCAGGCCGTTTGATGCGGCGCACCGTGCGCTTGGCCGACGGGCAGGTCATGCTGGACGAAGCCGCCACGCCCGAGGCCTTGCGCTTGGACGACGTCTCCCTTGTCAACACCTTCGGCCCGGAGTACCGCATGCTGCTGATCGGAGCCGGGCAATTGACCGAGTACTTGGCGACCATGGCCTTGTTCAATGGCTTTGCCGTGACGGTCTGCGACCCGCGCGAGGAATACCGGGGCGGCTGGCGCGTGCCCGGCGCGGCCGTGACGGGCGAGATGCCGGACGACGTGGTGCGCGCCTTTCGCGCTGACCGCCGCTCCTGCGTGCTGGCCCTCACGCACGACCCCAAGCTGGACGACATGGCCCTGCTGGAAGCCCTGGGCACCGAGGCGTTCTATGTGGGCGCCATTGGCAGTCGTCGCAACAACGAAGCTCGGCGCGAGCGCCTGTTCACGCACTTCGGTCAGACGCCGGACAGCCTGGCGCGCCTGCGTGGACCCATCGGCATCTACATCGGCAGCAAGACCCCGAGCGAGATCGCGGTCAGCGTGATGGCCGAGGTACTGGCGGTGAAGAACGGGGTCACCCTGCCGCGCGACGTGGACGTGGCCCAGGCCAAGCAGGCGCGCGAGAAAGACGTGGGAGGTCCGGGCGAGACCTTGCCCGATGGGTGGGCGGGACGGGTGTGCGGCGCCTGAGCGCTCAGGCCTTGCGCCGCCGTCCCAACCACCAGGCCAGCGCCACGGTCAGCCCCATGACCAGCAGCGAGACCACCGTGGTCACGGTGCCGAGCGCGTAGATGGCCGGTGTGGTGACGGTGCTGGTCAGCCCCTGCAGCTCCAGGGGCAGGGTGTTGACGTCGCCAATGGCCTGTGAGGTGCGGGCGATTTCGTCCCAGCTCAGCGTGAAGCCGAACATGCCCACGCCCACGACCGAGGGGCCGATCAGTGGCAGCACAACGTGGCGGAGGGTCTGCCAGGGCGTGGCGCCCAGGTCACGCGCGGCTTCTTCGTAGGCCGGGTTGAAGCGGTTGAAGACCGCGAACATGATGAGCAGGCCGAAGGGCAGGGTCCAGGTCAGGTGCGCGCCCAGGGCCGAGGTCATGAGCCCGAGGGCTGTGCCATAGTTCTCGAGCGTGGTTTGCGCGTAAGGGCTGTGCGCGCCGAGCGCCTCGAGCAGCCATTTGAGACCGCCGTCGAGCAGGCGGAACTGCAGGCCGATGCCCAGCGAGATGATGATGGAGGGCATGATCAGGCTGGCCACGCTGACGTAGAACAGCGCGTCGCCGCCCCGTAGCTTCTTGCGGAAGGCCAGACCCGCAAGCACCGACAACACGACCGTCAAACCCATCACCACCGCACCCAGGAGCAGGGAGCGGCGCAGCGCGGCCGCGATGTCCACCGTGCCCAGGCCTTCGGCAAGCTGGCGAAACCAGTGCAGCGAAACGCCGCGCAGCGGAAAGGTCAACCCGCCCTCCGGGCCCTGGAAGCTCAGCACGAAGATCGTGACCATCGGGCCATAGAGAAAGACCACGAAGAGGGTGAAGACCAGGGCCAGGGGCCAGAAACCCGCGGATCGACTCACCCCCAGGCTGCGCGCACTTCGTGTCGCTTCGCCACCCCCCTGCAAGGGGGCGACACCAGCAGCCCGGCGAAGCCGGCTCTGCGGTGTCCCCGTTAAAGACCCACTCATAACTCTTTCCGTATGTCGACCAGGCGCGTCAGGCCCCAGATGATCATCAGCACCACAGCCAGCAGGATGACCGCGTTGGCCGCCGCTAGCGGGAACTGGAGGTACTGCGTCTGCACCTGAATGATCTTGCCCACGCTGGCGATCTGCTGGCCACCCATCACGCCGATGGTCACGAAGTCGCCCATCACGATGGTGATGACGAAGATGGAACCGATGAGGATGCCCGTCTTGGACAGCGGAACGACGACGTTCCACAGCGTCTGCCAGCCGGAAGCGCCTGCGTCGCTCGCGGCCTCCAGCAGGCTGCGGTCGATGCGCATCATGCTGTTGAAGATGGGCACGATCATGAACATGGTGTAGAGGTGCACGAAGGCCAACACCACCGAGAAATCGGAGAACAGCAGCCATTCCACCGGCTGATCCACCAGCCCGAGGCCCATCAGCATCTGATTGACCAAGCCGTTGCGCCCCAACAGCGGCACCCAGGAAATCATGCGGATGACGTTGGAGGTCCAAAAGGGCACGGTGCACAGCACGAAGAGCACCGTCTGCATGCCTGGCGAGCGCACATGGAAGGCCAGGAAATAGGCGATGGCAAAGCCCAGCACCAGCGTCGTGAGCCAGACCAGGAAACAGAATTTGAGCGTGGACAGGTAGGTGCTCAGCGTGACGCAGAAGTCGCCCTGGTCGGTCAGGCTCGAACAGCCCTCGAAGACGGTGAGGTAGTTGTCCAGTGTGAAGCCGGGGATCAGTTCGTACTCGGTGAAATGCCAGAAGCTGACGACCAGCACGAGCGCCAGCGGAATCAGGAAGAAAAGCAGGAACACCGCCCCGAACGGCCCGGCCTGCCACCAAGCGGGCAGGGTGCGTAGGGAAGTGGCGGTATTCGTGTTCATAGAAAGAGAATGCAAACCTCAAGCGAGCGCAGCGAAGCCGTTCCAGGGCTCCCGCGGAACCGGCTTTGCCGGGCCGCTGGGAGCGCCCCCTCACAGGGGAGTGGCGTAGCGAACGAAGGGAGCGGAGCCTGGGGGTCGAATTTGTGGACGGCGTTCACGCCGCCACAAATTCATTCCATTTTCTGACCATGTACGCGTTCTCGTCCATGATGGCGTTCCAGCAGGCAATGCCACCCATGCGCTGCTCGTAGCTGCCGCCATCGCGCACGCTGCCGGCCTTGGCGATCACCGAACCTTGCGGGCTCTTGATGTCCTGCGCGGCGGGCTTGCCTTCCATCCAGTAGGCCCATTCGTAGGCTTCCATCTGGGCCTTGGCGGTGTCGAGCACGGCGCTGTAATAGCCCTGACGATTCAAGTAAGCACCCGCCCAGCCGTCCAGGAACCAGTTGATGAACACATAGGCCGCGTCCAGCTTCTTGCCCGACAGCGTGGCCGGCAGGCCGAAGCCGGCGGCCCAGGCGCGATAGCCTTCCTTGAGCGGTTGGAAGGTGCAGTCGATGCCCTTGCTGCGCACGGCGGTCACGGCCGGGCTCCACATCGACTGGATGACGACCTCGCCCGAGGCCATCAGGTTGACCGATTCGTTGAAGTCCTTCCACAGCGCGCGGAACTGGCCGGCCTTCTTGGCTTCGATCAGGGTCTTGATCGTCAGGTCGATCTCGGCCTTGGTCATATTGCCCTTGTCCTTGTACTTGTGGATGCCCTTGGCTTCCACCACCATGGCCGCGTCCATGATGCCGATGGAGGGAATGTTCAGGATGGCCGCCTTGCCCTTGAATTCGGGGTTCAACAACTCAGCCCAGCTGTTGATCGGGCGCTTGATCAGGTCGGGGCGGATGCCCAGCGTGTCGGCGTTGTAGACCGTGGGAATCAGCGTCATCCACTGGGTCGGAGAGGTCGCGAACTTCTTGCTCTTTTCGCCTTCCAGGAAGATGACTTTCTTGGGCGCGGTGCCTTGGTCGCCGACCTTCTTGCCCGCGACTTCACCCTTGGTGAACAAGGGCGTGATCTTGTCGGCGTTCTTGATCTTCTTCGTGTCGATGCCCTTGAGGTTGCCCGTGGGCACGATGTTCTTGAGCGAGAAGTACTCGGTGTCGATCAGGTCGAAGCTGTTGGGAGCGGTGACGGCGCGCTTGGTCACGTCGTCGGTGGTGACGGCCACGTACTGGATCTCGATGCCGGTGTCGGCCTTGAACTTGTCGGCGATGGCCTTGTCCTGGTTCACCGCCGTGCCCAGGTAGCGCAGCACGACTTTCTCCTGGGCGTGGATGGCCGGGGCCATGCCGGTGGCCAGGATGCCCCCGACACCGGCCAGCAGATGGCGTCGGCTCAGGCCGGAATGAAGGTCGTTTTGAGGTTCCAAGGTCTCGGACATGGTGCAGCTCCTGGTGAAGAGGGTTGGGGTGAAGGGACGGTGGTGAATCGCGGTATTCAGAGCGGATGCGCCGCATGCCAGTTCAGGCGCACGGGCTCGCCTGGCACGTAGGGGCGCGCCTGGAAATCAGCCTCGGGCAGCATGGCGCAGACCTCGGCGCGCCGGTCCACGCCATCGACCGTGTAACGGGCATCCAGTCCCAGCAGCACGTACGTGCCCTGGTACTCCACGTCGGTGACGGTGGCGGGAAGGCCTTGGTCCTGGCTCGCGGGCAGGACACGAAGATGGTCGTTGCGCACGGCCACTTTGCCGTGCGCCGTGTCCAGCACGTTGTGCCCGCCCATGAAGCGCGCGACGAACTCATTGATCGGCCGGTTGTAGACCTCGCTGGGCGTGCCGGCTTGCTCGATCACGCCATGGTTCATCACCACCATCAGGTCGGCCAGGGCCATGGCTTCTTCTTGGGAGTGCGTCACGTGGATGAAGGTCAGCCCCAGCTCTTTCTGCCAGCGCCGCAGCTCGGCCCGCATCTGCACGCGCAGGAAAGGGTCGAGCGCCGACAGGGGTTCATCGAGCAGCAACACCTTGGGGCTCGTGATCAGCGCGCGCGCCAGCGCGACGCGCTGCTGCTGCCCGCCAGAAAGTTCACCCGGCTTGCGCTGGGCCAGGTGGCCGAGCGACACGCGCTCCAGCAGATCCTGGGCCTTGGCGTGGCGCTCGGCCTTGGACATGCCCTTCATCTTCAGGCTGAAGGCGACGTTGTCGAGCGCGCTGAGGTGCGGAAACAGCGCGAAGCTCTGGAACATCATGGCCGTGCCGCGCGCGGCGGCGGGCAGGGTGGTGATGTTGCGGTTGTCCAGCAGGATGTCGCCGCCACTCACTGTCTCGTGTCCAGCGATCATGCGCAAGGTGGTGCTCTTGCCGCAGCCCGAGGGCCCCAGCAGGCAGCAGTAGCTGCCGCTTTCAATGCGCAGATTGATGGCGTCCACCGCGACATTGCCCGAGGGGTAGTGCTTGCTCAGAGCGACCAACTCGATGCCGGCTGGCCTGGGTTGGGCGTTTTCGGACAGAGCAGACAGCGCGGCGTTCATGCGGACAGCGGCTTGCATCAAGCATGCCAGCTCCGCGCGCCTCGCGACGCTCGTGGAGGCGCTTGCGCGCGTCAATTGCGCACCATTTTGTATGCAATCCTGGGTGCATCCGTGCCCGATGAGGGCCGGCCCCGCGCCGAGACGGTGCATGCCCAACTGCGTTCAAGCCGCGCGTCCAGCCGACTGTCCAGCCGCGCCCGAGGACTGGGCACAATGCCGCCCATGCAATTGCAGGACATTTTGTTTGGACAGGGCTTTGGCGCGCGCCGCGTGTGCGCGGGGCTGGTGCAGCAGGGGCGGGTGAGCGTGGCGGGTGCCGCGTGCATCGATCCGCTGGCCGAGTTTGAGCCTGAGGGCTTGCACCTGCGGGTGGAGGGGCTGGAGGGGCGCACGGGCTTGCGCGAGGGCGGTCTGGACTGGGTCTGCCATCTTTCGGCGCTGATCATGCTGAACAAGCCCGCCGGCTATGAATGCTCGCAAAAGCCTTCCGCTTGGCCGAGTGTCTACACCCTGCTGCCGCTGCCGCTGCGCCAGCGCCCGGCCCAGGGCAAGAAAGGGGCGACGGCGGGGGTGCAGGCGGTTGGGCGGCTGGACCAGGACACCACCGGCTTGCTGCTGCTGACGGACGATGGCCAATTGATCCACAAGCTGGCCTCGCCCCGGCACAAGGTGTCCAAGGTCTATGAGGTGGGCCTGAAGCATCCCGTGCCGTCCCCCGCGGAAGCTTCCTTCGTGCAACGCCTGCTGGACGGCGTGGTGCTGGATGATGACCCGCACCCGGTGCGCGCCGCGGCCTGCGAACTGCTCACGCCCCAGCACCTGCGCCTGACCCTCACGGATGGCAAGTACCACCAGGTCAAGCGCATGGTGGCCGCCGTGGGCAACCGCGTCGAGACCTTGCACCGCTCACGCATCGGCGCGCTGCAACTGCCTGACGATCTGGCGCCGGGGCAGTGGCGTTGGCTTGAAGTCGCCGACCGTGCCTTGCTGGGACTTTGATCTGTGTCATTCCATGCGCAGTTGAGAGGGATTTCGGCATGCGGGAATGGATACACTTGGTGATTACCGTTTTGTCCTGGATTCATGGTCTTTCTGCCATTCCCCCGTTTCGCTTCCCTCAGCCCTCGACAGCTCCCCCGCTCCGCGTGGACTGCGCGCCAAGCCTGGGCGGGACTGTGCTTGGCCCTGTTGCCCTTCTTGCACGGACTGGCGCGCGCGGCGGGTGATGAGCCACCGATCTTCGTGCTCAACTCCAAGGACGCGGACGTCAGCGTGATCGATCCGAGCACCTGGGAGGAGATCAAGCGCATTCCCACCGGCAAGGAACCGCACCATCTCTACCTCACGCCGGATGAGAAGTCCCTCATCATCGCGAATGCCTTTGGTGACTCCCTGACCTTCATCGATCCGCGCACGGCCGAAGTGCAGCGCACGGTGCGCGGCATCCTGGACCCGTACCAATTGCGCTTCTCGCCCGACATGCAGTGGTTCGTGACCGCGGCCAACCGGCTCAACCATGTGGACATCTACCGCTGGGACGGCGAGAACCTGACGCTGGCCAAGCGCATCCCGACCCGGCGCACGCCCAGCCATATCTGGATTGACGCGGCCAGCACCACGGCCTACGTCACCATGCAGGACAGCAGCGAACTCGTCGCCATCGACATCCCGACGCAAAAGCTGCTCTGGCGCATCTCCACGGGCACCTTGCCGGCCGACGTGTACGGCACGCCCGATGGCCGTCATCTGTTGATCGGCCTGACCGGCGGTGATGGCGTGGAGATTTACGCCCTGGGTGCCTCGCCCGACGTGCCGCCCAAGCTGAAGCAAACCCTGCCCACCGGCGAGGGCGCGCACGCCTTCCGGGTGGTGGGCGACGGCCGTCATGTGCTGGTGAGCAATCGGGTGGCCAACACGATCAGCAAGATCGATTTCGTGAATCTCGCGGTGGTGGACGAGTACCCCGGTCCCAGTGGGCCGGATTGCATGGATTTGACGGCGGACGGCCGGTACATCCTGCTGAGCTCGCGCTGGGCCGGCAGGCTCAGCGTGATCGACACCCAGACCCGCAAGGTGGTGCGGCAGGTGAAGGTCGGCAAATCGCCGCATGGGGTCTGGACCCTAAACCATGCGCCGCGCCAGTGACTGGCTGCTCGCGGGCTGCCTCCTTGTTTCCGCCGCGACCGTCCAAGCTGACGACTGCGTCAAGCCGGTCTACCTGACGCTGGACACGGGCCACATGGGCGTGGCGGAGCAGGTCGCGCAGGTCCTGCGGCGCCAGCAGGTCCGCGTCACCTTCTTCGCGGCCAATGAGCGCACGCAGGAGGGTGATGGCAGTCTGGGCGTGGGGCCGAACGCCCATTGGGCCGCCTGGTGGCGTGCGCGCGCCGCCGAAGGCCATGCCTTTGCCTCCCATACCCTGAACCACACCTACTGGCGTGCCGACCTGCCGCAGCCGGACGGCAGCGTGCGCTTTCGCGTGCGCGCCTCGGCCGGCGCTCAGGCCGGCCGGGACCAGATCTGGGACGCCGCTCGCTACTGCGCCGACATCAAGGCCGCGGACACCCGTCTGCGCGAGATCACGGGGGTCGCGCCGCTGCCGCTGTACCGCGCTCCCGGGGGCAAGACCTCGCCAGCCTTGCTGGCCGCCGCTCAGGCCTGCGCGGGCGGCGGATACCTGCACGTGGGCTGGTCGGCGGCGGGTTTCCTTGGCGATGAATTGCCGAGTGACAAGTTCCCGAATGATCTGTTGTTGCGCCAGGCCCTGCGCGACATCCGGCCCGGTGACGTGCTGATGGCCCACCTGGGCATCTGGTCGCGGCAGGACCCTTGGGCCCCGGCCGTGCTGGAGCCGCTGATCGAGGGACTGAAACAGCGCGGCTTCTGCTTCCGGACCCTGCGCGATCACCCGGATTTCCGGGCCTGGATCGCGGCCCATCCCTCGGCTGAGAAATAATCGCGGCATGGACTGGCTCGTGCACGCTTTCGACCTCGCGCAGCAATGGCTGTTCGAGACGGTGGTGCAACCGCTCGCGTTCATGGCGGGGCTGGGCAATTTCCTGGAGGACGCCTACGACGGCACCGGCTGGCTGCTGGTCGGCTTGATCCAGCTCGTCGTGATGGTGCTGCTGATCGCGCCGCTGCAACGCTGGCGTCCGGTGGAGCCGGTGAGCGACCGCTTGGCCATCCGCCCCGACATCATCTACACCCTGATCCACCGGCTGGGTCTGTTCCGCTTGGTGCTGTTCTTCACGCTGATGCCGGTGTTGGACGATGCCATCGGCTGGCTGCGCGTGCACGGCATGCCAACCTTCCACCTCGATGACCTGTGGCCCGGCGTGACCGACCACGCCGTGGTGAGCTTCCTGCTCTACCTGCTGGTCATGGATTTCTTCGACTACTGGCTGCACCGCGGTCAACACCACTTCGAATGGTGGTGGCGTCTGCACGCGCTGCACCATTCCCAGCGGCAGATGACGGTGTGGAGCGACAACCGCAATCACCTGCTGGACGACGTGATCCGCGATCTGCTGCTGGTCACGCTGGCCCAGATCATCGGCGTCGCGCCGGGGCAGTTCGTCGCCATCGTCGCCATCACGCAACTCAGCGAGAGTCTGCACCACGCCAACCTGCGTCTCTGGTTCGGTCGCTGGGGCGAACGCCTCTGGATCAGTCCGCGCTTTCATCGACGCCATCACAGCATCGGCATCGGGCACGAGAAACAAATCAAGCTGGACGCGGTCGCCTTGAGCGCCGCCGGGCCGTCCCAAGGCGCGAAGGCCCCCTCGGGGGGCAGCGAACCTCGCGCAGCGG
>NZ_AEGR01000081.1 GCF_000211835.1 Hylemonella gracilis ATCC 19624 | reverse complement strand
GGTGAAGGAAGGCTCGGTGGTGCTGATGCTGGAGGCGGCGGGTGCTGCAGCCACGCCGGCACCGGCGGCCCCTGTTGCCACCCCCGCCGCGGCCTCGGCGCCCGCACCCGTTGCTGCGCCAGCCCCCGTGGCGGCCAGCTTCGGTGGCAGCGCCGACGTGGAGTGCGACGTGCTGGTGCTCGGCGGCGGCCCCGGCGGTTATTCGGCGGCCTTCCGCGCGGCCGATCTGGGCCTCAAGGTCGTTCTGGTCGAGCGCTATGCCACCCTGGGCGGTGTCTGCCTGAACGTGGGTTGCATTCCGTCCAAGGCCCTGCTGCACGTCGCGGCCGTGATGGATGAGGTCAGCCACATGGCCGACCTGGGCGTGGAATTTGGCAAGCCGGTGCTCAACATCGACAAGTTGCGCGGCCACAAGGAAAAGGTGATCGGCAAGCTGACCGGCGGTCTGAGTGCCATGGCCAAGATGCGCAAGGTCACGGTGCTGCGCGGTTACGGTTCCTTCGCGGGTGCCAACCACCTCGAAGTGGAAGAGACCTCGGGCGCGGCCCAGCAAAAAACCGGCAAGAAGCAGGTGGTGGCCTTCAAGAAGGCCATCATCGCGGCGGGCTCGCAAGCCGTGCGTTTGCCCTTCATGCCCGAGGACCCGCGCGTGGTGGATTCCACAGGCGCGTTGGCCTTGACGCAGGTGCCCAAGAAGATGCTGATCGTCGGCGGCGGCATCATCGGCCTGGAGATGGGCACGGTCTACAGCACCCTGGGCGCGCGCCTGGACGTGGTGGAGATGATGGACGGCTTGATGCAGGGGGCCGACCGCGACCTGGTCAAGGTCTGGGACAAGATGAACAAGCATCGCTTCGACAATGTGATGCTCAAGACCAAGACCGTGGGCGCGCAAGCCACGCCGCAAGGCATCAAGGTCCAGTTCGAAGGCCTGGACGGCACCAAGAGCGAAGGCGTCTACGACCTGGTGCTGCAGGCCGTGGGCCGCACGCCCAATGGCAAGAAAATCTCCGCCGAGAAGGCCGGCATCGCCGTCACGGACCGGGGTTTCATCAATGTCGACGTGCAGATGCGCACCAATGTGCCGAACATCTTCGCCATCGGCGACATCGTGGGCCAGCCCATGCTGGCGCACAAGGCCGTGCACGAAGGGCATGTGGCGGCGGAAGTCATCGCCGGTGAATTGCAGGGCAACCCGGAGCTGGCCAGCAGCGCTTTCGACGCGCGCGTGATCCCCAGCGTGGCCTACACCGACCCCGAAGTGGCCTGGGTGGGTCTGACCGAAGACCAGGCCAAGGCGCAGGGTGTGAAGGTCAAGAAGGGCCTGTTCCCCTGGACCGCCTCCGGCCGCGCCATCGCCAACGGGCGTGACGAGGGCTACACCAAGCTGCTGTTCGACGAGGAGACGCACCGCATCGTGGGCGGCGGCATCGTCGGCACGCACGCGGGTGACATGATCGGCGAGATCGTCCTGGCCATCGAGATGGGCGCCGACGCCGTGGACATCGGCAAGACCATCCACCCGCACCCCACGCTGGGCGAGAGTATCGGCATGGCGGCGGAGATCGCCCACGGCAGTTGCACGGACGTGCCGCCGCAGAAGAAATAAGCGGTTCTGAAGCTGCTCAAGCCCAAAGCCCAGGCGGGTAACCGCCTGGGCTTTGGGCTTTTCATTGCTTGAACCGCTGCGTCTTCTGCGTCTGCTGGCGCGGACTCAGGGCTGACGGATTGACGGCCAGAGGTTTTTCGTGTCAAATATGAGAATAATTCTCAATTAATACTGTTGGGCTGCATGCGTCCATGCTCATCAGTCGGTGTGATCTCTAGCCGCCGTGTCCACGAATTCCGTCGATCCCCTCGCCACTCTGTACGCCAACCACCGAGGCTGGTTGCAAGGTTGGCTGCGCAAGAAGTTGGGCTGTCTGCATCAGGCGGCCGATATCGTGCAGGACACCTTCGTCAAGCTGCTGGCCTTGCCGCAACTGCCGGTGCTGCGCGAGCCGCGCGCTTATTTGCTGGTGACGGCCAACCATCTGCTCATCAACCAGTTTCACCGGCGCAAGCTCGAGGAAGAGGCATTACGCGCCATGGCGGTCCTTGCCGAGGACAGCCTGGCCCACAGCCCGGAGGACATCGTCGCGACGCGTCAGTTGCTGGGGCACACCATGCTCCTGCTGATGGACGAGCTTGACGAAAAACCTCGGCGCGCCTTTCTCATGGCGCGCGTCGACGGCCAGTCGTACGCCGAGATCGCCGCCGAGTTGGGCGTTTCCGAGAGCAGCGTCAAGCAGTACCTTGCCAAGGTACTGGCGCACTGCCATGCGCGTCTTCATGCCTTGAACGCCCATGGCTGAAGAGCGGCCTCTTTCGGATCCGCTGACCGCCCTGCGTGACCGCGCGGCCGAGTGGATCGTCGAAATCGAGGGCGCGGGCACCGAGCAGGAACGTGCCGCCAGCGAGGAGGCCTGTCGCGCATGGTGCGCCGAGGACGCGCGCCACGAACGCGTGTTCCGGCAGATGCGGCAGATGTGGCAGGCGGTGGACGCACCCAAGCCTCGTCGCAAGGCATCGGTCGCCGTTGCCATCGTCCTGATGCTCGTGACATGGGTGCTGCTGCCGACGGAGCGCTGGATGGCCGATCAGCGTACCGCGCTGGGCGAGGTGCGCCGCGTCGTCTTGCTGGATGGCAGTGCGTTGACGCTGGACAGCGGCACGGCGGTCGATGTGCGCATGGATGCGCACAAGCGAGAAATCCGCCTGCATGCGGGCAGGGTCCTGGCCGAGGTCGCCAAGGACCAGACCGGTCGGCCGTTCGTGGTCACCGGCCGTGACGGATCAGCGCGCGCCTTGGGTACGCGCTACATCGTCGATCAGCGAGCGACGGACACGCGCGTGGAGGTCTTGGAGTCCACCGTAGCGGTGGCCAGTCGCCTGCATCCGGACGAGCCCATCGTGCTGAAAGAAGGCGAGGGCGTTGACTACACCGATCAAGCGGTCGGCGCGAGAACCGCGGTCCTGACGACGACGGCGGCGCTGGCCTGGACCAGAGCGCGACTGGTCTTCAACGAGGCGCCTGTGGAGAAGGTCGTCGCGGAACTGTCGCGTTACCGCTCCGGCATGCTGACGATCAGGGATGCAGAGAAGCTCAAGAACTTGCGTTTCACGGGCGTGCTGCCACTCGATGACACCGACGCCGCCTTGCGCATCGTGGCCCAGAACCTCCAGCTCAAGATCGACCAACTGACACCCTATGTGGTGTGGCTGGAAGCGCCGTAGAAATTTTTACGGTCTGGGACTGCCCGAATGCCGGTGTCGCCGGTCATTGTTGGTGAGACAGCTGTTTTCACCAACTTTGAGGAGTTTCTTGTGCGACCTGCGTTCCGCCGTCCCCCGTTTCGGCTGGCCTGCTTGGCCTTGTGCCTGGGTCTTACCTTGCCAGTTTGGTCCCAGTCTTCAACCACTGGGCAGACTGCCATCCCACTGCGCATCCCGGCTCAATCGCTGGACAGAGCGCTGACCGAGCTGGCAGCGAAGACCGGTTTGCTGATTGGCGCCGACAGCAGTCTGCTCACGGGCAAGCAGGCGCCGATGCTGGAGGGCAACTACACCCCCGCTGCCGCTCTGAGCAAACTGCTGGAAGACAGCGGGCTGGAAGCCGTGCCCGGTGCCAACGGAAGCTATCAGCTGCGTCGCTCGCCGCCGAGCACGCCACGTCCCCTGCCCGAAGTTCGCGTCTCGGCCACGGAGGGCAGCGTGGCGTATGTGGCACGTCAAAGCGCCGCGGGCACCAAGACGGGCGCGCCTCTGGTCGAAACGCCTCAGTCGGTGTCCGTGATCACGGCGGATCGCATCGAAGCCATGGGCGCGACCAACATCAAGGACGTGCTGGCCTTCACGCCGGGTGTTGAGATCGCTCCCTACGGCACGGACTCGCGCTACGACTGGATGGTCATCCGAGGCTTCGAAGCCTATGCGCCGGGCTTCTATCAGGATGGTCTGCAACTGCGCAACAACGGTTATTGGGCGATTTGGCAGACCGAAAACTACGGCCTCGAACGCATTGAAATCCTGCGAGGGCCTTCTTCGGTGCTCTATGGCCAGAATGGTCCTGGCGGCATGGTCAATTTGGTCAGCAAGCAGCCCTTGGGCGAGCAGCGCAATGAGGTGCAGGTGCAAGTCGGCAGCGATGCGCGCAAGCAGCTTGCGGGAGATTTCTCTGGGTCCGTGGGTGAGGATGGCACGGCGCTGTACCGCGTGGTCGGTCTGGTACGCGACGCGGAGTTGCCCCAGGGCGACATGCCCGACGACCGGTTCTATCTGGCGCCCTCGCTGACGCTCAAGCCTTCCGCGCAAACCTCGCTCACGCTCTTATCGCATGTCCTGCGCAGCCGCGCAGGCACCTATGTGCGCAGCTTGCCAGAGCAGGGGACCCTGGTGAAGACCCCCGCCGGGACGAAGTTGCCCACCAACACCTACATCAGCGAACCCGATTTCAATCACCTGGATCAAGACCAGTGGTCGGTGGGCTACCTGCTTGAGCACAAGCCGAACGACGTCGTGACCCTGCGCCAGAACGTGCGCTACGCCCACTTGGACATGGACTTCGGCCAGGTCTCGCTGCGTGATTTCGTGACCGTCAATTCCGACCCAAGCGACCCCGTCAACTATCGTCAGATCACGCGTCGGGTGCATGCGAGCAAGGAAAAGACCAACTTGTTCACGATGGACCATCAAGCCCAGCTGGAGATCAACGGCGCGACGGTGCATCACACCCTGCTCGCTGGCTTCGACTATCAGAACGGACGCTTTGACCAGACCAGCTATTTCAGCGGTACAGCCACCGATTTCGACCTCTACAACCCGGTGTATGGCGGACCGGTGACGATTGGCCCCGCGGACATGGATCTGCGGACCCGACTCGTGCAAGCCGGGCTCTATCTGCAAGACCAGGCCAAGTGGGGAAACTGGGTGGCCACGGTGGGCGGTCGCTACGACCGTGCCACGATCGACGTCGACGATCACCTGGCGGATGCCAGGTCATCCCAGGTTGACGGCCAGTTCAGCAGTCGTGCTGGTCTCGTCTATCTACACCCGAGTGGCTGGGCGCCGTATGCGAGTTACGCCACCTCCTTCATCCCGAGCACGACCATCAACCCGGACACGGGGGATGCCTTTGATCCCGAAACCGGGCGCCAGATCGAAGCGGGCGTCCGTTACCAGCCCGCAAACCTCAAAGCCATTTACAGCGCCGCGATGTTTGATTTGCGCCGCCAGAAGTACGTCACCTACGAGCCAGCGACCGGAACGCCCAAGCAGACGGGGGAAATCGTCGTGCGCGGTCTTGAGCTCGAAGCCGTGGTCACGCCCATGGCAGGCTTGAACCTGACTGTGGCCTATGCCTACACGCCCAAGGCTGACGTGACCCGCAGCGAGGATCCCGCCGAAGTCGGTAAGCAGGCTTCGGCCGTTTCCAAGCAACGTCTTTCGCTTTGGGGGGACTACCGGTTCTCCACCGGCCTCAAGTTGGGTCTGGGAGTGCGCCATGTCGGCCCGACGAACGGCAACTACGAGACGGCCACGACCGAAATACCCGGCTACACCCTGTTGGATGCCATGCTCGGGTATGACATTGATCACTGGAGCGTGGCGTTGAATGCCAGCAACTTGACCGACAAGGAGTACATCGCCAATTGCGGCTACGGCAGTTGCTACTTCGGAACACAGCGCAAGGTCGTGATGACCACAACGTACCGTTGGTAGTCGAGAAACTCGCTTCAGCGTCAGCGACGTTGACAAAAGAGGCGGGTTTCCGGCGTCGCCTGAATCAAGGTTTCTTGCTGTACAGAAAATCCGTCACCAGCGCGATGAAATAGTCCGGGTCTTCCAGGTGAGGTGTGTGCCCGATGTCCGGCAGTTCGCGCAGTTGCGCGCCGGGAATGCGGGCTTGCGCGTCCTTGCCGAGCTTGGAAAAGTCGCCCAAGTTCTTGATGACGTCGGCCGGGTAGTAGCGCTGGCCCGGCACGGTGCGGTCTTTCAGTCCGATGATCAGCAAGGTGGGGGCCAGCAGGCGCGGCATCTCGTTGAGGATCGGACCTTCGAGGATCATTTGCTGCGTTTGCGCGGCGACCTGTGCATGCCGCGGGTACTCGCTGCTGAGTTGCAGGCGCGCGAACTGCTCGACGTGGCGCTCGTAGGTCGGACGCCAAGTCGCGAACTGAGACTTGAGTTCGCGCCGGTACGCCGTGGGCGTGAGCAGCAAATTCTGCCGTGTCATGACCTCGGTGTTGACCGGCGGCAGCGCGGCGTAGTCTTCCAGTCCCGCGGGGTTCTCGAGCACCAGCGCGCTCACGCGCTGCGAGTAGCGCCGCGCGAAATGCACGGCCAGCATGCCGCCCATCCCATGGCCGATCACGGCCACTTGAGGAATTTGCAGGTGGTCCAGCAGGCGCAGCGTGGACTGGGCTTGCAGACCAAAACGGTAGGGCATGTCCGGCTTGGAGGAGCGGCCGAAACCGATTTGGTCGGGCACGATGAGCCGATAGCCATAGTCGCTGAGGGTGCGCAGCGTGCGCTCCCAGTAGTCGCTGCTGTAGTACTGGTCATGCAGCAGCAACAGGGTCTGGCCGTTGGGACTCTTGGGGCGCACGTCCATGTACGCCATGCGCACGGTTTGCCCCTCCAGCGAGATTTGCAGCAGGCTCACCGGGTAGGGGTAGGGCCAGCCTTCGAGCGTGATGCTCAGGGGCTCGGCGGTCAGGTAGCTTGGGTCGGACGGTTGCAGGAAATTGAGCAACTGAGCGCGGGCCGGCAGCCAGACGCAAGAGGTCAGCAAGGCCGCGAGGAGACAATAACGAAGGAAAAATCGTGGCACGGGAAAGCTCAACGTGTAGGAAAAACAGGGAAAGCGGCGAAGGTGCACGGCGGTTTGCGCGGGCAGGAGCCCCAGCGGGAAGGCGCGAGCATAACCTTGGCCTGCACCCTGGCGGCCTTTCAACTCGGGGGGCTGACACGCCGCGCGGCGTTGAAGCGGTCGTCCCAGTAGCGCAGACGCATGTTTTCGATGCGCACGCTGGCCCCCGCCTTGGGCGAATGGATGAAGCGGTCATCGCCCACGTAAATGCCCACGTGGCTGAAGGCTTGGCCCACGGTGTTGAAGAAGACCAGGTCGCCCGGTTGCAGATCACGCCGCGTGATGGCGCGCGTGGCGCGGGCCTGCTGCGCGGACTGGCGGGGCAGGGTCACCCCCCAGGTTTGCTGGTAGACCGCGCGCACGAAGCCGCTGCAGTCAAAGCCGCCTTCGTAGCTGCCGCCGCCATAGCGGTAGGGGGTGCCCAGGGCACCCATGGCGGCGACCACGATCTCGGCGCGGCGGTCTTCCGCGCCGTCGTGCACCGCGGCATGCGGGCCGTCGTCATAGGTTTCGCCGGCCCAGCGCTGCGGCGAAGCGCAACCGTGCAGCAGTGCCGTCACGGCCAAGGTCAGCGCAAGGGCACTCAGCGTCGCGGTTGGGTGGGCGCGGGTCAGGGGCATCTTCGGGTGGGGCGCGCAAGGCATCCGGTTAGCATAGGGTTCGGCGCCGATCCTGCCGCATTCCAAGGCTTTTTTACGAGGAGAAAAGACATGTTTCAGGCAATTTTGTTGGACCAAGCCAACGGCCGGCCCGAAGGCTTCACCGCGCGTCTGACGACCCTGGACGAGGCGAGTCTGCCGCCCCTGAACGAAGGCGATGTGACGGTGGCCGTGCAGTACTCCACGCTCAACTACAAGGACGGTTTGGCGCTGACCAACAAGGGCCCCGTGGTGCGCAAGTGGCCCATGGTGCCGGGCATCGATGGCGCGGGCACGGTACTCGAATCGCGCCACGCGGATTGGCGCGCGGGCGATGCCTTCATCCACAACGGCTGGGGCGTGGGCGAGACGCTGTGGGGCTGCCTGGCCGCCACGGCGCGCCTGAAGGGGGATGGCCTGGTGCGCCTGCCCACGGCCTTTACGCCCCGTCAAGCCATGGCCATCGGCACGGCCGGGTACACCGCCATGCTCAGTGTGCTGGCCTTGGAAGATCAGGGCATCACCCCGGCTTCGGGCGAGGTGCTGGTGACCGGCGCGACCGGCGGGGTGGGCAGCATCGCCGTGGCCTTGTTGAGCCGACTGGGCTACCAGGTCACCGCCGCGACCGGCAAGTCGGCGCAGTCGGATTACCTGCGGGCCTTGGGGGCCGCGGCCGTGATGGACCGCGCCGAACTCGCCACGCCTGGCAAGCCCTTGCAGAAAGAGCGCTGGGCCTCGGTGGTGGACGCCGTGGGCTCGCACACCCTGGTCAACGCCCTGGCCCAGACGCGTTATGGCGGCGTGGTGACCGCCTGCGGTCTCGCGCAGGGCATGGACCTGCCGGGCACGGTGGCCCCCTTCATCTTGCGCGGGGTCACACTGGTGGGCATCGACTCGGTGATGGCGCCCCGCGCGAAGCGCCAGCGCGCATGGGATCGGCTGGCACGCGACCTCGACCCGGCCTTGCTGGAACACATGACCGAGGAGGTGCCGCTGTCCGCGGCGCTGGAAAAAGCCCAACAGCTGATGGCGGGGCAGGTGCGCGGCCGCATCGTTGTCAGAATCACGGCTTGACGAATTTTTTTCAGGAACACACACGACATGCTGCTGGAACGCGACGACTCTCAACTGCTGCTGGTGGATTACCAGGCCAAGCTGCTGCCTGCCTTGCACGAGGGCGCGCTGGCCCTGGCCAATGCCCGACGCCTGGCGCAACTGGCGCGCTTGTTCAAGGTGCCGGTCTGGCTGACCGAGGAGAACCCCGGCGGACTGGGCGCCACGTCAGCCGATCTGCAGACGCTCGTGGCCCAGACCCAACAGGTCGCAGGTGGCAAGTCCTTCGCCAAGATGAGTTTCAATGCCGTCGCCGACGGCCTGGGTGAATTGCTGCGCCCACCTGCAAAGACCCAGCAAGCCCAAGGCGGGAATGCCCGCAGTCTGCCCAAACACCTGCAGAAAAAGCCGGAGGCGGTTCCCGAGCGGGGCACCCTGGTGCTGGCGGGGTGCGAGACCCACGTCTGCCTCATGCAGACGGCCTTGGCCTTGCTCGAAGAGGAGTTCGATGTCTGGGTGGTGACCGATGCCTGTGCCTCGCGCACGGAACGTAACCGAGATGCCGCCTTCGATCGCTTGGCGGGGGCTGGGGCGGAACTGGTGACGACCGAGATGGTGGCTTTTGAGTGGCTGCGCTCGGCCGAGCACCCGGCCTTCGCCGAAACCTTGCGCATCGTCAAAGCGGCGGTGGCGTGAAGTTGGACAATGAGACGATGCGTGGGCTGCGTGGTCCGCGATCACCAGACAGAGGAGCCCCTGGCATGAACCGCACCATGAGCCTGAGACGCCTGCACAGACATCGGCTTGCGCTGCTGGTCCTGTCCGTGGGGCTAGGCATCGGGGCGGCGCACCTCCAGGCACGGGCCCAGGCCACGCCCGATAGCGCACCGCCCGTCGGGGGCGAGGTGACTGCGGCGCCGGCTGAAAGCAAGACTCAAGGCAAGGTGGAGTCCAAGCCCACGCCCAAGCTCAAGCCCGAGGGTGCGGCGGCAGGCCCTGCCCTGGTGCTCAGCGCCGACGGTGCCTACGTGCTCGATGCGCAGAACAAGCTGGCGTGGCTGCGCTGCGTGGAGGGCATGACCTGGAACGGCCACCAATGCGCAGGTGAAGCGCGTTTGATGACCTACACCACCGCCCAGGCCTTGGCCACCGCGCGCGCCAAGGCCGACGGTGTGGCGTGGCGCCTGCCGCGCATCCACGAGCTGCGTCGCCTCAAGGACGACCCCGCCAGCGCCACGCTCTTCCCAGGCGATCCGAGGGACTGGACCTGGAGCGGCAACGCCAGCATCAACGTCGCGCAGACCAACCCTTACAACTACGACAACATCGCCAGCGGCAGCACCAACCGCCAGGAACGCCTCTCGGCTCGCCTGGGTTGGGCCGTGCATCTCGGCAATGGGGAGTCGAGGGGCGATGTCTCGCGCGGCACGGCCTTGGTGGTCCGCCTGGTGCGGCCCTACCAGCCCTGAACCTGCATCGCTGTTCAGGGTTCGGGCCAGACCCGGGCTTGACTTAAGCCACAGAGGCGATGAGCACGGGCCCCACGGCGGGGCCGCGCCCGGTGCGACTCAAGTCAAGCCCCCTGCGCCTCACACCACCTGCAGTTGGATCGGCGTCAGCCCGCTGACCTGGCCCGCCAGCACGTCACCTGGCTGGAGCGCCGCCACGCCTTCGGGCGTGCCCGTGTAGATCAGGTCACCAGGCTTGAGCAGCCAGGCCCGGCTGAGGTGCTCGATGATCTCGCCCAGGTTCCAGATCAGCTTGGACACGTCGCTTTTTTGGCGCGTCTGTCCGTTGACCGCGAGCGTGATCTCGGCGCTTTCGATCTGGGCGGCCACGTCCGCCGCGGGTGTGATGGGGCCAATGGGGCTGGCGGCCTCGAAGGTCTTGCCGATGCACCAGGGGCGGCCTTGTTTCTTCTGCTCACCCTGCAGATCGCGGCGCGTCATGTCCAGGCCCACGGCGTAACCCCAGATGTGCTGGCGGGCTTGGTCCGCGGGAATGTTCATGCCGCCCTTGCCGATGCAGGCCACGAGTTCGATCTCGTGCTGGTAATCCTGGGTCAGGCTGGGGTAGGGCAGCCGCGCCGTTTGGCCCGCCTCCACCACCAGGCAGCTGTCGGCCGGTTTGATGAAGAAGAAGGGCGGTTCGCGGCCCGTGAAGCCCATTTCCTGGGCATGCGCCACGTAGTTGCGGCCCACGCAGTAAACCCGGTTGACGGGGAAGCGCTCGGCGCGGCCGACGACGGGCACGGAGACGGGTGCGGGGGCGGGGATGACGTAAGACATGGAAGCCAATTCCTTATCGGGAGGGTTCTGTGCGAGGGGGGCGAGTCACCGGCGTCGTCAGGCCACAGACATCGCCCCGTGCGGGACGACGCGGCGCCCGGCGGGGTACCGAGCCTGGCCTGGGCAGGGTCAGTTGCTTTTCGACAGCAGCGTGAAGTGTTCCACCTGGGGCGGCTGGGCAAAGAAGGGGCCCACGATGGCGCGCCAGGCGGTGAAGGCGGGGGATTGGCGGAAGTGCACGGTGTGGTCTTCCAGGGTCTCCCAGAAGATCATCAGGATGTAACGCTCGGGGCTTTCCACGCCCTTGTTGACCTTGTGGCCGCGGTAGCCCCGCGACTGGCTGATCACGGTGGCCAAGCCGCGCTGGATCGCCTCGTCAAAGGCGGCCTGCTGGCCGGGTTGAATGCGGATGTCGGCGAGTTCCAGAATCATGGGTCGAGTGCTCCTGCGCTGATGGCTTTTTCCGGGTTGGGATGGCTGGCATTCTCGCTTATCCTTTGCGGCATGAATTCCGCTTCCCGCCCTGGCCCCCATCCCGACTGGCTTCGTCCCCAATGGCCCGTGCCTGCCGCGGTGCACGCCCTCTGCACCACGCGTTCGGGGGGGCAGTCCGTGTCGCCTTATGACAGCCTCAACCTGGGTGATCACGTGGGTGACGATGTGCTGACCGTGGGCCGCAATCGGGCCCGGCTGGCCCAGGCGCTGCAGGCCCATCCGGTCTTCATGCAGCAAGTGCACGGCAACAAGGTGCTGCGTCTGGACCGTTTCACATCCCAGGGCAATGAGGCCGATGCCTGCTGGACACAAGAGCGCGGCGTGGTCTGCACGGTGCTGATCGCCGATTGCCTGCCCGTGCTGCTGACCGACCGGCAAGGCCGCTTCGTGGCGGCGGCCCACGCGGGTTGGCGCGGTCTGTCGGGCGAAGGGGGCGATGGTGTGCTGGAAACCCTGGAACGGGCCGTGCTGACCCAGTTGCGCACGCAGGGGCAGAGGCTGTTGCCCAGCGATTTGCTGGCCTGGCTGGGGCCTTGCATCGGCCCCATGGCCTACGAGGTGGGGCCGGACGTGCGATCCGCGTTCGAGGCTTGGGACCGGCAGGCTGCGTCCCTGTTCCGGCCCGTGCCCGGCAAGACCGGCAAGTGGCTGGCCGATCTGCCTGGCCTGGCACGGCAGCGCCTGCACGCATTGGGCGTGCAGCAGATCTATGGCAACAACGGCTCGGACAGCTGGTGCACCGTCACCCAGCGTTCACGGTTCTTTTCGCACCGGCGCGACCGCGTCAGCGGCCGCATGGCCGCCTGCATCTGGCTGGGCTGAGGCTGGTGAGTCCCCGGCGGCTGGCTGGGAGCCCTCGGTCGTGGCCGACTCGCTCACCTGGTCCTCGCGGCTGTCCCTCAGTCGCCGCAGCTTCTTGCGCAGTGGTGTTCCCAGGATGTAGAGCAGCAGCGCCACCGGGCCCACGCCGTAGAGCAGGAAGGTGACGATGGCGCCCAGCAGGCTGCCGATCGGGCTGCTGGCCTCGGCCACGGCCATCATGAGGGCGACATAAAGCCACGCGATCGCGATCAGGGGCAGGAACATGGGGGCTATACCCGAGGAATGAAGCAGGCCGTGCCTTGGCACGGCGGGCGGCGCCTGCAATACTGGGCACCGAACCGAGGGCGCGGCATGTTGCCGTGCTGGATGCGAGGAGCGGACATGAACGGGGCGAGCGGGGCAGAAGGCCAGAATGCGCGGGGGCATGAGCATACCGCCGATGCGATGTCGTCCTGGTCGGCGTGGATGCACGCCGTGGTTCAGGCCCAGCAGGCGCAGTTGGCCACGTACGCCGCCGCCATGGCGCAGGGGGTGGCTCCGGGGCTGCAAGGGCTGTTCAGCTGGCCTGCTGGCGCAGCGCCCGGGGCAGCGACCTTCCCGGCGGCCGTGCCTCCCGCCGGGGGCAGCTTGACGCCAGGCATCCCAGCGTCAGCCTTTCCCTTGCACGAGCTGCCGCGCATTCCGACCGACACCTTGCAGTCCTTGCAGCAGCAGTACGTGAACGACTGCGTCCAGCTGGGCCGTGAAGGCTGGAAGGAAGACACGGCCCAGGCCTTGCACGCCCTCAATGCGCGCCTGCTCACGCAGATGGCCGAGGCCGTGCAGGCCGATGCCAAGACCCGTGCGCGCATCCGTTTTGGGGTCGATCAATGGGTGGCTGCCAGCGCGCCCGCCAACTTCATGGCCTTCAACCGGGAGGCCCAGCGCAAGGCCATCGAAACCCAGGGGCGCAGCGTGGCCCAAGGCCTGCAGAACCTCTTGCATGACTTGGGGCGAGGCCAAGTGAGCATGACGGACGCGAGTCAGTTCGAGGTGGGCCGCAATGTCGCCACCACGCCGGGCGCGGTGGTCTATGAGAACGAACTGTTCCAGTTGATCGAGTACCAGCCCCTGACGGAGCAGGTGCACGCCCGACCTCTGCTGCTGGTGCCCCCGTGCATCAACAAGTTCTACATCCTGGACTTGCAGCCCGGCAACTCCTTGATCCGCTACGCGCTCACGCAGGGCCACCGCGTGTTCGTCATCAGTTGGCGCAATCCGCCGGTCGACCCGGCCGATCCTGACCACGCCAGCCTGGCGACCAAGACCTGGGACGACTATGTGGAGCACGCCGTCATCCGCGCCATCACCGTGACGCGGGAGATTGCCGCGCACAAGCCCCAGAAGCCCCACAAGAGCGACGCCTCAGGTTCAGACCCGGAGCAGGCCGACGGTCAGGGCCAGATCAATGCGCTGGGTTTTTGCGTCGGCGGCACCTTGCTGGGCACGGCCCTCGCGGTGCTGGCGGCGCGCGGAGAGAAGCCGGTGGCCAGCCTCACCTTGCTCACCACCTTCCTGGATTTCTCCGACACCGGCGTGCTCGATGTGTTCATCGACGAGGCGGCAGTGCGCTTGCGTGAGCAGCAATTCGCGCAAGGGGGCGTGATGCCCGGGCGCGAGCTGGCCGCCACCTTCAGTTTCCTGCGTCCTTCTGAACTGGTCTGGAACTATGTGGCCCGCAACTACTTGAAGGGCGAGACGCCGCCGCCCTTTGACCTGCTGTACTGGAACGGTGACAGCACCAACCTGCCTGGCCCTTGGTACGCTTGGTACTTGCGCAACACCTACCTTGAGAACAATCTGGCCCAGCCTGGGCGGCTGACCGTTTGCGGCGAGGCGGTCGATCTGCGCAGCGTCGACCTGCCGGCCTACCTCTACGGCTCGCGCGAGGACCACATCGTGCCCGTGGGCAGCGCCTATGCCAGCACCCAGGTCTTGTCCGGACCGCGGCGTTTCGTGATGGGCGCGTCGGGGCACATCGCGGGCGTCATCAACCCGCCCGAGAAAAAAAAGCGCAGCCATTGGGTGCGTGCCGATGGACAGTTGCCACCACGGCTGGACGATTGGCTGGCGGGCGCGCAAGAGCAACCCGGCAGCTGGTGGCCTGACTGGGCGGCGTGGCTGGACCAGCACGCCGGCCCCCTGGTCCCGGCCCCGAAGAAGTTTGGCAAGGGCAAATACAAGGCCCTTGAGCCGGCGCCGGGGCGCTACGTTCGGCAGCAGGCCTGAGCCTCAAACATTGGCCTGGCTGGGCGCGGGTCCGAATCAGAATCGAGGCCCAAAGCCAGCGCACAACCTCAGGCGCGGGGGGCAGGGCAGAAAAAAGGGGAGCCGTGGCTCCCCCCGTCGTCTGAGGTGTCGTGCGCGTTTATTTCCGCGCGGCGATGGCCTTTTCCGCCGCGTTGACCAAATCGACGCCGATGGTCTGCTTCCACTTGTCATAAACCGGGCGCGTGGCCTTCACGAAGGCGTCGCGCTCGGCGGGGCTGAGTTGGGTCACGGTCACGCCAAAGCCTGCGATCTCCTTGAGCAGCGGCTTGTCGGCTTCGACCAACCCCTTGCGGGCGATGGCCACGCCTTGCTTGCCCGCGTCGATGGCAGCCTGGCGCACGATGGCTTGGTCGGCCGGCGTCCACGAAGACCAGACGTCCTTGTTCACCACGAAGACCAGCGGGTCGGCCATGTAGCCCCAGGTGGTGACGAACTTCTGGCCGAGGTTGTGCAGCTTGAGCAAGGGGAACATGAAGAGCGGGTTTTCCTGCCCGTCCACCGCGCCGCTGGCCAGCGCAGGCTGCGCGTCGGCCCAGCTCATCTGCGTGGGGTTGGCGCCCAGGGCCGTGAACATGTCGGCGAACAGCGGCGAGCCGACCACGCGGATCTTCATGCCCTTGAGGTCTGCCGGCGAGCGGACCGCGCGCTTGGAGTTGGTCAGCTCACGGTAGCCGTTCTCGCTCCAGGCCAGGGGCAGCACGCCCGCCTTGTCGATGGCGGCGAAGATCTCTAGTCCCACCTCGCCTTGCGTGAGTGCGTCCACCGCCTTGTAGTCCGGCATCAGGAAGGGCATCGAGAACAGATTGAGCTGCTTGACCTGGGGCGACCAGTTGATGGTGGAGCCCACGGCCATGTCGATGATGCCTTGGCGGATGGCGCTGAACTCGCGCGTCTGGTCACCTTGGATCAGCGAGACCCCGGGGTAGAGCTTGATGTTGATGCGCCCTTGCGTGCGCTCCTTCACCAGGTCAGCCCAGATCTGGCCGGACTGGCCCCAGGGCGTGGGCGGGCCCAGCACCAGCGACATGCGGTACTCGGGCTTGTAGTTGCTCTGGGCCAGCGCGGCGCAGGCCAGCAAGGCGCTTGCCAGGCCGGCGGTCAGCGTTTGGACGATGCGATGCAGTGTCATGGTTTTGTCTCCTTGGGGTTGCGTTGTGTGATCGCGTGAAACTCGGGTCAAAAATCAGGGCGTGTGGGGCCAGGTCTCGAACTCAGTAGCCCAACACGTTGGGCAGCCACAATGCGAGCTGCGGGAAGGCGATGACCAGCACCATGACCAAGGCCATGGACACCAGCAGCCAGCCCACCCAACGTACCGTGGCTTCCATCGGGATGCCGGCGATCCGGCTGGACACCATCAGGTTGACCGCCAGCGGCGGCGTGAACTGGCCCAGCGCCACCTTGAGCGTGAGCACCACGCCGAACCACACCGGGTCCCAGTTGTAGTGGCGCATGATGGGCAGCAGCAGTGGCACGAAGATCAGGAAGATGGACACGCCGTCGAGGAACATGCCCACCGTGACCAACAGCACGATGAGCAGCGCCAGCACGCCGTATTCACCCAGACCCGAATGCACGATGGCGTTCGTCACCGGGTCGATGACGCCCAGGGTCGAGAGCGAGAAAGCAAAGATGCCGGCCAGGGAGATCACCAACAGCAGCACGGCCGACAGTTCGCCCGACTCGCGCAGGATGCCGCAGAGGTCGCGAACCCGGATGGTGCGGTGGACCACCATGCCGACAAAGAGGCCGTAGAACACCGCCACCACGGCGGCCTCGGTGGGCGTGAACCAGCCCGCGCGCATGCCGCCCAGGATGAGCACTGGCGCGGCCAAGCCCCAGAGCGATGCGCGCAGGCTGCGCCAAAACGGCGGGCGTGGCAGCTCGGCCTCCAGCAGCCCCATCTTGTGCTTGCGCGCCAGCCACACGGCGGGAACCATCAGGGCCAGCCCCGCGAGCACCCCCGGCACCATGCCGGCGGCGAAGAGCGCGGGCACGGAGGCGCCCGGCACCAGCACCGAATAAACGATGAAGGCCACCGAGGGCGGAATCAGGATGTCCGTCGCGGCCGCCGCGCCGACGATGCTCGCCGAAAAGGCGGGCGGGTAACCCGCGCGTTTCATCGCCGCGATCATCACCGCGCCCACTGCGGCGGCATTGGCCGGGCCCGAGCCCGAGATGCCGCCCAGGAACATGGCCACCGCGATCGCCACCAGCGGCAGCATGCCGGGGCCGCGTCCGACGATGGCCACCGCGAAATTCACCAGGCGAGAGGCCACGCCCGAGCGGTCGAAGATGCTGCCCACCAACACGAACATGGGCACGGCCAGCAAGGGGTACTTGCCCAGACCGGCGTAGAAATTCTGCGGCACGGCCAGCAGGCCGAACCAGGGCGCGTCCAGATTGGCCAGGGCGATACAGACCGCGCCCGCCAGGCCCAGAGCCGCCCCGATGGGCACGCCGAGGAACAGCAGCGCCAGGAAGGCTGAGAAGAGCAGGATGGCGATCATGTGGCTTGCCCCCCTGATGGTGGGCCCCCACGCTCCCCCACTGCGTGTGGGTCGCTGCCCCCCGAGGGGGCTGGGCCACCTTGGGAACGGCCCGTCGGTGGCCCGTCTTGTCGCTCGTCTTCGCCCTTCTTGCCATGGCGCAAGAAGATGCCGAACGCTCGCAGCGCGATCACGGCGGAGAGCAGGGGTAGCCAGACCGTGTACCACCACTGGGGCACGCCGATGCCGGGCGAGGTTTCGCCGTAGCGGAGGTCGTCGTAGAGCGTGCGGCTGCTCAGCACGGCGATCAGGGTGAAGAGCAGGGCTGTCATCAGCGCTCCAAAGCGCGCGAGCAGGCGACGGCGGCGCGCTGGCCCGTTGTCGGCGAAGAATTCGATGCGGATGTGGCTGTTGCGCGCCACCGCGGCCGCACTTCCGACCAGGGCCAGCACGATCATCAGGAAGACCGAGATTTCCTCGGTCCACGCAAACGACTGGTTGGTGAAATAACGCACCAGCACGTTCGCGAAGGTGATGAGTGCCAGCAGTGCCATCACGATGACGGTGAGCCGGTCTTCGAGTTTAGGAGGATCCGATGGCGCGGATGGGTCGAGGTCGGCGTCGAGAGTGGGCGCGGCGACGGGCGTTGCCGGGGTCTTTGCAGGGACGGAGTTCACAAGGCGCTGTTGGAAATTGGAATGGCGTGGCGATGAGAACCGCTTGCGGGGCTGTAGCCTGCAGGGACGCGGAAAAACGCGGGCCTTCCAGCTTGTGACCGGGGCGCCGGCAAATGCCGTTGTGGGACGCGGGCATTCTAGGACACGGCATCTCAGCCGCTAGTCCGGGCGTCGCGCGACCGTCCCCGTGTTTTCCTAGGGAGACAGCCCCCGGGTTTTGGGTACAGTTCTTGCGGAGATTCAAGGCACATCGCACATCGCACATCAGAGGAGGACACCGTGCAACAGAAAGTCGCTTACGTGACCGGCGGCATGGGCGGCATCGGCACCGCGATTTGCCAGCGCCTGCACCGTGATGGTTTCAGGGTCATTGCCGGCTGCGGTCCCACGCGCGACCATGCCAAGTGGCTGGCCGAACAGCAGGCCTTGGGGTACACCTTCCATGCCTCGGTGGGCAACGTCGGTGTCTGGGAGTCGACCGTGGAGGCCTTCACCAAGGCCAAGGCGGCGCACGGTTCGATCGACGTGCTGGTCAACAACGCGGGCATCACCCGCGACCGCATGTTCCTCAAGATGACGCGCGAGGACTGGGATGCCGTGCTCAACACCAACCTCACCTCCATGTTCAACGTGACCAAGCAGGTCGTGGGCGACATGGTCGAAAAGGGCTGGGGTCGCATCATCAACATCAGCAGCGTCAATGGCGAAAAAGGCCAGGCCGGCCAGACCAACTACTCCGCCGCCAAGGCGGGCATGCACGGTTTCACGATGGCCTTGGCCCAGGAACTCGCGGGCAAGGGCGTGACGGTGAACACGGTCAGCCCAGGCTACATCGGCACCGACATGGTCAAGGCCATCCGCCCCGACGTGCTCGAGAAGATCGTGGGCACCATCCCGGTCAAGCGTCTGGGGGAGCCGGGCGAGATTGCGTCCATCATCGCCTGGCTCGCGAGTGACGAAAGTGGGTACTCGACCGGTGCCGACTTCTCGGTCAACGGCGGCCTGCACATGGGTTGAGTCGCTGCCGTTCTGGCTGGCTGGTTGACGCTGGCAGGCAGGAGGCGCTCGTTTACGATCGCGCCCATGCCCGAACTCAAGACCCTGGCTCTGTTTTTCCTGACCGCGCTGGCTGAAATCGCGGGATGCTACTTGCCCTGGCTGTGGCTGCGTGAGGGCAAAAGCGTCTGGCTGCTGCTGCCCGGCGCGCTCTGCCTGGCGTTTTTTGCCTGGTTACTCACTCTGCATCCCGCCGCGGCGGGGCGTGTCTACGCCGCCTATGGCGGTGTGTACATCTGCGCCGCCTTGCTCTGGCTTTGGGCGGTGGAGGGCATTCGCCCGGGCGTGTGGGATGTCGTCGGAGGTGGTGTGGCCCTGGCTGGCATGGCCATCATCATGTTCGCGCCGAGGCACTCCTAGCGTTCTCCGTGGCGCTGCCCTTGCGCAGCGTGGTCTGCGCGAAGAGCCATGTCATGGTCGCGGCGCCCGCGATGCAGGCCACCATGGGCAGGCCGGTGCCATTGGCCACTTGGCCGGAGACAGCGATCATCAGCGCGCCAGTGCCGAACTGCAGGGTGCCCAGGAGTGCCGAGGCCGTGCCGGCGATCGGTCCGTGGCTTTCGAGCGCCAGGATGGCCGAGGTGGGCACGATGAGGCCGAGAAAGCCAAACCCGATGAAGAGCAACACCAGCATCACGGGCAGGGCTTCGACGCCCAGGGCAAACAGCAGCAGCAGGGTGAGCATCACCGCGGCGTGGCCGTGCGCGGCCACGCGCACCATGGGCTTGAGTCCGAAGCGTCGGCTCAAGCGGCTGGTCAGTTGCGACATTCCGATGAAGGCCGCCGCGTTCGAGGCGAAGGCGATGCTGAACTGTCGCGTCGTGAGTCCGTAGTGGTTGATCAGCACGAAGGACGAGTTCGCGAGGTAGGTGAAGAAGGCGGCGATGCCAAAGGCACCGATGAAGACCAAGCCGAGGAAATGCCGATCCGACAGCAGCGTGCGGTAGCTGCCAAGCACCATCGACCAGTCACCTGTTGGCCGCCGTGTACCTGGGGCGTTGCGCGCCTCGCGTTCCGCCGCGCGAACCTCGGCGGGACGCGTTTCACGCAGTTGGGTCGCCATCAGCACAAGGCCCAGCAGGCTGGCCCCGAGCATGCCCCAGAAGCTGCTGCGCCAGCCCAGTGCATCGATCAGGAAGCTGCCGAGCAGCGGTGCGAGGATGGGCGCGACGCTGAAGACCAGCATGAGCATGGACATCATGCGCAAGGCCTCGTGGCCGGTGTAGAGGTCACGCACCACGGCGCGCGGAATGACCGTGCAGGCGCAGGCGCCCAGCCCTTGAAAGAAGCGCATGAACAGCAGGAATTCCACGTTGGGCGCGAAGGCGCAGCCCACGCTGCCGACCGCGAACAGAACCAGGCCGAAGTACAGCGGCGGCTTGCGCCCCAGCATGTCCGAGACCGGGCCATAGACCAGCTGCCCAACGCCCAGCGCGATGAAGAAGATCATCAAACTGGCTTGGACCGCGCCGATGGAGGCCTGGAGTTCATGCCCGATCAGGGGCAGGGCGGGGAGGTAGAGGTCGATGCCGAGGGGGCCGACGGCGGACAGCAGGCCCAGGACGAGGGCCGTGCGCAAGAAGTTCTGTTGCATGAAAAGGCGCGGAGGACAGCGGGGGCGGATTGTGGCATGCCCTGCGCGAGCGTGCTGGCGACCACTGAAACCAACGCTGCGTGTCAGGGGCGCGATACCGTCAGGCGCGCACCAAGTTCATCCCGACTGGACGATGGATTGCCGGCCTTCCCGTCTCTGCCAGCTCCTTGCCGCCCTTGTCCCTCCACCCCTCTCTTGGGACCTACTTGCGCCGCAATTCCTCGCGCTCGCGTTCGTAGCTGTCGTAGCTCTTGCTGCCCACGCCTTCGTTCACGCGGCGCATGCAGTCTTCGTACGCGCCCGGGGGTTGCTGATTGCATTGCTGCCGGGCGCTGGCGCGCGAACCTTCGTACCAGGCTTGCGAGGTGCATGCGTTCAGCAGCGGCACGCAAGCCAGGACTGCCAGCAGCGTGAGGTGCGGGAAGGTCCGCGGCCGGTCGTCGCGATCAAGGGGTTTCATGTCGTTTGTCAGGTGGTTTCTCAGGTGCAAGGGCGGGCGCGGCCCGCAGAGTTCGGGATGGGCGCCTCGCCCCGCACGTTCGATACGGACCCTGCGGGGTTTCAGATCACCTTCGCGCTGCGCAGTTCTTCGATCCGAGCCTTGCCATAGCCCATCTGGGCCAGCACCTCCTCGGTGTGCTCGCCCAGCAGCGGTGAGCGCGTCACGTCCACGGGACTGTCCGAGAGCTTGATCGGGTTGCCCACGGTCAGGTACTTGCCGCGCACGGGATGGTCCACCTCCACGATGGTGCCGGTGGCGCGCAGGGAGCTGTCTTCTGCGATCTCCTTCATCGAGAGGATGGGGCCGCAAGGGATGTCATGCTCGTTGAGGATGTCCATGGCCTCGAACTTGGTCTTGGTCTTGGTCCATTCCTCGATGCGGGCGAAGATCATCTTCAGGTGTGGCAGTCGAGCCTCGGGTGTGGCGAAGTGCGGATTGGTGATCCAGTCTTCCTCGCCAATGACCTTGCAGATGGCGGGCCAGACCGCGCCTTGCGTGATGAAGTAGATGTAGGCGTTCGGGTCCTTCTGCCAGCCTTTGCACTTGAGGATGGAGCCGGGCTGGCCGCCGCCCGAGGCATTGCCGGCGCGGGGCACGGCCTCTCCGAACTCGATGTCCGGGTACTGCGGATATTCCTTCAGCACGCCCGTGCGTTCCAGCCGCTGCTGGTCACGCAGCTTGACGCGGCAGAGATTGAGCACGGCGTCTTGCATGGCGGCGCTGACCTTCTGTCCGCGGCAGGTCTTCTCGCGCTGAAAGAGGGCGGTCACGATGCCCAGGGCCAGGTGCAGACCGGTGCCGCTGTCGCCGATCTGAGCGCCTGTCACCGTGGGCAGGCCGTCCGGGTCACCCGTGGTGGAGGCTGCGCCGCCCGTGCATTGCGCGACGTTCTCGTAGACCTTGCAATCCTCGTAGGGACCGGGACCGAAGCCCTTGATGGAGGCGAGGATGATGCGCGGGTTGATTTCCTGAATCCGCTCCCAGCTGAAGCCCATGCGATCGAGCGCGCCCGGTGCGAAGTTCTCGACCATGACGTCGCATTGCTTGATCAGATCCACCAGCACGTCCTTGCCCTTGGGGTCCTTGGTGTTGAGCGTGATGGACCGCTTGTTGTGGTTGAGCATGGTGAAGTACAGGCTGTCCGCGCCTGGAATGTCGCGCAGCTGTCCGCGCGTCGCATCGCCTTCGCCGGCCTTTTCCACCTTGATCACGTCCGCGCCAAACCACGCCAACAATTGCGTGCAGGTGGGGCCCGACTGCACATGCGTGAAGTCGAGGATGCGGACTCCTTCGAGCGCCTTGGTCATGAAAAAAACTCCAGAAGTTAAAAACTCTTGTGGTGAATGCGGCATTTTTGCCGTCGGACCGCCCCAAGGCAAGAAGCACCCCCTCGGGGGGTAGCGACCCGCACAGCGGCGGAGCGTGGGAGCATTCATTCAATTGTTGCTTGGAATGCGCACTTCACCAGGCCAAGGACCCATGGTCATCGGCATGTCAAATATTCCAAATGATTATAGGGAGCACCCTTGCGCGCGCAGCCTGCGCGACGGCGATGTTCCATGCAGAACACTTTTGCTTTTTTGGATGTGTTGCTGCGCAGTGAAAAAGGGTTTCGTTAAAGGAAAAAGCGAGAAGAGAGCTGACCATGAAAAAACGGCGCCCTCCCGAAGGAGCGGCGCCGTCTCAGGCTGGGTGACGGGGAGGGTCAGACCGCCTTGTTGCTGTGCATCTTGCCGATCTGGTCCTTGCTGTAGCCCAGCTCAGCCAGCACTTCGTCGGTGTGCTCGCCCAGCAGCGGAGAGGCCGTCACCTCGGGCTTGAGGTCGGAGAACTTGATCGGGCTGCCCACCGTCCAGTAGCTGCCACGCACCTTGTGCGGCACTTCGACGATGGAGCCCGAAGCGCGCAGCGACTTGTCGTGCAGCAGTTCCTTCATGGACAGCACCGGCGCGCAAGGAATGTCGAACTTGCGGAAGATGTCCACGGCCTCGAACTTCGTCTTGTCCTTGATGAAGTTCTCGATGGTGGCGAAGATGTCCATGATGTGCGGTTGACGCGCCTTCGCCGTGGTGTAGTTGGGGTCCGTCTTCCATTCCGGCTTGCCCAGCGCGTCGCAAATCGGCTCCCAGGCATGGCCTTGGATCGTGAAGTAGATGTAAGCGTTGGGGTCGGTTTCCCAGCCCTTGCACTTCAGGATCCAGCCCGGCTGGCCACCGCCGCCCGCATTGCCGCCGCGCGGCACCACGTCGCCGAACTTCTCGTGCGGATACTGGGGGTACTCCTCCAGGTAGCCGACCTTGTCCAGACGCAGTTGGTCGCGCATCTTGACGCGGCAGAGGTTGAGCACGGCGTCTTGCATGGACACGGCCACCTTCTGGCCCTTGCCGGTTTGCTGACGGCCGATGATGGCGGTCAGGATGCCGATGGCCAAGTGCATGCCGGTGTTGGAGTCACCCAGGGCCGCGGCCGAGATCGTCGGGCCAGCGTTCTCTCCCTTCCACCAGCCGGTGGTGGAGGCCGCGCCGCCCGCGCACTGCGCCACGTTTTCATAAACCTTGAGGTCTTCGTAGTGGTGGCCGTCGGAGAAGCCCTTGACGGATGCGAGGATCATGCCGGGGTTCAGCTCCTGGATGCGCTGCCACGTGAAGCCCATGCGGTCCAGGGCGCCGGGGCCGAAGTTCTCGACCATCACGTCGGACTTCTTGATCAGCTTCTCCAGCACTTCCTTGCCCTCGGGGGTCTTGGTGTCCAGCGTCAGCGAGCGCTTGTTGCTGTTGAGCATCGTGAAGTAGAGCGCGTCGGCATCGGGGATGTCACGCAGTTGGCTGCGCGTCACGTCACCGGCACCCGGGCGCTCGACCTTTATCACGTCGGCGCCGAACCAAGCCAGCAACTGCGTGCAGGCGGGACCGGCTTGCACGTGCGTGAAGTCGATGATCTTGATGCCCTTGAGGGGTTTGTTTCCGGACATTTTCTGCTCCTTCTGAGATAGGTCCCGTGGATGCGGAACGGGTTTTGAATGGGTGTTGTGTCTAGGATTACTTCTTGATCGCGGCGGCCGGGTTCAGGCTCGTGATGCGTCCGCTTTCCGTGCCGGCCGTCTCGTCGATGATGGCGTTGATCAGTGTGGGCTTGCCCGACTTGAGGGCGTCCTCGATGCCCTTGCGCAACTCGGCCGAGGTCTGGGCATAGACGCCCACGCCACCGAAGGCTTCCATCAGCTTCTCGTAACGCGCATCCTTGACGAACACGGTCGGGGCCACGTCGGCGCCGCCGGTCGGGTTCACGTCGGTGCCGCGGTAGACGCCGTTGTTGTTGAAGATCACCACGCAGACCGGTAGGTTGTAGCGGGCGATGGTTTCCACCTCCATGCCGGAGAAGCCAAAGGCGCTGTCACCGCAGACGGCGACGACGCGCTGATTGCTCTCGACGGCGGCGGCGACGGCGAAGCCCATGCCGATGCCCATCACGCCCCAGGTGCCCACGTCCAGGCGCTTGCGCGGCTTGTACATGTCCACGATGGAACGGGTGAAATCCAGCGCGTTCGCGCCTTCGTTGACCAGCAGCGTGTCGGGATGGGCCTTGAAGATGTCGCGCACCACGTTGAGCGCGCTGTGGAAGTTCATCGGCTTGGGGTCCTTGGCCAGGGTTTCGGCCATCTTCGCGATGTTCTTGCTCTTCTTGTCGTTGATGGCGTTGGTCCACTCAGCGGGCGGCTTGGCCCAGCTGTTGCCCACGCCGGCCAACAGGGCCGAGACGCAGGAACCGATGTCGCCCGCGATGGGTGCGTCGATGCGCACGTTGCTGTCGAACTCGGTGGAGGCGATGTCGATCTGGATGAACTTCTGGCCACCCCAGTCCTTGTGGTCCTTGCCGCCCCAGGTCTTGCCCTTGCCGTGCGAGAGCAGCCAGTTCAGGCGCGCGCCGATCAGCAGCACCACGTCGGCCTCGGGCAGCACGAAGGAACGCGCGGCGGCGGCCGATTGCGGGTGGGTGTCGGGCAAGATGCCCTTGGCCATGGACATGGGCAGGTAGGGGATGCCCGTCTTCTCGACCAGGGCCTGGATGTCGGCGTCAGCCTGCGCGTAGGCCGCGCCCTTGCCCAGCAGGATCAGCGGCTTCTTCGCACCCTTGAGCAGGTTCAGTGCGCGGGCGATGGATTCGGGCGCGGGGATCTGGCGCGGGGCCGGGTCCACTACCTTGATCAACGAGGCCTTGCCCGCGGCGGCGTCCATGGTTTGCGAGAACAGCTTGGCCGGCAGGTCCAGGTAGACACCGCCAGGGCGACCGGAGACCGCGGCACGGATGGCGCGGGCGATGCCCACGCCGATGTCCTCGGCATTGAGCACGCGGAACGCCGCTTTGCACAGTGGCTTGGCGATGGCGAGTTGGTCCATCTCCTCATAGTCGCCTTGGGACAGGTCGACGATTTCACGCTCGGAGGAGCCCGAGATCAGGATCATGGGCCAGCAGTTGGTCGTTGCGTTGGCCAGTGCGACCAAAGCATTCAGGAAACCAGGCGCGGACACCGTCAGGCACACGCCGGGCACGCCCTTGGCGCCATTCATGAAACCGGCGATCGCGGCCGCATTGCCCGCATTGGCTTCGTGGCGGAATGAGATCACCCGCATGCCTTCGGCCTGCATCATGCGGGTCAGGTCGGTGACCGGGATGCCGGGCAAGCCGTAGATGTTGCTGATGCCGTTGAGCTTGAGCGCATCGATGACGAGGTGGAAACCATCGGTCAGCGTGCTGGTTTGGGCGTCGTTGGACATGGTGCGTCTCTCTGCTAGTAGCTGTAAAAGTTATCGTTGGCCATTGCGCGCGCGCCTGGCCGCGCCAGGGTGGCCGGCACGCGAAGGTGCAACGCGGGGGTATGATAGGAAGCTGTTATGGAGGCTCCATTGACCACGGTCAATTTCGGGACAAAGACCTTGGTCAATCAGAGTAGCGCTAACCCGGAGCCCCGTGCCGGCGCGGAGGGCGTGTGCGCGTGGAAAGCATGAGCAGTATCGAGAATCACCCGGAAAAAAACGTCATCCGGGTCCAATTGCGCCAAAACCAAGTGCTCAAGGATTTGGGCGTGGATGCGCACCAGTCGCTCGAACCCCACTTGACCGTCGTGGATTGCAGCAAGGGCGATTTCCTGCTGCACCAGGGCGTGCACGAGATGGAACAGTATTTCATCCTGGATGGTGTCCTCAAACGCGTCGTGGCCAATCCCCAGGGCAAGGAAATGATCTTGCGCTTCGCGGCGGAGCGCGAGATGGAAACCAGCTACGCCGCCTGGATGCTGAAGACTCCGGCGCCTTACAGCATCGTGTCCGTCACCAAGGCGCGAGTCGTCAAGCTGCCCATGCCGGAATGGATCGCCTTCCTGGAGCAACATGCCGAGGAAAAGCGCTTGTTCGAGCACAGCGTGATGAGCCATATGAGCGAGATCATGGCGCACACGATCACCCTGCACCTGTTGGACGCGCCAGGTCGGGTGCACCGCTTTCTTCGCAAGCATGGTGAGCTGTTTGACCGCATTCCCAAGAAGGAATTGGCGGCTTACCTCAACCTCTCCGCCGAGACGCTCAGCCGCCTGAAACAGCGCGGCAAGATTTGAGCCTCGGTCAAGCCACTTGGCTTGAAGTCTTTCCGGCACGCCACCGTGCTGCTCCTGCATGAAAAAAGGCCCGCTTCAATCGAAGCGGGCCTTTTGCCTTGTGTTGCAGGCGATGTCGTCGAATGTCAATCCACCGGACGTTCCGCCGCGAACTGCTGCTGCTTGGGGGCTTTGACCAAGGCGATCAGCTTAGAAATCAGCGGCCAGAACAGCATGACCAGCGCCAGGGCGGTGATGCCGCCGACCAGGGCATTGGAGAACATGATGGACAGATCGCCCTGCGACAGCAGCATGGACTGCCGGAACGCGTCTTCCGCCTTGTCGCCGAGCACCAGGGCCAGCACCAGCGGCGCGAGCGGGTAATCCAGCTTCTTGAACACGTAGCCCACCACGCCGAACAGCAGCATGAACCAGATGTCGAGCATGGCGTTGTGCACGGTGTAGGCGCCGATCGCGCAGATCACGATGATCACCGGCGCAATGATCGAGAAGGGGATGCGCAGGATCGAGGCGAACAGCGGCACCGTCGTCAGCACGACCAGCAATCCCACCAGGTTGCCCAGGTACATCGAAGCGATCAGGCCCCAGACGAAGTCCTTTTGCTCGACGAAGAGCAACGGACCGGGCTGCAGGCCCCAGATCAGCAGACCGCCCAGCAGCACGGCCGCTGTCGGGGAGCCGGGGATGCCAAGGGCCAGCATGGGCAGCAGGGCGCTGGTGCCAGCCGCGTGCGCTGCGGTTTCCGGAGCGACCACGCCCTCCAGCTCACCATTGCCGAAGTTGTTGCCGTTCTTGGACATCTTCTTGGCCACGCCATAGCTCATGAAGGAGGCCGGCGTCGCGCCACCGGGTGTGATGCCCATCCAGATGCCAATCAGGGAAGCGCGCAGCGATGTCGCCCAATAGGCTGGGAGCTGCTTCCAGGTGTTGAACACGACCTTGGGGTCAATGCGCGCGCTCTTGCCGTTGAAGGCCAGGCCTTCTTCCATCGACAGCAGGATTTCGCCGATGCCGAACAGGCCGATCACCGCGATCAGGAAGTCGAAGCCGCGCATCAGCTCGTGGAAACCGAAAGTCAGGCGCAGCTGTCCGGTCACGGTGTCCATGCCGACGCAGGCCAGGGCGAAGCCCAAGGTCATCGAGGCCAGGATCTTGAACGGCGAGCCCTTGCCCATGCCGACGAAGGAGCAGAAGGTCAGCAGGTAGACCGAGAAGAATTCCGGCGGGCCGAATTTCAGCGCGAACTTGGCGACCAGCGGTGCCATGAAGGTGATCATGACCACCGCGATGAAAGCACCGATGAAGGACGAAGTGAAGGCTCCCGTGAGCGCCTCGCCGGCCTTGCCCTGCTGGGCCATGGGATAGCCATCGAAGGTGGTGGCCACCGACCAGGGCTCTCCCGGGATATTGAACAGCACCGAGGTGATCGCGCCGCCGAACAGCGCACCCCAGTAGATGCACGACAGCATGATGATGGCCGAGGTCGGGTTCATGCTGAAGGTCAGCGGCAGCAGGATGGCCACGCCATTGGCTCCGCCCAGGCCGGGCAGCACGCCGATCAGAACCCCCAGGATGATGCCTACGAGCATCAGCAGGAAGTTCATCGGCGATATGACGGTCGCAAACCCGTGGAACAGTGCGTTGAGTTCTTCCATTTTCTTGTGTCTCCGAGATTGATCCGCGTGTTTGTCTTCAATAACCCAGGAAGCTCAGCGGATCAAAGGTGCCTTTGTGCAGCGGCACCTTGAACCAGACTTCGAACATCAGGAAGAACAGGGCGTTCACTGCCAGGCCGACGATCACGCTCTTGATCCACCCATACTTGCCCAGATACACCATGAAGAGGACGATGTAGACGGCCGAAGCGACGTAGATGCCGATCAGATCCACCGCGGCCACGTAGAAGATGGCGGGAATCAGCACGGCCAGCACGCGGCCCATGGACTCACGGTCCACGAAAGCCTCGGCGTTCTTTTCCTTGGCCTTGCCCTTGGCCAGCAGGCTTTGAGCGAGCACGCCCAAGCCAGAGATGCACAGGATGACGCCGATGTAGAAGGGGAAATAGCCCGGTCCGGGGCCGTCGTCGCCCCACTCGGCACCGAGTTGTCGGCTGCCGAAAACCACGAGGGCGCCCAGGAGAAAGATCAACACCGCGACCACGGCGTCCACCGTGCCGTTGGTGGCGAGGGCGCTGCCCTCCTCGGAAGTTTGATTGGATTCCATGACGAGATAACTTCTGTCGATTACTGACTTCAAAAAAACCGGGCCTCGCTGACGTTGCTGTGTCGTCCTTCAAGGCCCGGCGTGCTGTCTACTTCCGTAGGTCTACCGGTTTACTTCGCCAGGAAGCCGGCCTCAGTCATCAATTGGCGGTGGTTCGCTTCAGCTGTGGTCAGCCACTTCGTGAAGTCGGCGCCGCTCATGCTGGTCTGATTGAAAGCGCCCTGTTCCATGGCGGCCTTCCAGTCCGGTGTTTCACGCACCTTGGCCAGCAAGTCCACGTAGTACTTGATCTGGTCGGCGCTGACGCCCGGGGAGGTGAAAATGCCGCGCAACATCACGTAGTCGGTGGGCACGCCCGATTCCTTGCAGGTCGGGATGTCGTTCCAGCTCTGCGTGTCCGTCACCTTGGCCTTGTAGGGCAGGCGTTGGTCATCAAAGACGCACAATGCGCGCAGCTTGCCCGCGCGCCACTGCGCCACGGCCTCGGCGGGGTTGTTCACGGTGGAGTCAATGTGGCCGCCCACGAGTTGCACGGCCACTTCGCCGCCGCCCTTGAAGGGCACGTAAATGAACTTGGTGCCGGTGGCCTTTTCAAGACCCACGGTGATGATCTGGTCTTCCTGCTTGGAGCCCGTGCCGCCCATCTTCATCTTGTTCGGGCCAGCGGCTTTCACGGCATCGATGTACTGCTTGGCGGTCTTGTAGGGCGTGTCGGCGTTGACCCACAGGACGAATTGGTCCAGCGCCATCATCGACACCGGGGTCATCTCCTTCCAGTTGAAGGGCACGCCGGTGGCCAGCGGTGTCGTGAACAGGTTGGACAGGGTGATGATGATCTTGTGCGGATCGCCCTTGGCCTCCTTGACGGACAAGAAACCTTCCGCGCCCGCGCCGCCCGACTTGTTGACGACGATGAGCGACTGCTTCATCAGGTTGTGCTTGACGATGATGCCCTGGATCAGACGGGCCATCTGGTCAGCGCCGCCACCCGTGCCAGCGGGCACCACGAACTCGACCGGCTTGCTCGGTTCCCAGGCCTGCGCCGCCATCGGGGCGACCAGGCCGGCGGCCGCGATGACAGCGGCGGCCACCGTGGCCACCTTGGTTTTCAGTCTGGCATGAAAGCTCTTCATCTTTGTCTCCTGTTGACGTTGCACCGTCGCGGACGGTTTTAGGACGTGGATTTCTTCTTCGATAGCCTCATCGAATGGACTCATTCGCATCAGCACCAATCGATGGGGCGTACTCTAAATTTTGGTGCTGAAATCCTCTTGATTGCGGTCAACTTTCTTTATTTTTAAGAGGTCCCCTAGGGTTTCCGTGATTGGGGCTTCTCCGAGTGTGGCGGATCGCATCCGTGACCAAAGCAAGGGCAAACACCAATGAAAGTGCGTTTCGCAGGCGCAACAAAAAGGCAGTCCCATCGCGTGACGGGACTGCCCTGCAGTGTGCTCTTCAAAAATTCGTAAGCTGACTTCAGCGATGCCTGTGCATTCCCTGTGTCATCTCGCTGACTCTTGCAGTTGGCAAAAAGTCATCTCTCCATGTGCCACGCGAACCGCCTGATTCAGCACACGGCGCGCAGCCCGTGTTCGCGAGCGAAGGCGGCGGCGTCCACCTTCTTGCCGCTTGCCCCCGCGATCTGCGCCTTGACCCGCAGCACCTCGATTTCGCCGCCATGTGCCGCGATGAAGAGGGACTGCGTCGCGATTTCCACGATGTCGCCCGGCTTGCCTCGCACCGCAGCGAAGGTGCGGGTCACATGCTTGCGGCAGTCATAGACCGAGACTTTCATCGGGCGACCGTGGGCATCGCTCATCTCGAACCATGCGCCTGGCGCGGGATTGCAGGCACGGATCAGGTTGTACACCTGGTCGACGTGCTGGGCCCAGTGGATGCGCGCTTCCTCGGACTTGAACCAGCCTTCGTAGCTGGCTTGGCTTTCGTCTTGGACATGCTCGGTGTGCCGGCCCGCGACAACCAGGTCGGCGGCTTCCAGCAAAGCTTGCACGCCCAGGGGGAAGAGCTTGTTGAAGTACACCTCGCCCAGCGTGTCATCGGCTTCGATCGCGCAACGCTTTTGCAGGATGACGGGGCCTTCGTCGAGTCCATCGGTGGGCCGGAAGATGGTCAGGCCGGTTTCGGTCGCGCCCAGCGCGATCGGCCAATTGATGGAGGAGGGGCCGCGATGCCGGGGCAGCAGGGAAGGGTGGTATTGGATGGTGCCGTGCTTCGGAAGCTTCACGAAGCTCTGCGGGGCGAACTGCAGCACATAGGCCATCACGCCCAGGTCCGCGTCGAGCGCACGCAGCGCGGCGTGTGCTTCCTCGCTCTTGAGGCTGGCGAACTGAAACACGGGTAGGCCGGCGGCCTGCGCTGCCTCGCGCAGGGCGTCCGGTTTCTCGCCGGGCTGCTCGGGTTTGCAGAACACGCCGACGACGGTGTCGCCCTGGGATGCGCCGCGCGCGAGAAAGGCGTGCAGCACGGCCTTGCCAAAATCCTGTTGACCGATGAGGGCGATGCGCATGAGGTGAGCGGGGGAAGGTCGTGTCGCTGGGAGAAGAGCCGTTGCGCGGGGCGGCAGCGGCGCGAAAAGAGGGTGTCTGCAATGGTCCCACCGGACCGGCATCCTGAACCAGGGGTTCAGGTGGGCGAGGTCAACCCTGCCTTGGGTTCATCTGACGCGAGACGATCACGCTGGCAGGGCAATGTTCCAAGCCCTTGCTCAATGAGCATTGGTTCAAGGAAATATAAAGCCCGGCAGGCATTGCAGACCAGCACATTGTAGGCGCAGCACGCGGCCCTGCACAGGCTGACGTTCTCAGATCAGCCGACCGTCTTCGCCCAGAGCAGTGTCCAGCCGTCCGATCAAGGCGTTCAATGCCGCATCGGCCTGGGCGGAGGCCTGCGAGAAGTCAGGGGAGGGCGTGGGGGGCGCGATGACTTCAGCGGCGTTCGGCCTTTCGTTGGCCGCGGCGGACGCGCCCAGGTCAAACGCCAGGTTAAGGGCCGCGAGCACGGCAATGCGCTCGCGCGCCTTGATCTTGCCGGCGTCCCGGATCTTGCACATGGCGTCATCCACCCGCTGCACCGCCTGGCGCAGGCGTTCCTCACCGCCCTCGGGCGCGCCCAGCAGGTAGCTTTGCCCCATGATCTGAACTTCGAGCTGTTTCATGGGGTGTCCTTCAGGTCTTCCTTGTGGCCCGGCTCGCCGATGCGCTCCAGCAGAGCATCCACGCGCGTGCGCGCCGCCACCAGGCGCTGCTTGAGCTGATCACGCTCCGTGGTCAGCTCGTTGACCTGTCCAACCAGCAGTTGATTGGTGCGTTGCAATTCTTCGTAGCGCACGAGCAGGCGGTCGACGCGTTCGACCAGTGCTTCGATGGGAGTGGGTTCAGACATGGATCGCCGATGAAAGTGTTCCCATTCTAGGGTTTGCGAGAGATTTCGAACGTAGAATCTCCGCCGTTGGTGCTCGCGGCGTGGTTCACAGGCCGCAGTTCAACGGGAAGCAGGAAGGCGCGTCGTTTCGCGGCTAGCCCAACCTGCGCTGCCCCCGCAACGGTAAGTGGACGCGCCTCGAATCAACAACGAGGCGCCGCTTCCCTCAATGGCCACTGACAGCCCTGAACAAGCCGTCGGGAAGGCGAGGAAGGTCGTTTCCACCAGCCCGGATACCGGCCAACGAGGTGGATGCGCGTGTCTATGTGCATCCGTGACGTCCATGCCCTGGCGGGGAAGCCGGGGAAGGACTTCGTTTGCGTTTCCCTTCCAATGAAAAAAAGCGTTTCGTTTCAGCGCCCAGCTGTGTTCGCGCTGACCTTGGCCGCCGCGGCTTCCTTGCAGGCCCAGACGGCTGAACTTCCACCCACCGTCGTGACCGCCACGCGCACCGAATCGCGCGCCGACGCGGTGCTCAGCGACATCACCGTCATCACCCGCGATGAGATCGAACAGGGCACGGGCCGCACCGTGGCCGAGCTGCTGGCCCGCGTGGCCGGCGTGCAGATCTCGTCCAATGGCGGCCTGGGCAAGACGTCCAGCGTCTACATCCGCGGCACCGAGAGCCGCCATGTGCTGCTGCTGGTCGACGGTGTGCGCGTGGGTTCGGCCACCACCGGCACCCCCAACTTCGACAGCATTCCACTCGAGAGCATCGAACGCATCGAAGTGCTCAAGGGACCGGCCTCGGCCCTGTATGGCAGCGATGCCGTCGGCGGCGTGATCCAGATCTTCACCCGCCAGGGTCGCGAGGGCTTTTTCCCTTACGCCTCTGCCACGGCGGGCAGTGCCGGGCGGCGCGAGGCCAGCGCGGGCCTGAGTGGTGGCTCCCATGACGTGTCCTACAGCTTGGGCGTGCAAACGCTGCGCGAAGATGGCTTCTCGGCGACCAACTCCAACGTGGGTAGCAGTCATAACAGCGACCGTGATGGCTTTTCTCAACACAGCGTGAATGCCTCCGCAGACTGGCGTTTTGCGCCAGGATGGAAGTTCGACGCACGTTGGCTCCACGCCGACGGCGTCAACAACTACGACAGCGGCAGCGGCAGTTATGACACGCATGCCGATGTCCTGACCCAAGGCTATGCCATGGGTCTGGAAGGGCGGCTGGTGCCGAACTGGAAATCGCGCCTCGCTTATGGCGGCAGCGATGACAACTCCACCAATCACACGGGCAGCCAACCGACCCGCTTCGACACGCATCAAGACCAATGGACCTGGCTCAACGAGATCGGCACACCCCTAGGTGTGCTGTTGCTGGGGCTGGAAACTGTCGAGCAGCGGGTGAGCGGAACCACCGCATACACGGTGGATCACCGCACCACGGACTCCGTGTTCGCCGGTCTCAATGGCGACGCTGGCGCCCATGGCTGGCAACTCAATGTTCGCAGGGACGACAACTCGCAGTTTGGCGAGGCCAACACCGGTTTCGCGGGGTATGGATACAAGCTCACGTCTGAGTGGCGTGCCCATGTCTCCTATGGCACCTCCTTCAAGGCACCGTCGTTCAATCAGCTCTACTACCCCAGCTACGGCAACGTGACCACCCAGCCCGAGGAAGGGCGCAACCGCGAGGCCGGTTTGGCGTACACACCGGGCACGCAGACCTACCAGGCGGTTTACTTCGACAACCGGATCAAGGGGTTCATCACGACGCAGCCCGCGGTCACGAACATTCCTCGGGCACGCATCCAGGGCTGGACGCTGAGCTACAACGGCCAATTCGATGCGCTGGACCTGCGCGCCACGCTGGATCTGCTGGACGCCCGCAACGAGGTCACGGGCAAGCAGTTGCGCCGCCGCGCTGACGAACAACTGAACTTGGGGGCGGACTACCGCACCGGCGCATGGAAGTACGGCGCCACCGTGCTGGCGGCGTCCGAGCGGTATGACGATGAAAAAAACACCGTCGAGCTGCCCGCTTACGCCACGCTCGACCTCCATGTCGACTACGCCCTCCATCCCGACTGGTCCGTGCAAGCCCGCCTGAACAACCTGGCCGACAAGGAGTACCAGACGGCCAATGGTTACAACCAGCCCGGCCGCGCGGGTTACCTGACCCTGCGCTGGGCGCCTCGTTGAAGGCGGGATGTCCCGTTAAGCTCGCCCCATGACCTCCGTCGCACGCTGTCCTGCATTGCTGATCGCTGCCCCGGCCTCGGGCCAGGGCAAGACCACGGTCACGGCGGCCCTGGCGCGCCTGCACACGCGCCAGGGGCGTCGCGTGCGGGTCTTCAAGTGCGGACCGGACTTCCTGGACCCGTTCTGGCATACGATGGCCAGCGGCGCGCCCGTGCACCAGCTCGACCTCTGGATGACGGGCGAGGCCGACTGTCGCGCGCGCTTGCACGCGGCCGCGCAAGAGGCCGACTTGGTCTTGGTCGAGGGCGTGATGGGCCTCTACGACGGCCAGCCCAGCGCGGCCGATCTGGCGAGGCGCTTCGGCCTGCCGGTGCTGGCCGTGATCGACGCCTCGGCCATGGCCGGCACTTTCGGCGCGCTGGCGCATGGCCTGCAGCATTACCAGGACGGCCTGCGTTGGGCGGGCGTGCTGGCCAACCGCGTCGGCAGCGAGCGCCACTCGGGCATGTTGCAGCAGGGCTTGCGTGAGCCTGGGCACTGGCTGGGGGCCCTGTGGCGCAACCCGGCCCTGGTGCTGCCCGAACGCCATTTGGGCCTGGTGGCCGCGACGGAGCTGGAGGACGCCTTGCAACGGCTGGACGCCGCCGCCGATGCGCTGGCCGACACCCCGTTGGGGCGCATGACGCCGCGCGAATGGCAAGAGCGCTGGTCCGTGGACTTTCCCGAGCCAGCCGCCGCGCCGCCTGCGGTGCCTGCGACGCCCTGCTTGCAGGGCCGCACCGTGGCCGTGGCCCGCGATGCCGCCTTTTGTTTTGTGTACGCCGCCAACCTGGATTGCCTGCAAGCCTTGGGCGCGCGCCTGGTGTTCTTCTCGCCGCTGGCCGGCCAGGCTTTGCCCGACTGCGATGCCGTTTGGCTGCCCGGCGGTTATCCCGAGCTGCATGCCGCGCGCTTGGCCGCCAACCACGGCCTGCGCGACAGCCTGCGCGCTCACGTCGCGGCAGACCGGCCCGTGTGGGCCGAATGCGGCGGCATGATGGCCTTGTTCGAGCGACTCACCGACGGGCAGGGCGTCACGCATGCGCTCTGGGGCCTGCTGCCTGGCAGCGTGACCTTGCACAAACGCCTGGCCGCCCTCGGCCCGCAAGGTCTGCGCATCGGCGCCGATGAGTTGCGTGGCCACACCTTCCATTACTCCACCTGCGACACCCCTTTGCCAGCACGCTGGCGCACCCACCCGCCCGGTGCCGCGGCGGGCGTGGTCGGGGAGGGCGAGGCGGTGTACCTGCACGGCAGCATCGCGGCCAGCTACTTCCACGCTTGGTTCCCGTCGGCCCCGGCCTTGGTAGCACGCATATTCGGCGGGCGAGGTGGCCTGTCCGTACTGGGTGCGCAGTCAGGAGCGCTGGCCGCATGAGCAGGTCCTTGCCCTCGCCCTTCGCGCGCAGCGAACTCATCCTCGGCGGCCAGCGCAGCGGCAAGTCGCGCCGGGCCGAGCTGCTGGCGCGTGACTGGCTGGCCGTGTCTGCGGATCATCACGCCGTGCTGATCGCCACGGGGCGCGCGCACGACGAGGAGATGTGCGCGCGCATCGAACGGCACCAGCGGGACCGTGCGCAGCGCGTGCCTGGCCTGCGCACGGTGGAAGAACCCTTGCGACTGAACCAGGCCATCGTGGCGCACAGCCGCGCTGACACCCTGCTCGTGGTGGACTGCCTGACCCTGTGGCTGACCAACCACCTGATGCCCATGGACGGCGTCGCGGGGGAAGCGCCCGTGGACGCGCTGCTGCAGGCGCTGCGCACCGCGCCCGGGCCGGTGGTGCTGGTGGGCAATGAAATCGGCCTGGGCGTGATCCCGCTCGGGCGCGAGGTGCGGCAGTTCGTCGACGCCCTGGGCCGTCTCAACCAGGAGGTGGCCGCCCTGTGCGAGCGCGTGACCTTCATGGCCGCGGGTTTGCCGCTCACGCTGAAGGGAAACGCATGAGATTGCGCCTTGCCTTCGCGCTCGTCGTCCCGCTGCTGATGGCCCAGGCCGGACATGCGCAAACCCAAACCCAAGCGCTGGAAATCACCGACCAGCGCGGCGTCACCGTGCGTTTCTCGCAGAGCCCGCAGCGCATCGTCAGCCTGCTGCCGTCGTTGACCGAAAGCGTGTGCGCCCTGGGCCAGTGCCCGCGCCTGGTCGGCGTGGACCGTTACTCGAACCATCCGCCGAGCATCGCGCGCCTGCCCCGCCTCGGCGGCGGCCTGGACCCGAGCATCGAGGCCGTGGTGGCCCTGCGGCCCGACGTGGTGCTGCTGTCGGTCTCCTCGCGCGCGAGCGAACGCCTGGAGGCTTTGGGCCTCAAGGTGGTGGCGCTTGAGCCCAAGACCCATGCCGATGTGCACCGTGTGCTGCAGGTCCTGGGCGTGCTGCTGGACGTGCCCGCGACCGAGCCCGAGCGGCTTTGGCGCGAGATCCAGGACGGCGTGGACGCCGCCGCGCGCGGCCTGCCGCCCGCCGCGCGGGGCCTGCGTGTGTACTTCGAGGTCAGCCGCGGCCCTTACGGCGCGGGTGAGGTGTCGTTCATTGGCGAGACCCTGGCGCGCCTGGGCGTGAAGAACGTGATCCCGGCGGAGCTGGGGCCCTTCCCGCGCCTCAACCCCGAGTTCGTCGTGCGCGCCGACCCTGACCTCATCATGATTGGCAACCGCAGCATGCAGTCGCGCTCGCCGTATCCGGGCTGGGACCAGATGCGCGCGGTGCGCGGCCAGCGCTTGTGCGTCTACGGCGTGGACGACTCGGACGTGGTCGTGCGGCCCGGCCCGCGCATGGCCGAGGCGGCGCGCATCATGGCGCGCTGCATCGCCGAGAAGCTGGCCTTGCCCGTGCCCTCCGGCCCGTCCTCCACGTCCTCCACGTCCACGTCGCCGGGAGCGCGCCCATGAGACGCAAGGCCTTCCTGCTCGGTCTGGCGCTGCTGCTTCTGTCCCTGGTGCTGATGGTGCTGGGCGCCAGCGTGGGCAGCACGGGCTTCGAGAGCGTGCTGCGCGCCGCGCAGGACCCGGTGGCCGCGCAGATCGTCGGGCAGATTCGCTTGCCCCGCACCCTGGGCGCCTGGCTGGCTGGCGCGCTGCTGGGCTTGGCCGGGGCGGTGGCACAGGGCTTGTTCCGCAACCCGCTGGCCGATCCCTTTCTGCTGGGCAGTGCTTCGGGGGCCTCGCTGGGCGTGGCCTCGGCCATGGCCTTGCTGGGCACCACCTTGGGGGGGACGTCCAGCCTGGCGTGGCTCACGCGCCTGGGTCTCACGGGCGCGGCTTTCGCGGGCGCGGTGCTCGCGGTGCTGCTGACCTTGCAGCTCGCGCGCGGTGTGCAGCACACGCTGCGCCTGCTGCTCGCCGGCGTCATCGTCGGGGTGGTGCTGGGCGCGGCCAAGGACTTGATCACGCTGGCGGCGCCCGACATCGTGCCCGCCATGCTGGGCTTCAACCTCGGCAGCGCGGGCTTCGTGGGCTGGTCGGGCTGCGCGCTGATGGCCAGCCTGGGGCTGCTGTGCGCCCTGGCGGCCTGGGTCTGCGCGCGCGCGCTCGACGGCCTCAGCCTGGGGGAGGCCACGGCGGCCAGCCTGGGCCTGCCGCTGGCGCGCATGCGCCGGGTGCTGGTGGCCGTGCTCGCGCTGGCCACGGGCACGGCGGTGGCCCAGACCGGCTTGATCGCCTTCGTCGGCCTGGCCGCGCCGCACCTGGTGCGCTCCATCGTCAAGACCACGCACGACCGCTTGCTGCTGCTGTCGGCTGGCATGGGCGGCGTGTTGTTGATGGCGGCCGACATCCTGGCGCGCTGGTTGATCGCGCCGCAAGAACTGCCCGTGGGCGTGCTCACCGCGGTGCTGGGCGGCAGCTACTTGCTGTGGCTGATGCACCGGCGCACGCGCAGCGGGGGAGGGCTGGCATGACGCCGAGTGCCCCCCACATTGCATCCCCGGCCGCGTCCCCTTCCGCACCGGTGGCCGTGCCGGCTTTGAGCGCGCGTGGCCTGCGCGTCAGCCTGGGTTCCACCGAGGTGCTGCATGCGGTCGACCTGGACCTGAGCGCGGGCCGGTGGACCAGCATCGTGGGCCCGAATGGCGCGGGCAAGTCCACGCTGCTCAAGGCCCTGGCGGGTTTGCTGCCCCAGGCCCGGGGCGAGGTCCGGCTGATGGGCACGACGCTCAATGACTTGCCGGCCCGTGCCCGCGCGCGCCGCCTGGCGTGGCTGGGCCAGAACGAAAGCGTGACGGATGATCTCCCGGTCCATGACGTGGCCATGCTGGGCCGCCTGCCGCACCAGGCCTGGTTGGCCCCGCCCAGCGCGGCCGACCACGCGGCCGTGGAGCGCGCCTTGCGGTCCACCCAGGCCTGGGACTGGCGCGAACGTCCGCTGGGTCAGCTCTCGGGCGGCGAGCGCCAGCGCGTGCTGTTGGCGCGTGCGCTGGCCGTCGAGGCCGAAGTGCTGCTGATGGACGAACCGCTGGCCAATCTGGACCCGCCGCACCAGGCCGACTGGCTGGTCGTGGTGCGCGCCCTGGTGGCGCGCGGCGGCACCGTGGTCAGCGTGCTGCACGAACTCAGCATGGCCTTGCAGGCCGACGCCCTGGTGGTGATGGCGCAGGGCCGGGTGACTCACCACGGTGCCAGCGGCGACAGTGCCACCCATGCCGCGTTGAGAGACGTCTTCGAACACCGCATTACCCTGCATGCCTTGCAAGGGCAGTGGGTGGCGCTGCCCGTGACACCGCCCGAGCGACCTGGCTGAGCCGGGCTGCGTTTTTTTCCGTCCTTCGTTTTTCCATTTTCACCAAGGAGTCAGACCATGCACATCGAACCCGGACTGGTTGATGCAACCAAGATCTTCCTGAGTTACGCCACGGGCACCGCCGCCGCCCTTTACGCCAGCAAGCTGGCCTGGCAGGCCCTCAAGAAAGACGGCCCGCTGTCCGTGCTCGCGCGCAGCCTGCTGTGCGTGGCCCTCGTGTTCTGCTTCTTCGAGGTGCTGCCCCACCATCCGGTGGGCGTGTCGGAGGTGCACCTGATCCTGGGCACCACCTTGCTGCTGGTCTTCGGCGTGGCACCCGCCGCGCTGGGTCTCGCGGGCGGTCTCGCGATCCAGAGCCTGTTCTTCGCGCAGCAAGACCTGCCGCAGTACGGCATGAACGTCACCACCTTGCTCGTGCCCTTGTTTGTGACCCACGCCCTGGCGCGCCGCATCGTGCCCGAGCACATGGCCTATGTGGACCTGAGTTACCAGCAGGCCTTCAAGCTGTCGGTGGCCTACCAAGGCGGCATCGTGGCCTGGGTGGCGTTCTGGGCGCTGTACGGCCATGGATTCAGCGCGGCCAATCTGGCCCAGATCGGCAGCTTTGGCGCCGCCTACATGACGGTGGTGCTGCTGGAGCCCCTGGTGGACCTGGGCGTGCTGGCCTTGGCCAAGACCGTGCACCGCCTCAAGGGCAGCGCCTGGGTCGAGCAGCGCCTGTTCGCTGCCGCCTGAGGTCGAGGGCCATGGTCCCGCAGATCGGATTGCGTCGCACGGCCTGCTCTTCGCGAGCGGTTCGCGTGAGCGCGGGTTCAAGGCAGGCATGACCGAGCCATTGCCAACGCAGGCCCACGCCGCCGTCCGGGTCAAGGGCTGGTGCCCCGGCGCCTTGCGGCCCATGGCGGCGAGCGACGGGCTGGTGGTGCGCGTGCGCCCGCACGCGGGGCGGCTCAGCGGTGAACAGGCCCAGGGCCTGGCCGCGCTGGCCCTGCGGTATGCGCGGCCTCAGCTTGAATTGACCAACCGGGCCAATCTGCAGCTGCGCGGTGTGCACGCCGCGCAGCACCCGGCGCTGCTGGACGGCTTGCGCGCGCTCGGTGTGCTGGACGCGGACTCGGAGGCCGAAGCCCGGCGCAACGTGCAGGTGCAACCGCTGTGGACCGACGGTGACCCCACGCCCGCATTGGCCCGCGAGCTGTCTGATCGGCTGGTGCGCGGCGATGCGCCGCGGCTGCCCGCCAAGTTCGGCTTCGCGGTGGACACGGGGCCCCATCCCTGCCTGCGTGACGCGCCGGCCGACGTGCGCCTGGAACGCCACGGCGACGCCGTGCTGGTCTGGGCCGACGGCGCCGTCCATGGCCGCGTGGTGCCGCTGGACGAGGCTACCTCCGCCGCGCTGGCGCTGGCGCGTTGGTTTTTGGCGTCGGGCGCCGTGACGCAGGGGCGCGGCCGCATGGCCGATGCGCTGCGCCATCGCGCGCTGCCCGAAGACTGGCGCGTGGTGCCCGTGCCCGACGTCGCCGCAGGCACGCCCGCTCTGGGCCCCCATGCGGCGGGCCAGCTGGTGGGATTCGCCTTTGGCTTGGTGCAGGCCGACACGTTGGCGGCGCTGGGCCGCCGTGGCGCCCTGCGGCTGTCGCCCTGGCGCTGCCTGCTGCTCGAAACGGCGGGACCTGTTCCCGCCTTGCCCGACCTCATCACCGCTCCTGGCGATGCCCGGCTGCGCGTGGCCGCCTGCACGGGCGCCCCTGACTGCGAGCAGGCGGCGCAGGCCCAGGGCTCGCCGCGCGCCCTGGCGCTGGCCCTGGCGCCTTGGGCACCTCTGCTGCCCGAGGGGCTGGGCCTGCATGTCTCCGGCTGCCCCAAGGGCTGCGCCCACCCGAGGGAGGCCACCACCGTGGTCACCACCGCGAACGGGCTGGACCTGATCTGGCGGGGCAAGGCCGACAGCCTGCCTGACCACCGCGGCCTGGACCGCCATGCCCTCATGCAACTGCTCCAACAACAAGAACGTCCCCATGCCGCACCGCTTTGAACGCGATGGCGACGCCATCTACCGGCAGTCGTTCGCCATCATCCGATCCGAGGCCGCGCTCGACCGCTTCACGCCGCTGGAACAACTCGCGGTCGTTCGCATGATCCACGCCGCTGGCCTCGTTGGACTGGAGCAGCACGTGGCCTTCACGCCCGGCGCGGCCGAAACCGTGCGCCTCGCGCTGCGCGACGGCGCGCCCATCTTGTGCGACGCGCGCATGGTCAGCGTGGGCATCACCCGCAAACGGCTGCCGGCGGACAACCCCGTGATTTGCACCTTGCAGGAACCGCAGGTGCCCGAATTGGCCCGTGAGATGGACACAACGCGTAGCGCCGCCGCGGTGGAACTGTGGCGGCCGCACCTGGCTGGGGCCGTGGTGGCCATCGGCAATGCGCCCACGGCGCTGTTCCATCTGCTCAACCTGCTGCAAGAGCCTGCTTGTCCGAGACCAGCCGCCATCATCGGCTGCCCGGTGGGCTTTGTCGGGGCCGCCGAATCCAAGGCCGCGCTGATGGACACCCAGGGTCTGCCCGCCCTGGTGGTGCATGGCCGCCTGGGGGGCTCGGCCATCACGGCCGCCGCCATCAACGCGCTGGCCAGCGAGAAGGAGATCTGATGGGACGCATCATTTGCGCCGGCCTGGGCCCGGGCGATCCCGAGCTGATGAGCGTGCGCGCCGACCGCTTGGTGCGGTCCGCGCGGCATGTGGCCTATTTCCGCAAGCAGGGCCGCCCCGGCCAGGCCCGCAAGATGGTGGACGGTCTATTGGCCCCGGATGTGACCGAATATCCGATGGAGTACCCCGTCACCACGGAGCTGCCTTTTGACAGCGCGGACTACAACGATTGCCTGGCCCGTTTCTACGATGGCTGGGCCGACCGCCTGGCCGAACAGGCTCAGACGCGGGACATCGTGGTCTTGTGCGAGGGTGACCCGTTTTTCTATGGCTCCTTCATGCACCTCTACACCCGCTTGCAGGGGCGGGCGACGGTCGAGGTGGTGCCGGGCGTTCCGGGCATGGTCGGGTGCTGGTGGGCCACCGGCTTGCCCATGACCTGGGGCGACGATGTGCTGACCGTGCTGATGGGCACGCTGCCGGAAGATGACTTGACGCGCCACATGCAGGCGGCCGACGCGATCGCCATCATGAAAACCGGCCGCAACCTGCCGCGCGTGCGCCGGGCCTTGGCGCGCGCGGGCAAGTTGGAGCAGGCGTGGCTGGTGCAGCACGGCACCATGCCGCAGCAGCAGATCAGCCGCTTGGTCGACACCTCGATGGAGGTGTGCCCGTATTTCGCCATCGTGCTCGTGCACGGTCAGGGGCGCAGGCCGGAGGTGGCGCCATGAGCGCGCGCGGACTGCCGCGAATCGGCCACGCGCCTGCCCCGTGGGGGTGGTCGCGCGGGGGGAGGGCCGTCGCGTGACAGGGTGGCTGTGCATCGCCGGTCTGGGGCCGGGCAGCGAGGCGCTGGTGACGCCCGAGGTGCGTGACGCCTTGGCCGAGGCCACCGACGTGCTGGGCTACATCCCTTACGTGGCCCGTGTGGCGCCGCGCGCGGGCCTCACCCTGCACCCCTCGGACAATCGCGAGGAGCTGGACCGCGCGCGTTCGGCGCTGGCGCTCGCCGCCGCCGGGGGCCGGGTGGTGGTGGTGTCGTCCGGCGACCCGGGCGTGTTCGCCATGGCCTCGGCCGTGTTCGAGGTCATGGAAGGCCGCGCCGACTGGCAGTCGCTGGACGTGCGCGTGCTGCCTGGCATCACCGCCATGCTGGCCGCCGCCGCGCGCGCGGGCGCGCCCCTGGGTCACGACTTCTGTGCGCTGAACCTCAGCGACAACCTCAAGCCCTGGGCACTGATCGAAAAGCGCTTGCGCGCCGCCGTGGGCGCCGACATGGCCATGGCCTTCTACAACCCGCGTTCGGCCAGTCGCCCGCAGGGCTTCGAGCAGACCCTGAACGTGCTGCGCGAGACCTGCGAACCCGAGCGCCTGCTGCTGTTCGCGCGCGCCGTCAGCACGCCGCGCGAGCACCTGATTTGCGTGTCCTTGTCCGAGGCGCGGGCCGACATGGCCGACATGGGCACCCTGGTCATCGTCGGCAGTTCGACCACGCGCCGCGTGGGGCGCTTTGTCTACACACCGCGTTCGGTGCCGGGGGCAGGGTCATGAACCGCCGACACCCCCAGCCACCGCAGCACCTGCGCCACCGAGTCCACGACCGGGCGCGGGGCCATGGCTGGGCGAGCCATCAGGATCACCGGACAGCCCAGTTGGCGCGCGGCGTGCAGTTTGGCTTGCGCGCCCTGGCCCCCCGAGTTCTTGGCCACCACATGGGTGATGCCGTGGCGCTTGAGCAGGGCCAGGTCCTGGTCCACGGTGAATGGGCCTCGGTCCAGCACCACCGCGCCGCGTTCCTCGGGCAAGTCAAAGCCCGAGTCCACCAGACGCAGCAAGAACCAGTGCCGGCCCGCATCCAGAAAGGGCTGGACCTGCTGGCGGCCGATGGCCAGGAACACACGCGCCGGCTCGGCGGGCAGGGCGGCCACCGCGGCGGCCAGATCGGGCACCTGATGCCAGCGGTCACCCGGCTGGGCCTGCCAAGCGGGGCGCTCCAGCGCCAGCAGGGGCAGCGCCAGATCGGCGCAGGCCTGCACCGCATGCTGGCTCATCTGGGCAGCGAACGGGTGGGTGGCGTCGATCACGTGGGTGATGGCTTCGCGCCGCAGATAGTCGCTCAGACCGCCCACGCCGCCGAAGCCGCCCACGCGGGTGGGCAGGGGCTGGGCCACAGGAGCCTCGGTGCGGCCCGCATAGGAAAACACTGCGTCCACCTTCGCCAAGGCCAGGGCCTGGGCCAGCAGGCGGGCTTCGGTGGTGCCCCCCAGCAGGAGGACACGTTGTATGGCTGAGGCTTGGCTGTCGATCATCGGCATGGGAGAGCAGGGGCTGGCGGGTCTCGACGATGGTAGCCGCGCCGCGCTGGCCTCGGCCCGCCACGTCTTTGGGGGCGCGCGTCACCTGGCCCTGGCCGGGGTCGCGGCGCGCGGCACCGAATGGGGCGTGCCCTTTGACGTGGCGCCGGTGCTGGCCCTGCGCGGGCAAGCCGTGGCCGTGCTGGCCTCGGGCGATCCCTTCTGGTTTGGCGCGGGTGGCAGCCTGGCGCAGCGCTTGCAGCCCGGCGAATGGGTGGCCCATCCCGCGCCGTCCACCTTTTCGCTCGCCGCCGCGGCGCTGGGCTGGCGGCTGGAAACGCTGGCTTGCCTGGGCTTGCACGCGCTGCCGCTGGCGGCGGCGCGGCCCTGGCTGCGGCGTGGCCAGCGCCTGATTAGCCTGGTGCGCGACGGCGAAGCCCTGCTCGCGCTGGCCGCCTTGGTCAGCGGTCACGGATTCGGCGCGAGCAGCGGCTGGGCGCTGGAGCGCTTGGGCGGACCGCGCGAACGCATCCAGCGCTTGCGCCTGGACGCGCCAGACATCCCGCCCCCGCAAGCACCCGTGGCACTCGCGCTGGACCTGCACGATGGCCCCGCTGGCCTGCCCGCCAGCGGCGGTCTGCCCGACGAATGGTTTGCCCATGATGGGCAGATCACCAAGTCGCCGATGCGCGCGCTGACCCTGCGCGCGCTGGCGCCGCGCCCCGGCGAATGTCTGTGGGACCTGGGGGCCGGCTCGGGCTCCGTTTCCGTGGAATGGTGCCTGGCCGGCGGTGTGTGTCACGCCGTGGAGCGGTCGCCCTCGCGCGTGGCCAATATCCACCGCAACGCCGAGCAACTGGGGGTGCCGCATCGCCTGCGGGTGCATCACGCGGCCTCCATCGATGTATTGGCCACGCTGCCCGCCGCCGACGCGGTGTTCGTGGGCGGCGGCATGGACGCCACCCTGTTCGACGCCCTGCGGGCGCTGCTGCGCCCGGGGTGCCGCCTGGTCGTCAACAGCGTGACCCTGGAGACCGAGACCCTGCTGCTGCAATTGCACGCGCGCCACGGTGGCGAACTGCTGCAGGTGTCGCTGGCCCATGCCGAGTCCTTGGGCAACATGCGTGGCTGGCAGCCGGTGCGCCCGGTGGTGCAGTGGAGTGTTGTGCTGTGACCGTCCGGACCCATGTGACCGAACTGACCGAAGTGACCCACGTGATCGCTGGCATCGGTCTGCGTCAGCAGGCCAGTGTGCAGGCCTTGCGCCAGGTCCTGTCCGTGGCTCTGGCCGAGGCCGGGCAGCAGGTCGGGGCGCCGCTGAGGCTGTGCGCGCTGGCCAGCGCGGCCGACAAATGCGAGCACCCGGCCCTGCTGCAACTGGCCCGCGAATCGGCTTTGCCGCTGCGTGCCGTGGCGCTTGACCAGTTGCCCTTGCAGGCCGCGCGGCCCAGCGCCCATGTGCCCGCGCGTTATGGCGCACGCAGCGTGGCCGAAGCTGCGGCCCTGGCTGCCGCCGGTCCCGCAGCGGTGCTGGCCGGTGGCCGCCACGTCAGCGCCGATGGCAGCGCCACGGCCGCCATCGCCATCGCCGACCCTTCGTCCGAGCCCCCGACCCCATGACCATCCACTTCATCGGTGCCGGACCCGGCGCTCCCGATCTGCTCACCCTGCGTGGCCGCGACCTCATCGCCGCCAGCCCGGTGTGCCTGTACGCCGGGTCGCTCGTGCCCGAAGGCGTGCTCGCCCATTGCCCGCTCGGCGTGCGCATCGTCAACACCGCACCGTTGTCGCTGGAGCAGATCGTGCAAGAGATGCGCCAGGCCCACGCGCGCGGGCAGGACGTGGCCCGACTGCACTCGGGCGACCTGTCGGTCTGGTCGGCCCTGGGCGAGCAGATGCGGGCCCTGCGCGAGGCTGGCATTCCCTACACCGTCACACCCGGTGTGCCCTCGTTCGCCGCGGCCGCCGCCACGCTCGGTGCCGAGCTGACGCTGCCGGGCATGAGCCAGTCGGTGGTGCTCACGCGCACCAGCGGCCGTGCTTCCCCCATGCCCGAAGGGGAGGCCCTGGCGAACTTCGCGCGCACGGGGGCCACGCTGGCGATCCACCTGTCCATTCACGTCTTGCCGCGCGTGGTGAAGGACTTGCTGCCGCACTATGGAGCCGACTGTCCAGTGGCCGTGGTCTGGCGCGCCAGCTGGCCCGACGAGCGGGTGGTGCGCGCGAGCCTGGCGATGATCGAAGCCGCCATCGCGCCAGAGATCGACCGCACCGCGCTGATCCTGGTGGGGCGCAACCTGGGGGCGGTGGATTTCGGCCACAGCCGCCTCTATGCGGCGGACTACGACCGCCGCTACCGCCCGCTGGGCCCGGTGCCGCGTTTCCCCGAGGAGGGCGAATGAAAGTCCACCTCAGCCTGATCGGTATGGGCGCGGGCCACCCCGATCACATCACCCTTCAAGGCGTGGCGGCGCTGCGCCGCGCGCAGCTGGTGCTGGTGCCGCGCAAGGGCGCGGACAAGGCGGACCTGGCCGATCTGCGCCTGAGCCTGTGCCGCGAACTGCTGCCGCCCGGCGCCGCGGTGCTGGCCCCGTTCGACATGCCGGTACGCCAAGGAGGCGAGACGGATTACCTGGGCGCGGTGGACCGCTGGCACGACGCGATTGCCCAGGTCTGGCTGGACACCATCGCGCGTCACCTGCCCGAAGGCGGCGCCGTGGCCTTGCTGGTCTGGGGGGACCCCTCGCTCTACGACAGCACCTTGCGCATCGCCCAGCGCCTGGCCTCGCGCGTGGACCTGTCCGTCACGGTGGTGCCGGGCATCACCGCGCTGCAGGCGCTGACGGCGGCGCACGCCATCCCGCTCAACGAGATCAACGCGCCGGTGCTGATCACCACCGGACGCCAGTTGCGCGCCGATGGCTGGCCCGCCAGCGCCGAAACCGTGGCCGTGCTGCTCGACGGGCAGGGGTCCTTCCAGCACTTGGACCCCGTGGGCCTGCACATCTGGTGGGGCGCCTTCCTGGGCATGCCGCACCAGCTGTGCATCAGCGGTCCGCTGGCCGAGGTGTCCGCTACCATCGTGCGGGAGCGGGAGCAAGCGCGCGCGCGGCACGGCTGGCTCATGGACACCTACCTGCTCAGGCGGGCACGCAACACCGTTGAACACCATGCAGATTGAAACCCCTCCCATCCACCGCGACACCCCCAAGCCCCAGGGCGAACGCCGGGGCCTGGTGCTGGTGCACACCGGCACCGGCAAGGGCAAGAGCACCGCCGCCTTCGGCCTGGCCTTGCGCGCGCATGGCCGCGGCAAGGCCGTCAAGGTCTACCAGTTCATGAAAGTGCCGACGGCCCGCTTTGGCGAACACCGCTTGTTCGAGCAGCTGGGCATCCCCATCGAAGGCCTGGGCGACGGCTTCAGTTGGAAGAGCCGCGATCTGGACCACTCGGCCCAGTTGGCGCAAGAAGGCTGGGCCAAGGCCGAGGCCACGATCCGCGCGGGTGAGCACTTCATGGTGGTGCTCGACGAGATCATGTACCCGCTGCGCTATGGGTGGATTGCGCTGGAGTCCGTTCTTGCCTGCCTGCGCGAGCGGCCGGCGCATGTGCACGTGGTGTTGACGGGGCGCAACGCGCCCGCGGAGGTGGTGGAACTGGCCGACACCGTGACCGAGATGACCCTCATCAAGCACCACTTCAACGCGGGTGTGCCGGCGCAGCGCGGCATCGAGGACTAGGGACATGTTCGCCCCCACGCTGGCCACTGCGTGTGCTGCGCTGCCCCCCACGCGTTTCAGACTGTCCCGCCTGTCCTCGGTGGCGGCCTGGAGCCTGCTGTCGTGCGTGGCCTCGGCCCAGCCGCCGCAGCGCATCGTCACGCTCGCGCCTTCGCTGACCGAGTCCGTCTGCGCTCTGGGGCACTGCGCGCAGCTCGTGGGTGCCGACCGCCATTCGAGCTGGCCCCTCAGCGTGTTGCCGCTGCCCCGGATGGGTGGGCTGGAGGACGCGGACATCGAAGGCATCGTCGCCTTGCGGCCCGACATGGTGCTGCTGGGGCCGCGCAGCCGCGCGGGCGAACGACTTCAGGCCTTGGGCGTGCCCGTGCTGACGCTGGATGGCCGCACCCACGCCGACCTCAAGCGGATGTTGCTCAAGTTGGGCGAGGCCCTGGGCGAGCCGGACCGCGCCGCCGAGCTGGTGGCGCGCATCGACGCCGAGCTGGCCGCGGCCGCCGCGCGCTTGCCCGCCGCGCTGCGCGGGCGTTCCGTCTACGTCGAAGTGGCGCCCGGATCGGCCGCCAGCGACAAGAGCTTCATCGGCGAGACCGTGGCCCGGCTGGGTCTGGTCAATGTGGTGGGGGGCGAGCTGGGATTGTTCCCCCGCATCAACCCCGAGCTGCTGCTGCGCAAGCCGCCGGACCTCATCATCGGCCCGCGCGCCACGCTGGCCCACGCGGCGGACCGCCCAGGCTGGAGCGCCTTGCCCGCCCTGCGCCAGCAGCAGTTGTGCCTGCTGGACGCGGACCGCATGGACCTGCTCTCGCGCCCCGGCCCGCGCTTGGGCGAAGCCGCGCAGATGCTGGTCGATTGCCTCATGGCCTTGCCCCCGCGTGAGTAGCGCGCCGAAATACCTCAACCTTCGCTGACATTTTTTAATTCAAGGACTGTGCGCATGCCATCTCGAAAAATACCCGCCACCATCGTCACCGGCTTCCTCGGCAGCGGCAAGACGACGCTGCTGCGTCACCTGCTGGCCAACGCCCAGGGCCGCCGCATCGCGGTCATCGTCAATGAGTTCGGTGAACTGGGCATCGACGGCGAAATCATGCGCGGCTGCGGCATCGGCTGCGATGAGAACGGTCAGGACAACGGCCAGCTCTACGAGCTGGCCAATGGCTGCCTGTGCTGCACCGTGCAGGAAGAGTTCGCGCCCGTGATGGAGCAGCTGGCCGCGCGCCGCGACCAGATCGACCACCTCGTCATCGAGACCTCGGGCCTGGCCCTGCCCAAGCCCCTGGTGCAGGCCTTCCAGTGGCCCGCCCTGCGCAACACCTTCACGGTGGACGCCGTCGTCACCGTGGTGGACGCGCCCGCCGTCGCCGCGGGCGATTTCGCCGACGACCCCGTGGCCGTGGACGCCCAGCGCCGCGCCGACGAGAACCTGGACCATGACTCGCCCTTGCACGAGCTGTTCGAAGACCAGCTGGCTACCGCCGATCTGGTGGTGGTGCACAAGACCGATGGCCTCGGTGCCGAGGAACTGGCCCGCGTTGAGGCCGCCATCCGCGCCGAAACCCTGCCCGGCGTGAAGCTGGTGCATGCCCAGCACGGCCGTGTCGACATCGACGTGCTGCTGGGTTTGAAGCGCGCGGTGGAAGACCAGATCGACCAGCGCAAGACCCACCACGACGACGAAGAGGACCACGACCACGATGCCTTTGACTCGGTGCAGGTGGCGCTGGACGTCCCCAGCCGCGAACAGCTGCTGGAGGCCTTGCAGGCGCTGGTGGCGCGTCACGAGATCTACCGTGTGAAGGGCTTCGTGGCCTTGCCGAACGCGACCATGCGCCTGGTGGTGCAGGGCGTGGGAACGCGGTTTGACAGCTATTTCGACCGGCCCTGGAGTTTCGGCGAGAACCGTCAGTCACACCTGGTTTTGATTGGTTCGGCGCTGGACGAAGCCTCGCTTCAGGCCGAGCTGGAAGCGGCACTGGCCGCGCCCGTGACCGCGTGAGCGCGCGGTCCCACGCACCCGGATCAATCTCTCATGCATCTGCTCTCCACCCGCCCAGGCGGCCACGTCGACGACGGGGGCCAAGGCGTGGTGCGCGTGGCCCAGACGCCGGGCGACATCGTGGTGCTCAGCGCGGCCGACACCACGCTGGCCTTGCTGGCCGACGCGGCGCGGGCCTTGCCCGCCGATTTTCCGACGGTCCGTCTGGCCAACCTGATGTGGCTGCGCCAGCCCGCGTCGGTGGACCTCTACGTGGACGAGGTGCTGCGGCACGCCCGCGTGGTGGTGATTGACCACCTGGGCGCGGCCAGTGACTGGGCCTATCTGGTGGAGCGCGCGCAGGAACAGGCCCGTGCACGACGCCAATGGCTGGCCCTGTTTTCGGGGGACTTCGGCGAAGACTTGCAATTGCTCTTGCGCAGCACGGCCGCGCACGACGACTGCCGCCACCTCTGGCGCTGCCTGCGCGAAGGCGGGCCCGACCACGCGCGCAGTTTCTACGCCCTGATCGGCCATGCCGTGTTTGGCATCGGGGAGCGGCCCGAGCCACCCGTCTCGCTGCCGCCCGCGCTCGTGGTGCCGCCCCAGGGCGCGGCGGCCGATCTGCCTAGTCACGATGGCGCACCGATGGCGCTGCTGGTGTACTACCGCGCGCATTGGCAATCTGGCAACACGGCGGTGTTCGAGGCCTTGCAGGCCGCGCTGTCCGAGCGCGGGCTCAACAGCCTGGCGGTGGCAGTGGACTCGCTCAAGAACCCGACCAGCCTGTCCTTGCTGCGCGAGCTGGCGCGGCAACACCGCGCGGGCGTGGTGCTCAACGCCACCAGCTTCGCCTTGAGCAGCCTGGATGCGGCGGATGGCGACGGCGTGCTGGATGCGCGCACCCAGGCATTGGCCGGTGACGCGCCGGTATTGCAGCTCATCACCGCGGGCTGCGCCCAAGAGCAATGGCAGGCCGACCCGCACGGCCTGAGCCCGCGCGACCTGGCCATGCAGGTGGTGCTGCCCGAGGTGGACGGCCGCATCGTCACGCGCGCCATCAGCTTCAAGGGCCTGGCCTGGCGTTGCGAGCGCACCGAGGTCGACGTGGCGCGTTACCAGCCTGAGCCCGAGCGCATCGCCTTCGTGGCCGAACTCGCGCGCCGCTGGTGCGTCTTGCGCGACAAGCCGAACGCGGACAAACGCGTGGCCCTCATCCTCGCCAACTATCCCAACGACGACGCGCGCTTGGCCAACGGCGTGGGCCTGGACACCCCGGCCTCCACCGTGGCCCTGCTGCGCGCCATGCAAGGTGCTGGATACGCGACAGGCGACCTGCCCGACAGCGGCGACGCGCTGATCGCCGCCCTGGTCGCGGGCGTGACCAACAACCTCGATGCGAATGACGCCCGACCGGCGGGGCAGAGCCTGTCCCTGGCCGACTACCTGACTGATTTCAACCGCCTTGATGTAGCCAGCCGCGACGCGGTCAACGCGCTCTGGGGCGAACCCGAGCACGACCCCATGGTGCGCAGCGGCCGTTTCATGGTCGCGGGCCTGCGCCTGGGCAACGTGTTCGTGGGCATCCAGCCCGCGCGTGGGCGCGACCTGGACTTGGTCGCCAGCTACCACGACGCCGACCTCGTGCCCACGCACGGCTACCTGGCCTTTTACTTCTGGCTGCGCCGCCAGTTCGCGGTGGACGCCGTGGTGCATGTGGGCAAGCACGGCAACCTGGAGTGGCTGCCCGGCAAGAGCGTGGCCCTGGGCGCGGCCTGCTGGCCTGACGCGATCCTGGGCCCCTTACCGCATCTCTACCCCTTCATCGTCAACGATCCGGGCGAGGGCAGCCAGGCCAAGCGCCGCGCGCAGGCCGTGATCATTGACCACCTGATGCCGGCCCTGACGCGCGCCGAGACCTACGGGCCGCTACAGGCGCTGGAGCGCCAGATGGACGAGTACTACGAGGCCCTGGCGCTGGACCCGCGCCGCGCCCAGCGCCTGCGCAACGACATCCTCGACCACGTGCTGCGCGAGGGGCTGCACACCGAGCTGGGCTTCACCGGAGCCGCCAACAACAGCAACACCAGCAACAGCAACAACGGCACCGATGAAGAGGGCCGCGAAGCGCTGCTGCGGCGCCTGGACGCCTACCTCTGCGAGATCAAGGAGTCGCAGATTCGCGATGGCCTGCACATCCTGGGCAGCTCACCCCAGGGCCGCCAACGCATCGACACGCTGGTGGCCTTGGCGCGCTTCCCCTCGGGCACCGCGCCGGGCCAGCGCAGCCTGCTGGTGGCGCTGGCGCACGACCTGGGCCTGGAGGGCCTGGACGGCTTCCACGTCCTGAACCCCGAATGGGCCACACCCTGGAAGGGACCGCGCCCGGCCGTGCTGCAAGCCGTGAGCAGCGAAGCCTGGCGACATGCCGGCCACACGCGCGAGCGGCTGGAACTGCTCGCGCGTGAGCTGGTGCAGTGCCATGTGCTGGGTGATGCGCAGGCCAGCGCCGATGAACTGCGCCCCTGGCCGCACACCGCCCCCGTGCTGCAGCGCATGCGCGCCGTGCTGCGTTCGCGCCTGGACGCCTGCGGCCCCGAGGAGATCGCGCAATGCCTGGCGGGTCTGGACGGGCGGCACGTGCCCGCCGGGCCCAGTGGCGCGCCCTCGCGCGGACGGCCCGACGTGCTGCCCACGGGGCGCAATTTCTATTCGGTGGACACGCGCGCCGTGCCCACGCCGACCGCCTATGCCATGGGCGCCGCCGCGGCCGAGCGCCTGGTCGAGCGCCATCTGCAAGACCACGGCGTGATGCCAGGGCAAGTGGGCCTCTCGGTCTGGGGCACCAGCACCATGCGCACGGGCGGCGAGGACATCGCCCAGGCCTTTGCCTTGCTGGGCGTGCGGCCCAAATGGGCGGCGGGCAGCAGCCGGGTGGTGGACATCGAGGTGCTGCCCATGGCCGTGCGCAACCGCCCGCGCGTGGACGTGACGCTGCGGGTCTCGGGCTTCTTCCGCGACGCTTTTCCGAACGTGATCGATCTGTTCGACACCGCCGTGCGCGCGGTCGCCGCCATCAGCGAAGACGACGAGCCCGACGACGTGAACCCCATCCGTGTTCGCATCCGGCGCGAGGCCGCGCAGGCGCAGGCCCAGGGCATGGACGCCGAGGCGGCGCAGCGCCAAGCGACCTGGCGGGTCTTCGGCCCGCGTCCCGGCGGGTACGGCGCCGGCTTGCAAGAGCTGATGGCCAGCGGGCGCTGGAACGATGGCGCCGACCTGGCCCAAGCCTATCTGCGCGCGGGGGCCTTTGCCTATGGGCGAGGCCACGGGCCAGACCAGGAAGGCCAAGGCGGCGGCCATGGCGTGCCCGCGCGTGCCAGCTTCGAGCAGCGCCTGAGCGGCCTGGACGCCGTGCTGCACAACCAGGACAACCGCGAGCACGATGTGCTGGACTCGGACGACTACTACCAGTTCCAGGGCGGCATGGCCGTGGCGGTGGCGCAGCTCGCAGGCAAGGCGGCCGCGCTTTACCACGGCGACTTCAGCGTGCCCGGCGCGCCGCGCATCCGCACGCTGGGCGAAGAGGTGGCGCGCGTGGTGCGTTCACGCGCGGTCAACCCCAAGTGGCTGGAAGGCGTGCGCCGCCACGGCTACAAGGGCGCCTTCGAGATGGCCGCCACGGTGGATTACCTGTTCGCCTTCGACGCCACCACCGGCGTGGTCGGTGACCACCAGTACGCCCTCGTGGCCGAGGCCTACCTGCACGACGACACCAACCGCGCCTTCCTGGAACAGCACAACCCCGGCGCCTTGCGCGGCATCGGCGAACGCCTGCTCGAAGCCATGCAGCGCGGCCTGTGGGCCGAGCCCGGTGAGCACCGCGCGCGCATCGAAGACCATTTGCTGGCGCTGGAGCGCCGCCTCGAAGAACACGGAGAAGGACCTTTGCCATGAGCACCCCGCAAGCATCCGCGCACACACCGGGTTCAGCGACCGAGCCCGCCGTGCGCCTGCCTTTCCCCTTCACCGCGCTGATCGGGCAGCCCCGGCTGCAATTGGCCCTGCAACTCGCCGCCATCGACCCCGGCATTGGCGGCGTGCTGATCAGCGGACCGCGCGGCACGGCCAAGTCCACCGCGGCGCGCGCGCTGGCGGCCTTGCTGCCCGGCGCGCCCTTCGTGACGCTGCCGCTGGCGGCCAGCTTGGAGCAGGTGGTGGGCACGCTCAATGTGGAAGACGTGCTGCGCGACGGCCAGCTGCGCCTGGCGCCTGGCCTGGTGGCCCGCGCCCACGGGGGCGTGCTGTACGTGGACGAAGTCAACCTGCTGGCCGATGCCTTGGTGGACGCCCTGCTGGACGTGGCCGCCAGCGGCGTCAACACCGTGGAGCGCGACGGCATCTCGCACCAGCACGCCGCGCGCTTCGTGCTGGTCGGCACCATGAACCCGGAGGAGGGCGACTTGCGTCCCCAACTGCTGGACCGCTTTGGGCTCTCGGTGACATTGGACAACCCGACGGACGCACCACAGCGCGCCGCCATCCTGCGCGCGCGCCTGGACTTCGACGCCGACCCCGCCGCGCTCATCGCCCAGCATGCGGCACGGCAGCAGGCCTTGAGCGCCGCCTTGATCACGGCCCGCGCCGCCTTGCCCCGCCTGGCGTGGCCGGACGAGGTGCTGCGCCATGCCGCGGACCGCGCGCTGCACGCGGGCGTGGACGGCCTGCGCGCCGATCTCGTCATGCTGCGCGCCGCCCGCGCGTTGGCCGCGCTGCAGGCGCGCGACGCGGTGACGGTGGCCGATGTGGACGCGGTGGCCGAATTCGCCTTGGCGCACCGCAGGCTTGATCCGTCCGATCTGGCCGATGCGAACCCTCTGGCGCATCAGGCGCACCAGGCGAATCACGCCCGCGCGGCCGAGCGCAATGCGGCAGGTCCTCAGACACGCGGCCCCGCCACTGCCACTGCTACCACTACCGCTTCCTCCGCGCCTGGTCAGCCGTCGCAGGGCGCAGGCCCCGCCGAGGATCATCTGTCCACTGCAGGCCACTCGGGGGCGCGGTCCAATCCCAATCCCAAGCCGAACGGCGATTGGGGCGCCTTGCCCGCCCAGCCGGCCGGCATGGTCGCGGCGCCGCGCATTGCGGGGTGGCCCGCAAAAAAAGCCTAGGCCACCCCGGCCGCCCAGTCCCAGGCGGGGCGGGCGGCGGGCGGTGGCCTCTTGCCACGATGCGACCTGCACGACCTCGTGTGAGCGAGCACGCCATGAGCACGCGCGCGCCTGGCGCGTCCATCGCCTGGTTGCCGACCTTGCTGGCCAAAGGCCCCGCGCCCCTGCGGCGCCAGCACCTGCGCCATCGCCCCCTGGCCGCGCGCGCCGCGCGGCTGCACTGCATCGTGCTCGACACCTCCGGCTCCATGCACCAGCAGGGCCGCTTGGCCCGGGCCAAGGGGCAGGTGGCCGCGATGCTGGAGCAGGCCGCGCGCCAGGGTGACGACGTGGCCGTGCTGTGTTTTGGTGGCCGGGGCGTGGAGCTGCTGATACCCCCCGGGCCGGTGCGGTCAGCGGCCCGCCATCGCCTGCGTCCCCTGGGCGGGGGCGGAGGCACGCCCTTGGCCCAAGCCCTGTCGGAGGCGGACCGTCTGCTGCAAGCCGCCTCACGCGTCTGCGGCGCTGCTCGCGCCACCTCGGCCACCCGTGCGCGCCATGCGCCCCATGCGGCCCAGGGCAGCGGGCACGCCCAAGCGCCAGCGTTCGACGGCTGGCTCTGGCTGCTCAGCGATGGCCGCACGCTGGAGCAGCCGAGCCCGCCCCGCGCGACGCGGCAAGTGGTCATCGTGGA
>NZ_AEGR01000082.1 GCF_000211835.1 Hylemonella gracilis ATCC 19624 | reverse complement strand
GCGGTTGGCACTCCCCCAACTCGCGCAGCCACAGCCACAACCACAGCGAGGGCTGAAACCCGTGTGAGGGCGTGGCAACAGCCGCACCCTGAAAAACGGACTCAGACCGCCAAGGTCTTCAGGTACTCGCGGAAGCTCCCGCCCACTTCCGGGTGCGCCAAGGCCAGTTCCACCGTGGCCTGCAGAAAACCTTCCTTGCTGCCGCAGTCATAACGCTTGCCCGCGTAGGTGTAGGCGTACACGCTCTCGCTGGCCAACAGGCCCGCGATGCCATCCGTCAGCTGGATCTCACCGCCCGTGCCACGCGGCTGCTGGCGAATTTGCTCGAACACCGCGGGCGTGAGGATGTAGCGCCCCGACACCGCCAGCCGGGAAGGCGCTTTCTCGGGCGCGGGTTTTTCCACGATCCGCTCGATCTGCATCAGCCGGTCACCGGCCTGCGTGCCCGCCACGATGCCGTAACGCTTGACTTGGTCTTGCGGCACCTCCTGCACGGCCAACACGCTGCGACCTTGACGTCGGAAGATGTCCGCCATTTGGGCCAGCACGGGCTGCCCCTTCAAGGGACCTTCGTCCGGGCCGATCATCAAATCGTCGGCCAGCAGCACGGCAAAGGGCGCACCTTCCGTGAGGTGCTCGGCGCAGAGCACGGCATGACCCAAGCCCAGCGCGCGCGGCTGCCGCACATAGGAGCACAACAGGTCGTCGGGCGCCATGGCCTTCACCAAGTTCAGCAGCGCGTGCTTGCCCGCGTGCTCCAGCTCGTTCTCGAGCTCGTAGGCGGTGTCGAAGTGGTCCTCGATCGCGCGCTTGTTGCGCCCCGTCACGAAGACCATGTGGCGGATGCCCGCGGCGTAGGCTTCCTCCACCGCGTACTGAATCAAGGGCTTGTCCACCACCGGCAGCATCTCCTTGGGGCTGGCCTTGGTGGCGGGCAGAAAACGGGTGCCCAGGCCGGCCACGGGAAACACGGCCGTCTTGATCTCATTGCTCATGCGCTCTTCACTCCTTCAGGGATACCTACATTGATGGCAACAGCATGCCAGTGTTTCATGACGCGACTTTTTCCAGTTGCCCCAGCTGGGCCTGGATCTTGGACAGCGTGGCCGTGAAGTCCGCCACGCGCTTCTTTTCCTGCTCGATCACCGCCGGCGGGGCCTTGGCCACGAAGGCCTCGTTGCCCAGCTTGGCCGCGGCCTTGGTGATTTCGCCCTGCAAGCGCGCCGCCTCCTTGCCCAGGCGGGCCTTCTCGGCGGCGACGTCGATCTCCATGTGCAGGCACAAGCGCGCCTCGCCCACCACGGCCACCGGCGCGGCTTGGGCGGCGGCGGCCCATTCGGCTTCGGCGGTGAAGACCCGCAGCTCGCTCAACTTGGCCAGGGACTGCAGCACTGGCGCCCATTGCCGCAAGAAATCGGCGTCGCCCGCGCTGGCAGCCAGCGCGTAGAGCGGCAGGCGGGTCGAGGGCGAGACGTTCATCTCGCCGCGCAGGTTGCGGCAAGCGTCGACGAACTGCTTGAGGCGGGCCACCTCGGCCACGGCCTTGTCGTCGATGCGCTCGGGCTGGCTGACGGGATAGTCGGCCACGCTGACCGACGCCTCGGACGCGGCCGGCCAGCGGCCCGCCACGGGGGCCACCTTCTGCCACAGTTCCTCGGTGATGAAGGGGATGATGGGATGCGCCAGGCGCAGGATGGTTTCCAGCGTGCGGATCAGGGTGCGGCGCGTGGCGCGCTGCTGGGCTTCGTTGCCGCTTTGGGTCGCGACCTGGATCTGCACCTTGGCGATTTCCAGGTACCAGTCGCAGAACTCGTTCCAGACGAAGTCGTAGATCGTGTTGGCGACGTTGTCCAAGCGGTACTCGGCGAAGCCTTGCGCCACAGCGGTTTCAACCTTTTGCAATTCGGAAACGATCCAGCGGTCGGCCGGGCTGAAGTGCATGTAGCCCGCGAACTCACCGCCAGGCTGGCACTGCTCCTTGGTGTGCTCCTTCAGGCCGCAGTCCTGGCCTTCGCAGTTCATCAGCACGAAACGGGTGGCGTTCCAGAGCTTGTTGCAGAAGTTGCGGTAGCCCTCGCAGCGCTTGCTGTCGAAGTTGATGCTGCGGCCCAGCGAGGCCAGGGCCGCGAAGGTGAAGCGCAGCGCGTCGGCGCCGTAGGCCGGGATGCCCTCGGGGAATTCCTTCTCGGTGTTCTTGCGCACGGCTGGCGCGGTTTCGGGCTTGCGCAGGCCGGTGGTGCGCTTGTCCAGCAGGGGCGCAAGCGCGATGCCGTCGATCAGGTCAACCGGGTCGAGCACATTGCCTTCGCTCTTGCTCATCTTCTTGCCCTGCGCGTCGCGCACCAGGCCGTGGATGTAGACATGCTTGAACGGCACGCGACCGGTGAAGTGGGTCGTCATCATGATCATCCGGGCGACCCAGAAGAAGATGATGTCGTAGCCGGTGACCAGCACGGTGCTGGGCAGGTAGAGGTCGTAGTCCTTGGTGGGCGACGCATCGTTCAGCGCCTCGGGCCAGCCCATGGTGCTGAAGGGCACGAGGGCGGAGGAGTACCAGGTGTCCAGCACGTCGTCGTCGCGCTTGAGGCTGCCCGTGTACCCCGCCTGGGCGGCCTTGGCACGGGCTTCTTCCTCGCTGCGCGCCACGATGAAACGCTCGCCGTGAATGAGGGTTCCGTCGGTGTACCAGGCCGGAATCTGGTGGCCCCACCAGAGCTGGCGGCTGATGCACCAGTCCTGGATGTTGTTCATCCACTGGTTGTAGGTGTTGACCCAGTTCTCGGGCACGAACTTGACCTCGCCCGAGGCCACGGCGTCGATGGCTTTCTGGGCGATGCTCTTGCCCGCTGGGTCCTTGTCGGACACCTTGCTCATCGCCACAAACCATTGATCGGTCAGCATGGGTTCGACGACTTGCCCCGTGCGTGCGCAGATCGGCAACATCAGCTTGTGCGCCTTGATCTCCTGCAGGAAGCCTTGTATCTCCAAGTCGCGCACCACGGCCTTGCGGGCATCAAAACGGTCCATGCCCTGGTAGGCCGTGGGGCCGTTCTCGTTGACCTTGGCGTCCAGGGTGAAGATGGTGATCAGCGGCAGCCCGTGGCGCTGCGAGCATGCGTAGTCGTTGAAATCGTGCGCGCCGGTGATCTTGACGCAGCCGGAACCGAAGGCGCGGTCCACAAAGTCGTCCGCGATGATCGGAATCGTGCGGTCCATCAGCGGCAGCACGACCCGCTTGCCCACGAGGTGCTTGTAGCGCCCATCTTCCGGGTGGACGGCCAATGCACCGTCGGCCATCATGGTCTCGGGCCGGGTGGTGGCGATCACCATGCCGGGGCGCACCTCATCCGCCGCGCCGTCGATGCCCTTGATGGTCTGCGGACCATCGACGAAAGGGTAGAGCACGTAGTGCATCTTGCCTTCGGCCTCGGTGCTCTCCACCTCCAGATCCGACACCGCCGACTGCAGCACCGGATCCCAGTTCACCAGGCGCTTGCCACGGTAGATCAGTCCTTGTTCATAGAGGCGCACGAAGGTCTCGGTCACGACGGTGGACAGCTTCTCGTCCATCGTGAAGTACTCGTGGTCCCAGTCCACACTGTCACCCATGCGGCGCATCTGCGTGGTGATGGTGTTGCCCGACTTTTCCTTCCACTCCCAGACCTTGGCGACGAAGTTCTTGCGGCCCAGGTCATGGCGGCTGACCTTCTGCTCCTGCAGCTGGCGTTCCACCACGATCTGGGTGGCGATGCCCGCATGGTCCGTGCCCGGCACCCACAGGGTGTTATGGCCGCGCATGCGGTGGTAGCGCGTCAACGAGTCCATGATGGTCTGGTTGAAGGCATGGCCCATGTGCAGCGTGCCCGTGACGTTGGGCGGCGGCAGTTGGATGGCGAAGGAAGGGGCGTTGACCTGGGGCTGGCCCGTGCCACGGACACCCGCCTTGCCGTAGCCGCGCTTTTCCCACTCGGGGCCCCAATGCGCTTCCAGCGCGGCGGGTTCAAAGGACTTGGACAGACTGGCAAGGCCGGGTTGCTGGAGGGCTTCGGTCATGGTGAAGACGCCGTGAGACGGACAAACGTGGCAAGAAGGGGAAAGACGCGGCGAGGCCAAGCGGAAGTCCGCGCTGGAACGGACGCTTTCGGCGCTGAAGGTGCGACCGCGTAATCCAGGGATTTTAGGACAAGCCCCCCAGCCCTCCCGCCGACCCAGCAGGGCCAGGACTGGCGCCGCGAATCCGGGCGCTGCCTGTGTCGGTGCGAATTCGGGAATTTGAAATAATCCCGGCCATGCTCTCCCCCTCCGCGCACTGGCGCGCGCGCCTGCCGGTACTCCTCCCCTTTCTGAATTGGCCGCGCCTCACGGGCGCGCTCCTGCGCGGCGAAGCGCTGGCCGGGTTGACCGTGGGGCTGATGTTGATTCCGCAAAGCGTGGCCTACGCCACGCTGGCGGGCATGCCGCCCGTGACGGGCATCTACGCCGCCATCCTGCCGGCCATCGTCGCCGTGCTGTTCAGTTCCTCGACTCGCCTGGCCGTCGGCCCCACGGCGCTCACCGGCCTGCTGGTCGGCGCTGGGCTGGCGGGCGCCGTGCCCGGCCTGCAGCCAGGATCGGCGCCATGGGTGCAGTTGGCCATCTGGCTGGCGCTGCTGTCGGGCCTGCTGCAGCTGCTGCTGGGCTTCATGCGCTTCGGCTGGCTGCTCAACGTGGTCAACGCGCCGGTGCTGACGGCGTTCACCCAGGCCGCGGCCCTGCTCATCATCGGTTCGCAGGTGCGCGCCTTGCTGGGCCTGGGCGCCGCGGCCGAGGGATCGGCGAGTTGGTTCGACCTTCTCACCGGCGGACCGCAGGCCCTGTTGGGCGCGATCGACGGGCGAGCACTGGCCTTTGGTGCGAGCACCCTGGCCTGGCTGCTGCTGGCCCGGCGCTGGCGCCCCGGCTTTCCGGCGGTGCTGGTGGCCGTGCTGGCCACGGCCGGACTGTCCTACCTCTCCCATTACGAGGCCTTGGGTGGTGCCGTGGTGGGCGCCCTGCCCGCAGGCCTGCCCTCGCTCGTCCTGCCAGGCTGGCCGGGCTGGGAGTTGCTGGGTGCGCTGTTGCTGCCTACCCTGGTGATTACCCTGATCAGCTTCCTGGAAACCGCGTCCAGTGCCAAGGTGGACCACGAGCGCGGCGGCACGCGCTGGGACCAGGACCAGGACCTCATCGGCCAAGGCCTGGGCAAGATCGCCGCCGGCTTCTCGGGCGCCTTCCCGGTCAGCAGCTCTTTCTCGCGCTCCGCGCTCAATCTCTACGCTGGCGCGCGCACCGGCTGGGCCACCGTGTTCAGCGCGGTGGTCGTGCTGCTGGCCTTGCTGTTCTTTGTCCCGGTGTTGCACCACGTGCCGCTGGCCGTCCTGGCGGCCATCGTCGTGACCGCGGTGCTCGGGCTGATCAAGCCCCGCGAGTTCGCGCGCCTGTGGCGCGTGGCCCGGGCAGAGGCGGTGATCGCCGCGCTCACCTTCGTCGTGACCCTGCTGGCCGCGCCCCAGCTTTACTGGGGCGTGTTGACGGGCGTCGTGCTCTCGCTGGGCCACTTCCTCTACACGCGGCTGCACCCGCGCATCATCGAAGTGGGGCTGCACCCCGACGGCAGCCTGCGTGATCGCCATCTCTGGCATCTGCCGCCGCTGGCCCCCCACACCAGCGGCTTGCGCATGGACGCCGCCCTGGATTTCGCCAGCGCGGCGGAATTCGAGCGGGCCATCGTCGAGCACCTGAACACACACCCTGACACCCGCCACCTGGTCGTGTTCGCGCAGTCCATCAACCGCCTGGACGCGACGGGTGCGGAGACTTTCCTGAAGATCGCTCAGCATTTGCATGAACAGCGGGTGGTGCTGCACATCAGCGGCATGAAACTGCCCGTGGAGCAAACCCTGGCGCGCGCGGGCTGGCGGGCGAAAACGCCCGCGCACCGGCTCTACCGCACGGACGCGGAAGCGCTGGCGGCCTTGGCCTTGCTGCGCGAGGAAGCCGCGCCCTGAGCAGCCATGCGGGTAAGCGGCCTTCGGCTACACTCCCGCCCCAATTCCAATAACCAGGTTCGCGCATGGCGCAGGCCCCCCAAACCTCTCTCGCTTTCCCGGTCGCTCGCCCGGAGCGCAGCGTCCTGTCTTGCGTGGTTCCCGCTTACAACGAGGCGGGCCACCTGGCCGCGTTCATCGACGACTTGGCCCAGGCCCTGAAGCCCCTGTGCGAGTCGTATGAAATCATCGTCGTGAACGATGGCAGCACGGACGCCACGGAGAGCGTCATGGCGTCCCTGCTGCCCCGGCCTGGCCTGCGCTACCTCTCGCTGGCGCGCAACTTCGGCAAGGAAGTGGCCCTGACGGCGGGCATCGAACATGCCCGAGGCGACGCGGTGATCCTGATCGATGCGGACTACCAGCACCCGCTGAGCATGCTGCCCGAGATGGTGCGTCTGTGGCGCGAGGGCTATGACATGGTGTATGGCGTGATGGCCAGCCGGGAGAAGGAAAGCCTGCTGCGCCGCTGGGGCGTGGGCGCCTTCTACGGCCTGATGGAACTCAGCTCCTCCATTCACATGCCGCGCCATGCGGGCGACTTTCGCCTGCTGGACCGTCAGGTGGCTGACGCGTTGCGCCAGCTGCCCGAACGCAACCGCTTCATGAAGGGGCTGTACGCCTGGGTGGGCTACCGCAGCATCGGGCTGCCCTTCACGCCCGCGGAGCGCGCCTCGGGCCACTCCAGCTTCAACCTGCACCGGCTGGCGCAATTGGCGGTCAACGGCGTCATGGCCTTCACGACCCTGCCGCTGCGCATTTGGAGCGGCATCGGCGCGGTGATCTCGCTGGTAGCGTTCTGTTATGGCCTCTACATCGTCTTGGAGCACCTGATCTGGGGCAGCGATGTACGCGGCTGGCCAACGCTGGCGGCGGGGCTGATGTTCTTCTCGGGCATCCAGCTGATCTCCATCGGCATCGTCGGTCAGTACCTGAGCCAGGTGTACGACGAGGTCAAGCGACGCCCCTTGTACCTGCTGGCGCGGGACGTGGATGGCGGCGTGGCCCCTCATGCAGGCCCACATTCGGGCCCAGATGCAAGCCGCCAAGCTGAAGCGAAAGAAAGCCGGGGCCCATGATCCCCATCGCCGTCTGCGCCGATGACTATGCGCAGAACACCGCCATCAGCGCGGGCATTCTGGATTTGCTGGACAAAAAAGCGCTGAGCGCGGCCAGCTGTTTCAGCACGGCGCCGTCCTGGCGCGAGCAGGCTGCGCCTGCCCTGCGTGAACGCTTGGAACAGCGCGTTGACACGCCCCTGCGGGCGGATGTGGGTTTGCATTTCAACCTGACCGAAGGCTTCGGCGGTGCCGCGGCGGCGTCCTTGAATGGACTGATCCTGCGCAGCCTGTCGGGTGACTTGAAGCGCCCGAGCCTGCAGACGATGATCCAAACCGCCTTGCAACGGCAGCTCGACGCTTTTGAGCAAGGCTTGGGCCGCGCGCCGGATTTCATCGACGGGCACCAGCATGTGCACCAGCTTCGCGGCGTGCGCGAAGTGATGTTGAAAGTGCTGGCACGGCGCTATGCCCCAGAGGGCACGGCGGGCCTGCGCGGCCCCAGACCTTGGATACGCAACACCACCCGCGCCAATGGCCGTTGGCACGGCAAGGCCCAGGTGCTGGAACTGCTGGGCGGGCGGGCCCTGTCCAAGGAGCTGTCGCGCCTGGGCTGGCCCAGCAACCATGGCTTTGCCGGCGTCTATGGCTTTGACCAGCCCGACTACGGCGCCTGTTTCGCGCAGTGGCTGAAAGCCGCGCAGCCAGGCATGCTCATCATGTGCCACCCGGCCAGCGCAACGCCGGCCAAGCATGCAGATCCAGACCCAATCGCCGCCCAGCGGCCGGTGGAATATCGTTATTTCAACTCGTCGGCCTATCCTGAAGCGCTGCGCGCGGCGGGTGTGCAGCTGCAAAGACTGACGGCCTTGCTGCCATGAGCCCCCTGCCCCCGCCTGCTCGACTGATCGACGACCGCAAGACCTGGGTGCCCCTGTTGATGGCGCTGCTGGCCTGCTTCGCGCTGATGCTGCCGCTGCAGCTGTTCACGCCCATGCACTCGGACGACTACGCCTACACGCACAAGGGCATCACTTGGGCCGCGACGTGGAAGCACTACACGAGTTGGAGCGGTCGGCTGGTGGCGGATTTTCTGTCCAGCGCCGTGCTGATCGCACGCAGCCACGCCTTGGCGGCCACCGTCAACACCTTGGCCTTCGTTGCACTGATCGGCTTGCTGTGGTGGCTGCCACGCTTTGAACTGTCCAGGAGCACCTCGTTCGCTTCAGCGCGCGCACGACGCGCGCGGCCCTGGAAGTCGGTTCACAGCTTCGCCCTGCTGTTCTTGCTCTATTGGCTGGGCAACCCTGCGTTGGGCGAAATCAACTTCTGGCTTGTCGGGTCGGCCAACTATGTGTGGACGAATGTGCTGCACTTGCTGTTCCTCGGCCTGTTCATGCGCGAGGCACTGGAAGCGCCGACTAACCCGCACACCCGCCCAGGCTGGTCCGCGCGCTCCGTCCTGACCTTGATGCTCGCGCCGATCGCGGGCTGCACCAACGAAAACACCAGCCTGACTAGCCTGCTGTTGATGGGTCTGGTGGGGCTGTATGTCCTCTTCGTGCGTGACGGCGGGCGCTGGCGGGTCTGGCACGGCAAGCTGCTGGCCCTGGGCCTCGCCTTCGCGCTGGGCGTTGCGGCCCTGCTGTTGGCCCCGGGCAATGCGGTCCGTCAGAAAATCTACATTCTGTGGAACAAGCTGGGTTGGGACGAGCGCTTCCTGCTGCACTTCACGGAGCGCGTGCCCCTGGCCCTGCACCATCTGGGCCTGGTGCTGCTGGCCGCCTTGGTGCTGCTGCTGATCGCGCAACGACTCAGGACGGCAGCGGCGCGACCGCAAGTGGTCATGGGCGGGCTCTTCATACTGGCCGCGGTCGTTTCACTGGCCATCATGGTCGCCTCGCCTGTGCTGCCGCAGCGCTCGCTCGCGGGCACGCTGGTGTACCTGCTGCTGGCCATCAGCGCCCTCCTGCTCGCTTGGGAACGGCGGGAGGATGATGACAGTGCGCGGCGCGTTCGCCCGGGCCTGAATGCCTGCACGGCCGCCTTGGCCTTGGTCTTTGCGCTGTCTTACGGGCTGATGCTGCGCGCCTATCACCAGGTGGCCGAGCAGAATGCCGTGCGCCAGCAGATCATCCACGAAGGCATGGCGCGGGGCGACGTTTACATCTTCATTCCCAAATACCATTGGCTGCCCTTGTTGCGCGATGAGTCCGAGCCCTTCTCCGAGTTCTTCAACGACGAGATGATGAGCTGGTTCGAGGGCACCTGGTCCCCCATCCGGCAATTTGACGTGTCCGGTCCGTACCGCACGATCGAGCAAGCGCGGGCCATGCTCACCCCCGAGGAGCAAGCCGAGCAACAGGCCATGGAAGTCTGGGGCCGGGAGATCCGGAAAAGGCCGCGTTGATGGGACGCTTGCGCCGCTTCGCGCGGCTTGCCCAGCAGCTGTCTTTGTTCGTCGCCGTGGGCACGGGCGCGGCGCTCACCCACTGGGGCGTGACGGTGCTGCTGGTCTCGCAGTTCGCCTGGGCACCCGCCCTGGCCAATGGGGCAGGGTGGTTGGTCGCATTCATGGTGTCTTTCGCGGGCCATCACTTCCTGACCTTCCGCGCCTCCCAAGCCCCTTGGAGCGTGGCGGCGCGCCGCCTCTTCCTGATCTCGGCCAGCAATTTTGTCCTCAACGAAATCGTCTACGTCGCGCTGCTGCACAGCACCGAACTGCCTTACGACGGTTTGCTGGCGGGCATCCTGATCGCGCAGGCCGTGCTGACCTTCATCGCCAGCCGCTACTGGGCGTTCCGATCCTCGTCCCACCTGGACACGCCCTGAAACGTCCTGCGCCATCCGCATAATCCGCCCATGCTGTTTCTGCTTTCTCCCGCCAAATCCCTGGACTTCGACAGCCCCGTCGGCAAAGACCTGCCTCACAGCCAGCCTCTGTTCACGCAGCAGGCCGCCGCGCTGATCCAAGTGCTGCGCGGCTACTCACCCCAGCAGATCGCCGGTCTGATGGACCTGAGCGACGCGCTGTCGCAGCTCAACGTGGCCCGTTACGCGGCCTGGACACCGAAGTTCACCGCCAAGAACTCGCGCCAGGCCGTGCTGGCCTTCAACGGCGACGTGTACGAAGGGCTGGACGCGAAGACGCTGCCGCCCGAAACCCTGGATTGGATGCAAGAGCATGTCTGCATCCTCAGCGGTCTCTATGGCGTGCTGCGTCCGCTGGACTGGATGCAACCTTACCGCCTCGAAATGGGCACGGCCCTGCCCACGGAAAAAGACGGCAAAGCCTACAAGAACCTCTACCAGTTCTGGGGCAGCACGATGGCCGACTACCTGAACCAGCGCCTGGAAGGCCAAAAGAACCCCATCGTCGTCAACTTGGCCTCGCAGGAGTACTTCAAGTCCGTGGACCGCAAGGTGCTGCAGGCCCGCGTGATCGAGTGCGTGTTCGAGGACTACAAGGGCGGCATCTACAAGGTGATCAGCTTCAACGCCAAGCGCGCGCGCGGCTTGATGGCCCGTTATGCGGCCAGCAAGCGCGTCACCACGCCCAAGCAGCTGGAAAAGTTCAAGGTGGATGGTTATGGTTTCGACGCCGCGGCGTCCGAGCCGGACCGCCTGGTGTTCCGCCGCAGAGTCCAGGACTGAGCCCCATGGCCATGAACCCGCCCGCCCCCACGCCCGAAGATTCCCAGCTGGGCAAGGCTTCGGCCTACAAGGACCAGTACGACCCCAGCCTGCTCTTCCCGCTGCCGCGTGCGGCCAAGCGCGAGGAAATCGGCATCCCCCAGGTCAAGAAAGGCAGCGTCCTTCCCTTCCTGGGCGCCGACCTCTGGACGGCCTACGAGCTGAGCTGGCTCAACGCGCGCGGCAAGCCGCAAGTGGCCATTGCCCACGTCACCGTGCCCTGTGAGACACCCAACATCGTGGAGAGCAAGTCCTTCAAGCTCTACCTCAACAGTTTCAACAACACCAAGTTCGCCGACGCCGACGAGGTGAAGGTGCGGCTGCGCATGGACCTGAGCGAAGCCGTCTGGCGCGGCTCGGGCAAGTCCGGCTTCGTGGGGCTGCGCCTGCTCACGCCCGAGCAGTTCGACCAGGAGCCCATCCACGAACTCGATGGCCTGAGCCTCGACCGCCTCGACGTGGAATGCACCCAGTACCAGCCCGCACCCGAGCTGTTGAGCGCCGCCTTCGACGAACAACCAGTCACCGAGACCCTGACCAGCGGCCTGCTCAAGAGCAACTGCCTGGTGACCGGGCAGCCGGACTGGGGCAGCGTGCAAATCAGCTACAGCGGCCCGCAGATCGACCAGGCCGGCCTGCTGCAGTACCTGGTGAGCTTTCGCCAGCACAACGAGTTCCACGAGCAGTGCGTGGAACGCATCTACATGGACCTGATGCGCCGCTGCAAACCCACCAAGCTGACGGTCTACGCGCGCTACACGCGCCGCGGCGGACTGGACATCAACCCCTGGCGCAGCAGCCACCCCCAGACCCAGCCAGCGAACGTGCGCACGGCGCGTCAGTGAACGCGGGCTCGCATCGGGCTCTCACGCGAGGGACCGGCACGGGGGCGCGGCCGCGTGGCTCGGGCCTGTTCACATGAATTACCCTAGAGCTAATTGCCCGAGTGCGAACTACCCAAGTGCGAATTACCCAAGTGCTAACGGGCCCTAGCGCTTTCCATGTTCCCCGCCGCTTTTGCCAGACAAGGCGGCAAAGGCGCGGATGATGTCGCCCACCAGCTTGCGTTGCGGCGGCGGCAGGTTCAGAAAGGCCTCGAAGGTTTCGCGCTCCGTGTAACCCACGCCCTCTTCCCAGCGCCGTTCCCGGGCTTGCAAGCGCGCTTGTGATTGAACGCCGAAACGCAGGACGCTGGGCTCGACCCGCAACAGTTCGGCGAGCACCACCAGTTTGTCCTGGGCCGGAATCGCCTCGCCCTTCAACCAGCGCGACACGGCCTGAAAGGTCACTGAGCGTCCCCAGTAGCGGCTGTTGAACAAGTTCAACAGCACGCTGGGCCGGGGGTCCAGCCCCGCCGCCTCCATGGCCTCGCGCAGGCGCCGGGCGAAATCGAGCTTGTTGTCCATGCCCTGAAACTAAATTTCGATGGCATGGGAAATGCACTAGCTGTTGAATTGAAAATTCAATTAGAAGTTTGATCCGCGTTGTGGCGTCCCGGTTGAACCCGGTGGGGGCGGCGTCTCGATGCGGTGCTCAGCCCCGGGCCAGCGCGGCAAAACGCCAGCTCACGCGCATCACCAGGGTCTCGCCCGAGCTCAACACGCGCAGACCCGGACGCCCCGGCAGGTGGAAGGCGTCGATGGGCTGGGTGATGGGCTCGAAACAAAAAGCCGGTCCTTGCGGCGGGCGATAGATCAGGCAGTAATGGTTTGCCGAGCCACCGTCGGCATCGAAGTCGGGCATCTGGGCCGTCAAGGCGAGGCCGTGCTCCGGCCACTCGATCCTGGCCTGACCGCCCCAGCCCGTGTAGCCGTTGTCGATCAACGTCCCATGGGCCGAAATGCCTTGATTCAAATCCCAGCCCTCGGGGAACTGCGCCGTGTGCCCCACGGGCAAGGGGTCCTGCCCGCTGAGCCAAACACCCTGCACGGGCGCCGTGATGCGCGTCTTGGGCGTGCGCGGGAACCACGGGTGCAAGCCGATGCCGTAGGGCAAGGGCGCTGCGCCCCGGTGGCGCAAGCGCACCTCCTGGTCCAGACCGCCGTCCACCAGGCGGAAGGTCTGCACGGCCTCGTAGTCGTAGGGGTTGCCCTGGAAGCCGCGTGAATGCAGGGTCATCTCCAGGGTGTCGGGCGCGGGTTGGCTCAGGGCCCAAGGCTGGAGCCAGCCGTCGCCATGGATCGGGTAAGGCTCGCCCGCGCGGTTGGGCTGCATGGGGTGGAAACGGCCTGCGTGTTCAAAGCCGCCGCCACTGATGCGATTGGACCAAGGCACCATGGCAAAGGAGGCCAGCTGGTACAGATCCGGGGTGCGGACGTCCCAGGGCCGCCAGAGGTCGAGTCGGCCCTGCGGGGCCGAGGGCTGGTCGATCTGCCACGCGGCGACGCTGCCGCCGAGGCTGGGGACCAAGCCGAGATGCTGCCCGGCGTGACGCAGCCAGACGATGGGATGGGCGGTGTTACTCATGCAGGCACTTTCATCAAGAAATGGGAAGAAGGAAGGAGGTCAGGTCTGGTCTGGTCGAGTGAGGACCAGTCAGGTCAATGAGAAACATCTTGGCGGCGTGCGCCTTGAACGAACGCGCCCGCCGCGCGCGCAACTACCCGCCGTAGAGGTGCGCGGGCAGCCCCGGACTGTCCACCTCCACCGCGAACAGTCCGCCCGCCAGGGGTTCGGCCGCCAGCTGCGCCGCTCCCATGCCGACCCGGGCCGTGGAGATGAAGAGGGTGCGCAGGTCCGGGCCGCCGAAGGCGCAGTTGGTGACTTGGCCCGTGGGCAAGGTGACGCGGGCCAGTTCTTCGGTGGTCTGCGGGTCATGGCAACTCACGCGGGCGCCGCCCCAGTGCGCGATCCAGAGACGGCCCAGCGCGTCCGTGGTCATGCCGTCGGGCAGGCCCTCCCCCTCGTCGAATTGCTTCCACAGGACTTTGTTGGACAGCGTGCCCGTGACGGGGTCGCTGTCGTAGCGGTAAACGCGGCCTTGCACCGTGTCATTGAAGTACAGGTGACGGCGGCGGCCGACATCGCCCCCGGCCCAGGTCGGCCCATTGGTCACGGCGAAGCCGTCTTCGTGGCGCGTGCAGCGGCCGTCCGGGTCCAGACGGTAGAGCGCGCCGCTGGGCGCCTCGCAGGCAAAGTCCATGGACCCGGCCCAGAAACGGCCTTGGGCGTCACATTTGCCATCGTTGAAGCGGTTGCCCGTGCGTTCGGGTTCGGGCTGGTGCAGGTAGCGCGGCTCACCACCGCTGGCGGGATCGAACAAGGCATAGCCCCTGCGCAAGGTCACCACCAGGCCGGGGGCGCGGGCGCGCTCGGCCAGGGCGGAGATTTCCTCGGCGAAGGTCCAGCGGGTTTGCGTCCCGCTGCGGGGGTCCCAGCGGTGCAGTTGGCGCGACAAGATGTCCACCCAGTACAGCACCTGCTCCCGCACCGACCAGAGCAGCCCTTCGCCGAGTTCGGCGCCCGCCGCCTGAACGCAACGCAGCTCGCCGATCACGGGGGCCACGGACTCAGGCCGCCAGGGCGCGGCAGTGGGAATTTCCTGGGCAGGCATGCAGGTCTCCATCTTTGTTTTATCGCCCGTTCCGGCAGGGCTCCGGTACAAGCCTCTTGACACAGGCCATCTTATCAACGCACATTAATATACGTAATCTATTTTTTTACTATTTATTGATACTTTTATTGATATGTCATCCAGCATCACGACCCCATCGACCTCCCAGTTTTCGCGGTTCCCCAGCCTGAAAGACCGCGCCGTCTTCATCACGGGCGGCGGCAGCGGCATCGGCGCGGCCATCGTGAGCGCCTTCGCCGAACAAGGCGCGCGCGTGGCCTTCGTGGACGTGGCCCGTGACGCCAGCGAGAAGCTGGCCCAGCAAGTGGCCGATGCCGGCCACGCCCGCCCCTGGTGGCGGGTCTGCGACGTGCGCGATGTGAAGGCGCTGCAATCGGCCATCCAAGACGCCGCGAAGGAATTGGGGGATTTCTCGGCGCTCGTCAACAACGTGGCCAACGACGACCGCCACACGCTCGAGTCCGTCACGCCGGAGTACTACGACGAGCGCATGGCCATCAACGAACGCCCGGCCTTCTTCGCCATCCAGGCGGTGGTGCCGGGCATGCGGCGGCTGGGCGCGGGCTCGGTGATCAACCTGGGCTCCACGGGCTGGCAAGGCAAGGGCGGTGCCTACCCCTGCTACGCCATCGCCAAGTCCTCGGTGAACGGCCTGACGCGCGGTCTGGCCAAGCCCTTGGGGCGCGACCGCATCCGCATCAACACCGTCTCGCCCGGCTGGGTCATGACCGAGCGCCAGATCAAGCTCTGGCTGGACGCGGAGGGCGAGCAGGAAATCCAGCGCAACCAGTGCCTGCCCGACAAACTGCAGCCGCACGACATCGCGCGCATGGTGCTGTTCCTGGCCTCGGACGACGCGGCCATGTGCACGGCCCAGGAATTCAAAGTGGACGCGGGCTGGGTCTGATTCGGATCAACCCCCTGAGGCGCTGCGCGCCTTCCCCCTTCTCTCGAATTGCTGCGCAATTCGGGAAAGGGGACACCGCCAGCGCGGCGGGGCGGCCCTTGCGCGGCGGGGCGGCCCTTGCGCGGCGGTTCTGGCCCTAGTCACCGGCGTCCAGACGGCGCCCGTACTGCGCCTGACTGGTCTGCTTGATGGCCTTCATCATCACCTTGGCGGCGGGCGAGAGCAGGCGGTCGGTGCGGGTGATGATGCCGAAGTCGTCCATGTGGCAGGGCAGGTCGATGGGCAGCACCGACATGATCCCGTGCGCTGCGTAGTACTGCGCCACGTCGACCGCCAGCACGGCCACCATGTCGCTCTGCTGCAGCATGCGGGTGATGAAAAGCAGCGACGAGGTCTCGACGATGTTGAGCGGCGGCGCCAGCCCGTCCTGCTGGAACATCAGATCAAAACGGTGCCGCAACACGCTGCCCGTGGGCGGAAGGATCCAGCCCGCCGACACCACGTCGCGCAAGGTCAGCCCACTCATGCCCAACAGGGCATGGCCCGGCCGCGCCACGGCGCAGACCTGCTCACCCGTGAGGGGCTCGTAACGCAGATGCGCCTTGTCGTGCTCGGCGAACAAGCGGCCCACCAGGATGTCCAGCCGGCCCTGCTCCAGGCGCTCCAGCAGCACCGGGCTGGTCTCGATGTCCAGCGACACCCGCAGGCTGGGATGCTCCTGCTTGACCAGGGCCACCGCGGAGGGCAATACGCGCAGGCCCGGCGAAGTGATGGCGCCAACCCCCACTTGGCCGAAATGCCCGGTCTTGAGCGCGCTCAGTTCGTCGTGCGCCTGGTTCAGACTCGCCAGGGCCATGCGGGCGTGCCGGATCATGGTTTCCCCGTACCAGGTGGGCCGCATGCCGCGCGGCAGGCGCTCGAACAGCGGCACCTCCAGCACGTCCTCCAGATCCTTGAGCAGCTTGGACGCCGCGGGCTGGGTCATGCTGAGCACCTGCGCGGCCCGGTGGATATTGCCCTCCTCAGCCAAGGCCACGAGCAACAGCAGTTGGCGGGTCTTGAGGCGAGCGCGGATGAACCAATGGTTGTAGGTGCTCATCTGGTTTTCCAGAATGCAGATAGTGATATCTATTTTGCACAAAAAACTATTGGATTGATATTAAAAACATCCATAGACTTCGCTTTCACATTCAGTAGACGGCCCGACCCCCACATGAAACGCGGTGACTCCCAGCCCACACCCCGACACTACATCAACGGGCGCTGGGTCAGTGGCAGCACCACGGGCACGAGCATCAACCCCTCGGACACGCGGGAGGTGGTGGCCGAATACGCACGGGCCGACCGCAACCAGGCCGAAGAAGCCATCCGGGCCGCCGCCGACGCCCTGCCATCCTGGAGCCTGAGCACCCCCCAACGCCGCGCCGATGCCCTGGACCAGATCGGCAGCGAAATCTTGGCGCGCAAGGACGAACTGGGCACCCTGTTGGCGCGCGAGGAAGGCAAAACCCTGCCCGAAGCGGTGGGCGAGGTCGCCCGGGCCGGACAAATCTTCAAGTTCTTCGCGGGCGAGGCGCTGCGCGTGCCGGGGGACACCATCGCCTCGGTGCGACCCGGCGTGCAGGTGGACGTGACCCGCGAACCCGTGGGCGTGGTCGGCCTGATCACGCCTTGGAACTTTCCCTTCGCCATTCCCGCCTGGAAGATCGCGCCGGCCTTGGCCTACGGCAACACCGTGGTGTTCAAGCCGGCCGAGCTGGTGCCTGCCTGTGGCTGGGCCTTGACCGACATCGTGAGCCGCTGCGGACTGCCCGCGGGGGTCTTCAACCTGGTGATGGGCAGCGGCCGCGAAGTCGGCCAGACCCTGGTGGACCACCCCCTGGTCAACGCGCTGAGCTTCACCGGCTCGGTGCCGACGGGCGAGCGCATCCTGCAGGCGGCCAGCGCGCGGCGCGCCAAGGCTCAGCTGGAAATGGGCGGCAAGAACCCGCTGGTGGTGTTGGCCGACGCCGATCTGGAGCAGGCCGTGGACTGCGCGCTGCAAGGCGCGTATTTCTCCACGGGCCAACGCTGCACCGCGTCCAGTCGCTTGATCGTGGAGGCCAAGGTGCACGACGCCTTCGTGGCCCGGCTGCGCCAGCGCCTGGTGGACCTCAAGGTCGGCCACGCGCTGGAGCGCGGCATCGAAATGGGCCCCGTGGTCGACAAGAACCAGCTCGACCAGGATCTGGCCTACATCGAGATCGCGCGCAACGAGGGCGCGGAACACGTCTGGGGCGGTGAACGCCTGCAGCGCGCGACGCCCGGCCATTACATGAGCCCCGCCCTCTTCCTGGCGCGGCCCGAGCACCGCATTGCGCGCGAGGAAGTGTTTGGCCCCGTGGCCTGCGTGCTGCGCGCGGACGACTACGACCACGCCCTGGCCCTGGCCAACGACACCCCCTTCGGGCTGTGCGCGGGCCTGTGCACCACCTCGCTCAAGCACGCCATGCACTTCAAGCGGCACGCGGACGTGGGCATGACGATGGTCAACTTGCCCACCGCGGGCGTGGATTTCCACGTGCCCTTTGGTGGCCGCAAGGCCTCCAGCCACGGGGCACGCGAGCAGGGTCGCTACGCTGTCGAGTTTTTCACCACGGTCAAAACCGGCTACATGCTGGCTTGATCTTTTTTTCTCACTTCAACAACCAGGAGACAAAAACCATGAGATTCAACCGCCGCATCCTCACCCTCGCCTTGGCCTGCGCGCCACTGGCCGCCCTGCCCACGGGCGCCTGGGCACAGCAGAAACCGCTCGTCATGGGCTTCAGCCAGGTGGGCGCCGAGAGCGAATGGCGCACGGCCAACTCCGAGTCCATCAAATCGGCCGCGAAGGAAGCGGGGATCGAACTCAAGTTCTCCGACGCCCAGCAGAAGCAGGAAAACCAGATCAAGGCCATCCGCTCCTTCATCGCGCAGAAGGTGGACGTCATCGCCTTTTCGCCCGTGGTCGAGTCGGGCTGGGAGCCGGTGCTGCGTGAAGCCAAGGCCGCCAAGATCCCGGTGATCCTGACCGACCGCGCGGTCAACGTGAAGGACACCTCGCTGTACGTGACCTTCATCGGCTCCGACTTCGTGGAAGAAGGCCGCAAGGCGGGCCGCTGGCTGGTCGAGAAGATGAAGAACGAAAAGGGCGAGGTCAACATCGTCGAACTGCAAGGCACCGTGGGCTCGGCGCCCGCGATCGACCGCAAGAAGGGCTTCGAGGAAATCATCAAGGCCGATCCGAAGTTCAAGATCATCCGTTCGCAAACCGGTGACTTCACGCGCGCCAAGGGCAAGGAAGTCATGGAAGCCTTCCTGAAGGCCGAGGGCAAGAAGATCAACGTGCTCTACGCGCACAACGACGACATGGCCATCGGCGCGATCCAGGCCATCGAAGAAGCGGGCCTGAAGCCGGCCAAGGACATCACCATCATCTCCATCGACGCCGTGAAGGGCGCCTTCGAGGCCATGATCGCCGGCAAGCTCAACGTGAGCGTGGAATGCAGCCCGTTGCTGGGCCCGCAGCTGATGGCCGCGGCCAAGGACGTCAAGGCGGGCAAGCCCATCCAGAAGCGCATCGTGACCGAGGAAGGCATCTTCCCGATGGAAATCGCCGCCCGCGAATTTCCCAAGCGCAAGTACTGATCGGCAAGTACTGATCGAGCGATCGGCTGATCGCTCACGGACTTGACCGGCGGCCGTCGGCACCCGCCAGCGGCTGTCCATATCGACAGACAGAGGCCGACTCGCGTCATCCGACGCGACGCGGCCACGAACGAACAACAAGCAGGAGACCCCCATGAAACGAAACACTCTTCAGGCCCTGGTGGCCACACTGGCCTTGGGCACCTTGGGCGCCCTCGGCCTCGCGCACACCGCGTCCGCGCAGGACAAGGGCAGCATAGGCATCTCGATGCCGACCAAGTCCTCGTCGCGCTGGATCGCCGACGGCGACAACATGGTCAAGGTGCTGAAGGCACGCGGCTACCGCACGGAACTGCAGTACGCCGAGGACGATATCCCGAACCAGCTGGCCCAGATCGAGAACATGATCACCAAGGGTGTGAAGGTGCTGGTGATCGCCTCCATCGACGGCACCACGCTGTCGCGCGTGCTGCAAAACGCCGCCGACAAGGGCATCAAGGTCATCGCCTACGACCGTCTGATCAAAGGCTCGAAGAACGTGGACTACTACGCCACCTTCGACAACTTCCAAGTCGGCGTGCTGCAAGCCACCTCCATCGTGGACAAGCTGGGCCTGAAGCAGGGCAAGGGTCCGTTCAACATCGAACTCTTCGGCGGCTCGCCGGACGACAACAACGCCTACTTCTTCTACGACGGCGCCATGAGCGTGCTGCAGCCCTACATCGACAGCGGCAAGCTGGTGGTGCGCAGCAAGCAGACCGGCATGAACAAGGTGGGCACGCTGCGCTGGGACGGCGCGGTGGCGCAGGCCCGCATGGACAACCTGCTCTCCGCCTTCTATGGCAAGGACAAGGTCCACGCCGTGCTGTCACCCTACGACGGTCTGTCCATCGGCATCCTGTCCTCGCTCAAGGGCGTGGGCTACTGCACGGCGCAGCAACCCTGCCCGGTGGTCAGCGGCCAGGACGCGGAGATTCCGTCGGTCAAGTCCATCCTGCGGGGCGAGCAGCATTCCACCGTGTTCAAGGACACGCGTGAGCTGGCCAAGGTCGCCGCAAACATGGTGGATGCGGTGCTGTCGGGCAAGAGCCCCGAGATCAACGACACCAAGACCTACAACAACGGCGTGAAGGTGGTCCCGTCCTACCTGCTCAAGCCGGTGGCGGTGGATGCCTCCAACTGGAAGCAGGTGCTGGTCGGCAGCGGTTACTACACCGAAGCCCAGCTCAAGTAAGCCCGCCCACCTGATCGACGGAGCGTTTGCCTCATGCTGCTCGAGATGCGGGACATCCGCAAGACCTTCACGGGCGTGGTCGCCCTGGACCGGGTGAACCTGCGGGTCCAGGCCGGCGAGATCCATGCCATCGTTGGCGAAAACGGCGCTGGCAAGTCCACGCTGATGAAGGTGCTCTCGGGCATCTACCCTCACGGCAGCTACGACGGGGCGATCCGCTTCGACGGTCAGGAGCGCCACTTTGAAGGCATCCGCGACAGCGAACGCCTGGGGATCATCATCATCCACCAGGAGCTGGCGCTGGTGCCCCTGCTCTCCATCGCCGAGAACATCTTCCTCGGCAAGGAGACGGCGCGTCACGGTGTGATCGACTGGATGGCCGCGCACGGCAAGACGCAGGCGCTGCTGAAGAAGGTGGGCCTGCGCGAGTCCTCGGACGCGCTGGTCGGTCAGCTGGGCATCGGCAAGCAGCAGCTGGTCGAAATCGCCAAGGCGCTGTCGCGCGAGGTGAAGCTGCTGATCCTGGACGAACCGACCGCCAGCCTGAACGAGGAAGACAGCCAAGCCCTGCTCGACCTGCTGCTGGAACTCAAGGCGCAGGGCATCACCTGCATCTTGATTTCGCACAAGCTCAACGAAATCGCCCGCGTGGCCGACGCCATCACCGTGCTGCGCGACGGCAGCACCGTGGAGACGCTGGACTGCCGCGCTGGCCCGGTCAGCGAAGACCGCGTGATCCAAGCCATGGTCGGCCGCAAGATGGAAGACCGCTACCCACGCCGCCAGCCCCGCATCGGCGAAACGGCTTTCGAAGTGCGTGACTGGCACGTGCACCATCCTGAACGGGGCGACGCCTTCATCAAGGGCGTCAACCTGCAGGTGAAGCGCGGCGAGATCGTGGGCATCGCCGGGCTGATGGGCGCCGGTCGCACCGAATTGGCCATGAGCATTTTCGGCCGCTCCTGGGGCCAGCGCATCAGCGGCCAGGTCCTGCTCAATGGCCAGCCCATCGACGTGAGCACGGTGGGCAAGGCCATCCGTCACGGCCTGGCCTACCTCACCGAGGACCGCAAGGGCTACGGCCTGGTGCTCGATGAAGACATTTGCTTCAACGTCCCGCTGGCTCGCCTCGAAGGTGTCTCCCGCGCGGCGGTGATCGACGACGCCCGCGAGCATCAGATCGCGCAGGACTACCGCGAACGGCTGCGCATCCGCTGCGCGGGCGTGGACCAGAAGACGGTCCACCTCTCGGGTGGCAACCAACAGAAGGTAGTGCTGAGCAAGTGGCTCTTCACCAACCCCGAGGTGCTCATCCTCGACGAGCCCACGCGCGGCATCGACGTGGGCGCCAAGTACGAAATCTATACCCTCATCGCGCAACTGGCCCAGGAGGGCAAGTGCGTGATCGTGATCTCCTCGGAGCTTCCCGAGCTGCTGGGCATCTCGGACCGGATCTACGTGATGGACGAAGGGCGCTTCGTCGCCGAGATGCCCACGGCCGAAGCCTCCCAGGAAAAGATCATGCGAGCCATTGTGAAAACCGCCTGACCATGTCCCAGTCTTCCGCCACCCTCCCGCCCTCCCCGAGCCAGACTCAGGCCCAGCCCCTGCCCGCGCACACGCACACGCCTGCGGGCCGCTCCACGCTGCATCACTTGAAGCAAAATTTCCGCGAGTACGGCATGCTGATCATGCTGATCGCGATCATGGCTTTCTTCCAGGTCGTGACCGAGGGCACGCTGATGCAGCCCTTGAACCTCACCAACCTGCTGCTGCAAAACAGCTACATCGTCATCATGGCGCTGGGCATGCTGCTGGTCATCGTGGCGGGCCACATCGACCTTTCGGTCGGCTCGGTCTGCGGCTTCATCGGCGCGCTGGCGGCCGTGCTGATGGTGCAATTCGATTGGCACTTCCTGCCCGCGACCCTGGTCTGCCTGCTGTGCGGCGGCCTGATCGGCGCCCTCCAGGGCTGGTTCGTGGCTTACTCGCGCATTCCCTCCTTCATCGTCACGCTGGCGGGCATGCTGGTCTTCAAGGGCCTGGCCCTGGCGCTGCTGGCGGGCCAATCGGTGGGGCCGTTCCCCGATGCCTTCCAGATGCTCAGCTCGGGCTTCATCCCCGACCTCTTCAACGCGGAAACGCTGCGCCTGACGTCCCTGCTGCTGGGCGTGGCCGCCGCCGCCGCCTTGACCCTGGCCGTGCTGCGCTCGCGCGCCAAGCGCCTGCGCCATGGCATGCAGGTCGAGCCCGCGGCCTTGTTCAGCCTCAAGACGGCCGTGTTCGCCGCCCTGCTGATTTACTTCAGCTACCTGCTGGCGTCCTACAAGGGCCTGCCCAATGTGCTGGTCGTGATGGCCGTGCTGATCGTGCTGTTCGACTTCGTCACCAGCCGCACCACCGTGGGCCGACGCCTCTACGCGATGGGCGGCAACGAGAAGGCGGCCAAGCTTTCCGGCATCAAGACCGAGCGCCTGGCCTTCTACGCCTTCGTCAACATGGGTGTGCTGGCCGCCCTGGCCGGCCTGGTGTTCGCCGCGCGCCTGAACACGGCCACGCCCAAGGCAGGCCTGGGCTTCGAGCTGGACGTGATCGCCGCCTGCTTCATCGGCGGGGCCTCGGCCTCGGGCGGGGTGGGCAAGGTGCTGGGCGCGGTGATCGGCGCCTTCGTCATGGGCGTGATGAACAACGGCATGTCCATCCTGGGCATCGGCATCGACTACCAGCAGGTCATCAAGGGCGTGGTGTTGCTGGCGGCGGTGCTGGTCGATGTCTACGGCAAGAACAAGGCCTGAAGTCTGGAACACCATGAGCAGCCCATCCCTAACGCCCGTGCTGCAGCTCACGGGCATCCACAAGCAGTTCGCGGGCATCCCGGTGCTGCGCGACGTACAACTGCGCCTTTACCCTGGTGAGATCCACGCCCTGATGGGCCAGAACGGCGCGGGCAAATCCACGCTGATCAAGGTGCTCACCGGCGCGATCCCGCCCAGCGGCGGGCAGATGCGGCTGGCGGGATCTGAGTCAGCCGGCGAACCGATCTCCGCTTGGCCCGAATCGCCCCTGGCCGCGCAACGCCTGGGCATCAGCACCGTCTACCAGGAGGTCAACCTCTGCCCCAACCTCTCGGTGGCGGAGAACATCTACGCCGGTCGCTACCCGCGCAAGGGCTTGCTCCAAGGCCGGCGCATCGACTGGGCGGCGGTGAACCAACGCGCCCGCGAACTCGTCGCGCGCGTCGGCCTGGACATCGACGTGACGCGCCTGCTGTCGGACTACCCGGTGGCGGTGCAGCAGCTGGTGTCCATCGCCCGCGCGCTGAGCATCGAGTCGCGCGTGCTGATCCTGGACGAGCCCACGTCCAGCCTGGACGACGACGAAGTGCGCAAGCTCTTCGACGTGCTGCGCCGCTTGCGTGACGAGGGCCTGTCCATCGTGTTCGTCACGCACTTCCTGAACCAGGTGTACGCCATTTCGGACCGCATCACCGTGCTGCGCAACGGCAGCTGGGTGGGCGAGTGGCCGGTGGCGGACCTGCCCGCGCCCGCCCTGATCGCGGCCATGCTGGGCCGTGAACTGGCGGCGTCCTCCACCCAGCGGCAGGCGGAACCCGCCTTCGACGCGAACCAGCCCGCCTTGCTGGAGGTGGAAGGCTTGGGCCAGGGCGGCCAGCTGCAGCCCATGGACCTGCGCCTGCGCGCGGGCGAGGTGGTCGGGCTGGCTGGGCTGCTGGGCGCCGGCCGCACCGAGCTGGCCCGTCTGCTGTTCGGGCTGGAGTTGCCGGACCGGGGCGTGTTGCGCGTCGATGGGCAAGTGATGGCCTTCTCGAACCCCATGGACGCGATCCGCCAGGGCTTGGCCCTGTGCCCCGAGGAACGCAAGACCGATGGCATCGTGGCCGACTTGTCGGTGCGCGAGAACATCGCGCTGGCCTTGCAGGCCCGCCAGGGCATGGGCCGTTTTCTCTCGCGGGCCGAACAAAGCGCGCTGGCGCAGCGCTACGTCGAGCTGCTGGGCATCAAGACCGCGAGCGTGGAAACGCCCATCGGTCTGCTGTCGGGCGGCAATCAACAGAAGGCCATCCTGGCCCGCTGGCTCGCCACCGAACCCCGTCTGCTGATCCTCGATGAACCCACGCGCGGCATCGACGTGGCCGCCAAGCGAGAGATCATGGACCAGATCCTGCGCCTGGCGCAGGCGGGCATGGCCGTGCTCTTCATCTCGTCCGAAATGAGCGAGGTGGTGCGTGTCGCGCACCGCATCGTGGTGCTGCGCGACCGCCACAAGGTCGGTGAACTGCCCGCGGGAAGCAGCGAGGACGCCGTCTACGAAATGATTGCCGCAGGATGAACCGCCCTCTCCAAAGCGCCTCGGGCGCCCCTACTCAAATCGCCTCGGTCTGGACCGCCGCGCTGCGGCACCGCTTGGCCTGGCCTGTGCTGACCCTGTTGCTGCTGCTCGCGGTGAACACAGCGTTCAACGACAGCTTCCTTCACATCGAGTGGCGCGACGGTCATCTGTACGGCAGCCTGATCGATATCCTCAACCGCGCCGCGCCCCTGGTGCTTGTCTCCCTGGGCATGACCATGGTGATCGCCACCCGCGGCATCGACATCTCGGTCGGCGCCGTGGTGGCCATCGCCGCCGCCGTGGCGGCCTGGATGATCGGCGGCTCGGTCGCGGGCGATGAAAGCCGCTTCCCCCTGCCCCTGGCCCTGCTGGGCGCGGTGGGCGTGGCCGCCCTGTGCGGCCTGTGGAACGGCGTGCTGGTGGCGCGCATCGGCATGCAGCCCATCATCGCCACACTGATCCTGATGGTGGCGGGCCGCGGCATCGCGCAGCTGATCACCGACGGGCAGATCATCACCATTTACTACAAGCCCTATTTCTTCCTGGGTGGCGGGTATCTGGCGGGCCTGCCCTTCTCGCTCTTCGTGGTGGCGGCGATCTTCGTGCTGCTCTACCTGGCCGTCACGCGCACGGCGCTGGGCCTGTTCATTCAGGCCGTGGGCATCAATCCGTCCGCGGCGCGCGTGGCGGGCGTGCGCTCGGGGCGCCTGGTTCTGGGAGCCTACGTGTTCTGCGGCGTGTGCGCGGGCATCGCCGGGCTGCTGATCAGCTCCAACGTCAAAAGCGCCGATGGCAACAACGCCGGGCAATTGCTGGAGCTGGACGCCATCCTGGCCGTGACCCTGGGCGGCACCTCGCTGCTGGGCGGGCGCTTCAGCCTGGTGGGCAGCGTGATCGGCGCGCTGATCATCCAGACGCTGACCTACGCGATCTACTCCCTGGGGGTGCCGCCCGAGATCAATCTGGTGGTCAAGGCCGGTGTCGTGTTCGTCGTGATGCTCCTGCAGTCGCCGGAGTTCCGCGCCGAACTGGGCGTGCTCGTGCGCCGTGGCGTGTCCAAGGAGGCCTGGTGATGCGCGCCACGTCTACGTCCACGGCTTCGTCCACCACCTCGTCGCTCTCTTCGCCGTCGCCGCTGCGGGCGGGCTCCGCCGAGGCGGCCCCGCCGGTGGACCGTCCCTCCTCTTCCCTGTTCTCGGGCATGAACGCCAAATACCTGCCGCTCGCGGCCACCATGACCTTGTTCGTGCTCATGGCCTCCTTGGGGTCGATGCTCTACCCCGGCTTCTTCTCCGTCCAGGTGTTCTTGAACCTGCTGATCGACAACGCCTTCTTGATCATCGTCGCGATTGGCATGACCTTCGTGATCCTGTCCGGCGGCATCGACCTGTCGGTGGGCTCCGTGGTGGCGCTGAGCACCATGGTGCTGGCGACCCTGGTCGAGCACCATGGCTGGAGCCCGCTGGCGGCGATTCCCTTGGTGCTGCTGATGGGCGCGGCCTTTGGTGCGTTCATGGGCTTCCTGATCCAACGCTACCGGCTGCAACCCTTCGTGGTGACGCTAGCGGGCATGTTCCTGGCCCGGGGCCTGTGCTACTTGATCAGCATTGACTCGATCACCATCACCCACGAAGGCTATTCCGAGCTGGCCCAGTGGCGTCTGCAACTGGGTGAAACGGCGTCCATCTCGCTGGGCGCGCTGATCGCCGTTGGCCTGCTGCTGGTCGCCATCTTCGTGGCCCACTGGACGCCCTTCGGCCGCGCGGTCTACGCCGTGGGCGGCAATGAGCAGTCCGCGGTGCTGATGGGCTTGCCGGTGCGCCGCACCCTGGTGGGGGCCTACCTGCTCTCGGGCTTCTGCTCGGCGCTGGGCGGCGTGGTCTTCACCTTCTACATGCTCTCCGGCTACGGCCTGCACGCCACCGGCATGGAGCTGGACGCGATCGCGGCCGTCGTCATCGGCGGCACCCTGCTGACCGGCGGCGTGGGCTACGTGGCGGGCACGCTGTTCGGCGTGCTGACGCTGGGCATCATCCAGACGCTGATTTCCTTCGACGGCACGCTCAGTTCCTGGTGGACCCGCATCGTCGTCGGTGTGCTGCTGCTCATCTTCTGCCTGCTGCAACGCGTGTTGGCGCGCCGGCCGGCCTCATCTGTCTGAATCACCTCCTCCTCTCTTTCCATCATGACCACCCCCACGAAAAAGAAACTCCGTTCCACCGAATGGTTCGGCACCGCCGACAAGAACGGCTTCATGTACCGCAGCTGGATGAAGAACCAGGGCATCCCGGACCATGAGTTCGATGGCCGCCCCGTCATCGGCATCTGCAACACCTGGTCCGAGTTGACGCCCTGCAACGCGCATTTCCGCAAGATCGCGGAGCACGTCAAGCGCGGCATCTACGAGGCCGGCGGCTTTCCGGTGGAGTTCCCGGTGTTCTCCAACGGCGAATCGAATCTGCGCCCCACGGCCATGCTCACGCGCAACCTGGCCAGCATGGACGTGGAAGAAGCCATCCGCGGCAACCCCATCGACGCGGTGGTGCTGCTGGTGGGATGCGACAAGACCACGCCCGCGCTGCTGATGGGCGCGGCCAGCTGCGACGTGCCCGCCATCGTGGTGACCGGTGGCCCCATGCTCAACGGCAAGCTCGACGGCAAGGACATCGGCTCGGGCACCGCCGTGTGGCGCTTGCATGAATCGTTGAAGGCGGGCGAGATCAACGAACACCAGTTCTTCGCGGCCGAGGCCGGCATGTCGCGCTCCGCGGGCACCTGCAACACCATGGGCACGGCCTCCACCATGGCCTGCATGGCCGAGGCGCTGGGCACCTCGCTGCCGCACAACGCGGCGATTCCCGCCGTGGACGCACGCCGCTACGTGCTGGCCCACATGTCGGGCCGCCGCATCGTGGAGATGGTGCACGAGGACCTGCGCCTGTCCAAGATCCTCACGCGCGAGGCCTTCGAGAACGCCATCCGCACCAACGCCGCCATCGGCGGCTCGACGAATGCCGTGATCCACCTCAAGGCCATCGCGGGTCGCATCGGCGTGCAACTGGAGCTGGAGGACTGGACGCGCATCGGCCGCGGCACGCCCACCTTGGTGGACCTGCAGCCCTCGGGGCGTTTCCTGATGGAAGAGTTCTATTACGCCGGTGGCCTGCCCGCCGTGCTGCGCCGCCTGGGCGAGAACCAGCTGCTGCCGCACCCGAACGCGCTCACCGTCAATGGCAAGAGCCTCTGGGACAACGTGCGCGAGGCCCCCCAGTACAACGACGAAGTGATCCGCCCGATCAACAAGCCCCTGATCGCCGACGGGGGCATCTGCATCCTGCGCGGCAACCTCGCGCCGCGCGGCGCGGTGCTCAAGCCCTCCGCCGCCTCGCCCGAACTACTCAAGCACCGCGGCCGCGCCGTGGTGTTTGAGAACCTCGAGCACTACAAGGAACGCATCGTCGACGAAAACCTGGACATCGACGCCAGCTGCGTGATGGTGATGAAGAACTGCGGCCCGCGCGGTTACCCCGGCATGGCCGAAGTGGGCAATATGGGCTTGCCCCCGAAGCTGCTGCGCCAAGGCGTGAAGGACATGGTGCGCATCTCCGACGCCCGCATGAGCGGCACGGCTTACGGCACGGTGGTGCTGCACGTGGCGCCCGAAGCCGCCGCGGGCGGCCCGCTGGCCGCCGTGCGCGACGGTGACTTCATCGAACTCGATTGCGAGCAGGGCCGCTTGCACCTGGACATCAGCGAGGCCGAACTGGCCCAGCGCATGCAGGCGCTGAAGAACGCCGACATGGGCGGACGCGGCGGCTACCAGCGCCTGTACGTGGACCACGTGTTGCAGGCCGACGAAGGCTGCGACTTCGACTTCCTGGTCGGCTGCCGCGGCTCTGCGGTGCCGCGCCACTCTCATTGATATGCCCCCCTGTGCCGCTTCGCGTCATCCCCCCCGGGGGGGACGCTCCCAGTGGCCCGGCAAAGCCGGCTCCACGGGAGCCCTGGATGGCATTCGGCGCTCCGGGTGGACCGGAACATGCGACGCCAAGTTCGCGCTCTACTTTTGATTCACTGATCTGACCATGACCTCTTCCGCTCGCGCCCCGCGCTACCAAGGCATCTTTCCCGTGGTGCCCACGACCTTCCATGAGAACGGTGAACTCGACCTCGAAAGCCAGAAGCGCTGTCTCGATTTCATGATCGACGCGGGCGTGGATGGCCTGTGCATCCTGGCCAATTTCTCGGAACAGTTCTCGCTGTCGGATGCCGAGCGCGAGATTTTGACCCGCACATCGCTCGAACACGTGGCCGGGCGCGTGCCCGTGATCGTCACCACCACCCACTACGGCACCGGCGTCTGCGCGGCCCGCAGCCGCGCCGCGCAGGACCTGGGCGCGGCCATGGTGATGATCATGCCGCCCTACCACGGCGCCACCTTCCGCGTGCCCGAGGCGCAGATCCACGAGTTCTACGCCCGGGTCTCCGACGCCATCGACATTCCCATCATGGTGCAGGACGCGCCCGCCAGCGGCACGGTGCTGTCGGCCCCCTTCCTCGCGCGCATGGCGCAAGAGATCGAGCACCTGGCCTACTTCAAGATCGAGGTGCCGGGCGCCGCCAACAAGCTGCGCGAGCTGATCCGCCTGGGCGGCGCGGCCATCGAAGGCCCCTGGGACGGCGAGGAAGCCATCACCCTGCTGGCCGACCTGGACGCGGGCGCCACCGGTGCCATGACCGGCGGTGGCTTTCCCGACGGCATCCGCCCCATCATCGTCGCCCACCGCGAAGGCAAGGCCGACTTGGCTTTCGAGCTGTACCAGCGCTGGCTGCCCCTGATCAATCACGAGAACCGCCAAGGCGGCATCCTCACCGCCAAGGCCTTGATGAAGGCCGGCGGCGTGATCGCCTGCGAGGCGGGCCGCCACCCCTTCCCGCCCATGCACCCCGAGGTGCGTCGCGGCCTGCTGGACATCGCGCGCCGGCTCGACCCCCTCGTGCTGCGCTGGGCGCGCTGAGCGGTCATGTCACACCACGACACCTCACGCACCGCTGGCCTGATCGGGCTGGACTGGGGCACCACATCCCTGCGCGCCTACCGCATGGACGCCGCGGGCCGGGTGCTGGAAACGCGCCAGCGCCCCTGGGGCATCATGCGCCTGCCCCAAGTCAGCGAGGGCCTTGCCTCACCCGGGGCAGGTTTCGAGCTGGCCTTCACCGAGACCTGCGGTGACTGGCTCGACGCCGCGCCCAACTTGCCCGTGATCGCCTGCGGCATGGTGGGCAGCGCGCAAGGCTGGAAGGAAGCCGCCTACCTGGACGTGCCGCTGCCGCTGACGCAGATCGGCACACGCTTGACCGTCATCGAACGCCAAGGTCCGACCTGGCGCACCCCGGTGCACGTGGTGCCCGGCTTGATCCAACGCCAGGGCCTGCCCAATGTGATGCGCGGCGAGGAAACCCAGGTGCTGGGCGCGGTGGCGGGACTGGGCGAGACGTGGACGGAGGGCGAACTGCTCGTGGGCCTGCCCGGCACGCACTCGAAATGGGTGAGCGTGAACCTCGGATCAGCACCGGGCCATGCAGGCCAAGGAGGCCTAGAAGACCCAGCAGCGCAAGGAAACGAAGGAAACCAAGGAGGCAACGGGGCGAGCGTGAGCCGCTTCGAGACCTTCATGACCGGCGAGGTCTATGCGGCCTTGCGCGAACACACGATCCTGGGCCGCACCATGAGCGCGGCCCCCACGCCGCCGGACTGGGCAGCCTTTGAACGCGGGCTGCACGTGGCCGACGAGCCCGAGGGCGCGGCCGGTCCGCTGTCCACGATGTTCAGCACCCGCACCCTGGGCCTGACCGGCGCGCTGCCCCCAACCGCCCAGGGAGATTACCTGTCGGGCTTGCTGATCGGTCACGAGGTCGCCGCGCTGGCGGGGCTGCTGCGCGCGCGGGCAGCACGGTCACCCCAATCCGCAAGGCCGCGCATCCTGCTCTGCGGCGAACCCGATTTGTGCCATCGCTACACCCTGGCCCTGCAAAGGCACGGCCTGCCCGAACCAGCTCGGGCCGAACACGCCACCGAACGCGGCCTCTGGCGGCTGGCCCTCGCGGCCGGCTTGGTGCAGGCCGCCCCTGCGCACACCACACCATGAGTCATCCTGATATTTCCAACATCCTGGCCCAGTGCGGCCTCGTCGCCATCCTGCGCGGGCTGCGGCCCGACGAGGCCGTGGACATCGGTCGCGGTCTCTACAAAGCGGGCTTTCGCCTCATTGAAGTGCCGCTGAATTCGCCCGATCCGCTGGAGAGCATCCGCCAGCTGCGCAATGGCCTGCCCCACGACTGCTGGGTCGGCGCGGGCACGGTGATCGACCCCGCCGACTGCGCGCGCATCCGCCAGGCTGGCGGCGAGTTCATCGTCATGCCCCACAGCGACCCCGCCGTGATCCGGGCCGCGAAGACGGCTGGGCTCGCCTGCTGCCCCGGCGTGGCCACGCTGACCGAGGCCTATGCGGCCTTGGCCGCGGGGGCAGACGCGCTCAAGCTCTTTCCCGCCGAGCAGCTCGGCCCCAAGGCCTTGCAGGCCTGGCGCAGCGTGCTGCGCCCACCCGTGGCCCTGCTGCCCGTGGGCGGCATCACGCCCTCGCACCTGGCGCCTTACGTGCAGGCGGGTGCCAGCGGCTTCGGCCTGGGCTCGGCCTTGTACAAACCCGGCTTCGATGCGGCGGAAGTCGCCCGGCGCGCGCGCGACTTCGTCGCGGCTTGGCGCGAAGCACGCAGCGACCAAGGAGCACGGGCATGAAGATCACCAAGCTCAGCACCTTCATCGTTCCGCCGCGCTGGTGCTTCCTGAAGATCGAGACCGACGCCGGCATCGTCGGCTGGGGCGAACCCGTGGTCGAGGGCCGCGCCCATTCCGTGGCCGCCGTGGTGGAGGAACTCTCTGACTACCTCATCGGCAAGGACCCGCGCAACATCGAGGACCACTGGACGGTGCTCTACCGTGGCGGTTTCTACCGGGGCGGCGCCCTGCACATGAGCGCGCTGGCCGGCATCGACCAGGCGCTGTGGGACATCAAGGGCAAGCACCTGGGCGTGCCGGTGTCGCAGCTGCTGGGCGGCAATGTGCGCGACAAGATCCGCGTCTATTCCTGGATCGGCGGCGACCGCCCGGCCGACACCGCTGCGGCGGCCCAGCGCGCCGTTGAGCGCGGCTTCACGGCCGTCAAGATGAACGGCACGGAGGAACTGCAGTACATCGACAGCCACGACAAGGTCGACAAATGCCTGGAGAACGTGGCCGCCGTTCGCGAGGCGGTGGGGCCGCTGGTGGGTATCGGCGTGGACTTCCACGGGCGCGTGCACAAGCCCATGGCCAAGGTGCTCATCAAGGAGCTGGCGCCTTACAAGCTGATGTTCATCGAAGAGCCCGTGCTCAGCGAACATTACGAAGCGCTGAAGGAACTGGCGCCCCTGAGCGCCACACCCATCGCCCTGGGCGAGCGCCTGTACTCACGCTGGGACTTCAAGCGCATCCTGTCCGAAGGCTATGTGGACATCATCCAGCCCGACCCCTCGCACGCGGGCGGCATCACCGAGACGCGCAAGATCGCGATGATGGCCGAGGCCTACGACGTGGCCCTGGCCCTGCACTGCCCGCTGGGGCCGATCGCGCTGGCCACCTGCCTGCAACTCGACGCCGGCTGCTACAACGCCTTCATCCAGGAACAGAGCCTGGGCATCCACTACAACGCCAGCAACGACCTGCTGGACTACGTCGTCAACCGCGAAGCCTTCGCCTACGAGAACGGCATGGTCACCATCCCGCAAGGCCCGGGCCTCGGCATCGAGATCAACGAGGACTACGTGAAGGAACGCGCGGCCGTCGGCCACCGCTGGCGCAACCCGGTCTGGCGGCACGCGGACGGCAGTTTTGCGGAGTGGTGAGGTGGGGCGCGGTCCCCGGGCGCTAGTACATGCGATCAAAGTTGAAAGCAATCCTGACAGAAGGCCCGACTAGATCTCAGAGGCTGCTCAGCAGCGGTTGCTGTACTTCAACCGCCTGACCGAACCACGCGGGTGCCGCATAGCCTTTGCATGGCCAACCCAGCGAATGAAGAAGCGCCCCCAGTAGACGTACACCTGCTTGGTGCTAAGGCAAACTACTACCGGCAACTCGCCAGTCAGACCTCCATGGTGGTGGCCTGACTTAAACCAACCGGCCTCCACGAAAGCCTGGGCGGTTCAGCCGTTCACCTTCACGTTATGCCCCATGAATGAAAAATCACAACGCTTCGACCTAGAGTCCGAAAGCGCTCTGAAGCAGCTTGCAGGAGCGGAGATTCATACCCTTTTGAGCGAGAGCTGCGATATCGCCATTGGTGAGTCGCTACTTGAGGTGATGTCGGTCTCCATCCCTATTTTTGGGGGCAGGAGTTTCATAGTTATTGAAAGCGACTGGGCCGATACGCCCAAGGATTGGTTGGACTATCACCTCCTATCTGTTCGGGTGGCAAAGGCGCCGCGTGGCATCTACTACAACCACAACGCTCCGAAGGGCGGCGTCAACTACAGGAGTGATCATCTGAGCATTCGCCTCGGTGCAGTCGCACGGGTATCAAGCATTCAGATTCTTGAGGCCTTCGAACAAGGTGCTTCCGAGTCCGTCGTCTATGACGCAGGCCTTATAGTGACACGATCAGACGGCCTAAGGTTTGCAATCGTGCGTGCTCAGTCCATTCGTGGTTCGCTGAACGTTGCTCATGCGCCCCGGGATATCGAGCAGCTCACCCAAGGCTTAGCGGTCAGGTGGACGTATGCGGCATAAATATTCACTCAAGCGGACAGATCAATCGACCTCCTTCCAACTCCAACACACGAGCGTGTTGATCCAAAGGCGGTATTCAGCCCGAAACTGTCATCCTTTTGGCAAAGAGTCTGGCGATCACGGTCGCCGCCAGACTTGGCTACCCATGTAGCGCGCGGTTTCAGCTCGAAACAGGCCATTGCCCCTCATACCGCACCTTGAGCCGTCAACCAGCGCGCGCGCTGGCGTCAAGGCCCGGATGCTGCAGATGCCGCCTACAGGCGGAACACCTGCACCGCGTGCGCCAGCGTGTCGGCGCCGGACTTCAGGCCCGCCGAGGCGGTGGCGGATTCTTCCGCCAGCGCGGCGTTCTGCTGCGTGAGTTCGTCCAGGCGGTTGATGGCGTCGTTGACCTGGGCCACGCCCAGGGTCTGCTCGTGCGCGGCGGTGCTGATTTGGTTGATCAGCGCGCCCACCTCGCGCACGGCGGCGACCACGTCCGCGATGGTCTGGTTGGCGTGCTGCATGCGCTGCGCGCCGTTGCCGATCTGGGCCGAGGACTGGGCGATCAAGTCGCGGATTTGCTTGGCCGCGGCACCGCTGCGCTGGGCCAGCGCGCGCACCTCGCTGGCCACGACGGCGAAGCCCTTGCCCGCGTCGCCCGCGCGCGCGGCTTCGACGGCGGCGTTGAGCGCCAGCAGATTGGTTTGAAAGGCGATGCCCTCGATGGTGTTGACGATGTCGCCCATCTTGCTGGCCGAGCGCTGGATTTCGCTCATCAGCTCGCTCAACTCCTGCACGGACGCGCCGCCCTGGGTCGCGACCCGGGTGCTGCGCTCGCTGTGGCCCAGCACCTCGGAGGCTATCTGCGCGGTGTTCTTGATGGTGCCGGAGATTTCCTCCATCGACGACGCCGTCTGCTCCAGGCTGCTGGCCTGGGATTCGGCGCGCAAGGCCAGGTTCTTGCTGCCATCGGCAATCTCGCTCGCGGCATGGTTGAAGCTGGCGGCCTGCCGGTTCACGTCCCCGATCACGGCGCGCAGGTTGATCTGCACCTGGCGCAGATTGCCCAAGGTGCGCGCCATGTCGCTGTAGGGGCTCGGGTCCAGCTCGGTCTTGAGGTTGCAGGCAGCCAGGTCGCGGGTGAAGCGCTCCACTTGCCGCATCGGATGCACGAGGAATTTCTGGAACCAGGCCAGCATGATGCCGGTGCCCAGCAACAGACTCGACAACTGCACCCCGCCCGTGAGACCCACCCCCCAGCCCAGCCAGGCACCCAGCCCCCAGGGCAGCATGCCCAGAACGATCACCATCAGCAAGGCCGCAGCCAAGCGCAGGGACAGACTGCGTTCGAACCAGTCCACCGTCAAGCCGCTGACCAAACCCTTGAACCCGTGCCAGCGGACATGGCCGTGCTCCAGATGGAAGCTGGGCCGCCCCGCCTGGGTCTCTTCGTTGAGGCGTTGGTAGAGCGCGGCCGTGGCCTCGATCTCGGCGCGGGAGGGTTTGGTGCGCACCGAGAGGTACCCGATGGGCTTGCCGTCTTCCATGATGGGCGTGACGTTGGCGCGCACCCAGTAGTAGCGCCCATCCTTGCGGCGGTTCTTGACCAGGCCCGTCCAGGGACGGCCGCGCCCGATGGTGCGCCACAGGTCGCGGAAGCCCTCTGCAGGCATGTCCGGGTGACGCACGATGTTGTGGTTCTCGCCGATCAACTCCTCGGCGGAGTAACCGCTGGTCTCGAAGAAGGCGGCGTTGCCATGCACGATGTGGCCGCGCGTGTCGGTCATGGACACGAGCATCACGTGGGCCGGATAGTCGTATTCCTGATCGATGACGGGCAGATTGACGCGCACGTGGACTCCTTGTTGTTGCTGAAACGGTGACTGCTTATCGCTCACGCATTCTCGCTTGGGCGATGCGCAATTTTCTTCTCAGGAATCGATGCTAATGAGGAAATGCCTTGCCGTAAAACCACTTCAGGTCTTGGCGCACGCGGGCTTTGATCCACGTCAAACTTTGCGCAAGCCCCCCACACGCACGCCAAGCAAGCGAAAGCGGCGCTGCAGGTCCACGCGTTTGAGGCACAGCCCTGCGGCGTGGCGGATGGCCTGCGCGTCGGCGGTGTGAAAGTCCAGCGTCTGGTCGCGCGTGACGCTCTTGAAGTCCGCGTAGCGCAGCTTGACGCCGATGGTGCGCCCCTCGTAGCCCTTGCGCTGCAGGTCGGCGGCCACGCGCTCGCACAGGCTGGTGAAGATGGCGGCCAGCTCGGCCTTGTCGCGCACGGCGTGCAGGTCGCGCTCGAACGTGGTTTCGCGGCTCACGGAGACCGGCTCGCTTTCGGTCACCACCGGGCGTTCATCACGCCCCCAGGCGGCTTCATGCAGCCAGGCGCCATAGCTGCGGCCAAAGCGTTCGACCAGTTCACCCTTGGAGCGCGCCGCGAGTTCACCGATGGTGCTGATGCTCAGGGCCTGCAGCTTCTCGTCCGTCTTGGGACCGATGCCGTTGATCTTGCGGCAAGGCAACGGCCAGATTTTTTCTTGCAGGTCGCTTACCTGCACGATGGAGATGCCCTTGGGCTTGTTGAACTCGCTCGCCATCTTGGCCAGCAGCTTGTTGGGCGCGACGCCGATGGAGCAGGTCAGGCCGGTCGCCTCGAAAATGCTTTTCTGGATGAGACGGGCCAAGGTACGCCCGCTCTCGCGCTGGCCTCCCGGCACTTCGGTGAAGTCGATGTACACCTCGTCCACGCCACGGTCTTCCATCACGGGGGCGATCTCCAGGATCACTTCCTTGAAGCGGCGCGAGTAGCGGCGGTACTCGTCGAAGTCCACCGGCAGCAAGATGGCCTGCGGGCAGAGCTTGGCGGCCTTCATCAGGCCCATGGCCGAGCCCACGCCGAATTGACGCGCGGGGTAGGTGGCGGTGGTGATGACGCCGCGCCCCGTGTAGTCCTTCAACAGCGGGAAGGCTTCGATGGGAATTTCTGCCAGCGGCAAGCCCTCGTGCTGTTTCAGCAGCGCGTCGTCGGTGCGCCGGCGCGAACCGCCGATGACCACGGGCAGGCCCTGGAGCTGCGGGTAACGCAACAACTCCACCGAGGCGTAGAAGGCGTCCATGTCCAGGTGGGCGATGCGCCTGGACGTCGCGGGTGCGGACGTGGATCGCGCCGGGAGCGGCGCGTCGTCCTCCTCATCGAACAGACTGGGCTCGGGCACCTGCACCGTCGCGCTCAGGCCTCAGGCCACAGGATAGGTCCCCGGCACCAGGATGCTGCGGTCCACGCCTTGCAGATGGCGGTGGCCGCAGAAGGCCATGGTCGTGTCCAGTTCCTTGTGCAGCATCTGCAAGGCCTTGGTGACACCGGCCTCGCCCATCGCGCCCAGGCCGTAGACCATGGCGCGGCCAATCATGGTGCCCTTGGCGCCCAGAGCCCAGGCGCGCAGCACGTCCTGGCCGGAGCGGATGCCGCCGTCCATCCACACTTCGATCTTCGAGCCGACCTCGCTCACGATGGCCGGCAGCGCGGCGATGGAAGACGGCGCACCGTCGAGCTGGCGCCCGCCATGGTTGCTGACCACGATGGCGTCGGCCCCGCTGGCCACGGCCAATCGGGCGTCTTCCGCGTCCATGATGCCTTTGAGGATGAGCTTGCCGCCCCACTGTTCCTTGACCCAGGCGACATCGGCCCAGGACAAGCGCGGGTCGAACTGCTCATTGGTCCAGACCGCCAGCGACTTCATGTCGCTCACGGCTTGCACATGGCCCACGAGGTTGCGGAAGGTGTGGCGGCGCGTACCGGCCATGCCCAGGCACCAGCGCGGCTTGGTCGCCAGGTTGAGGATGTTTTTCAGCGTGGGGCGCGGCGGCGCGGTCAAGCCGTTCTTCAAGTCCTTGTGGCGCTGGCCGATGACTTGCAGGTCCAACGTGAGCACCAGGGCCGAGCACTTGGCGTCCTTCGCGCGCTGGATCATGCGCTTCATCGCCTCGCGGTCGCGCATCATGTAGAGCTGGAACCAGAAGGGCGCGCTGGTGTGCTCGGCGATGTCCTCGATGGAGCAGATGCTCATGGTCGAGAGCGTGAAGGGGATGCCGAACTTCTCGGCCGCGCGCGCGGCGTGGATCTCACCGTCGGCGTGCTGCATGCCCGTCAGCCCGACCGGGGCGATGGCCACGGGCATCTTGGCGTCGATGCCGATCATCTTCACCGCCGTGCTGCGGCCTTCCATGTTCACCGCCACGCGCTGGCGGAACTTGATGGACTGGAAATCCGCTTCGTTGGCGCGGTAGGTGCTCTCGGTCCAGGAACCGCTGTCCGCGTAGTCGTAGAACATGCGCGGCACGCGCTTCTCGGCCAGGCGGCGGAGGTCTTCGAGGTTCGTGATGACAGGCATGGAAATTTCGAGGTGATCGACGAAGCGGGCATTATGTCCGCAGCGCCCAGACTGGATGGCTCCCGGGCCAAGAGGCAAAGGCCTCCCGCGTACGGGACAGGGCCAGCGTCAGCGTCAGCGTCAGCGTGGCAAGGTGCGCGCCACGATCACCCCACGCTGCACCGGCCTGCGCTCAGTTCGCGCGTGGCACGGTGCCCGTCACATCCAGCCGCGCGGTCTGGCCCCGGCAGACCGCGGCCAGCTTGTTGCCGTCCGGGTCGCGCACATAGGCCGCGTAGAAATCGTCGTTGTACTGAGGCCGCAGACCCGGCGCGCCCTCGGACAGGCCCCCGTGGGCCAAGGCCGCTGCATGGAAGGCATCCACCTGAGACCAGGAAGCCGCCTTGAACGCGACCATGGTGCCATTGCCCGCGCTGGGCGGCTGGCCGTTGTAGGGCTGGCACAGCCACAGCGCCACTTCCTGCTGGCCCTGGTCTTCGTAAGTGCCCCAGCCCACCCAGCCGTCCCAGTCTTCCTCGCCCGGTGTTGCGCAGCGCTTCAAGCCCAAGGGGCCGAGCACGGCGTCATAAAAACGGGCGGAGCGTTTCAGGTCCGATGCGCCGAGGCAGACGTAGGTGAACATGGTCGAGATCTCCAGACTTGAACGCCCGGCTCATTCGTAGTGGGTCCACATCCTGAGCACGCGCACGGCGCGCTCCTTGGGGAGCACTTCGTACACCAGGCGATGCTGGATGTTGATGCGTCGGGAGTACGCCCCCGCCAAGTCGCCCACCAGCTTTTCGTATGGTGGCGGATTCTGAAACGGGTCCTGGGCGAGTAGAGCCAGCAGCTCCTGGGCTTTGGGTTTCAAGCCCGCCGCGGCGAGCTTCTTGGCGTCTTTCTGTGCGTGCCTGGCAAAAACAACTTGCCAACTCACCAGTTCAATTCCTTGGCGCTCTTGTCCAGGGGCTCGGCCATGCCTTGCTTGATCGATTCGCGCATGCCGGGCACAGCCAGCAGATACAGCGTCTCCTGTATGGCTTGCCAATCTTCCGCCGACACCAACACCGCGCCTTGGCGCTTGCCCGCGATGTGGATGGGTTGGTGCGACTCGGCTGCTTGATCAATCAGACGGTACAGATTGGCGCGCGCCTCGCTGGCGGTGAAAGTGGTCATGGGGAATCTCCGATGCGATCAGATGGTACGTATTTGCGTACGCAACGTCAATGGAATTCCCCTGCACGTCAACTCAAGCGCAGGACTCGCCCGGTGCGTGGTGGGTGCAGGCCAGCGTCGCCTCATCGCTGCCCTTCGGCGGCCCCGCGTGAAAGGCCTCCTCGCTGGTGTCGTAGCCCTTCTCCTGCAGAAAGGCCACCAGGCCCGCGTCCATCGAATTGGCGTGACCGGGGAACCATTCAACCAAGGCTTCGATCATGCTGCCGATGTACTCGGTCTCTCCGGCGAGGGCACGGCGTTCCACTTCCTTCATCACGTCCAGCACGTTCTTGTGCTGGCTGAAGTGGCAGTAGTCGGGGGCGATGCCACACGCGAGCATCCAGCGCTCTTCTTGACCGAAATGCTCGACGGTGTGCGCGACCAGTTGCTGGTAGACGATCAGCTTGTCCGCGGGCGCGGCCGCGGAGGTGGCATTGACCAAGTCCACGAATTCCTGGTGCGTGTGGTCGGTGCGGGCGTCGCCCGTCAAGAGTTCGTCAGACCATGCGAGTCCGGACGGCGCGGCGGTTGAAGCCTGGGGGGAAGCGGAAGTGTTCATGGCATGAAACTGTGAATGTCATGGCGCCGCGCGTTGGCGCGACGCTAGGCGCCATTGTGCCTCCACCGCCAAGACTGCCGCAGGGAGCGGGAATCGCCCTGAAACGAGGGCCAGGACGCGGCAGAACCTCAGGCCACCGCCGCGTCGCGCCGCGCCCGCCCGTGCAGCCCATGGGCCAGCACCACCAGCGCGCAGGTGGCAGCGATGGCGATGAGGCTCATGGCCATGCCCTGGCCGACCGAGCCTTGGTCGAACTGGCGCCAGATGAAGAGCGAGACCGTCTGCATGCCAGTCGGCGTGAGCAGCAGCGAGGCCACGAGTTCGCGCGAAGCGATGGCGAACACCAGCAACATGGCCGCGGTCATGCTGGGCGCCAGCAGCGGCAGCACGATGCGACGCAGGGTCGCGCCGAAGCCCGCGCCATGGACAAAGGCACTGGCCTCCAAATTGCGGCCAATCTGCCGCAGCGCGGCATGGGCATATCGCACCGGATAGGGCAACAGCAGGCAGGCGTAAGCCAGCAGCAGGATGGGCCAACTGCCATAGGGCGTGACCGGTAGCCAGGGCTGGTTCCACGCCAGGATCAGGCCCACCGCGACCACGATGCCGGGCATGGCGTTGGGCAGGACGCTGAGCGCATCCAAGGCAACTGAAGCGCGCGAAGGCACACGCAGCACGGTGTAGGCCAGCAAGGCACCGAACAGACCCGTGAGCAGCGAGGCACCGGCGGCCAGCGCAAAGCTGGTGCTCAAGGCAGCGAGCGCGGCCGAGCCCTGCGCGAAGAGCGCGTGGAAATGTCGCAACGAAAGATTGTCCCAGGCCAGCCCACCCGAGAGCGTGGCCGTGAAGGCCGTGGCTCCAATGGCGAACAGCGGTGCCATGGTGGCCAGCGCGGCGACCAGACCAAAAAGCAGCAGCACCGGCGCCTGCCACCGGCCCAGCGGACGGGGCCCACGCGCCACCGGCTTGCCCGTCTGGGTTTCGTAATCGCGCCCCGCCGTGAGCCATCGCTGTGCGATGTAAGCCAAGAGAGCCAGGGCCATCAGCATGACCGACAACACAGCGGCACCGGGCAGATCGATCGGCCAACTGCTGAAACGCTGCTCGATGCCCGTGACCAGCACGAAGAAACCGACATTCGAAGCCAGCACGGCGGGCGTGCCGTATTCCTCGATGGCGGCGGCGAACACCAACAGCAAACTGGCGGCGAGCGCAGGCAAGGCCAGTGGCAAGGTGACGCGGACGAAGGCCCGCCACGCGCTGGCGCCGAAGATCTGCGCCACATCCCCCAGGCGCGACCCGCTGGCGGCGACGGCGCGCGACACCGCGAAATACACGGCCGGAAACAGGTTGAGCGCCATCACCAGCACCACGCCAGTGAAAGAAAAGAGCACATCACCCTGGTGACGACCACTGAGCTGCTGCAGAAAGCCTGCTGGTTGCAGCAACAGAATCCAGCCCATGGCGGCGATGTAGGGCGGGATCATGAAAGGCACGAGGAACAGCAAGTCCCACAGCCGCGCCAACGGTAGATCGAACAACCCGCGCAGCACACCCAGCGGCACGCCCAGCAAGGCGCTGGCCACCACCACCGCCAGGCCCAGTCGCAGCGTGTTGCCGATCAGCGTGACGATGGCGGGATCGCTCAGAGTGAGGCCGAGGTGGGCCAAGGGCCGGCCGAAGGAACCCAGCGCCAGGTCGGGAAAGACCGCCTGTAGGACGATCGCCAGCAAGGGCACCGCGACCAGGACAGTCAATCCACAGAGCGTGACGCCCAGCAGCGTGCGGTGGGGCAGCGTGGACACGAGGTCAGCGTCGCGCGAACAGCTCGGTGAAACGCTCCAGCAGGGCCTGGCGGCCGGCACGCTCCTGGGCGTCAGCCGGCGGCAAGGCCTTGAAACTGTCCAGGCCCGGGCGCTGCGCGGCCACGTCGCTGCGCGCAGGTATCAGGTAGACCCGAGCAACGGCGGTCTGGCCAGCGTCGGACAGCACGTAGTCGATGAACTTGCGCGCGTCGGCCTGAGCCTTGGACGACTTGAGGATCATCATCGGTCGCGCCGCCACCACGGTGCCGCTGGACGGAAAGATGATGTCCACCTTCTCGCCCTTGGCTTGTGCACCGTAAGTGACGTAATCCACCGCGCCGAACACGGCCGCCTTGGCGCCCTGCAGCACGGGATTGAGCGCCTGCGCGTTGGCGCCCGAAATATTCATGCCCTTGGCCTTGAGTTCGCCGAAGAGCTTCCAGGCATCGGCGCCATGCGCGGCCTGAAGCCCCGACAGCAATTCCAGCGCGGTGCCCGACTGCGCGGGGTTGGGCATGTTGACCTTGCCGCGGAAGGCTTCGCCGGCCAGATCACTCCAGTCCTGCGGACGCGGCGTGCCGCTGCCGGGGTTCCAGGCGATGGCCAGCGCCGAGAGGCCCTGGGCCACGTAGCTCGGGCCCTTGTAAAGCGCCGGCACCTTGGCGGCATTCGGACTCTGGTAAGTCAACAGCCACCCGCGCTGGTGCAGGTCGAGCGCGCTGTCCCAGGACGCGGAAATCACCACGTCGGCGCGCGGGTTGGCTGCCTCGGCTTCCAAACGCGCCATGACCTTGCCGGTGTCGGCCTGAAACACGTCGACCTTGACGCCAGTGGCGCGTTCATAACCTTCGGCCAGGTTGCGGATGAGTTCGTCGGGGCCGGCGGAGTAGACCGTCAGGGCCTGGGCACCGGTGGTGACCAGGGCCAGTGCGCCGATGGCGGCTGCGACGGCGCGACGGATGAAACGGGCATTCCAATTGCCGATGCTCAGATCAGTCATAGTTTGTGCGAATGAGTGAAGTGGAGTGGAGTGGAGAAAAAGCAGATGACGATTCAGCCCCGTGCTGGGGCCGCATCGAACCAGCGCAGTTGGCGCGGCGCGATGTGCAGCCCCACGGTGCTGTCCGCCTGCAAACGCTCGCGCAGCAAGGTGTGCAGCGACACGCCTCCCGGCAGGCGCAGTTCGGTCGCGAAACCGCCACTGCGGTAGTGCTGGGCGGTCACGGTGGCGTGCAAGGCGGCACCGTCCAGCGCCCCGGGAGTGACGGCATGGCCAGGAATCAAGACCTGGCCCTGACGCGGGCGGTGCGCCGCGTCGTCGCTGTCGGCTCCGTCTTCCGCCATGCCGGGCACCAGTGCCAGCAGCTCGTGCGCCAGCAAGGCGCCATCGGCCAGATGCACACCCGCGGCGACGCGACGCGCCGGCAGGAGCGCACCCAGTTTGAGGAACTGGGCCACGGTGGAACTGGCCGGCGCGCTCCACAAGGTCGCTGGGGTGGCCAGTTGCAGCAATCGGCCTTGCGCCATCACCGCCACTTCGTCAGCCACCGTGCAGGCCTCTTCGTGGTCGTGCGTCACGTAAACCGCCGTGGCGCCGACCTCGCGCAGCAGGCGCGTGATGTCGAGGCACAGACTGTCACGCAGGTCCCGGTCGAGGTTGGACAGGGGTTCGTCAAACAGGAGCAAACGGGGCCGAGCGACGATGGCGCGCGCCAGGGCCACGCGCTGCTGCTGACCACCCGACAGCTGAGCCGGTGACCGGCCAGCCATCGCCCCCAGACCGACACGCTCCAGTGACTCTTGCGCGCGCCGACGCACCTCGGGCGCCGACAGGCCCCGCATTTGCAATGGAAAGGCCACGTTGGCCAGCACACTCATGTGCGGCCACAGCGCATAGTCCTGGAACACCATGCCGAGTTCGCGCTTCTGAGGCGGCTCCATGACGCCGTCGCCGGCCATGGTGCGGCCGCCGAACAGAATGCGCCCCCCGCTGGGCCGGTCAAGCCCGGCCAGCAGTTTCAACAATGTGGTCTTGCCGCAACCCGAGGGGCCCAAGAGCGCGAGCACACCGCCTGGCTCAAGCGTGATGCTGAAGTCCTGTAGCGCGTACTGATCGCCATGGCGTCGTTCCAGGTGCTCCACGGTCACCGCGACACCCGCGGCGCTGGGATTCGGTTTCATGGACGCCCATGCTAGGCAGCAGACATGTCATTTCAATGACAGCGCCGTGAAGCGCCGCCCGCGATATGACAAGCATCGATGGCGGGAACGTGCCCTCCAACCGACACCAGAGCAGCGGTCCGGAGCCCGCGCGTTCGGGCTTACCCGGGCGCAGACAGGTCAGCTTGCGAGCCGCGCGCGGTGCCGCGCGATCTGCTGGCGCACCTGCGCGGGCGCGGTGCCGCCGACGGTGTTGCGCGCGTTGAGCGAGCCGCGCAGGCTCAGCACCTCGTACACGTCTTTCTCGATGCTCTTGTTGAATTGCAGCAGCACCGTCAGGGGCAGTTCGGACAGATCACAGCTGTGGCTGACGGCGGCCTTGACCGCATGGGCCACGGTTTCGTGCGCGTCGCGGAAAGGCAGGCCTTTCTTGACCAGGTAGTCGGCCAGATCGGTCGCCGTCGCGTAGCCCTTGAGCGCGGCCTGTTCCATGGCCGGCGCGTTGACCGTGATGCCGCCTTCGAGTTTGCCGGTGGCGGGGTTGACCTGGCCGCCGACCATCTCGCTGAAGATGCGCAGCGTGTCCTTCAAGGTGTCCACCGTGTCGAACAGCGGCTCCTTGTCTTCCTGGTTGTCCTTGTTGTAGGCCAGGGGCTGACCCTTCATCAGGGTGATCAGGCCCATCAGGTGGCCGACCACGCGCCCAGTCTTGCCACGCGCGAGCTCGGGCACGTCCGGGTTCTTCTTCTGCGGCATGATGGAACTGCCGGTGGTGAAGCGGTCCGCGATTTTGATGAAGCCAAAGTTCTGGCTCATCCACAGAATCAGTTCTTCGCTCAGGCGGCTGACATGCACCATGACGAGCGAGGCGGCGGCGCTGAATTCGATGGCGAAGTCGCGATCACTCACGGCGTCCAGGCTGTTCTGGCAGATGCAGGCCTGGCCTTGTTCATCCACCATGCCCAGCGTTTTCGCCACGCGCTCGCGGTCCAGCGGGTAGGTGGTGCCAGCCAGCGCGGCGCTGCCCAGGGGCAAGCGGTTGACGCGCTTGCGCACGTCGGCCATGCGCTCGGCGTCACGCGCGAACATCTCCACGTAGGCCAGCAAATGGTGGGCGAAGCTCACGGGCTGGGCGACCTGCAAATGGGTGAAGCCCGGCAAGATGGTGTCCACGTTCTGCTCGGCCACGCTCAGCAAGGCTTTTTGCAAGTCAGACAGCAGGCCGGTGATCAGGTCGATCTCGCCGCGCAACCACAGGCGCACGTCGGTCGCCACCTGGTCGTTGCGGCTGCGGCCCGTGTGCAGTCGCTTGCCGGCGTCGCCGACCAATTGCGTCAGGCGTGCCTCGATGTTGAGGTGCACGTCCTCCAGGTCAAGCTGCCACTCGAACTGGCCGCCCTCGATTTCGGCGCGGATCTGGGCCATGCCCTTCTGGATGGCAGCCAGATCGTCGGCGCCGATGATCTTTTGCGCCGCCAGCATGTCGGCGTGGGCCAGGCTGCCGGTGATGTCGGCCTGCCACAGGCGCTGGTCGAAGAACACGCTGGCCGTGTAGCGCTTGACCAGCTCGCTCATGGGTTCGGAGAACAGGGCCGACCAGGCCTCGGATTTTTTGTCGAGTTGATTGGGGGTGGACATAATTGGATGGATTCTATCGACCCACCAGCCAATACAAGGAGACAACCATGCTGGAACTCTTGACCGATCCTCAGGCCTGGATCGCCTTCGCCACGCTGACCGCGCTGGAGCTGGTGCTGGGCATCGACAACGTGATCTTCATCTCCATCCTGGTGGACAAACTGCCCGCCGCGCAACGCGCGCTGGCCCGTCGCCTGGGCCTGTTCATGGCCATGTTCATGCGCATCGGCCTGCTGCTGGTGCTGTCGTGGATCATCGGCCTGGTGGCGCCCCTGTTCACCGTGCTGGGCCAGGAGGTCTCGGGGCGAGACCTGATCCTCATCTTGGGCGGCCTGTTCCTGATCTGGAAAAGCACGGGCGAGATTCACCACGCGATGGAAGGCGGGGAAGAATCGTCCGGGAGCAAGGCCCGCGCCACGTTCACCGCGGTGATCCTGCAAATCATGGTGGTGGACCTGGTGTTCTCGTTGGACTCCATCATCACCGCCGTGGGCATGGTGGACGAGGTCGCGGTCATGATCGCGGCCGTGGTGGCCTCGGTGGCGCTGATGATGGTGTTCGCGGGCGCCATCGGCAACTTCGTGTCCGAGCACCCGACCGTCAAGATGCTGGCCCTGTCCTTCCTGGTCGTGGTCGGCGTGGTGCTGATCGCCGAAGGCTTCGACCACCACGTGCCCAAGGGCTACATCTACTTCGCGATGGCCTTCTCGTTGGTCGTGGAAATGCTCAACATCCGGGTGCGCAAGCGCCTGGGTACTCCCGCAGGCGGAACCGGCGGCGCGGGTGGCCATTGAACCGCGCCGCGCACGAACTTGACCTGACTTGACCTGCCGTGCATCCGGCTTCAAGGCCGGATGATGTCTGCACCAGCCGGCGGCGTGAAGCGGAAGGTGTCAGCCGGCAGGTTCGCATTGACCTGCATGCGGCTGAAGGTCAGCAGGGAACGCTGGCCGAAGCTGTCCAGGATTTCGAAGGCGCCCAATTCCACCTGGGTTGGCGACACGGCACGCAGGCCGACGCGCAGTTGCTGGGTCTGGCCCTCACGCGCCTTGGGCGTGGCGCGCACCCAGAGCAGGCCATCGCGCGCGCCGTCGTTGGCCAACTCGTAGCTGGCCTGCAAGGTGCGCAGGTCCGAGGCGCCAGCGATCAGGGCGGCCGGCGTGTCGTCCAGCGCGCCGGCCTGGGAACGGACGGTGACCTGGTTCAAGTCTTCGTCATGGAGCCACAGCGTCTTGCCGTCGGCCACGATGGTCTGCGACAAGGGCGCGGCATACACGAAGCGGAAGCGCCCTGGGCGCTGGAAGGCGAAACTGCCGTTGGAACTGCGCGTGCGGGCCACACGGGTGCTGCCTTCGCTGGCGCGCGGGGGCAGGGTCACGACCTGGGTGAAATCCGAGCGACCACTGCGCGTGGTTTGCAAGAACACGGACAGCGCACTCAGGCCGTCGAGCGGTTTGCCGTCCTGCGCTTGGACCGGGCCAGGAGCGAACCACAGCAGCAGCAAGCTCAGCAGGATGAGCGCGACCGTGCGAGCGACAGCGCCGCAGCGAAAGACGAGCGCGCCATGCGCCGCCGGAAAATAGGAATGCGGCTTCATCACCGACAGGGATGGGTTCATCTTCACTCCGAACGCGCGGGCACCAGGATGTCGCGCTGTCCATTGGTGTTCATGGGACTGACGAGGCCGGCATTTTCCATGTCCTCGACCAGGCGGGCCGCGCGGTTGTAGCCGATCTTCAGGTGGCGCTGCACCAGAGAGATGCTGGCTTTGCGGTTCTTGAGCACGATCTCCACGGCCTGGTCGTACATCGGGTCTTTCTCGCCCCCCGCGCCGCCAGTTCCGCCCCCGAGCAAGTCACCGCCCTCCTCGCCGTCGACCGTGCCGCCTTCGAGCACGCCTTCGATGTAGTCCGGCTCGCCCTGGGTCTTGAGGTAGCTGACCACGCGGTGCACTTCCTCGTCGCTGACGAAGGCGCCGTGCACGCGGATCGGCAGTCCCGTGCCGCTGGGCATGTACAGCATGTCGCCCATGCCCAGCAAGGCCTCGGCGCCCATTTGGTCGAGGATGGTGCGGCTGTCGATCTTGCTGCTGACCTGGAAGGCGATGCGCGTCGGGATGTTGGCCTTGATCAGGCCGGTGATCACGTCCACGCTGGGGCGCTGCGTGGCGAGAATGAGGTGTATGCCCGCGGCGCGTGCCTTCTGGGCCAGGCGGGCGATCAGCTCCTCGATCTTCTTGCCCACCACCATCATCAGGTCGGCCAGTTCGTCGATGACCACCACGATGTGCGGCAGGCGCTGCAAGGGCTCCGGGCTATCGGGCGTGAGGCTGAAGGGGTTGTAGATGAAGGCTTCCTTCGCGGCCGCCTCGTCGATCTTCGCGTTGTAGCCCGCGAGATTGCGCACGCCCAATTTGCTCATCAGGCGGTAGCGCTTCTCCATCTCGGCCACGCACCAGTTCAGGCCGTGCGCGGCCTGCCGCATGTCCGTGACCACGGGGGCCAGCAGGTGCGGGATGCCCTCGTAGACGCTCATCTCCAGCATCTTGGGGTCGATCATCAGCAGGCGCACGTCCTTGGCCTCGGCCTTGTAGAGCAGGCTCAGGATCATGGCGTTGATGCCGACGGACTTGCCGGAACCCGTGGTGCCCGCCACCAGCACGTGCGGCATCTTGGCCAGGTCAGCCACCACGGGGAGGCCCACGATGTCCTTGCCCAGACCGATGGTCAGCAGGCTCTTGGCATCGTTGTAGACCTGCGAACCCAGGATTTCCGACAGGCGGATGCTCTGCCGCTTGGCGTTGGGCAGTTCCAGCGCCATGTAGTTCTTGCCGGGGATGGTCTCGATCACGCGGATGGACACCAGCGAAAGCGAACGCGCGAGGTCCTTGGCCAGGTTGACGATCTGGGAGCCCTTGACGCCGGTGGCGGGGTCGATCTCGTAGCGCGTGATCACCGGGCCGGGCTGCGCGGTCACCACGCGCACCTGCACACCGAAGTCGCCGAGTTTCTTTTCGATCAGGCGGCTGGTCATCTCCAGCGTTTCGGGCGAGACGGTCTCTTGGCGGCCTTGCGCGCTCGCACTGTCCAGCAGGTCCACCTGGGGCAGCTTGGTGTCCGGCATGTCGGCGAACAGGTTCTTCTGCCGCTCCTTGACCACCCGCGCGCTGGGCTTCACAGCCGGCGGCACGGGGGCGTCGAACTGGGGTTCCAGGCGCGGCGCGGCGGGTCGCACTGGCGCGGCAGCGCTCAAGGAAGCGCCGATCGCCGAAGGCAGGTCGTCCGCTTCGTCGTCGACTTGAGCTTCTGCGGCCTGGGCTTGGCGCGCCGCCAAGGCGCGGGCAGCGTCCTCTTGTTCGCGCTCACGCGCGGCCTGCGCGCCCAGGGCACGGTCCTGAGCGCGCTCACGGCGCGCGCGCCGCGCGTCCAGCAGCATTTGCACGAAAGCGCCCAGGCGTTCCGCCGTCAGCCCCCAAGAAAAACGGAAGACCCAGGCCACGGCCAGCACCCACAGACCAATGGCCAGCAGGGCCGAACCGGTCGGGCCCAGCCAGCGCGCGGCCAGCGGCCCCATCCAGTAGCCCAGGACGCCGCCCGCGTGGCCGGGCAGGTGCGGCTCGTAGCTGTAGAAACGCGACCACTCCAGGGAGGTGCTGGCCAGCATCAGCAAGGCCAGGCCGGTCCAAAAACCCCAACGTCCGGCGACGAACAGTTCAGCCTTCAGCGTCCAGCCGGTGGACGACGGCGCCGGGGCTTCGGGGGATGGCGGCTCCCAGGCAGCGGCGGAGCCCGCATCCAGCCGGGGCGAGCGCAAGGCCCGCGCCAGCGTGGAGAACCAGCTGCGCACCGCGGCGGCCCAGCACCACCAGACCGAGAAACCGAACAGGTAATAGCTCGCATCAGCCACCCACGCCCCCAGCAGCCCCCCCTGGTTGCGCACCGAGCCCGTGCCACTGCCCGAGGTGGACCAGGCCGGGTCGCCCAAACTGTGCGTGCCCAGCGCCATGCCCCAGTACACCAGCAGCACCAGGCCCAGGAACAGCATCAGTTCGCCCGCGTAACGGCTACGCAGGGTGGCCAGGGCCGTGGGGCCGGGATTCAGCGTGTCGGATCGATCAGTCATGCAAACAAAAAAGCAAACGGCCGGCAAGCCGGCCCGGAAGACGCCCCGGTGCCAAGGTCAATGGCGCGGCGTGGCGCGGCGCTCTTTCACGTAGAGCGCGCCGCCTTCGAGCGGGATCACGAAACCCTGCTCCTCGAAATCCTTCATCACCCGGCTCACCATCTCGCGCGAGGCCCCCACCATTTGGGCCAGATCCTGGCGCGAGAAGCGCACGCGGATGATCATGTCCCCGGCGGGCGCGGCCTTGGCCATGTCGAGCAGCACATTGGCCACCCTGCCATAGACACTCATCAGTGCCAGCGTTCCGATCTTGCGGTCGGCCTGGCGCAAGCGCCGCACCAGACCCCGCATGATGCCGTGCGCGATGGCGGCGCTCTCGCCCAGCAAGCGGATGAAGGCGGCCTGGTCCAAGGCAAGCACATCGAGTTCCGCCTCCGCGTCCACCGAGGCCGAATGCGCCTCGCCGTCGATCAGGCTCATCTCACCAAAATAGTCACCCGTTTGCAGCGAAGCGAGGATCACCTCGCGGCGCCGGCTGCCACTGCTCATCAGCACGCGGGCGCGCCCGGAGAGGATCACGAACAGCGCACCGGTTTTCTGACCTTGGGTGACGACACGGTCGCCCCGTTTGTAGCGCCGCTTGGACACGGAATCCGCCAGGGCCTGCAACTGCGTTTCGCTCAACAGGGAAAACAACGACACCCTGCGCAACAGATCCAGATTGCTCAACATCGACATGGGTACTACTCGTTTTTCTGCTCACTCGCCAACCTAGCGTGTTTCGCGAGCATAGACTGACAAGCAGCGATGTCTTGCAAGGATTCTTACAATGACATCTCTGTTGCATCGCGACACGAAATCCATGCGCCGGGCTGAATGGATCATCAGTCTACCTCGCCCCGCCGGCCTGCCGGGGCACCGCCCTTTCAGCCCACCGAGCTCATTGACCCCCAGCTTGCCCGATCCACTTCAAGAGTCCTCACATGACCGCCACTGCCTCCCGTCACGCCCAGGTTCTGATTCTCGGCTCCGGCCCCGCCGGCTACACCGCCGCCGTCTACGCGGCGCGCGCCAACCTTAAGCCCCTCCTGATCACGGGCATGGCCCAAGGCGGCCAGCTGATGACCACCACCGAAGTCGACAACTGGCCCGGCGCGGTGGACGGCATCCAAGGCCCCGAGTTGATGCAGAAGCTGCTGGAACACTCCGAGCGCTTCAAGACCGAGGTCGTGTTCGACCACATCCACAAGGTTGACCTCAGCAAACGCCCGTTCACGCTCTGGGGCGACAGCGGCGCCTACACCTGCGACGCCTTGATCATCGCCACGGGCGCCTCAGCCAAGTACCTGGGCCTGCCGTCGGAATCCGCATTCATGGGCCGCGGTGTCTCGGCCTGCGCCACCTGTGACGGATTCTTCTACCGCGAGCAGATCTGCTGCGTGGTGGGCGGCGGCAACACGGCGGTGGAAGAGGCCCTGTACCTCTCGAACATCGCCAGCAAGGTCTACCTGATCCACCGCCGCGACAAGTTCCGCGCCGAACCCATCCTCGTGGACAAGGTGATGGAGCGGGTGAAGGAAGGCAAGATCGTGCTCAAGACATTCCGCACGCTGGAGGAAGTGCTGGGCGACGCCAGCGGGGTGACGGGCATCCGCCTCAAGAGCACGGTGGATGGCAGCACCGAGGATCTGGAGCTCAAGGGCTGCTTCATCGCCATCGGGCATTCGCCGAACACGGAGATCTTCCAGGGCCAGGTGGATTTGAAGGACGGCTACATCGTCACGCGTTCGGGCCTGCAAGGCTTCGCCACCATGACCAGCGTGCCGGGCGTCTTCGCGGCGGGCGATGTGCAGGACCATGTCTACCGCCAAGCCATCACAAGTGCAGGCACGGGGTGCATGGCGGCGCTGGATGCGCAGCGTTTCCTGGAGCAGCAGGAGTAAAGCGACTCTGCGTCTGCGGCCTCGTTGCTCGTTGCGCTTCACGGCGCGGATCGCGGGCGGGGCGGGCCGTCCGCCTCATGAGATTTGCTGCGCAAATCAAAATCGGCGGCGCGACCCGCCCCGCCCACGATCCGCTTGAGCCTACGGCATCGTTCCCTTCCAGGCCCGCCCGAAACACCTACCCTCTGGCCGGCACCCGGTGCGGCGGGCTTGGGGAAACCGACGATTTTGATTTGCGCGGCAAATCTCATGAGGAGGGGGTCCCCAAGCCCGCCACGCCGGGTGCCAGCAACGGACGCGCCTGCGCCCTACCACCCAAACCCATCCCACGCCAGCAATGTCGCCAAATTGGCTATAATCGTCGGCTTTGCTGGGTCCCCAGCATTCGATGGGCCACCGCCACCCTACTTGGCGAGGTGAGACCCCCACTGCTCAGGTGGCGGTCGTATGAAGAAAGCGAAGTGTCCACATGGCACGCGTCTGTGAAGTGACGGGCAAGAAGCCCATGGTCGGGAACAACATTTCCCACGCCAACAACAAAACCAAGCGCCGGTTCCTGCCGAACCTGCAATACCGCCGTTTCTGGGTCGAGAGCGAAAACCGTTGGGTGCGCCTGCGCGTTTCCAGCGCCGCCCTGCGACTGATCGACAAGAACGGCATCGACTCCGTGCTCGCTGACCTGCGTGCGCGCGGCCAAGCCTAATCAAGGAGAAGCACCATGGCCACCAAAGGCGGACGCGAAAAGATCAAGCTGGAATCCACGGCCGGCACCGGTCACTTCTACACGACCAGCAAGAACAAGAAGACCATGCCCGAGAAGATGTCGATCATGAAGTTCGACCCCAAGGCTCGCAAGCATGTGGAATACAAGGAAATCAAGCTGAAGTAATTCAGCCACTGGTTTCCCGCCAGGCCCGCCCACCGTTCCGGTGCGCGGGCTTTTCTCTTTGCTTTTGCTCAAAAACAGCGCCTCGGTGCGTGCAGGTCCCCATCCTCGACGGCTAGGTGTCTCGCCCGTTTGTCTCCTTGATCGACCTTGGTCGATCCCCCGTGAGCGGCATGGTCATTCATTGTATTGAGAATAATTCTCAATACAATGAAGACAACTTCTGGAGACCCTCATGTCCTGTGCCGCCGATGATGACCTGGCCCAGCCCTGCCTCGAAGCCCTGGTGGCTGGCACGGTGGCCCTGATGAGTTGCTGGGCCGCGCCGAATGACAACGCGCCCACTTCCGCGCGACAGCAGCGCACGGCCATGGCGCGCAAGATCGTCTGCAACCTCTATCTGCTCAAGAACCATCCGCACGCCAGTCCGGGACTGCGCCACGTGATGGCCATGGCGCACGAGCGCTGGATCGTTGTCAGCGATGCAAGCAGCGACGCCTCCGTCGTCACGCAGCCGGATCCCGCCCTGGCCGATCCCTTGGGTCTGCTGCCCGTCAGCACCTTGATGCACTGAGAGGAACCATCCGATGTGCGACACCCGTAGCGCGCCGCCCGTGGTGGCCCTGCCGCAAGCGTCCCAGCCCGTCATCGGTGGGGTCTCGTCCGCCAACACTGCCGTGCCCGTAGCCGCAGGCTCGCGCCGCCGCCGTCTTTGGGAACTCGAAGGTCACGCCTTCTGCCCCATCATCGGGGTCTGCCTGCCCTTGCCCTTGCTGCGCAGGTTGACGGCCAAGGCGCTGGGCACGGTCCCCGCGCACAGCGACTACGAAGTGCACTGCATGGCCGTCACCGAATGCCGGCGCCGTTCCCCACTGGCCGATGCCGTTCAAAAAGACCTGGACCAGCGTTACGCCCTGGTGATCCGCGCCACCCAGCCCCTCAAATCCACCGAGGCCTTGGCGCGCTGGTGGGACGACTGCCGTGACCGCGCCCACGAAGGACGCGCTGACCTGGCCAGCGCGCTCTGGGCCGCGCTCACGCACCCCAGGTGCGACTACTTGCTGGAACAACGCATCCTTGGTGAAGTGCACATGCTGCAGCACCAGGTCGGCACGGCCACCCGCGCCGACCTCAGCCGGCTGGAAGCGCTGCAGGAGGAAAACGCCATCCTCGCGCGGGAACTGGCCGGTGCGCAGCAGCGCAGCCAGCAGCAGGCGCGTCACTTTGGCGCGCAACTGGAAGCGCAAGAAGCCAGCGCCTTGCGCATGCGTGCCGAATTGATCCAGGCGCAGACGCGGCTGCAACAACTGCAGGAGGCCAACGACAGCCTGCACGCCGCATCGCCTCACCTGCCCGAGCGACAGGCGCTGGCGCAGCGCAATCGAGAACTGCAGGAGGAACTGAGGCAAACCCGCCTGGAACTGCGCGAAACCCGGGAACACCGGGAGCAAGAGCGGGAACGCGCGGACCGGGCCGAGCACGCACTCGCGCTCGCGCTCGCGGCCGGGGTGGATCAGCCAGCCAAGACGGGGAGCCTGGGCGAAACCACACGCAGCGAGGCGCACCTCCCAACACGGCTCGAGGGCTGCGCGGTGCTGTGCGTAGGAGGCAGACAAGCCAGCGTGCCGGTGTACCGCGAGTTGATCGAGCACCGCGGCGCGCGTTTCCTGCACCACGACGGCGGCACGGAAGACAACAGCAGTCAACTCGACGCCACCCTGGCGGCCGCCGACTTGGTGATCTGCCAGAGCGGCTGCATCAGCCACAACGCCTACTGGCGCGTGAAGGACCATTGCAAGCGCACCGGCAAGCGTTGCGTCTTCGTCGACCAGCCCAGCCGCAGCGCGCTGGAACGGGCGCTGGGCGACATCGGCTGGGAGATGCCGCCCGAAACCGCCCGGGGCGTTTGAAGTCAGGACTTAGATGACGACCGGCTCCGGCTCCAACCGGATGCCGAAGCGCTCATAGACGCTGGTCTGGATGGCGCGCGCCAGGGTCATGACCTCACCCCCCGTCGCACCGGCCGGAGCCTGGGTGGCCGCCCCGCCCCGGTTCACCAGCACCAGAGCCTGCTTTTCGTACACGCCCGCTTGGCCAATGCTCTTGCCCTTCCAGCCGCAGGCGTCGATCAGCCAGCCCGCGGCGAGCTTGACCGTGCCGTCGGGCATGGGGTAGTGCACGATGTTGGGCTCGCGGGCGATGATGTCCGCGCACTGCTCGGGCGTGACAGTCGGGTTCTTGAAGAAGCTGCCCGCGTTGCCGATCACCGCCGGATCGGGCAGCTTGGCGCGGCGGATCTCGCAGACCCAGTCAAAAACCTGGCGCGGCGTGGGTGCGGTGATGCCGGTTTCCGCCTGCTTGCGCTGCAGGTCCAGGTAGCCCAAGTCGGGCCTCCACGCCTTGGGCAGGCGCAAACGCACGCGGGTGATCAGGGCACGGTCTTTCAGTCCCAGGTTGTTGCTGTCCGCACCGGTCCCCGGCGCCCCATGCTTGAACACCGAATCCCGGTAGGCGAAGCCGCACTGCGAGGCATTGAGCGTGAAGGGCCGCCCCGTGTGCAGGTCGATGGCGTCCAGCGAGTCAAAGCGGTCCTGCAATTCCAGGCCGTAGGCACCGATGTTCTGGACCGGGGCCGCGCCCATGGTGCCGGGAATCAGCGCCATGTTTTCCAGCCCGGGCCAGCCCTGGGAGAGCGTCCAATCGACCACCTCGTGCCAGGATTCGCCCGCACCCGCCTCGACAATCCAGGCCTTGTCGTCCTGCGCCACCAGCCGCCGCCCCATGATTTCGACCTTGAGCGTGACGGCCTTGACGTCGCCCGTGAGCACGATGTTGCTGCCGCCGCCCAGCACGAACTTGCGCGCGGGCCCCAACACCGGATCGGCCAGCACCTCGGCCACGTCGGCCTCGCTCTTGACGCGAATCAAGGTCTGCGCCTTGGCGACAATGTGAAAGGTGTTGTAGGGCTCCAGCGGGACGTTGTTCTCGACTAACATAAAGGGCGGCTGTTCGTAAGCCTCTGATTTTCTCACCCCGCTACCCCTCATACGCAATATGCCTTCATTCGACACCATTTGCGAAGCCGACATGGTCAAGGTCAAGAACGGCGTGGACAACGCCGCCAAGGAGATCGGCACCCGTTTTGACTTCAAGGGCACTTCGGCCAGCATCGAGATCAAGGACAAGGAAATCACCTTGATCGGCGACGCGGATTTCCAGATCGAGCAGATCCTGGACGTGCTGCGCGGCAAGTTGACCAAGCAGTCCGTGGACGTGCGCTTCCTCGACATCGGCGAGCTGCAAAAAATCGGCGGCGACAAGGTCAAGAAGATCGTCAAGGTGAAAAACGGCATCGAGTCCGAACTGGCCAAGAAGATCCAGCGCTTGATCAAGGACAGCAAGATCAAGGTGCAGGCCAGCATCCAGGAAGACAAGGTGCGCGTCACCGGTGCCAAGCGCGACGACCTGCAGGCCGCCATCGCTCTGCTGCGCAAGGAGATCAGCGACACCCCGCTGGACTTCAACAATTTCCGCGATTGAGCTGCCCGTGACGCGCAGCCCCTGCCATCCCTCCTGGGCCGCCGTTGCACCATGAGCGTCCAGGACGAAAACGAGTACGAAGACCTGCTCGGGCTGTGGTCCGATCTGGAATCCGGCCTGGGTGTCTTGCTCTCCAACCCGCTGTCGGTGCGGGAGTTTGAACAGCGGGTGGTGCAGTACGACCGCTGGCTGCGCGATTTGCTGCGGCGCGACGCGGACCTGGGCCTGTACCTGCTGTTCCAGCTGGCCACCAATTCCTGGGTCGGCTACAGCGCCTCCCACAGCCTAGTCTGCGCCACCCTCTGCCATTTGCTGGGCACCGAGCTGAGGCTGGACGGCAGCGAGCATGACGCCTTGGTGCACGCCGCGCTGACCATGAACATCGCCATGACCGAGCTGCAGGACCAGCTTGCGCTGCAGACCGAGAAGCCCGGCGCCGAGCAGCAGGAGGCCGTGCGCACCCATGCCCCGCGCGGCGCCCACTTGCTGGCAGACCGCCTGGGCGTGGGCGACCCGCTGTGGGTGGAGATCGTGCGCCGCCATCACGATGAAGACGCGACGCCCCTGCCCCTGCATGCCCTGCCCCCGCTGCGGCGCCTGGTGCGCATCCTGCACGCGGTGGACCGCTATGCGGCGATGATTTCGCCGCGCAAGTCGCGTGCCGGGCGCAGCACCACCGAATCAGTGCGCGCCATCATGAATGGCTCACATGCCACGGCGGACGAGGTCGGACACGCCTTGGTGCGCGCCGTCGGCCTGTGCCCGCCCGGCACCTACGTGCAACTGGAAAACAATGCGCTGGCCTTGGTGGTTCGGCGCAGCGAACGGGCGAATCTGCCCCATGTGGCGGTATTGACCGGACCGGACGGACAAGCCCTGCCACAACCACGACTGCACCAGACCCTGCAAGGCAGCCCGTCCATCAAGTCCGCGCTGGCCACCGCCTTGGTTCGGCTGCGGCCGAATCACCATCAGATCCTGCAACTCGGCGCGCAGGCAAGCTGGCGCTGAAGTCGCCGGCGCCTGGGCAGCTGCCAGACAGCCGTGGACCGTGGCCAGGTTGGCCAGCGGTCGGGCAGCGCGTTGTTATTTCTTCTTTTGACCGAGCTTGCTTTCCTGGCCGCGCGCGAGACGTCCGATGTTCTCGGCATGGCGGTAGATCAGAAGCAAGGACATGGCGCACACCGCGAACAGCACGGGCGGATTCGTGATCCACAGCTCACCATCGCCCATCATGTAATACAGCGGAGCCGCCACCGACGCGATCAGCGCCGACAGGGACGAATACCTCGACACCACGGCCACCAGCACCCAGGTCAGCAGCACCGCCAATCCCAGCGCCCAATGCAGGCCCAGCAGCACACCAGCCGCCGTCGCCACGCCCTTGCCGCCCACAAAGCGGAAGAACACCGGGTAGAGATGTCCCAAGAAGGCCCCCAAGGCGGCGAGCGCCACCGAGCCCTCGCCCAGGCCGTGAGCGGGACCGAACCAAGTCACCAGCGCCACCGGCAACCAGCCCTTGGCCCCGTCCAGCAGCAAGGTCACCACGGCCGCCTTTTTGGAACCGGAGCGCAGCACATTGGTGGCGCCGGGGTTTTTGCTGCCATAGGTGCGCGGATCGTTCAACCCCATCACGCGGCTGACGATGACGGCGAAGGACAAGGAACCGAGCAGGTAGGCGGCCAGAGCCACGAGTGCCGGGAACAGGATGGAAGAGTAAGTAGCCAAGATGCGACGAGCCAACGAAAGAAGGCCGGTATTGTGCCCGAGCCGGCGGCGCCCACCGATCCGGCACGGGCCAGCAAGGAGCCGGATGCCACAATCCGCGCATGACCGATTTTGTTGACTCCACGACTCCAACTGCCACGACCACAGGCACTCGCCCACCCGCCGCACCGCGCCACAGTCTGGCGGAGGACGCCCTGGCCCTGTTGTTCGGCACTTCGCTGATCGCCTTGGCCGTGACCCTGTTCCAGCACGAACGTTTGCTGGGCGGCGGCGTGGCCGGCTTGTCATTTCTGCTGCATTACAGCTTGGACTGGAACTACGGCTTGGTGTTTTTCGTGCTCAATCTGCCGTTCTATGCCTTGGCCTGGCGACGCATGCCGCGCGCTTTCTTGGTCAAGACCATCATCGCGGTGGCCCTGCTGTCCCTGCTGACGGAAATCACCCCGCGCTGCGTCAGCTTCGGCACGGTGCAGCCGCTGTACGCCGCGCTCATCGGCGGCGTGCTGCTTGGCGTGGGCTTTCTCATTTTGTTCCGTCACCAGGCCAGCCTGGGCGGCGTGGGCATCTTGGCGTACTGGCTGCAGGAAACGCGCGGGTGGCGGGCAGGCCAGGTGCAGATGGCCACGGATGGCCTGGTCCTGCTGCTGGCCCTGCTGACCATGCCCTTGCCGCAGGTGGCCCTGTCCGTCATTGGCGCGGTGGTGCTGAACCTCACCCTCATCGTCAACCATCGGGCCGGGCGTTACATGGCTCACTGAGTGGGCCCCATACAGTTAACGGCATTCGCAGACCACGTCCAGAACCCACGTGCTGGACCCACGACAGGAGACCGCCATGACCGCCACCACCGAACTGCTGCAGGCCTCGCTGCGCTTGCAGCGCCAGGCTTATCTCGCCGATCCAGTGCCGGACTACGGCCGCCGCTTGGCCGACCTGGAGCAGTTGGAACGTTTCGTGCGGGACCAGCAGGACGCGATCTGCGCGGCCATCAGCGCGGACTATGGGCACCGCTCGCGCCATGAGACGCTGGTGACGGAAGTGATTCCCACGCTGCACGCCATCCACCACGCGCGCAAGCATCTGCGCCGCTGGATGCGCCCGCAGCGCCGGGGCATCGATCGCCTGGCCTTTGGCCTGGCCAGCAACCGTGTGATCCCCCAGCCCCTGGGCGTGGTGGGGGTGATCGTGCCCTGGAACTTTCCGCTCAACCTGAGTCTGGTGCCCCTCTCGGCCATCTTCGCGGCGGGCAACCGCGCCATGGTGAAGATGAGCGAAAACTCGCGCCATCTGGCCGCGCTGTTGATGCGCGAGCTGCCGCGTTACTTTGCGGCGGACAAGCTGCGGGTTTTCGATGAAACCGGAGGCGTGGGCATCGAGTTTTCCAAGCTGCCCTTCGACCACCTGCTCTTCACCGGTTCGGGCCAGACGGGCAAGGCCGTGATGGCCGCGGCTGCGGCCAACCTTTGCCCCGTCACGCTCGAACTGGGAGGCAAGTCGCCCGCCATCGTGCTGGATGACTTTCCGCTGCGCACGGCGGCCGAGCGACTGCTCTACGTCAAGTACCTGAACGCGGGCCAGATCTGCACCACGGTCGACCACGCCTACGTGCCGCGCGCCAAGGTGGAGGAATTCGTGCGGCTCGCGCGCGAGATCGTCTCGCAACGTTACCCCACTCTGGACACGCCGGACTACACCAGCATCATCGATGCGAAGGCCTACGCGCGGCTGAAGAACGCGATGGAGGAGGCGCAGGCGCGCGGCGCGCAGCTGATCCCGCTCATTCCCGGTCAGACCTTCGACGAAGCAAAGCGCCGCATCGCGCCCCATCTGTTGCTGAACGCCCCCGCCGATTGCGAGTTGATGCAACGCGAAATCTTCGGCCCCATCCTGCCCGTCATCGCGTACGACGACCTGGACACGGAGGTCATCCAGCGCGTGAATGCCGGCCCGCGCCCGCTGGCGCTGTACCCTTTCACGAACGACCGCGCGCTGCAGGAGAAACTTCTGACGCGCATCATGTCCGGCGGTGTGTCCATCAACGATGCGTTGTTCCACGTCGCCCAGGACGAGCTGCCCTTCGGCGGGGTTGGCGCCTCGGGCATGGGGCATTACCACGGCTTCGAGGGCTTTCTCACTTTCTCCAAGTTGCGTCCGGTGTTCACGCAATCGCGGTTCTCCACCGCGGCTTTGTTGGTTCCGCCGTATGGGAAGCTGGTGGATCGGCTGTTGAAGTTCCTGCTGCGGTAATCCATCCAGGCGTTTCTGCTTGGGTGGCGATGCACGGACCGGGCTTGGGGCCGGGGCGCTCATACGGTGCCGGTCGGCTACGCCGACTTCGCATTGGCGCAGGACTGTGAAGCTGCTCCGGCATAACTCACTGCGCGCCTGCGGCGCTCCGTTCAGACAGGATG
>NZ_AEGR01000083.1 GCF_000211835.1 Hylemonella gracilis ATCC 19624 | reverse complement strand
CCGCCGCCGCAAGCGCGGCACGCTGAGCGAGCCGGCCGTGCGCGTGCTGATCAACGAAGCGGTCTGCGAGGGTTGCGGCGATTGCGGCGTGCAAAGCAACTGCTTGGCGGTGGAGCCGCTCGAAACCGAGTTTGGCCGCAAGCGCCAGATCAACCAAAGCAGCTGCAACAAGGACATGAGCTGTCTGAAAGGCTTTTGTCCGAGCTTCGTCACCGTCGAAGGCGGGACGCTGAAAAAGAAGACCCAGGCCGCGCCGGCCATGGACAAGCTGGACGACTTGCCAGAACCCCACATCCCACACCTGGCGCTGGATGCCGAGGGCGCATGGGGCATCGTCGTCGCCGGTGTGGGCGGCACCGGTGTCATCACCATCGGCCAGTTGCTGGGCATGGCGGCGCACCTGGAAGGCAAGGGCATCGTCACCCAGGACGCGGCGGGGCTGGCGCAGAAAGGCGGCGCGACCTGGAGCCATGTGCTGATCGCCGCGCGGCAGGACGCCGTGCATGTCACGCGCGTGGGCATGGCCGCGGCCGATGTGGTCATTGCCTGCGATCCCATCGTGGCGGCGGGCAAGGAGACCCTGCTGCGCATGCGACCGGGGCGCACCCGCGTGGCGCTCAACAGCCACGGCGCGCCCACCGCCGCCTTCGTGCGCGACGCCGACTGGCGCAACCCCGCCGCGGCCTGCGCGGGCGAGGTGGCCCAGGCTGTGAGCGGTGCGGGGGTCGGTGATGTGGGGGGCGATCAGGGCACGGATGAGGGAGGCGACACGAACCCGCATCTGGGCGTCTTCGATGCCGACACCGCCGCCCTGCGCCTGATGGGCGACAGCCTCTACGCCAACCCCATGATGCTGGGCTACGCCTGGCAGCGGGGCTGGGTGCCCTTGCACCTGGAGTCCTTGCTGCGCGCCATCGAACTCAATGGCGTGGCGGTGGCGCAGAACAAGGCGGCCTTTGGCTGGGGCCGCCGTGCGGCCCACGCCCCCGAGGACTTCGCGCGGCGCGTGGCGGCGGCCGCCACCACGGCGCAAGCCCTGGTGTTCCACAAACCGCCCACGCTCGACCACGTCGTGGCGCGCCGCGTCGAATTCCTGACGGCCTACCAGAACGCGGCCTATGCTGAGCGTTACCGGGCCTTCATCGATCGGGTGCGCCAGGCCGAATCGGCTTTCGGCAAGACATCATTGAGCGAGGCCGTGGCCCAGGGTTTGTTCAAGCTCATGGCCTACAAGGACGAGTACGAAGTCGCGCGCTTGCACAGCGACCCAGCGTTCCTGGCGCGCATCGCGGCGCAGTTCGAGGGTGAGGTCAAGTTGCACTACCACCTGGCGCCACCGGTGCTGGCGCGGCGCAACACGCGCGGGGAGTTGCAAAAGCGCAAGTTCGGTCCCTACACCCTCATGCTGTTCAGGGGCCTGGCCCGCTTGAAGGGCTTGCGCGGCACCGCTTTAGACCCGTTCGGCCACACCGAGGAGCGCAAGACCGAGCGCGCCCTGATCGACGAGTACCGCGCCTGCATCGACGAGCTGCTGGCCGGTCTGTCGGCGCAGAACCTGGCGGCTGCGGTCGAGATCGCCCGCCTGCCCGAGCAGATCCGGGGCTACGGCCACGTCAAGGCCCGGCATCTGTCGGCGGTGCGTGCGGTCTGGGCGACCAAGATGTCGGCGTGGCGCGCGCAGCAACAGGCAGCCGGATCGGCCCGGGGCAGCTGATTCCCCAGGGCCGCGCGGGACACCGCCGCCCCCCTGGACGGCCCCCGTACAATCGGCGGCTTTGCGCGGCACGGCCTTCGGCCCGCGCCCGCTTCATAAACCGCCAGGAGCCCCCACCGTGTTCATTTCCACCGCTTACGCCCAGACCGCGCCCGCCGCCGCCCCCGAAGGCGGCCTGCAATCCTCGCTGATGAGCATGCTGCCCATCGTGCTGATGTTCGTGGTGCTGTACTTCATCATGATCCGTCCCCAGATGAAGAAGCAAAAGGAACACCGCGCCATGGTCGACGCCCTGGCCAAGGGTGACGAAGTCGTGACCGTCGGTGGCATGCTGGGCCGCGTCAGCAGCGTGGGTGACAACCAGCTCGGCCTGGAAATCGCCTCCGGCGTCGAGGTGCAGATCCAGCGCCACGCCGTGGCCCAAGTGCTGCCCAAGGGCACGCTGAAGTAAATCCCACGCGGGAGCGCCAGGCTGACGCGTGCGTCATCCCGGCGCTCCGAACCCGCCTCTTTTCTCGTGTCCTTGTCCGGCGCGATCCCGCCATGAACCGTTACCCGCTGTGGAAATACGCGATCATCGTGATCGCCTTGCTGGTGGGCGCCATCTACACGGCGCCCAATTTCTTTGGTGAAGCCCCAGCGGTGCAGGTCTCGCCCGCCCGCGCCACCCAGAAAGTGGACCTGGGCGTGCAGGCGCGCGTCGAGGATGCGCTGAAGCAGGCCGGGCTGTCGCCGCTGGCCGTGCAACTGGACACCGGCGCGGCGGGCGGTTCGCTGCGCGTGCGCTTCGATTCGCCGGACGCGCAACTGCGGGCCAAGGACGCGATCAACCACGCGCTCAATCCCGATCCCGCCGCCTCGGGCTACATCGTCGCGCTCAACCTGATCTCCAACACCCCGGCATGGTTGGCTTCGCTGCGCGCCGCGCCCATGTACCTGGGGCTGGACTTGCGCGGCGGCGTGCACTTCATGCTGCAGGTGGACATGCAGGCCGCGCTGACCAAGAAGGCCGAGTCGCTGGCGGGTGACCTGCGCACCACCCTGCGCGAGAAGAACATCCGCCACGGCGGCATCGCGCGCAATGGCAACACGATCGAGATCCGTCTGCGCGGCACGGGCGCGGACGCCGCCGCCACGGCGGAAGCCACCCGGCGCGTGCTGCTGGACCAGTTCGCCGACCTGCAACTCGCCGAGAGCAATGACGGCGGCGACCTCAAGCTCACCCTGAGCCTCAAGCCCGCGGCCATGCGCCTGGTGCAAGACCAGGCGCTCAAGCAGAACATCACCACCCTGCACAACCGGATCAATGAACTCGGCGTGGCCGAACCGGTGATCCAGCAGCAGGGCGCCGACCGCATCGTCGTGCAGTTGCCCGGCGTGCAGGACACCGCCAAGGCCAAGGACATCCTGGGCCGCACCGCCACGCTGGAACTGCGCATGGTGGACGAGAGCACGGAAGGGCGTGCCGCGGAACTTGGCACCGGTCCCGTGCCCTTCACGTCCGAGCGCTACCTGGAGCGCAATGGCCAAGCCGTCATCGTCCGCAAGCAAGTGGTGCTGACCGGTGAAAACCTGACCGACGCCCAGCCGGGCTTCGACAGCCAGACCCATGAGCCCACCGTCAACCTGGTGCTGGACGCCAAGGGCGCGCGCATCTTCAAGGACGTGACGCGCGAAAACATTGGCAAGCGCATGGCCATCATCCTGTTCGAGAAGGGCCAGGGCGAAGTCGTGACCGCGCCGGTCATCCGTGGCGAGATCGGCGGTGGCCGCGTGCAGATTTCTGGCCGCATGAGCACGACCGAGGCCGCCGACACGGCCCTGCTGCTGCGCGCTGGTTCGCTGGCCGCGCCGATGGAGATCATCGAGGAGCGCACCATTGGCCCCAGCCTGGGCGCCGACAACATCAGCAAGGGCTTCCACAGCGTGACCTGGGGCTTCGTCGCCGTGGCGGCCTTCATGGGCATCTACTACATGCTGTTTGGCGTGTTCTCCGCCGTGGCCTTGGCCGTCAACCTGCTGCTGCTGGTGGCTGTGCTGTCCATGCTGCAGGCCACGCTGACCCTGCCGGGCATGGCGGCCATGGCCCTGGTGCTGGGCATGGCCATCGACGCCAACGTGCTGATCAACGAACGCGTGCGGGAGGAACTGCGCAACGGCGCCTCGCCGCAGGCGGCCATCCATGCGGGCTACGAGCGCGCCTGGGCCACCATCCTCGACTCCAACGTCACCACGCTGATCGCGGGCCTGGCCTTGCTGGCCTTCGGCACGGGGCCCGTGCGTGGCTTCGCGGTCGTGCACTGCCTGGGCATCGTGACCAGCATGTTCTCCGCGGTGTTCTTCTCGCGCGGCTTGGTCAACCTCTGGTACGGCAGTCGCAAGAAGCTCAAGAGCGTGTCCATCGGGACGGTATGGCGGCCTGAGGGTCAAGCCACGGGCAAGGCAGAGCAGTAAAGCAACCATGGAGTTTTTGGCTACGGCTCACATGCGCTGCGCGCAAATGTGAGCCTGCGCCAAGAATTCCATTGTTAGACGGACTAAAAATGGAATTTTTAGTTTCGGCATCACATGCGCAATCGCATATGAGCCATCACTGAAAACTCCCAAGGAGAAAGCAAATGGAGTTTTTCAAGATCCGCCGCGACATTCCCTTCATGCGCCACGCGCTGGTGCTGAATGCCGTTTCACTCGTGACCTTCCTGCTGGCGGCGTTCTTCCTCGTCACGCGCGGGCTGCATCTGTCGGTGGAGTTCACCGGCGGCACCCTGATGGAGGTGAGCTACACGCAAACCGCCGACCTGGAGGCCATCCGCGGGGGCATCGCCAAGCTGGGCTACACCGACGTGCAGGTGCAGAACTTCGGCACGGCGCGTGATGTGTTGATCCGCCTGCCCGCCGTCAAGGGCGTGAGCTCCAGCGAGCAAAGCGCCCAGGTGCTGGGCGTGCTGCAGGCGGCGGATGCCGGCGCGACCCTGCGCCGCAGCGAGTTCGTGGGCCCGCAGGTCGGCGACGAACTCGCGCTGGATGGGCTCAAGGCCCTGGCCTTCGTGGTGATCGGCATCGTGATCTACCTGGCCGTGCGCTTCGAGTGGAAGTTCGGCGTCGCCGGCATCATCGCCAACCTGCACGATGTGGTCATCATCCTGGGCTTCTTCGCCTTCTTCCAGTGGGAGTTCTCGCTGCCGGTGCTCGCCGCGGTGCTGGCTGTGCTGGGGTACTCGGTGAACGAGTCCGTGGTGATCTTCGACCGCATCCGCGAAAGTTTCAGGCGCCAGCGCAAGATGGATGTGAAGGCCACGATCGACCACGCCATCACCAGCACCATCAGCCGCACCATCATCACCCACGGCAGCACGCAGCTGGTGGTGCTGTCGATGCTGATCTTCGGCGGCCCGACCCTGCATTACTTCGCCATGGCGCTGACCATCGGTATCTGTTTCGGCATTTACTCGTCCGTCTTCGTGGCGGCCTCGATCGCCATGTGGCTGGGGGTCAAGCGCGAAGACTTGGTGAAGGCCGTGCCCGACAAGGCCAAGCACGACCCCAAGGACCCGAACTCCGGCGCCGTGGTCTGACTGAGGCTGGCGCACGGGCGGCCAGGCTGACACGGCCACCCTCACGCCACGCCACGGCCCGGCCCGGCCCGGCCCATGCGCCAGGCGATCCCCGGTACGCCGGGGCGCCCCAGGCTTGCATTCCCTCGCGAAATCGTCACACTGACGGCATGGTCTTCCTGCCGAGGCGTTCGGCATCGGCGCAGGGCCAGGTTCTCGCGGGAGTTCCTTCATGGGCACACCTTCTTCCTCTCCTTACGACGCGCTCAGCCGCGTCTTGCACTGGCTCACGGCCGTTGCCGTGATTGCGGCCTTCATCCTGGGGCCTGAGGGCTTCGGTCGTTTGATGCGTCAGGGCGTGGACCCGGCCACCCGCATCGGCATCGTCTGGCACGAAAGCCTGGGTCTGCTGGTGTTGGTGCTGACCTTGATCCGCCTGATCTGGGTGGCGCTGCGCCCGCGCGCGCCCGAGTTCCCGATGCCAGCCTGGATGCGCCGGGCCTCCAAGGCCGTCCATGGCCTGCTTTGGCTGCTGCTCCTGGCCTTGCCGCTGACGGCCCTGCTGGCTCTGGGCGGAGAAGGCCATCCGCTGACCTTGCTCGGTGGCGTGCGCGTGGAGCAGCTGCCGGGCATCACCGGTTCGGCGCTGGGGCACCTGGTCGACTGGGGCGATGTGCACGGCTTCCTGGGCGACGTCCTTGTGTCGCTTGCGGGCCTGCACGCCTTGGCCGCGCTGTACCACCATGCCGTGCTCAAGGACGGCGTGCTTGCGTCCATGCTGCCCTGGTTGGCGCGGCGCGGTGCCCGATGATTGCGAGCGCGAGTGGTCGAGCAAACACGGCCACAACACGCCCACGAACTTCCCGAATCTTCTGAAACATTTGCTGCTTGCGTTTGCTGCTCGGTCAGGCCGCTCGTCGGCTCTCGCGCTGGCCCAGGCCCCAGATGCTGACCAGAAGCAAGGCGCCCCCCAGCCATTGCGCCGGGTTGAGTTGCTCACCCAGCAGCCAGGCCGCCAGCAGCACCGTGGTCAGGGGCTCGACCAGGACGGCGATGGTCAGCAGCGTTGGTGACAGGCGCGCCGCGCCCCAGCTGAAAGCCAGCAGGGCCAGCGCCGCGGTGACGATGCCCAGGTACAAAAACCAGGCCTGAGGCGGCACATCCGCCGGCCACTGCAAGGGCCGGTGCAGCGCGGACAGGCCCATGACGGCGGCGGCCACCACCGTCAGTCCCAGGGTGGCCGGGCCAGCGCCCAGCGTGCTCGAAAGTTTGCCGCTGACCAGCGTGAAGCCGGTGTAGAGCAAGGCCGAGCCGATGGCGAATGCCACGCCCAGCACCAGCTGCCAGGGGTCCGCGGCGGGTGTCGCGGGCGTGCCCGCTCCTGTCTCATGCGGCAGCACCAGCAGCAGTGTGCCCAGCAAGGACAAGGCCAGCAGCCCGAGCAGCGGCCAGCTGGCGCGTTCGTGTCCGCGAGCCAGCGCCACCACGGTGACGAGCACCGGCGGTAGGCACAGCGCGATCAAGGTCGGTATGGCCGCGCCGATGCGTTCAATCCCGTAGAACCACAGCAGCACATAACCCGCCATTGCCGCACCCGCGGCGAGCAGCGTGCCCAGCATGGGGCGCAGCGTTCGCCAGAATTCTGGCCATCGCGCGGGGCGGCCGAAGACGGCCAGCAGCACGAGGGCGCCCACGACAAAGCGCCAGAAGGAGATGTTTTCAGGCGTGAAGCCGTGGCGTTGGATCAGCACCTGCACGACCAGCGCGCCGGTGCCCCAGAGGAAGCCGGCGCCGCAGGCAGCGGCCAGCGCGAGACGGGTGGGTGGCTTGGTCATGGGGTTCGATGATGGACGGCCTGGATGGGGCTGGGGTGCTCAGTCCAGCGGCAAGGCCGTGGTCTTCTTGACGGTGCGCAGCACCAGCATGGAGTTCACGCGGGCCACGCCCGGCAGGCGCATCAGCACCTCGCGGTGCACCCGCTCCAGGTCCTCGGCGTCGCGGTAGCTGAAGCGGATGAGGTAATCGTTGCTCCCGGCCACGTAATGGCAGTCCAGGATTTCAGGCTGGTCCTGCACCGCTTGCTCGAAGGCCTCGATCCGTGTCTGCGCCGTGCTTTCCAGGTTGACGATGGTGAAGCTCGAGCCGCTCTTGCCGATGGCGCGCGGGTTCAGCAGGGCGACATAGCGGGCGATGACGCCAGCGTCTTCCAGCGTCTTCACGCGCCGCAGGCAGGCCGAAGGCGAGAGGTGCACACGCTGCGCCAGCTCCAGATTGGAGCAGCGCCCGTCCGCCTGGAGTTCGCGCAGGATGGCGCGGTCGATGGCATCGAGTGTGGCATCCTGTGCGATCGTTGTGGACTTAATTCGCATGAAAATTTTCCAAAAAGAAAATCGACGCAATCTTATTGCATGGTCGCGGGCCGTTCCCGAGCGATTGCGCAAGCACATTGCGTCCGGCTTTCTCTAGACTGAGGGCATCGGCCTGCCTTTGGCTTGCAAGGGCAGATTTCTTGCTTGAAAACGGACCCATACGGCCTGGTTTGGGCCTGGTTTTCTCTTTTTTCCATTGACCATGAACAAAGCCATCGACGCCTCTCTTCTGGCCCAGACTGCGGCCCATACCCCAGCCCACACACCGGCCATGGACGCCTTCTGGATGCCCTTCACCGCCAGCCGCCAATTCAAGAGCGCGCCGCGTCTCCTGGCCAAGGCCAAGGACATGCATTTCTGGACCCCCGAGGGTCGCCAGATCCTGGACGGCATCGCGGGCCTGTGGTGCGTGAACGCGGGCCATGCCCGCCCGAAGATCGTTGAAGCCGTGCAGAAGCAGGTGGCCGAGCTGGATTACGCGCCGCCCTTCAACATGGCGCACCCCAAGTCCTTCGAACTGGCCGAGCGCCTGATCCAGATCACGCCCGCGGGCTTGAACCGGGTGTTCTTCACCAACTCGGGTTCGGAATCGGTGGACACCGCGCTCAAGATGGCCGTGGCCTACCACCGTGCCCGTGGCCAGGGCACGCGCACTCGCTTCATTGGCCGCGAGCGCGGCTACCACGGCGTCAACTTCGGCGGCATCTCGGTGGGCGGCATCGTGGGCAACCGCAAGACGTTTGGCCCCATGCTGACCGGCGTGGACCACCTGCGCCACACGTATGACCCCGCGCGCAACGGCTACAGCCGCGGCGTGCCCCTGCACGGTGGCCCCGAACTGGCCGAGGACCTGGAGCGCATCGTCGCGCTGCACGACGCCAGCACCATCGCCGCCGTGATCGTCGAGCCCGTGGCGGGCTCCACGGGCGTGGTGCTGCCGCCCGAGGGCTACCTGCAGCGCCTGCGCGAGATTTGCGACAAGCACGGCATCCTGCTGATCTTCGACGAGGTGATCACCGGCTTTGGTCGCCTGGGCGCGCCCTTCGGCGCCACGCGCTTTGGCGTCACGCCCGACCTCATGACCACCGCCAAGGGCATCAGCAACGGCACGGTGCCCATGGGCGCGGTGTTCGCGCGCCAGGCCATCCACGAGACGCTGACGAACGTGGACAGCGCGCCCCACGTCATCGAATTCGCCCACGGCTACACCTACTCGGGTCACCCCCTGGCCTGCGCTGCGGCGCTGGCCACGCTGGACACGTACGCCGAGGAAGGGCTGCTCACGCGCGGTGCCGAACTCGAAAGTTATTTCGCCGACGCCTTGCATGCGCTCAAGGGGCTGCCGCACGTGATCGACATCCGCAACATCGGTCTGGTGGGTGCGGTCGAACTGGCCCCGCTCGCGGGCTTGCCGGGCAAGCGCGCCTTTGACGTCTTCCTTCAGTGTTTCGACTTGGGTGTGTTGGTCCGCACCACGGGTGACACCATCGCCATGTCGCCGCCGCTCATCATCTCAAAGGCGCAGATCGACCAGCTGGTCGGCACGCTGGCCGATGTACTGAAGCGGGGCTGATCGGAAACGCAACCGCAAAAGCAAAAACAAAAGCAAAGACCAGGGGTCAACCGGATGTTCAAGACCTTGCTCGAGACCGACCAGGACCTGACCCGGAACTCCTACTACGCGGCCACCGCGCCGCGCACGCAGCGTTTCGCCGCGCTGCAGGACGATGGGGACGCCGATGTGGCCATCGTCGGTGGCGGTCTGGCTGGCCTGTCGGCGGCGCTGGAACTCAGCGCGAGGGGCTACAGCGTGACCCTGCTGGAGGCACGCGAGGTGGGCTGGGGCGCCTCGGGCCGCAACGGCGGGCAGGTCATCGCCGGCCTGGCCAGCGACATTTCCGTGATCGAAGAACAGCTGGGCACCGCCGTGGCCCGGCGTGTCTGGGACATGACGGTCGAGGCCGTGAACCTGGTGCATGAGCGCCGGGCACGCCACGCCATCGACTGCGAATGGCGGTCTGGCTACCTGACCTTGGCGCTCAACGCGCGCAAGGCGCGCACCTTGCGTGCCTGGCAAGAGGACATGCTCCAGCGCTACGACTTCCAAAGCCGCTGGATCGAGCCCAAGGACATGCCGCGCTGGATCGCCAGCCCGCGTTTTCACAGCGGGGTCTACGATGACTTCAACGGGCATCTGCATCCCCTGAAGTACACGCAGGGGCTGGCGGCCGCGGCGGCCCAGGCCGGTGTGCGCCTCCACGAAGACACCGCCGTGACGGCCTTGGAAACCCAGGCCGATGGCGCGCTCACCACGCTGCGCACGGTGACCCGGGCGGCGGGACAAGGCGATGTCCGCGGCAGCGTGCGCGCCCGGCATGTGCTGCTCGCGGGTAACGTGTACCTGCAGGAGATCGCGCGCGCGCTGGAGGCGCGCATCATGCCCGTGGGCACCTACATCATCGCCTCCGAGCCCATGGACCCGGCCCTGGCCGACTCGCTGATTCCCAGCGGCGCGGCGGTCTGCGACACCAACTTCGTGCTGGATTACTTTCGTCCCATGCAGGACCACCGCATGCTCTACGGCGGGCGTGTCAGCTACAGCACGGCCACGCCCATGAACCTGGCCGAAAGCATGCGCCGGCGCATGCTGCTGTCCTTCCCGCAACTGAAGGACGTGAAGGCGCAATACGCCTGGGGCGGTTTCGTGGACATCTCGATGAACCGCGCGCCCGATTTCGGTCGACTTTCCCAACGCACCGGTCAGCAAGAGCACGCGAATATTTTTTATCTGCAAGGCTTTTCCGGTCACGGCTTGGCGTTGACCGGTTTGGCGGGTAAGCTGGTGGCCGAGGCCATCGCAGGCCAGGCCGAGCGTTTCGACATCTTCGCGCGCATCCAGCATCGCCCGTTTCCGGGTGGACGCTGGCTGCGCACACCGGCTCTGGTGCTGGGCATGGCCTACTACCGCATCAAGGATTTGCTGTGAACGCGCCCATGCCCCTGTCCGTCCAGCCCCTCGCCGCGAGCGCGGGGGCGTCGTCTTCGGAGAGAAAACCCCTGGTTCTGGTGCCCTCCTGCAACCGGCAGGTTGGGGACCATCCCTTCCACATCGCGGGCAAGAAATACATCGACGCCGTCCGCCTGGCGGGGTGTCAGCCGCTGGTCGTGCCCGGCGCGGCGGATGCGCGCGAAATGCAGACCCTGCTCGACCTGGCCGATGGCGTGTTCCTGACCGGCTCGCCGTCCAACGTCCATCCGAGCCATTTCGAGGAAGCGGTGCACGACCCCAGCCTGCCGCTCGACCCTGAACGTGACGCCTGGACCTTGCCCTTCATCCGCGCCGCGCTGGAGCGGGGCATCCCGCTTTTCGCGATTTGCCGTGGCTTCCAGGAAACCAATGTGGCGCTGGGCGGCAGCCTGCACCAGGCCGTGCAGGAAGTCGAGGGCAAGAACGACCACCGGGGCGCCCCGCAAGACCCCAAGGCCCCGCCCGAAGTGGTGTACGCCCCGGCGCATCCGGTGCATGTGCAGTCCGGTGGCGTGTTGGCCGCCATCGTTGACCAGGCGGAATTTCAGGTGAACTCCGTGCACGGCCAGGGCGTGAACCAATTGGCCCCCGGCCTGCGGGTGGAAGCCCGCGCCCCGGATGGCCTGGTGGAAGCCTTTTCCGCCGAGGCCATCGCCGGCCGGCCCGTGCAAGGCTTCAACCTCTGCGTCCAGTGGCACCCCGAGTGGCTGGCCGCGCACAACCCCATTTCACAAAAGCTTTTCCGGGCCTTCGGTGATGCCTGCGTGCTCTACCGTGACCGGCACCGCGCCCCTCAGCCAGCCGCTCTCCGTGCCTGAACCCCTTGCCCGGCCCGCGTGTCCGCGGGTCATCGCGAGGAATGTGGCCGGCGGCAAGCACAAAGCCTGCCTTGGCGCTTGTACCGGCCGTAGCCTGTGAACAGAACAGTGAGAGATTCCCATGGTTGAAAAAAACAACTTCGGCTTCGCCGAACTCGAACAGTGGCTGAATGAACGCCGCGTCACCGAAATCGAATGCCTCGTGCCCGACCTGACCGGCGTCGCGCGCGGCAAGATCCTGCCGCGTGAGAAGTTCACCGAGGACCGCGGCATGCGCCTGCCGCAGGTGACGGTGGCGATGAGCGTGACGGGGCAGTTTCCCGAGGATGGCCCTTATTACGACGTGATCGACCCGACCGACCGCGACATGCAGCTGCGCCCGGACCCGAGCACGGTGCGCATCGTGCCCTGGGCCATCGACCCCACGGCCCAGGTCATCCACGATTGCTTCGACCACGATGGCCAGCTCATTCCCTATGCGCCGCGCAGCGTGTTGCGCAAGGTGTGTGATCTGTACGCCGCGGAAGGCTGGAACCCGGTGGTCGCCCCCGAGCTGGAGTTCTACCTGACCGCGCGCAACACCGACGCCAACACGCCCTTGCGCCCCCCGATCGGCCGCAGCGGGCGCGCTGAAACCTCGCGCCAGGCTTACAGCATCGACGCGGTCAACGAGTTCGATCCTCTGTTCGAGGACATCTACGCCTACTGCGAGCAGATGGGTCTGAACGTGGACACGCTCATTCACGAGGTCGGCGCGGGCCAGATGGAGATCAACTTCTTCCACGCCCATCCCCTGGGCCTGGCCGACGAGGTCTTCTTCTTCAAGCGCACCGTGCGCGAGGCCGCGATGCGGCACGACATGTACGCGACCTTCATGGCCAAGCCCATCGCGGGCGAACCCGGCAGCGCCATGCACATCCACCAGAGCGTCGTGGACAAGGCGGGACACAATGTCTTCAGCAAGCCGGACGGCACGCCCTCGGACGCCTTCTACCACTACATCGGCGGACTGCAGAAATACACGCCAGCCGCGATGGCGCTGCTCGCGCCCTATGTGAACAGCTACCGTCGCCTGTCGCGCTTCACGGCGGCGCCCATCAACATCGAATGGGGTTATGACAACCGCACGGTTGGCATTCGCTCGCCGATCTCCACGCCCGAGGCCAGGCGTCTGGAGAACCGCGTGATCGGTGCCGACGCCAATCCCTACATTGCGATGGCCGTGACCCTCGCCTGCGGCTACCTCGGCATGAAGAACAAGATCAAGCCCAAGGACGAGATGAAGGGCGACGCCTACCTCACGCCCTTTGCCCTGCCCCGCGGCCAGAGCGATGCGCTGGACCTGTTGCGCAAGGAAACCGATTTGCACGAGGTGCTGGGCAAGGAGTTCGTGACCGTGTACAGCGAAATCAAGGAGATCGAGTTCGACGAGTACATGAAGGTCATCTCCCCGTGGGAACGCGAGCACTTGCTGCTGCACGTCTGATGAACATGGCTCCCCACTCAGGAAGGTTTGGTCAATGAATGCACGTTTGAATCCGCCTCAAAAGCCCGGTGCCACCCGCACCACGGCCGAATGGCAGCAGACCGATTCGGCCCACTATCTGCATCCTTTCACCGACTCCGCCGCGCTGGCGCGCAAGGGCGCGCGCATCATCACCCGCGCCGACGACATCTACATCTGGGACAGCGAGGGTCAGAAGATCCTCGACGCCATGAGCGGTCTCTGGTGCGTCAACGTGGGGTATGGCCGCCAAGAGCTGATCGAAGCGGCGACGCGGCAGTTGCAGACGCTGCCCTTCTACAACAGCTTCTTCAACACGGCCACGCCGCCCGCCATCGAACTGGCCGAGTTGCTGGCGGAGATCACGCCGCCGCAGTTCCAGCACGTCTTCTTTGGCGGCTCGGGCTCGGAGAGCAACGACACCGTCGTGCGCCTGGTGCGGCGTTACTGGGATTTGCAGGGCCAGCCCGAGCGCAAGGTCATCATCAGCCGCAAGAACGCCTACCATGGCTCCACCATGGCCGGCGCCTCCCTGGGCGGCATGTCCGAGATGCACCAACAAGGGGGTCTGCCCATTCCCGATATCGTGCACATCGAACAGCCGTTCTGGTTTGCGCTGGGGCGCGACGAACGGAGCGAGCGATTGAGTCGCGAGGAGTTCGGGCGCCGCGCCGCCAGCTGGCTCGAAGACAAGATCCAGGAAATCGGCCCCGGTCGCGTGGCCGCCTTCATCGGCGAGCCCGTGCAGGGCGCGGGCGGCGTGATCGTGCCTCCTTCCACTTACTGGCCCGAAATCCAGCGCATCTGCGACCGACACGGCATCTTGCTGGTGTCCGACGAGGTGATCACGGGCTTCGGTCGCACGGGCCAATGGTTCGGCTGCGAAACCATGGGCACGAAACCCGACCTCATGACCTTCGCCAAGGGCGTGACCAGCGGCTACATCCCCCTGGGCGGTGTCATGGTCGGCGAACGCGTGGCCAAGGCACTCGCCAACGGTGGCGAGTTCGCCCATGGCTATACCTACAGCGGCCATCCGGTGGCTTGCGCCGTCGCGGTGGCCAACATCCGGCTGATCCAGCGCGAGGGGCTGGTCGAGCGTGTGCGCGAGGACACCGGGCCCTACCTGGCCCAACGCTATGCCGAGCTGGCGGGGCACTCCCTGGTGGGCGAAGCCCAGACCTGCGGCCTGATGGGCGCCTTGCAGTTGGTGCGTGACAAAACCAGTGGCGCGCCGTTCCCTGCCGAGCTGGCGGTGGGCATGATGTGCCGGGCCCATTGCTTCCGTGAGGGGCTCATCATGCGCGCCGTGGGCGACCGCATGATCATCGCGCCGCCGTTGTCGATGACCCGCGCGCAGATGGACGAAATGCTGGCGCTGATCCGCCGCTGCCTGGACCTGACCCTGGCCGAACTCCAACAGAAAGGCGCTTTTTGACGGGCTGGCATGGCGGATGGGCCGCGCCGGGTGGCACGGACTTTGCCTCCGCCACTTCCGTGCCCTGAGGCGGCGTGGGCCCGCCGGATTCGCTGAAAATCAGCCCAGAATTGCGTGTTCGAGTTTCCCCCCCGTCCTCAAGACTTGATCGTTCCTGCATCACTCTTCGGCATTAGGAGGCCATCGTCATGAAGCTGAATTTCCGCCCTTGTTCCGCGCTCGCCACGGCGGCCGCGGTCCTGCTGTCCTCGGCCTCCCTCCTCTGGGGCGCGAACGCTTCAGCCCAGGACGCCAAGGTCTTGAACGTCTACAACTGGTCCGACTACATCGGGGACGAAACGATCGCCAATTTCGAGAAGGAAACGGGCATCAAGGTTCGCTACGACAACTTCGACAACAACGAAATCCTGCACGCCAAGCTGGTGGCGGGCAAGACGGGCTATGACATCGTGGTGCCGTCGTCCAACTGGGCCGCGCTGCAGCTCTCCGCGGGCCTGTTCACGCCGCTGGACCGCAGCAAGATTCCCAATCTCAAGAACCTCGAGGCGCCGCTGATGTCCCAGCTTGCCGCGGTGGATCCCGGCAACCAGTACCTCGTGCCTTGGTTGTGGGGTTACACGACCTTGGGCATCAACGTGGACAAGGTCAAGAAAGCGATCGGCGGTGAGCTGCCCGCCAATGCCTGGGATCTGCTCTTCAAGCCCGAGTACGTCAACAAACTGAAGTCCTGCGGGGTGTCCGTGCTGGACTCGGCCGACGAAGTCGTGCCCGCCGCGCTGCACTACCTGGGCAAGCCCCGTGTCTCCAGGAGCGCCGCGGACTACAACGCCGCCTTGGCCCTGCTCAAGAGCATCCGCCCCTCCGTCACGCTGTTCAGCTCCTCGGGCTACATCAACGACATGGCCAGTGGTTCCATCTGCCTGGCCCTGGGCTGGTCCGGTGACATCAACATCGCCCGTCAGCGCGCCATCGACGGCAAGACCGGCCAGAACATCCAGGCCCTGCTGCCCTCCACCGGCGGGCTGCTGTTCTTCGACGTGATGGCCATCCCCGCGGATGCCCCACACATCGAGAACGCCTACAAATTCATCGACTACATCTTGCGTCCCCAGGTCAACGCAGGACTGACCAACAAGGTGTTCTACCCGAATGGCACCTTTGGCGCCTCCAAGTCCTTCATCAACCCCGCGGTGGCCAACAACAGCACCGTCTTCCTGTCCGCCGCCGACCTGGCCAAGATGGTGGGGTACTCCGACCAGCAGCTGACCAACGACATCCGGCGCAACCAGAGCCGGGTCTACACCGCGTTCAAGACCGGCATGTAAGCCGGGCGTCCCAGGATCACGATAATCGCCCCTTTTCAACCCTAGTCTCAAGGCGAAGAATGAGCAGCCCAAAGAGCAGCCATAACGCGAAATTCCTGCAGATCAAGAGCGTGGTGAAGGAATTTGGCGGGTACAAGGCGGTCAACAACGTCAACATCGACATCGCCAAGGGCGAGATCTTTGCCTTGCTGGGGCCGTCGGGCTGCGGCAAGACGACCCTGCTGCGCATGCTGGCCGGCTTTGAGACGCCGACGGCCGGCAGCATCGTGCTCGATGGGGTCGACCTCGTGGGGCTGCCGCCCTACGAGCGGCCGCTCAACATGATGTTCCAGTCCTACGCCCTGTTTCCGCACCTGACGGTCTGGGACAACATCGCCTTTGGCTTGCGCCGCGAGGGCATGCCCAAGGCCGAGGTGGCCGAGCGGGTCGAGGCCATGCTCAAGCTGGTGCAGCTGGGCAAGTTCGCCCAGCGCAAGCCGCACCAGCTCTCGGGCGGTCAGCAGCAGCGGGTGGCGCTGGCGCGCAGCCTGGCCAAGCAGCCCCAGCTGCTGCTGCTGGACGAACCGCTGGGCGCGCTCGACAAGAAGCTGCGCGAGCAGACCCAGATCGAGCTGGTCAACATCATCGAGCAGGTCGGCGTGACCTGCGTGATGGTCACGCACGACCAGGAAGAGGCCATGACCATGGCTTCGCGCATGGCGGTCATGAGCGAGGGGCGCTTCCTGCAGGTCGGCGCGCCTGGCGAGATCTACGAAACACCGCAATCGCGCTTCGTGGCCGACTTCATCGGCAACGTCAACCTGATGGACGGCACGCTGGACGTGGACGACGCGGCCCACTGCGAGATTGCCTGCGCCGACGTGCGGCATTACGTGGGCCACGGCATCACCGGCACCGAGGACATGGCGGTCACGGTCGCGCTGCGGCCCGAGAAGATCAAGCTCTCGCGCCAGGCGCCCGAGGACACGCGTTTCAACAGCGTCAAGGGCATGGTCAAGGAGCTGTCCTACTTCGGCGGCCTCACGATCTATCGCGTGAAGCTGGCCAGTGGCGCGATGCTCAAGGTCAGCATGGCCAACACGGAACGCCATCCTGACGACATCTTCACCTGGGACGACGAGGTCTGGGCGCATTGGAGCCCGCAGGCCCAGGTCGTGCTCACGCAATAACCACGAGGTGCCACAGGCAAGCAGGTCCCCGCCATGAGCAGTGTCGTCTCCTCCTCTTCCTCGCCCACGCACGATCCGGAAACGGGCTACGTGCGTTTCCGCCCCGCCTGGTGGCGTGGCCGCAGCGCGGTCATCGGCATTCCCTATGCCTGGCTTCTGCTGTTTTTCCTGGCCCCCTTCCTGATCGTGCTCAATTACTCGGTGTCCGAGATGGGCCCGGTCATGGCCAAGGAGCTCATGAACATCACGGACGGCGTGGTGAACCTGAGCTTCAAGTACGCCAACTACGTCTTCCTGTTCAGCGATGACCTGTACCTCAGGGCTTATCTCTCCAGCCTGAAGTACGCGGCCGTCACCACGGCCTGCTGTCTGTTCATCGGTTATCCCTTCGCCTACTTCATGGCGCGGGCCAAGGCCACGGTGCAGCCCCTGCTGCTGATGCTGGTCATGCTGCCCTTCTGGACCTCCTTCCTCCTGCGCGTTTACGCCTGGAAGGGGCTGCTCAGCGAGGGGGGCTGGGGTGCGTCGGCGCTGAATTTCCTGGGACTGGACCATCTGCTGATGGCCATGGGTGTCATCGACGCGCCGGGCATGTACCTCTACACGCCGTTTTCCTTGGTCATCGGCATGACCTACACCTACCTGCCCTTCATGATCCTGCCGCTCTACGCCAACCTGGCCAAGATGGATCTGCGCCTGCTGGAGGCCGCCGCGGATCTGGGTGCGACGCCTTGGACGGCGTTCTGGAAAGTCACGGTGCCGCTGTCCAAGGCCGGCATCATCGCCGGCTCCATGCTGGTCTTCATTCCTTGCATCGGCGAGTTCGTCATTCCAGAAATGCTGGGTGGCGCGCGCACCCTGATGATCGGCCGCGTGCTCTGGGATGAGTTCTTCAGCAACAACGATTGGCCCATGGCTTCCACCGTGGCCGTGGTGCTGGTGCTGCTGATCGTCGTGCCCCTGGCCATCTTCAACAAGTACCAGGCCGAAGCCCAGGAGAAGACAAAATGAGCGCGGCTCAGACCCATAACGTGGTGATTCGTCAAGCAAGCTCGCACCCCAGCGCGAAGCGAGGAGGTGTTGCACCATGACCAAGGCCCTCTTCAGTTCGCGCTTCGCCGCCGGGTTCGGCAAGGGATGGCTGGTCGCCGGCCTGCTGTTCCTGTACCTGCCGATGATGGCGCTGGTCATCTTCTCCTTCAACAAGTCGCCCCTGCCCACCAGCTGGGAAGGGTTCACGCTGGACTGGTACGTCAAGCTGGCGGGTGACCGGGAAATCCTCAACGGGCTCTGGCTCTCGCTCAAGATCGCCTTCCTGTCGGCGTGCTTGTCCGTCACCCTGGGCACGCTCGCCGCTTTCGCCTTGGTCAAGTACAGGCGCTTTCGGGGGCGCACCTTCTTCTCGGGCATGGTCAACGCCCCTCTGGTCATGCCCGAGGTCATCCAGGGCCTGTCCCTGCTGCTGCTGCTGGTGGCCTTGCAGCGCGCCATCGGCATCCCCGAGCGCGGTCTGGTCACCATTCTGTTGGGCCACATGATGATGGGCATGGCCTATGCCACCGTGGTGATTGCCGCGCGACTGCAGGCGATCAACCCCCAACTCGAAGAAGCGGCGATGGACCTGGGCGCCAAGCCCTGGCAGGTCTTCACGCTGGTCACCTTGCCGTCGATTTCGCAAGCGCTGGTTTCGGCTTGGCTGTTGACCTTCAGTCTCTCGCTGGACGATGTGGTGGTTTCGGCCTTCCTCTCCGGCCCGGGCTCGACCACCATGCCGCTCATCATCTTCTCGCGCGCGCGTCTGGGGCTCAATCCCACGGTCAACGCGGTGGCCACGGTGATCATCGTCGTGGTGGCTGTTTGCGTGACCGTGGCCAGCATCCTGGTAGCGCGGGCGGAACGGCGCCGCGCCGCTGAGATCAGCGCGGCGTCCCGCAACGAATAAGAAAAGTCCAAGGAAGAACTCGCTCCCGGTCCCCGTTACGCGTTGAACGACAAGCTGTCTGTCCAGGTCACGCCCACCCGATACCCCTTCACACAAGGAGAAGCCGATGAGAGTCCACCACCGCACCATCCTCGCTCAAGTCGCAGCGCTCGCTCTCGGCATCGCAGCGGGGGGGCAGGCTGCCGCCCAGCAAAATCGCATGGGCCTGACGCCTGACCAGATGCAGGACATCAACCGCACCATCATCAAGACCGAGGCGATGGAGGATGCGTGGGAGACCGCTGGCTTGAAGGGTTTGAAGATTTCGGGTTACATGGACCCGACGTACATCTATGACCAGAACGCCAACCGCGCGGGGTTCCAGTTCCTGAGTTCCGAATTCAGCGGCTACTCGGACACACCATTCTTTGGCAACGCCACGATCACCTTCACCAAGGAAACGGACGACGGCACCACCTACAACCTGCAGTTGCAACCCCTCAACGGTGACCACACGATCACCGCGGCGTTGGTGTCCATTCCCTTGTCGGATCGGCAGACCCGGTTGATTGCCGGCAAGGTGCTGGACTGGTCGGGGTATGAGTACGCGGACCCGGTGAAGTCGGCGCTGATCACGCACAACCTCCTGTTCGATTTCACGCTGCCCGTCGCCTACACCGGCGCGGGGCTGGACATTTCCACCGGCAGCTGGCAGCTGCGCACCATGCTCGCCAACGTGGACAGCGCCAGGGCGCCGGAAGGCAAGACCGCGCCGGCTTGGGTCTACCGGTTTGACTACTGGCCGGAAGAGTTCTGGGGCGTGGGTTTTGCCGGTGTGGTCGGCAAAGCCGACAACTGGAACAAGACCGTGGATGCTGACGGTGAGGTGGCCGACAAAAGCACGGCCGTGCTGTTCGAAGTGGACGGCTATTACAACCGAGGCAACTGGACGTTTGGCGGCCAGCTTTCCTATGGCACCCAAAAGGATGCCGCCAACGACGGCGTGAGTGATGCCAAGTGGGCCGGCGCGTCCACCACGGTGGGCTACTTCTTCACTCCGCGCCTGCAATTCCTGGTGCGGGGCGATTACATCAACAATGAAAAGAACGGCGGCGGTTTGTTCACTTACACCGCGTTTGACGATGGCGCTGGTGTCCGCGCGGATGGCGTGAACGGTCTCGGCATGGACGCAAAGGCCTCCGCCGACTGTGACGCGGGCGAAGAGTGCAAAGGCGCCAACCGCTACGCCGTCTCCCTGGGCCTCAAGTACGCGCTCAATCCCAACGCCTGGCTCAAGTTCGAGTACCGCTATGACGGTGCGGACCAGGACGTGTTCTACGACGTGAAGAACGAAGAGTACAAAAAGAACAACAACCTCGTGGGTGCCGCCCTCGTGGTGTTTTTCTGAGCGCGATCCTTCCTCGCGTCCAAGCGATCGAAAGGGAAGCCGTTTGCAGCGGCTTCCCTTTCTCACCTAGGGAATCTCTGCCATGAACAAACCCGCACCCGACTGGCATGCCGCCGCCAAGGCGGTCAAGACGGACGGCCGCGCGCTGATCAACGGTCAGCGCGTGGCGGCCGTGAACGGCGAGACCTTCGCCAAGCATTCGCCCATCGATGGCCGCCTCCTGGCCGAGATCGCGCGGGGGCGTGAAGCCGACGTCGACGCCGCCGTGAAGAGCGCCCGCGCCGCCTTCGAGGACAGCCGCTGGGCCGGGCAGGCGCCCGCCGCGCGAAAGAAGGTGCTGCGCGCCTTCGCCGACAAACTGCTGGCCGCGCGCGAGGAACTGGCGTTGCTCGAATCCCTGGACATGGGCAAACCCGTGCAGCAAGCGTTGGCCGTGGACGTGGGCGGCAGCGCGCGCACCATCGCCTGGTACGCCGAGGCCGTGGACAAGATTTACGACGAGGTCGCGCCCACGCCCGCCACGGCGCTGGCCCTCATCACGCGCGAGCCCATGGGCGTGATCGGCGCCATCGTGCCCTGGAACTACCCCATGCTCATGGCCTCGTGGAAGCTGGGCCCCGCGCTGGCGGCGGGCAATTCGGTGGTGCTCAAGCCCAGCGAGAAATCACCGCTGACCGCGTTGCGCATGGCCGAATTGGCGCTGGAGGCGGGCTTGCCGCCGGGCGTGTTCAATGTCGTGCCCGGTTACGGTCATGAGGCGGGCGAGGCGCTGGCCCTGCACATGGACGTGGACGCCATTGGCTTCACGGGCAGCACGCGCGTGGGCCGTCGCATGCTGGACTACGCGGGGCGCAGCAACCTCAAGCGGGTCTACAACGAACTCGGAGGCAAGTCGGCTTTCGTGGTGTTCGATGACTACGCCGACATCCAGCGCGCCGCCCAGACCGTGGCGGGCAGCATCTTCTACAACCAGGGAGAAAGCTGCAACGCGCCGTCCCGTGTCTTCGTGCACGAGAAGGTGGCCGACGAGTTCCTGGCCTGCGTGAAAAGCGAAACGCCCAAGTACCAGCCTCAAGACCCTCTGTCGGGCCATGCCGAAATGGGCGCGTTGGTGGACGAAGGCCAGCTCAAGACGGTGCTCGGCTACATCGACGCGGGCGCCAGCGAAGGCGCGAAGCTGCTGACGGGCGGCAAGCGCGCGCTGACGGAAACGGGCGGTTATTACGTGGAACCCACGGTGTTCATCGACGTGACCAATCAGATGAAAATCGCGCGCGAGGAAATCTTCGGCCCGGTGCTCTCCGTCATCCGCTTCAAGACGGAAGAAGAGGCCATCCGCCTGGCCAATGACTCGTCCTACGGCTTGCAGGCCAGCGTGTGGAGCGACAACCTCAGCCGTGCCCACCGCGTCGCCCGCGCCTTGCGCGCGGGCACCGTGCACGTGAACCAGTACGACGAGGACGACATCACCGTGCCTTTCGGCGGCTACAAGCAAAGCGGCAACGGGCGCGACAAATCGCTGCACGCCTTCGATAAGTACACCGAACTGAAAACCACCTGGATACGGATAGATGCCCACCCCTGAGCGCCTTCCGGCGCTTCCCCTCAAGGGGATGCAGCCAGTGGTCCGGCAAAGCCGGCCCCACGGCTGCCGCGCATGGAAGTCACATTCTTTCAAGGAGTCACAAGCATGAACCACTCGAAGAACGAACAGCTCATGGCCCGCAAGGCCGCCGCCACGCCGCGCGGCGTGGGCGTGATGGCCAGTTTCTTCGCCGAGCGCGCGGACAACGCCGAGCTCTGGGACGTGGAAGGTCGACGCTTTCTCGACTTCGCGGGCGGCATCGCGGTGATGAACAGCGGGCACGGGCACCCGAAAGTCGTCAAAGCCATCCAGGAGCAGCTCGAGCGTTTCACCCACACCTGTTACCAGGTCGTGCCCTACGAGAGCTACATCGCCCTGGCCGAAAAGCTGAACCAGCTCACGCCTGGGACGCACGCCAAGAAGACGGCGCTGTTTTCCACCGGTGCGGAGGCCATCGAGAACGCCATCAAGATCGCGCGTGCCCACACCAAGCGCTCGGGTGTCATCGCCTTCAGCGGTGCTTTCCACGGTCGCAGCCTGTTCGCGGTCGCGCTGACCGGCAAGGTCGCGCCCTACAAGCTGGGCTTTGGTCCCTTCCCGCCCGAGATTTACCACGCGCCCTACCCCGACGCGCATACGCCGCTGGAAGACGTGAAGAAGGCCGTCCATCACATCTTCAAGGCGGACATCGAGCCCAGCCGGGTCGCGGCCATCGTCTTCGAGCCGGTGCAGGGCGAGGGCGGCTTCAACGTGATCCAAACGGAAGCCGTGCGCTGGCTGCGTCAGCTCTGCGATGAGCACGGCATCGTGCTGATCGCCGATGAAATCCAGAGCGGTTTTGGTCGCACGGGCACCTTGTTCGCGATGGAGCAGTTCCTCGCTCAGACTGGCGTGGTGCCCGACCTGATGACCATCGCCAAGTCCCTGGCCAATGGCGTGCCGCTGTCAGCGGTGACGGGCAAGGCCGAGATCATGGACGCGCCCGCGCCGGGTGGCCTCGGCGGCACCTACGCCGGCAACCCGCTGGCCATCGCCGCCGCGCACGCCGTGATCGACCTGATGCGCGAGGAGCAGTTGCCCCAGCGCGGCAAGATGCTGGGCGACCGCCTCAAGGCCGTGCTGGACCAGATGCGCCCCCAGGTGCCCCAGATCGCGGACGTGCGAGGCTTGGGGGCCATGGTGGCCGTTGAGTTCCGCAAGGCCGATGCCGATGCTCTTGGTGCGCCCGACGCCGATTTCACGAAGAAGGTGCAGGCCGAGGCCTTGCAGCGCGGCCTGATCCTGCTGACGTGCGGCGTGGATGGCAACGTGATCCGATTCCTTTTCCCGCTCACCATCCCCGAGGCGCACTTCGAGGAAGCCCTGGGCATCCTGCGCGAGGCGCTGAAAGCCGCTCGCTGAATGCGCGCCGACCTCCTTGCCTTGCAAGAAAGCCTGTTGGCCGAGGGCGTGCACACCGTCCTCGCGCAGTTCACCGACCTGCACGGTGTCGCCAAAGGCAAATTCGTTCCACTGGCACACCTGCAGACTTTGGCCGAGAGTGGCGCCGGTTTCGCGGGTCCGTCCATCGCCGGCACGGGTCTGCCGCGCACCGGGCCGCGTTCGGAGTACTACGGCCGTGCGGACCTGTCCACTGTCAGGGCCATGCCTTGGATGCCCGGTTACGCCCGCGCGGTCTGCGACGGCTATGTGGCGAACGAACCCTTCGATGCCTGTCCGCGCCAAGTGCTGCGCCGTCAGTTGGCGCGGCTGAGCGAACGCGGCTGGCAGTTGCAAACCGGCATCGAGCCGGAGTTCTTTCTGTTGCGCAAGACCGAGTCGGGTGGCATCGCCCCCGCCGATGCCCAGGATGTCTTGGACAAGCCTTCCTACGACCTCAAGAGCTTGCCGCGACAGCGAGATTTTCTGAACGAGCTGAGCTATGGCTTGCAGGCCTGCGGCCTGGACGTGTTCCAGATCGACCACGAAGATGCACAGGGTCAGTACGAGCTGAACTTCCTGCACGCGGATGCGCTGCGCAGCGCGGACAACCTCATGCTCTTCAAGCTGGCCGCGCAAGCCATCGCCGAGCAATACGGGCTGCTGTTCTCGATGATGCCCAAGCCCTTCGCCAACCAGCCTGGCAGTGGGATGCATTTCCACGTTTCCTTGTGGCAGGGCGAAGGGACAGATGCGCGCTGTCTGTTCGATGATGAAAAGTGCATGAGCCACTTCGTCGCGGGCGTGCTCGCGCATTCGGCGGGCCTGGCGGCCCTGGCCGCGCCCACGGTCAACTCCTACAAACGCCTGGTGGTGGGCGAGTCGCTGTCGGGCACCAGCTGGGCGCCGGCCTACATCGCGCACGGCCCCAACAATCGCACGGCGCTGGTGCGCACCTTGCCTGGCCGCTTTGAATGGCGCTTGCCCGACGCGGCAGCCAATCCCTACCTGGCTACGGCGGCTTTGATCGCGGCCGGGCTGGATGGCATCGACCGTGAACTCGACCCCGGCGTCGCCTGCGCCGACGATCTGTTCGAACTGGCCGCGCCTCAGCTGCGCGAACGTGGCATCGGTGTATTGCCGCAAAGCCTGGGCGAGGCGGTCGATGCCTTCGAAGCGGACACCGTGCTGCGGGCCGCGCTGGGCGAGACCCTGAGCACGCAGTTCATCCAGCTCAAGCGCGCTGAGTGGATCAGCTACGCTCGCCACGTCAGCGATTGGGAAGTTCAGCGCTACGCCGCCTTGTTCTGAGTCGCCCTTTTCCACTTTTCTTCCGTTCTTCACCATGTCTTCCTTGCACGCGGGGCTGCCCTGGCTGGCCTACCTTTGTCTGAGCGCCAGCATGGCCCTGGTCGGGAGCTATGTCGGTTTGTCCAAGCTGCTGGTGACGATCTTCCCGGTGTTCCTCCTGGCGTGGCTGCGCTTCGGCATCGCGGCGGTGGCCATGGCCTCGTGGACGCGGCGCGGGGCCGAAGAAGCCCCCCTGACTCGGCATGACAAGGGCCTGCTCTTTCTCGAGTCCTTCCTTGGCAACTTCCTGTTCTCCATCTGCATGCTGTTTGGCGTGGCGCTGAGCTCCGCGCTGGCTGCGGGCGTGATCATGGCTGCGCTGCCGGGGGTGACCGCGCTGTTGTCGCGCATCGTGCTCAAGGAGCAGATCAAGAAGCGCGTCTGGGCCGGTATTGGCTGCGCGGTGGGCGGCATCGCCTTGGTGACTTTGAGCAAGCAGGGTGCTCCAAGCCCAAGCAGCGCTGCGGGCGCCGAGGGGTACTCGGTCCTCGGCATCGCGCTGCTGATCGGTGCGGTCATCTGCGAGGCCAGTTATGTGGTGATCGGCAAGAAGCTCAGCGGCAAGCTCTCACCCAAGCGCATCAGCGCGCTGATCAACCTGTGGGGACTGCTGCTGGTCACGCCCTTCGGCGTTTGGCAGGCGCTGCAGTTCGACTTTGCGACCGTGAAGCTGGAGATCTGGGGCCTGCTGCTGTTTTATGCCCTCGCCGCCAGCATGTGGACGGTCTGGCTCTGGATGACGGGTCTCAAACGCGTGCCCGCCGCGCAGGCCGGCGTGTTCACGGTGATGCTGCCGATCAGCGCGGCGATGGTGGGCGTGGTGTTCCTGGGTGAGCACGTGAGCAGCGTGCAGGCGGCGGCGTTTGGTCTGGCCTTGGCGGGGGTGGTGTTGGCGACCTGGCCGGCACGGGTGAAGTCTGTCGCGTAGCTGCTGCCTGGCTGAAGAACGGGGAGCACACAACTGGCTGGGGCAGGGGACCGCTCCTCATACGATTTGCTGCGCAAATCCAAATCGTCGGGTTC
>NZ_AEGR01000084.1 GCF_000211835.1 Hylemonella gracilis ATCC 19624 | reverse complement strand
CCCCGGCCAGGCACTCGGCCACCAGATCCGCCATGACCTCCGGCACGCCCGCGCCCCGCACCATCACACCATAGGGTTGGCGAGAAATGGCCGAGAGAGCGTTGTAGGCGCAGTTGAGGATGAGCTTGGCCCAGAGCGCGCCGCGCACGTTGTCGTTGATCTCCACCGGAATGCCGGCGGCGATCAAGGCCGGTGCGATGGCCGCGGCCGAGGGCTCAATCACCAGTTCCCCGCGTCCATGGTGTTTCACATGGCCGGGACCGGCCATCTCGGTGGCCACGTAGACCACGGCGGCGGCCACGGTGTGGTCGGGCAGCACGGTGCGCAGGCGTTCGGCGTTGTCCACGCCGTTCTGCAGGCAGAGCAGCAAGGCACCGGGTTTCAGGTGCGGCCGGATCTGCGCGCCCGCCTCCTCGGTCGCGCCGGATTTGACACTGAACAGCACCAGATCGGCACCCGCCACGGCGGCGGGGTCGCTGCTGGCCTGCACGCGCACCGGCTCGTCAAAGCCCTGCGTCTCCAGGCGCAGCCCGGCACGCGCGATGGCCTCCACATGCACGGGCCGCGCGATCAGCGTCACGGCGTGTCCGGCCCCCGGCACCGCGCGTGCCAGCAATCCGCCGTAATAACAGCCCACGGCACCCGCGCCCATCACCGCCACTTTCATCGCCTGTCCTTTCTGGTTTCAGACGGGCAGCGCGCTGGGGTGCTGCCCATAGGGGGCGGCCAGCGCCAACAAGGCGGGGCCGACCGATTGTTCGACTTTGAGCGTCAGCAGTTCGTCGGCCCGCGTGCGGCCCAGGTTCAGCGCCGCCACCGGCTGCCCCGCCGCCACGGCGGCCTGCACGAAGCGCAGGCCCGAATAGACCATCAGCGAGGAGCCGACAACCAGCATGGCGTCGGAGCGCGCGAGTGCGTCAAACGCGGCCTGCACGCGCTCGCGCGGCGCGTTCTCCCCGAAGAAGACCACGTCGGGCTTTACGATGTTCGCCCGACCTTCGGCCGCGCAATGCGGGCACGGCGGCACGACCACGGTGCTGAAATCCACGCCGTCCAGATCGGCGTCGCCGTCCGGCGCGGCCGGCGCGTGCAGGGCCACCCAATCCGGGTTGGCCTGGCGCAAGGTCTGCTGCCATTCGGCGCGGGGCCAGCGGCGCGCGCAGGCCATGCAGCAAACGGTGTCGATGCGGCCATGCAGGTCGATCACCTCACGGCTGCCCGCGGCCTGGTGCAGACCATCCACGTTCTGGGTCAGCAGCAATTCAATGCGGCCAGCCGCTTCCAGCGTGCGCAGCGCATGGTGTGCTGGCCCGGGCCGCGCCTGCCCGATCGTGCGCCAGCCGATCAGGCTGCGGGCCCAGTAACGCTGGCGCGTGGCGTGCTCGCCCATGAAGGCCTGGAAGGTCACGGGCGGCGGGCGTTTCCAGTCGCCATTAGCATCGCGGTAGTCGGGGATGCCGCTGTCGGTGCTGACGCCCGCACCCGTCAGCACGAAGAGCCGCGGATGCCGTTCGACGAAAACTCGCAGAGCCTCGATGTCCGTCATGAGCTTGCCCAGATCAACGCGCGGCAGCCGCGGAGCGGGCTTTGCCAGGCCGCTGGCTACGCCCCTTCGCGCGGCAGGAGGGGGTGGCGTAGCGAACGAAGGATGCGAAGCTTGGATTGCTCATTCATGGCTCCGGCGCAATCTGCTCGGCATAGGCGTACAAGGCTTCCAGGATCGCCTCGCCGCGTTCATCGCCCTGCTCCGTCGCGTCCTGGCCCAGGCGGTCGAGTTCGGCGAACAAGGCGTCCAGGTTGCGCGCGCCGTCCGCGCCCTCGACCAAGCGCGCCACGCGGTGGGCCAGCCAGCGTGCCTGCTCATCTTCGTTCAGGGTGTCCGGGAAATTGCGGGCGCGGTAGCGGAACAAGATGTCGCCCAGGCGCGCGTCATCGAAACCCGCGCGGCTGGTGGCCAGTTCCTGCGGCGGGAGCGCGCGCAGGCGGGCCAGGCGCCGCCGGTCCTCGTTGCCGACGAAACCGCCGTACAGATCTTCATCCACGTCCGGCGTGCCGGCTTGCGCTGGACGCTGGAACACCTGGGGCCAGAGGGCGCTCATGTCGGGCAGCTCCCGCGCCACGGCCGCGTTGCGCAGCGCGGCATCAAGGTCCAAGCCCCAGCGCTGGGCCAGTTCGGGGCGCAAGGTCTTGAGGTTGCTGACCACCATGGGCGACTTGTTGAGGTGCACGCTCTTGATGGGGAGGCGGCTGACGCCTTCGGGCAAGTCGTCCGTGCGGGTGTAGAGGCGCAGACGGATGTCGTCCACGGTCAGGTGGGCCAGTTCTGCGGGGTCGGCGCTCAGGTCCCAGGCGATCAGCTCGTTCTTGTTCGTGGGGTGCGTGGCCAGGGGCCACATCAGGGACAGGCAGCCGCGTTCGGCCGGGAACATGCCGGACACATGAAGAAAGGGACGGGCTTGGGCCTGCGAGGTGGGCAGGCCCAGCTCGGCCGCCACGGCGTCCTTCTTGCGCAGGGCCAGGGCGAAGTCGAACAGCCGGGGCTGCTTGTCCCTGATGAGCCGAGCCAGGGCGATGGTGGCGCGCACGTCGCTCAGGGCGTCGTGCGCGGCCTCGTGGCTGAGGCCGTTCGCGGCCGTCAGGTGTTCGAGCTTGAAGCTGGGCTTGCCCTTCATCTCGCCTTCGCGGTGCATTGGCCATTCAATGCCCTCGGGCCGCAGGGCGCGGCACAGGCGCACCACGTCCAGCAGGTCCCAGCGGCTGCACTCGTTCTGCCATTCGCGGGCGTAGGGGTCGATCAGGTTGCGCCAGAACAGGAAGCGCGTCACTTCGTCGTCGAAGCGGATGGTGTTGTAGCCCACGCCGATGGTGCCGGGCTGGGCGAGTTCGTGTTCGATGCGGGCCGCGAATTCGTGTTCGGGCACGCCGTGTTCGAGACAGGTCTGGGGGGTGATGCCGGTCAGCAGGCAGGCGCCGGGGTCGGGCAGGTAGTCGTCGGCCGGCCGGCAGTAGAGCATGACGGGCTCGCCGATTTCATTGAGGTCAGCGTCGGTGCGGATGCCAGCGAATTGCGAGGGCCGGTCGCGGCGCGGGTTGACGCCGAAGGTTTCGTAGTCATGCCAGAAGAAAGTCAGAGCCATTCTGGGATTATCGCCAGCAGCGCATGGGCGTGCGGCGGGGCGAACCCGACGATTTGGATTTGCGCAGCAAATCGTATGAGGAGCGGTCGCCCCGCCGCACGCCCATGCTTGTGAGCAGTCTCACGCAGGGAGGGCTCGGCGCAGGATGGCGTCGAAGTCCACCCCACTGCCCAGGCTGCCGTAGGTCTGGCCCCAGGCGCCGCCCAGGCGGGATTCGCAGAAGGCGCTGAAGACGAAGCTGGGCGCGCTTTGCGCGAGCAGTGCGGCCTGCACGGCCAGGGCCACGTCCTGGGCGAGGCGGCGTGCTTCCACCTCGCTGCCCATGACTTCCACGCGCAGGGGCAGGCTGCGGGCCATGCGGTCGAGCGCGGCGTGTTGGCCCAGGGCGGGCTTCAGCTCTTGCGCTAGGGCACTGGCCGCGTCGGCCTTGCGCAGGCCGCGCAGCAGGTCCAGCGCCATGATGTTGCCCGCGCCTTCCCAGATGGAATTGACGGGCATCTCGCGGTAGATGCGCGCCAGCACGCCCTCGCCGCCCTCTTCCACATAACCGTTGCCGCCCAGGCATTCCATGGCTTCCTGTGCGAATCCGGCGCCGCGCTTGCAGATCCAGAACTTGGCCACGGGCGTGAGCAGGCGGGCCATGGCCTTTTCGTGGGGGTCGTCGGGCTGGTCGAAGGTGCGCGCCAAGCGCAGGGCCAGCGCGGTGGCGGCCTCGCTCTCCAGCGCCAGGTCAGCCAACACGTTCTTCATCAGGGGTTGCTCGATCAGCGTCTTGCCGAAGGCCAAACGCTGGCGCGTGTGGTGCAGGGCCTGGGTCAAGGCTTGGCGCATCAGGCCGCTGCTGCCCAGGGCGCAGTCCAGCCGGGTCATCGTGCCCATTTCCAGGATCTGCGGTATGCCACGGCCCTCCTCGCCCACCAGCCAGGCCAGCGCGCCTTCGAACTCCACCTCCGAACTGGCGTTGGCCTTGTTGCCCAGCTTGTCCTTGAGGCGCTGGATCCGCAGCGCGTTGTGCTGACCCTGGGTGGAACTGCCCGACAGGGCCTCGGGCAGCACGCGCGGCAGGAAGAAGCAGCTCAGCCCATTGGCCGTCTGCGCCAGCACCAGGAAGGCGTCGCTCATGGGCGCGGAGAAAAACCACTTGTGCCCCGTCAGGCGGTAACGCGCCCCCCAGGCGTCGTGCCCATCGGGTTCGGCGCGCGTGGTGTTGGCCCGCACGTCGCTGCCGCCCTGCTTTTCCGTCATGCCCATGCCCATGGTCAGGCCCGCCTTGTGCTTGTACAGCGTGAGCGCCGGGTCGTAGGCCCGCGCGCCCAGGCCGGGTGACCATTCCTGGTGGATAGCCGCATTGGCGCGCAGCGCGGGCGTGACGGCGTAGGTCATGGAGATCGGGCAGAGCATGGACGGTTCCAGCTCGGTGAAGAGCATGAAGCACGCCGCCCGAAGCACATGGGCGTTGCGTGTGTTGTCCAGCCAAGGCGAGCCATGCAGGCCCGCCTTCATGGCCGCCGCCATGAGGATGTGGTAACTCGGGTGGAACTCCACCTCGTCGATGCGGTAGCCCTGGCGGTCGTGCGTGCGCAGCTGCGGCCCATGCGCGTTGGCCAAGCGCGCATGCACCTGCAGGGTGGCGCTGCCCGCCAGTTGGCCCAGCGCCTCCAAGGGCTTGAGGTCCAGCCCGGGCGCGTGGACCTTGAGCGCGTCGCGCATCGCCAGATTGCCTTCGAAGAGATTCACATCGACCAGCGGCGCGGGCTGGTTGAACACGTCATGGGTCTGGTGCATGGCAATCTCCTTTTTAACTTGCGGCGTCGCGAGCGGCCCTCAGCTTAGGCGGACGGAGCGCAAAAACCAGAACGTACTTGAAGTACGTGAGGATTTGGAGCACCGCCCAACGACAGATGAGGGACGCGCAGTCGCCGCATTAAACGAGCTTCACGAGCTGCTTGCCGAAGTTGCGCCCCTTCAGCATGCCCAGGAAAGCCTCGGGTGCGGCGGCCAGGCCCGAGGCCACGGTCTCGCGCGGACGCAGCTTGCCACTGGCGACCAGGCCCACCAGTTCCTTGAGCGCCTCGGGCCAGACTTCCATGTGCTCGCTGACGATGAAGCCTTCGAGTCGGATGCGCTGGGTCAGCAGCAGCTGCGGGTAGGTCAAGGGAACAGGCGCGCCGTTGTAGCCGGCGATCATGCCGCACAGGGCAATGCGGCCGTGCGCGTTGATGCGCGAGAGCACGGCGTCCAGCACCATGCCCCCCACGTTCTCGAAGTGCCCATGGATGCCGTCCGGGCAAGCGGCCTTGAGTGCCTTGGACAAAGAGCCCGCGTCGGTGTACTGCTTGTAGTCGATGCAGGCGTCGAAGCCCAGATCGTTCACCACGTAATCGCATTTCTCCTTGCCACCCGCGATGCCCACCACGCGGCAGCCACGCGCCTTCGCCAGCGCGCCATAGGCACTGCCCACCGCGCCGCTGGCCGCGCTGACGGTCACGGTCTGGCCTGGTTTGGGTTCGATGATTTTCACCAAGCCATACCAGGCCGTCACGCCCGGCATGCCGGCCGCGCCCAGGTAATGCGACAGCGGCACCTGGCCGGGTCCGTCGCCGGCCTGCACCTTGCTCAGCACGCCGGGCTGGGCCGCGTCCACCACGGCGTAATCCTGCCAGCCGCCCATGCCCACCACCTTGTCGCCGGGCGCGAACTTCGGATGTCGGCTCTCGACCACCTCGCCGACCGTGCCGCCAATCATCACCTCGCCCAGCGCCTGCGGCGCGGCGTAGCTCTTGGCATCGCTCATGCGCCCGCGCATGTAAGGATCGAGGCTGAGGTAGTGGTGGCGCACGAGCACTTGGCCATCGCGCAGCGCGGGCGTGTCGGTGGTGACGAGCTTAAAGTTGCTCGCCGTGGCCTCCCCCTCGGGGCGGCTGGCGAGCAGGATCTGTTGATTGCGGGGCATGTGGGTCTCCTTGTCGTTGTGAAATCCGGACCATCCCACCGCTCATGTGGCGGCTTGTCGTGGGAACTGTCGCGCGACGGACATCCGGCCTTGGCCTTCAGTCGGTGGACACCTGCTGGACCGAGGGCCGAGGCCCGGGTTGCTGGCGCTTGACGTACTTGAACGTGCCCGTGGCATGGGCGCAGGGTTGACCCTCGCCGTCGTACACCGTGCCTTCGGTGAAGGCCATGGTCGTGCTGCGGTGCATCAGCCGGCCCTTGGCGGTGAGCGGCCCCAGCTCGGGCTTGGACGGCCGCATGAAACTGGTCTTCATCTCGATGGTGACCACGCCCATGGTCTTGTCGACGCTGCGCGCCGCGCTGGCCAGGGTCACGTCCAGCAAAGTCATCAGTGCGCCGCCGTGCGTGACCGCGAACGAATTCAGGTGCTCCGGCCGAGGCGCGAAGACAAGTTCGGACTGGCCGTCCTCGAACTTCACGAGCTCGAAGCCCAGGTGGTTGACGAAGGGAATCTCGGCGCCGAAGGGGATGCTCATGGTGTTGACGTCTTTATGAAGAATGGGGCAGGCGGGGTCAGGGAACCCGACGATTTCGATTTGCGCAGCAAATCATATGAGGAGCGGTCCCTGACCTCGACTGCCCCAGTCTTCATTCCGATCCATCAGGTTCAGACCACGCAGCTCACGCCGCCATCCACCGCCAGCCACTGCCCCGTGATGTGCTTGCCCGCCGCCGAGGCGTACAAGAGCGCAACGCCCTTCAAATCCTCATCGTCCCCCAGACGCCGCAGCGGCGCGTGCGCCGCCATCTTGTCTTCCCCCAGCTTCTCGATCAGGGCCGTTGCCATCTTGGTCTTGAAGAAACCAGGGCAGATCGCGTTCACCGTGATGCCATGAACGCCCCACTCCGCCGCCAGCGCGCGCGTGAAATTGATCACCGCGCCCTTGGACGTGTTGTAGGCGATGGTCTTCATCTCCACCGGATTACCGCCCAGACCCGCGATCGACGCCACATTGATGATGCGCCCCTGCTTGCGCGGGATCATGCCGTGCTTGGCGATGGCCTGGCTCAGCAGGAAATAGCCGCGGACATTGAGGTTCATCACCTTGTCCCAGGCGGCGGTTGGGTGATCCTCCGCCGGGGCACCCCAGCTCGCGCCCGCGTTGTTGACCAAGATGTCCACATGACCGAGCCGATGCAGCGCCTCCTGCGCCAGGCGCTGGATATCGGCCTCCTGTGCGCAGTCAGCCGCCACCCAGCGGGCATCGATGCCGGCGGACTGCAGTTCCTGCACGGCCTCCTCCAGCTCTTCGGCCTTGCGGGCGCTGAGCAGGACCTTGGCGCCGGCTTCACCCAAGGCATGCGCGATCTGCAGGCCCAGGCCACGCGAGCCCCCAGTGATGAGGGCCGACTGGCCCTGAAGGTCGAACAGTTGCTGTACGGAACGGGTCATGCTTGTCTCCTCGTTGTTGTCATGCCGGCCGTGGGGCCGGGCCTACTTCATCACCGAGCGCAGCCCAATGAGGCCCACGCCCGTGGCGGCGACCAGGCCGCCGCCCACCAGAAATATGCCGGCCAGGTCTGCCGTGTCGGGCCCCTGGCGTTGAAATACGACACCCAGCACCACGGCCAGCAGGCCGCCGTACAGGCAGATCCAGGCGCCCTTTTCCACCCGGGTCTTTTGGCGTTCGTTGCTCATCACATTGCTCCTGAGAAGAGGTTAAACCGCATGCGCGGATTAAAGCGGAAAGCGCGTTTGCGCGCAGCCGCCTTCCTCAGAAAGCGGCTTCCGGCATGGTGGCGCAAGTCAGGTCACGCGCCGCGACCACCTGCAGCCAGGGCTTGATTTTCGTCAATTCGTAATGGAAAAAATAACGGGTGGCGTGCAGCACGCCCGCGCGGCGCTCTGGCGTGATCGCCGCGGCAGTCGTGTCGTCGGGCAAGACACGGCAGGCGAGGTCCAGCCACATCCACGCCAGCACCACATGGCCAAAAGCCTGCAGGTAAGGCACGGCATTGGCCAGCGCCTCGGTCGGGTTTTCGGTGGCCCAGGCGGCCTTGGTGGCCGCGCCGACCTGCTGCAGGGCCTGGGCCAGCGCGTTCGCATGCTCGGCCAGCTCGGGCTGCTGGATGGCGCGCTCGATGGTGGCATTCATGCGCGCAGCCAGCAGGCTCAGGCCGCGGCCGCCTTCCATGCGCACCTTGCGACCCAGCAGGTCCAGGGCCTGCACACCATGCGTGCCCTCGTGGATCATGTTCAGGCGCTGATCGCGCCAGTACTGCTCGACCGGGAAGTCGCGCGTGTAGCCATAACCGCCATGCACCTGGATGGCCAGGGAGTTCGCTTCCAGACACCACTCGCTGGGCCAGCTCTTGGCGATGGGCGTCAACACCTCCAGCAGCAGGCGCGCCTCGTCGGCGGCCTCGGGTGTGCCGGTGCGCTGTTCGTCGACCAGACGGGCGCAGTAAAGCAGCAAGGCGAGCGACCCTTCGCAATAGGACTTTTGCGCGAGCAGCATGCGCTTGACGTCGGCGTGCTCGATGATGCGGATCTGCGGCTGACTGGCGTCTTTTCCTGCGCCGGTGATGGGCCGCCCCTGCGGCCGATTCTTCGCGTAGTCCAGGGCCGCGTGGTAACCCGCCATGCCCAGCATGGTCGCGGCCATGCCGATGCCGATGCGCGCCTCGTTCATCATGTGGAACATGCACCGCAGGCCTTCACCGGCTTGGCCGACAAGGTAGCCCACGGCGCCCGCGCCGTTTCCGTCATACCCGCCTGCCTGGCCGACCGGGAATTTGCCCTCGCCGAAGTTGAGCAAGGTGTTGGTCGTGCCGCGCCAACCGCATTTGTGGTTGAGGCCGGCCAGGGCCACGTCATTGCGCTCACCCGTCAATTCGCCTTCGGCATTCACGAGCTTCTTGGGCACGATGAAGAGCGAAATGCCCTTCACGCCCGGCACGGGCTTGCCATCGGGCCCCGGGATCTTGGCGAGCACGAGGTGGACGATGTTCTCGGTCAGCTCATGCTCGCCAGCCGATATCCACATCTTGTTGCCACGCAGGCGGTAGCGCGGGCCGAGCGGGTCCTGCGCGAAATCCGCTCCATCGGGAATGGCCTTGGTCGCGATGTCGGACAGCGAGGAGCCGGCCTGCGGTTCCGACAAACACATGGTGCCCGACCACTGGCCGGAGAATTCCTTGAGCGCGAAGACCTGTTTCTGCTTCTCGGTGCCGTGGACCATGAGCAGGTTGGCGTTGCCCACCGTGAGCAGGCCGGAGCCCATGCTGATGGAAGCCATGCCGAAGAAGCTGTTGGCGGCGGCTTCGACCAGGTAAGGCAGTTGCATGCCGCCGATGTCGTGGTCCTGCGCGGCGCTGAGCATGCCGGACTCGGCATAGGCGCGGTGCGCTTCGTGCGTGGCCTGGGGCAGCACCACGCGAAGGCTGCCGTCGGGCTCGGTGACGGTGCGCGGTTCGTCGGTGTCGATCAGGCGATTGAACGGGGCGTACTTCTCGCGCGCGATGCGTTCGCAGGTGTCGAGCACGGCGTCGAAGGTCTCGCGGCTGTGCTCGGCGTAGCGCTGGCGTTGCGTCAATGTTTCGGCGTGCAGCCAGTCGTGGAGAAGAAAATCCAAAGTGTTTCGATAGGAACTCATGGACAACCTGCCTCAGGAGTGCGCTTCACGATTTCACGGACAGCTCGCTCGTCAGCACCGCTCGCTAGGTGGTCGGCGAGAGCATTGCGCTGATTCTCCAGCGCCTCTATTTGCGGCGCGGTACATCGCAAACCGCCAGCGTCACAAAATTCCCGTGCCGACACCGTTTGTCGAGAATTATTTGATGACGCTTGGGGACCAATATTCGCAAACCAACGAGTTTGCGACCTGACTTGCCTCCAGCGCACGAGCGCTGCCTGTTCCTCCAAAGCCAGAAGCGCTGCTCTGTCATTTTGCGTAAGCTGCTCCACGAGCGCTTCATCCAATTTCTTCCGGTTGCCAGCCAGTAAATCAGGCAGCGTATGTCCTGCGACTTCGTTTCCCGGTACGTCGCTGAGTTTGCCAACCTCATCAGCAAGACCGTCTTCCACCGCGTTCAACGCACCATCGAAAGCGGAACGCAAATGCAGGTAATCTGACATGGTGCGAAGCTTCGCAATCGGCCATGTCCACCAAGCCATGCCCAGACCATTCTCAATCAAGACATGGTCTAGGCTAGCGATGCCGTCTCGTAATGCCTGGACTTCCAGTCCGCGCCGCCCCTGGGGTGATTTGCGAAAACGATCCCAAGCCTGCAACTCATCCGATAGAAAAGCAGCGTTGATTGCCGCAGCCTCCAAGTCGCGCACGAGCACCGTTGAAGGGATATTGGAAACGCCATCGACACCGCCGCTCACCATCCAGCGCCAAACGACATCCGACACTTCCACCAGCCGGGGTGCAGGCTTCAACGGGTATTGGCTACTCAACGCCGAGCAGCGTTGAACCAAAAGCCACCGGCGCGTCGACTCCAGTGCCATCTTTCGTAGATGCAAGCCTTCATAGACGTAGGCTCGATAAATCGGGCCACCGTCCAGTTCATGCAGAACATCATCAGCGGATGGGCCTTGCGCGTTTGCAGCAATAGCCACACCCAGAGAGACGGCAAGGCAAGACGTCCAACGGCAAAGAAGCGACGACGCCATCACCGCAACGACGTCAGAGAACCTCGAACACCCCCGCCGCCCCCATGCCACCGCCAATGCACATGGTGACCAGCACTTTCTTCGCGCCGCGGCGTTTGCCTTCGATCAGGGCGTGGCCGGTCAAGCGCTGGCCGCTGACGCCGTAAGGATGGCCCACCGCGATGGCACCACCGTTGACGTTGAGGCGGTCGGCCGGGATGCCCAGCTTGTCACGGCAATAGATGACCTGCACGGCAAAAGCTTCGTTCAGTTCCCAGAGGTCGATGTCGCTCACCTTGAGGCCCAGGCGCTTCAGCACCTTGGGCACGGCGAACACGGGGCCGATGCCCATTTCGTCGGGCTCGCAGCCCGCGACCGCGAAACCGAGGAAGCGGCCCAAGGGCTTGAGGCCCTTGCGGCTCGCGTAGTCTTCATGGACCAGCACGCACGCACCGGCGCCGTCGGAAAACTGGCTGGCGTTGCCCGCCGCGATCACGCCGCCGGGAATGGCGGGCTTGATGCCGCTGATGCCGTCCTTGGTGGTGCCAGGGCGGATGCCTTCGTCCTGGCTCACGGTGACTTGCTTGCTGATCATGCCCAGGGCCTTGTCGGCCACGCCCGCCGTGACCGTGATGGGCACGATCTCGTCGCTGAACTTGCCGGCCGCCAGAGCGGCTTCGGCCTTCTGCTGACTGGCCGCACCGTACTCGTCCATGGCGTCGCGGCCGATGTGGTAACGCTTGGCGACCTGCTCGGCCGTCTGCAGCATGTTCCAGTAGATCTCGGGCTTCTTGGCCTTGAGGGCCGGGTCATGCAGCATGTGCACGTTGGCCTCGTTCTGCACGCAGGAGATGCTCTCCACGCCGCCGGCCACGTAGACCTCGCCCTCGCCCGCGATGATGCGCTGCGCCGCCATGGCGATGGTCTGCAAGCCGCTGGAACAGAAACGGTTGACCGTGACGCCCGACACGGTGACGGGCAGACCCGCGGCCAGCGCGATCTGGCGCGCGATGTTGGAGCCGGTCGCGCCCTCGGGCGTGGCGCAGCCCATCAGCACGTCTTCGACGTCCGCGCCATCGATGCCCGCGCGCGCGATGGCGTGCTGGACCACGTGGCCACCCAGGGTCGCGCCGTGGGTCATGTTGAAGGAACCGCGCCAGCTCTTGGCGAGCGGGGTGCGGGCGGTGGAAACGATGACAGCCTTGCTCATAACATCTTCCTCAGGGGTACTTGTGCATCTGGCCGGGCCAGCATCAGACGTTGTTGAAGGTCTTGCCTTCGGCCACCAGCTTTTGCAGCAGGGGCGCGGGCTGCCAGAACTGGGTGTCGTCCAGGGGATTCTTCGCGTAGCGTTTCATGCTCTCGGCCACGTTGAACAGGCCCACGGTGTCGGCGTACTGCATGGGGCCGCCGCGCCACAACGGGAAGCCGTAGCCCGTGAGGTAGACCATGTCGATGTCGCTGGCCTTGGACGCGATGCCTTCCTCAAGAATTCGCGCGGCCTCGTTCACCAAGGAATAGACCAGGCGCTCGACGATTTCTTGCTCGGAAATCTTGCGCGGCGTGATGCCGAGTGCCTTGCGGTGGTCCTCGATCATCTGGTTCACCAGCTCGCTGGGGATGGCGTCGCGCTTGCCGGGCTTGTAGTCGTACCAGCCCGCGCCGGTCTTCTGGCCAAAGCGGCCCAGCTCACAGAGCTTGTCCGCCGTCTTGCTGTACTTCATGCCCGGTTTCTCGACGTAGCGGCGCTTGCGGATGGCCCAGCCGATGTCGTTGCCAGCCAGGTCGCCCATGCGGAACGGGCCCATGGCGAAGCCGAACTTCTCGATGGCCTTGTCGACCTGCTCGGGCGTCGCGCCCTCCTCCAGCAGGAAACCGGCCTGGCGGCTGTACTGCTCGATCATGCGGTTGCCGATGAAGCCGTCTGTCACGCCCGACACCACGGCCGTCTTCTTGATGGTCTTGGCCAGGGCCATCACGGTGGCCAGCACGTCCTTGCCGGTCTTCGCGCCGCGCACCACCTCCAGCAGCTTCATCACATTGGCTGGGCTGAAGAAATGCAGACCGACCACGTCCTGCGGACGCTTCGTGAAAGACGCGATCTTGTTGAGGTCCAGCGTGGAGGTGTTGGACGCGAGGATGGCCCCCGGTTTCATCACCTCGTCCAACTTCTTGAACACCGCTTCCTTGACGCCCATTTCCTCGAACACGGCCTCGATGACCAAGTCCGCGTACTTGATGTCGTCGTAGTTCAGCGTGGTGCTCAGCAGGGCCATGCGCTGCTCGTACTTGTCCTGCTTGAGCTTGCCCTTGCCCACCTGGGCCTCGTAGTTCTTGCGGATGGTGGCCAGGCCACGGTCCAGCGCTTCCTGCTTGGTTTCAAGCACCTTGACGGGAATGCCCGCGTTCAGGAAATTCATGGTGATGCCGCCGCCCATGGTGCCCGCGCCGATGACGGCCACGGACTTGATCTCGCGCTTGGGCGTGTCTTCCGGCACGTCGGCGATCTTGCTGGCGGCCCGCTCGGCGGCGAACACATGGCGCAGTGCGCGGCATTCGGGTGTCCACATCAGGTTGATGAAATGCTCACGCTCGTAAGCGATGCCATCGTCGAACTTCTTCTTCGTCGCGGCCTCCACCGCGTCCACGCACTTCAGCGGCGCGGGGAAGTTCTTGGCCATGGCGCCCACGGTGTTGCGCGCGAACTGGAAGTAGGCGTCGCCCAGCGGGTGCTTGGCGGGCAGGTCACGCACCTTGGGCAGGGGGCGGACATCGGCTTTCTCACGGGCCAGAGCGAGGGCCTCGTCCAGCAGCGTCTCGGCCGATTGCGCCACCTTGTCAAACAGCTTCTGGCCTGGCACCTGGGCCAGAAGCTCGGCCGGCACCGGCTCACCGCTGACCATCATGTTCAAGGCGGGCTCGACGCCCAGGGCGCGCGGCAGCCGTTGCGTGCCGCCAGCGCCGGGAATCAGGCCCAGCTTCACTTCGGGCAAGGCCACCTTGGTGCCCGGCGCGACGATGCGGTAATGGCAGCCCAGAGGCAATTCCAGCCCGCCGCCCATGGCGATGGTGTGCAAGGCGGCCACCACCGGCTTGGCCGAGTTCTCGGCGGCGGCGATGACGCTGAGCAGGTTGGGCTCTTGCAGCGCCTTGGGCGTGCCGAATTCGCGGATGTCCGCCCCGCCGGAGAAGGCGCGGCCGGCGCCGGTGATCACGATGGACTTGACCTTGGGGTCGGCGTTGGCGCGCTCCAGGCCATCGGTCACACCCTTGCGGGTGGCATACCCCAGGCCGTTGACCGGCGGGTTGTTCAGGGTGATGACGGCCACATCGCCGCGCACTTCATAGTCAGCACTCATGCTTGCCTTCCTCTGTCGAATCAAAAATAGAACGACCGTTCGATAGAGGCCGATTGTAGGGCGCGCCCGGCTGACTGGTTTGTCACTGCAGGGACAAAACGCGGGGATTCAAGGAATACCCTGATCCGCGTCTTGCCCCTGCCGCTTGCCCTTTCAAGGCTGGACCGTGATGGTGCCCACCATGCCGGCCTCCTTGTGACCGGGCACAAGGCAGGCAAAGGCAAAAGTCCCTGCTTTGTCGAAGGTCCAGACGATGCCGCCACGCTGGCCAGCCCTCAAGCTGATCTGGTTGGGTTCCGCATGCTGCATGCCGGGCATGCTCTTCATCATCTCCGCGTGTTGGTCCAGTTCCGCGCGGGTACCGATCACCATTTCATGCACGAGCTGGCCCTGGTTGACGATGAAGAACCGGACGGTCTCACCGGCCTTGACCGTGATGTCCGCGGGCGTGAAACGCATGGTGTCGTCCATTTGCAGCGGCACCGTGCGGTTGACCTTGGCCGGGTCACCGGGTCGGCCCGCTGCAAAGGTCAGGCCGGCCATGGTGTGCCCCTCGTGCATGCCGCCCGTGGCATGGCCCATGTCGTGGCCGGCATGGCTGCCTTGCGCCCAGACCTGGGCAGGCAAGACCAGAAGACCGGTGATCAGGGGCAGCGTCAGAGCGCGAATTGAGATGTTCATGAAAGTGTCCTTGAAAGTCGAATGTTGAAAAGCGGTCCGGGTCAGAACCAGAAACGCAAGCCCGCCACGGCACGCGTGTCACGCACGGGCTTGTCCGCCGTGCGCCGCAGATCGGCGGTCTCGCCGAAATGGGCCTCCCGTTCGAGGCCAAGGTAGGGTGCGAGTTGGCGCGAGAACTCGTAGCGCAGTCGCAGTCCCGTCGTGGCGCTGGACAAGCCCTGGCCGATGCCGTTGGCGCTGTCGTGCTGGCCATGCGCCTCGGCGTCCAGACTGGGTTGCAGCACCAGGCGCTGTGTCAACAGCAACTCGTACTCGACGCTCAGGCCCAGGGCCGTGCGCCCTCCCTCGCCCAGGTAGGCCGTCACGCCGACCTCGAACCAGTAAGGCGCCAGTCCGTCGAGGCCCAGGGCCAGCCAGTTGCGCGCCTTGCCCCCTTGCAACGTGTCATGGCGCAGGCCGACTTGGCGATCCCAGAAGGGAGCAACGGCGTGGCTCCACAGCGCCTGGGTGCTGCTGGACTCCAGCTCGCCCGCTGCCGCCTCGCCCTCGGCCTTGAGCACCAGACGGTCGTGGTCATGGCCCCCGCGGACCAGGAACTCGTAGGCACCCTGGGAGGGGCCACCGTCCACGTCGCGCACGGCCTCCAGCCGGTCGGCCAAGAAGACCCAGTGGCTGTGCTCGTCGCCCATGAAGAGGCTGCGTTCGGAACCGAGCGCATACGGTCCGCTGGACAAGGTGGTGCCGCCTGCATAGGCATGCGGGTCCCGCGCTTCTGCGGGGGCGGAACCGGCCTGCCCTTGCATGTCGCCGTGGTTCATGACAGGCGAGGACGATTGGGCCCTCGCCGAGGGGGTCGGCAGCCCTGCCCCTAGCAGCGCAGCGTAGAACAGGAACGGAAGAAATCGCAATGCGTTCATGGTCCAGGCCCTCCTTCACGCGACCACGACTTCACGGAACATGCCGGCGTGCATGTGCAGCATCAGATGGCAATGCCAGGCCCAGCGACCGAGCGCATCCGCCGTGACGAGGAAGCTCACCCGCTGCGCGGGCTGCACCGGCAAGGTGTGCTTGCGCGCGACGAAGCGGCCTTCGGCGTCCTCCAGCTCACTCCACAGGCCATGCAGGTGCATGGGGTGGGTCATCATGGTGTCGTTGTGCAGGATGACGCGCAGACGCTCGCCGTAGTTCATGCGCACGGGCGTGGACTGGCCGAAGGCCAGCCCGTCCAGCGACCAGGTGTAGCGCTCCATGTGGCCAGTCAAGTGCAGCTCGATCTCGCGCTCGGGGCCGCGCGGGTCCAGCGGACCGCCCAGCGTGCGCAGATCGGCCAGGGTCAGCACGCGTCGGCCGTTGTCGCGCAGGCCCACGCCCGGGTCGTCGAGGTTGGTGCGCGCCGTGTCGACACGCATGTCGGTGCTGGGACCGTACTCGGTGCGCGCGTGACGCGCTGCGGTGCTGGGACGGGCCAGCGCATCGGAGGCCATGACATGGACTCCGTGATTCATGCCTGCCATGCCCTGGTCGCCATGGTTCATGCCGGCGTGCCCCATGCCCGCCATCCCCTCTTGCCCCAATGAGCCGTGGTCCATCGACCCGTGGTCCATGCCGCCCATCATGTCCGTCATGCTCAGCCAGACGCGCCGGTCCAGGGCCGGCACTTCGGCCTGCAGCCCGACGCGCACGGCCAAGGTGCCGCGCGCGTAGCCGGTACGTTCCATGGATTGGGCGAACACGGTGTACGCCTCGTCACGCGGCTGCACGAGGGCGTCGTAGGTTTCACCGGGGCCACAGCGAAATTCGTCCACCGTCACAGGCTCCACGTCCACGCCGTCGGTCTGCACGATGGTCAGCTTCAGGCCCGGAATCCGCACGTCGTAGAAGGTATGGGCCGAGCCATTGATGAAGCGCAGGCGCACGCGTTCGCCGGGGCGAAACAGGCCGGTCCAGTTCCCTGCCGGCGTGGTGCCGTTCATCAGGTAGGTCAGCGTGTCGGCCGAGAGGTCCCCCAGATCGGTGGGGCTCATGCGCATCTCGTTCCACATGCGCCGTTTGTCGAGTGCGGCTTTCAGCCCCTCATCGGACACATCACGGAAGAAGTCCACCACGGTCGGCTGATGGTGGTTGTAGTAGGCACTGTGCACCTTGAGCTTGTGCATGACCGTCATGAGGTCTTCGTCGGTCCAGTCCGACAGCAGCACGACGTGCTCTCGATCGGCGCGGATGCGTTCGCCGCCACGCGGCTCGACGATGATGGCCCCGTACATGCCCACGGCCTCCTGCATATTGGAATGCGAGTGGTACCAGTAGGTGCCGCTTTGCGCGACTTTGAAGCGGTAGGTGAAGGTCGCACCCGGCGCAATGCCCGCGAAGCTGATGCCGGGCACGCCGTCCATCGGGTACGGCAGGATGATGCCGTGCCAGTGAATGGACGTGTCCTGGCGCAAGTGGTTGGTGACGCGGAGGGTGACCTCATCGCCCTCGCGCCAGCGCAGCGTGGGCGCCGGGATCGAGCCGTTGATGGCCACGCCCAGGCGCGGGTTGCCGGTGTAGTTGACGGGCAGCTCGGACACCTCGAGGTGGAATTCCGTGCCACGGAGTTCGGGCACGGCTGGGCCTGCACCAGCGGCCCGGGCTTCGCGCAACAGCGCAGAGGATGTGAAGGGTGACAGGCCGAGCAGCGCGCCGCCGGCGGCCAGGCCCTGCACGAAGCGACGGCGCCCATGGGCCGACGCGGGAAGGTAAAGGGGACTGTTCAAGACCAACTCCTGAGTTCAAGACACGAGGGCCACCGCGTCAAACAGACGCGGCGGACGTACCACGGGTAGGAAAACTCAGACGATGGGCGGCTTGTCGCTCGGCAGCGGCGTGGCGCTGAGGTCGGCCGGCAGATCGGCCCAGGGCAAGGATGCGCTTGCCCAGGACAGGCCGAGACCGTTCAGCGGCGACGGCAAGGCCACCGTGTGGCAGATCTGGCAATACACGCAGCTAGCGCAACTCGTGCTGTCGTGCTGGGTAGGGGATGGGTTCTGCGCCGCGACCTGGGCTGAGTCATGGGCTGAGTCGTGCGCCATGACCTCAAGCGGGCCATGGTCGATGTGCGCCCGATGCGCACTCAATTCGGGCGTTGCGCCATGGTCACCATGGCATTCCTCGGAGGCCGTCGCGTGATCAACAGGCAGGGCCCGCGCCAGGGACGTTGAGGGCATGGGCAGGGCCGCTACCATCTCCGTCGCCATGACCATGCCCGCCCAGCCGCGCAAGGGCAGCAGAACGAGCAGCATCAGCAGGAGCCAACGGCGAGACATGGCGCGAATCATACGCCCGCCTTGGCCGCGACCACCCTGGTCTGAGCCCTTTCACCAGCGCAGCAGACGGGGGCCCAGCAAGGCTCCCACCAACGCGGGCAGCAACATGCCCAGCAGGTACCAGACCGCCCAAAACGGAACGCCCATCTCCGGGCAATGCAGGCAGTAGACGAGCGTGGCCACCGAGCCCGACAGCAGGCCGGCCATCGCGCCGGCCCAACGCGGCCGCGTGGGCGCGAGGCCCCGCATGGCTCCCATGACCGCGATGAACCCCGGCACCGACAGCATGGCGATGTTGAAGGGGCATTCCTTCCAGCTCTGGCCCAGCAGCAGGTCCATGCGCTCGGGCGCGGGCGTCAGCCACAACACGGTGACGGCGGCGGACCACAGCAGCAGCACCGGCAAAATCAGCGCGGCCCAGCCTAGGGCCGTCACTGGCACGCCCGGACGGGAGAGCCTCGCTGCCGCGGCCAGGGCACCCAGGCCCAGGGCCAGGGGAACGGCCATCTTGATCCAGAACAGCGGCACGCTCAGCATGGCCTGGAGGTCGGGTCGCAGGCCGAAGCGCAGCAGCATCAGCAGCACGGCACCGATCCCGCCCACGAGCAAGGCCCCGGCGAAGCGTTTGGCCGCCACGTGGCGATCCACCGGCGCCACGTCCGCGGCCAGCAGGGAGATCATGTCCTTGGTTTTCATCACTCGCTTCGCATCCTTGCCGCCAAGACCTTCAACCCGCGGTGCACGCCCACCTTGACCGCCGACTCCGACAAACCCGTCAGCCGCGCGGTCTCGACCACCGACAGGCCCTGCAACTTGACGTGCAGAATGGGCAGGCGCTGCTTGTCGGGAAGCTCCTCCAGCAGCTTGAGCAAGTCGCGTCGCGCCTCGCCAGCTTCATCCTCGGCGGCCGCGAACAGCTCGGACTCCTCATCCAGCGGTTCATTCAAGTCTTCACGGCGCGCACGGCCACGCAGAAAATCGACCAGCTTGTAACGCGCGATCGCATGCACCCAGGCCGTGAGCGGCTGCCCGGTCTGGTAGGTGTGACGGCCGTTGTGCACGGCGATGAGGATTTCTTGCACGATGTCCTCGACTTCATCCTGGAGCCGGAACAAGCGCTTGCGCACGAAGGCACGCAGATGACTGCTCAGACCGTCCAGGAAGGCATGGTAGGCCGCCGAATCGCCATCCAGACCCCGCAGCAGCAGGGCCTTCAGGCGAGCCTCGGTAAGCTCGACGGATGTCTTTCCTGTCATTCGTTCCGTGCAGCAGTCTGGTTACAGGAAGTGCGAAATTAATTTTCTGGCGCACCCCCCAAAGCAGCGCATTCTATTTCCCTGCCCCCCACCACCGGCCGCGATGCCCGCGCCGATGCGGCGACATCACCACACCGGCGTAGTTTTTTTCATCGCGTCTGTAACCCACGGCGGCATCGCCGCGAACTACCCATCGGACCGTGAGCGGGCGCGATGGACGCGCGGCGCGGCGGACCGACCCACTTCCAACCACTTCAAGGAAACCGACACCATGAACGCACGCAATCTCGCCACCGTTGCCGTCTCCCTCTCCGCCCTGGTCGCGGGCGTGGCGCTGGCCCAGTCGTCGCAAATGCCTGAAAAGAAAACGACCGCCGTCGAGAAGTGCTACGGCGTCTCCAAGGCCGGCCAGAACGACTGCAAGGCTGGTGCTGGCACCACCTGCGCGGGCACGGCCAAGATGGATTACCAGGGCAATGCCTGGAAGAACGTTCCCGCGGGCACCTGCACCTCGATCAAGACCCCCAAGGGCATGGGCTCCTTGACGCCGACGATGTCCTGATCCTCAGACGCGAGGCCCCACACCATGTCAGACAGCACCGGGCTCGGAGCGGGCCTTGGCCTGAAGCCACAGCATTTCGAAGAGGCTCGGGACGCGCACGATCCTGGCTTGTGGTTCGAGGTGCATCCCGAGAACTACCTGATGGAGGGCGGCCCGCGACTGGCTTGGCTCCAGGCCGTGCGGGCGCGCCATCCGCTGTCACTGCATGGGGTCTCGTTGTCATTGGCCGCGGACGCACCGCCCGACCTCGTGCAGCTGGCGCAGCTCGCTCGCTTGGTCGCGCGGGTGCAGCCCTCGCTCGTGTCCGAACACCTGGCCTGGTCCACCTGGAACGGCCACTACCACCCTGACCTGCTGCCCTTCCCTCGCACGCAGGCCGCGCTGCGGCGCATCGCGGGCAACATCGCCCGAGTCCAAGATGCGCTGGGCCGGCGCATCGCGGTGGAAAACCCAGCGCACTACCTGCACATCGAAGGCCACGATTGGGGCGAAACGGACTTCCTCTCTGAGCTGGTGCGGCGCACGGGCTGCGGTCTGCTGCTGGACGTCAATAACGTGATGGTCGGCGCGCACAACCTGGGCTACGACGCGCAGGCCTACCTGGACAACTTTCCCACCGATGCCGTGATGGAAATCCACCTCGCCGGCCACCGCCGCGACGACAGTTCGGTGACGGTCCCCGGTCACGAACTGCTGATCGACAGCCACGACGCACCGGTCGCCGAATCGGTGTGGGCCCTGTACGAAAGACTGGTGGCACGCATCGGCCCCCGCCCGACCCTGATCGAGCGCGACGACGCCATCCCGCCTTTCGCCGAACTGCTGGAGGAGGCCCGTCGCGCCACACACCTCATGACCCGACTCGCTGGCGTCACCGGCGGGGCGGCCCAGGAGCTGGCGGCATGAAGTCGGTAGCACGACGCGACGACGCGGTGGGCGACGCGTTCGGAGACGAACTGGCCCGTTTTCAGAACGATTTCCTGCTCGCGCTCTACCAGCCTGACTCAGTCAGGGTCGCACCGACCTCCGTCTCCAAGCTGGCGACTCAGCCGGGCTTCGCGGTCTATCGCAACACCATCATCAAAGGCTGCATCGACGCGTTGGAAGCGAACTATCCGACCGTCGCGCGGCTTGTCGGCTCGGCCTGGTTCCGCGCCGCGGCCTTGCCCTACGTCCGCGCCACGCCCCCCAGCTCGGTCATGCTGATGGAGTACGGGGGGGATTTCGCGGAGTTTCTGGCCGGTTTCACGCCCGCGCGCGCACTGCCTTACCTGCCCGGAGTGGCGCGGCTGGACCGGCTCTGGACCGAGGCGCACGTGGCCGCCGACACACCCGCGCTCGACGCTGACACCCTGGCAGCATTGCCCGCCGAGACCCTGGGCCAGCTGCGCTTGCGGCCGCACCCGGCCACCCGCTGGGCCTGGCACCCCGACCAGCCCGTCTACGCCCTCTGGTGTGCCAACCGCGAGGAGCGCGCGCTGGCGCAAGACCTGCCCTGGACCCCCGATGGCGCCCTGCTGACCCGCGGCGCGTACGATGGCTCGGTGCGTTGGCAAGCGGCCAGTCTCGGTGTGTGCGCCTTTCTCGATGCTTGCTCGGCGGACCTCACGCTGGCCGGGGCGGCGCAGGCCGCGCTGCAGGCCCAGCCCAACCTGGACCTGACCCGCGTGCTGGCCGACCTGATCACCGCCGATGCGCTTGTAGCGCCTCGCGCTCCGTGATTTTTCGCTCATCGCTCAAGGACTCCCACATGCCCACGCCCATGGAACCTTCGCAACCCGGCCGACCCACGGAGCCCGTGCCCGTGCCCGTGCCCGTGCCCGTGCCCGCTCCGGCGCACGCGCACGCGACCTCGCGCACGACGCGCCTGCGTGCGTCATGGAACGCCTGCGCCGACCTGTTGGAGCGGCGCATCGGCCACGAGCTGTTCGCGCTGACGGCACGCGTCGCGATGGCCACCATCTTCTTCCTTTCCGGTCGCACCAAGGTCACGGGGCTGCTCACCGTCACCGAGGGAACTTACGCCCTGTTTCGCGAGGAATACCGTCTGCCCCTGCTGCCGCCCGAGCTGGCCGCGCACCTCGCGGCCTACGCCGAGCACCTGTTTCCGCTGCTGCTGCTGCTGGGTCTGGCCACGCGCCTGTCGGCACTGGCACTGCTGGGCATGACCTTGGTGATCCAGTTTTTTGTCTACCCCGATGCCTGGCCCACGCATTTGTCCTGGACGGCCCTGCTGCTCTACCTCGCCGGGCGTGGCGGCGGCCGCTTGTCAGTTGATCGCGCCCTGGGCCTGCGCTGAGTTCGCACGGGTCGGTGCCGTCGTCACCTTCACATCCTTGCCGGATCACGTTTTAATCCGACGCATCACAGAAACCGAAAGACCGTCGCCATGCTCTCCCGCTTACAGATCCGTACCGGCCTGTGGCTGGTGCTGGGCATTTTTTCCCTGGCCCTCTGGGCCTCGGCCGGCCTGGCTTGGCTGGGTGCTCGCCAGGCCGAGCGTGACATTGATGCAACGGCCGTGCTCGATCAGCGCATCAAGCCCCTGCACGAAACCGGCCGGCTGCTGCTGACCGCCCTGGTCGGCATGAACAACGCCTACATCCAACTGCAGCGGGGCGATCAGGTCGCGTCCACCGACGAGGTGCGCAAGGCCTCGGCCGCGGTCCAGGCCGCCGCCAAGGCCTTCGAGACCTACCGCGCGGCGGTGCCGGCGGACGACCCGCACGCTCGCCGCGCGGTACAGGCCTACGAGCGCTACGCGCGCGTGCTGGGCCTGCGCGAGGAAGCACTGTACGAAGTGTCCCTGGACCGCTACGTCGCCGCGAGCGGCGAGGCCGAGCAGGCCGACAAGGACTTCGATGCGGCCTTGCGCGCGGCGATCGCCGAAGGCGAGGCGCAACGTGACGCACTGCGCGTGGAATCCGAGACGCGCGCCACCCGCTCGGGCGGCCTCGCCCTGGGGCTGTTCGTCCTGTCGCTGGGAATGGCCGCGCTGTGCCTGCTCTTCTTCCGCCAGCGCCTGCTCGGGCCGCTGACCCAGGCCGGCCGCCACTTCGACCGCATCGCCGCAGGCGACCTCAGCGGTGCGGTGGCGAGCGCGCGGCAGGACGAGATCGGCGCGCTGCTCACGGCCTTGGACCGCATGCAGCGTGGGCTGGCGCACACCGTGGCGGCGATCCGGCATGGGGCGTCGGCGGTGGACGAGGGCACGCGCGGCATCGCCGACGGCAATCAGGCGCTGTCGTCGCGAACCGAACAACAAGCGGCCGCTCTGGAGCAGACGGCCGCCACGCTGGAAGAGCTCTCGGCCGCCGTGCGGCAGAACGCCGGACAGACGAGCCAGACCCGCGACCTCGCGCGCGCCGCCTCGGACGAGGCGGCGTTGGGCGGTCAGGCCGTCGCCCGCATCACCGAGACCATGCAACAAGTCTCGACCCATGCGCGGCGCATCGTCGACATCGTGGGCATCATCGATGGCATCGCCTTTCAGACCAATCTGTTGGCGCTGAACGCCGCGGTGGAAGCGGCCCGAGCGGGTCCGCAAGGCAAGGGTTTCGCCGTGGTGGCCGGTGAAGTGCGCTCGCTGGCGCAGCGCAGCGCGCGGGCCGCCGCCGAAGTCAAGGATCTGATCGAGCAGTCCTCGGCCAGCGTCGCGCTGGGCGCGGAACAGGCCACGGAGGCCGATCGCACCATGCGGCAGGTCGTGAAGTCGGTCGAACAACTGATGCAGACCCTGGATGAGATCGCGCGAGCGACGGCCGAGCAGTCCGATGGCATCCAGCAAGTGAGCCTGGCCGTCACGGAGATGGACCGCGCCACGCAGGAAAATGCTGGCCTGGTCGAGCAGACGGCACGAGGCGCAAAGGCGCTCAAGTCGCAGTCTGACCAGTTGGTGGAGACCGTGTCGGTGTTCCGCTTGGAGCCTGGCGCGCCGCAGGCGGCGCCAGCCCATCCCAGGCCCGCCTCAGACTTCCAGCCACTCCTTGCGCACCGAGGTGTTGGCACGCAGCGCCTCGGGCGTGCCTTCAAAGACGATGCTGCCGTGACCCATCACGAGCACACGGTCTGAAATCGTCATCGCGATCGTGAGTTTCTGCTCGATCAAGAGCACCGACACGCCCCGCGCCTTGAGTGTCTGCAGGTACTGCCCCACCAGTTCCACGATCTTGGGTGCCAAACCCTCGGTGGGTTCGTCGATGATGATGAGGTCGGGGTCGCCCATCAGGGTGCGGCACAGGGTCAGCATCTGCTGTTCACCGCCGGACAGCACGCCGCCGGGGGTGTGCTGACGTTCGCGCAAGCGCGGAAACAGGGTGTACATGTCCTCGTAGGACCAGCGGCTTGACGCGCCTCGACCGCGTTTCTCGCCCAGCATCAGGTTTTGGTGCACCGTGAGATCGGGAAAGATGTCGCGGTTCTCGGGCACGTAGCCCAGGCCCAGGTGCGCGATTTCGTAGGCTTTGCGGCCCTGGATCGCGCGTTCCCTGAACTGCACTTCGCCCGTGCAGTCGACCAGGCCCATGACGGCCTTGGCCGTGGTGGAGCGGCCCGAGCCATTGCGCCCCAGCAGGGCGACGATCTCGCCCTCGCCCACCGTGAAGTTCACGCCGTGCAGCACGTGGCTCTTGCCGTAATAGGCATGCAGGTCGCGCACCTGCAGCAAAGCGGTGTTCGGCGTGCTCATGCCCGGCCCTCCGCCTGCGCATCAGCGACGACCGAGCCCAGGTAGGCCTCCTGCACGCGCGCGTTGGAGCGCACGGCCTCGGGGGTGTCGAACGCCAACAATTCGCCATAGACCACCACAGCGATCTTGTCGGCCAAGCCGAACACCACGCCCATGTCGTGCTCGACCGTCAACAAGGTCTTGCCCTCGGTCACCTCGCGGATCAAGGCGATGAAGCGGGTGGTTTCGCTCTGGCTCATGCCGGCGGTCGGCTCGTCGAGCAGCACCACCTCGGCGCCGCCCGCGATGGTGATGCCGATCTCCAGCGCGCGCTGCTCGGCATACGTGAGGTTGCCCGCCACGGTATCGCGCCGTTTCTCGAGGCGAATCATCGCCAGCAACTCATCCACGCGCTGGTTCACATCGTGCAGGCCGACGAGGAAGCGCCAGAAGGTGTAGCGGTAGCCCAGGCTCCACAGCACGGCGCAGCGCAAGTTTTCCATCACGCTGAGCCGGTGGAAGATGTTGGTGATCTGGAAGCTGCGCGCCAGGCCCTTGCGGTAGATCTCGTAAGGCTTCAAGCCGTCGATGCGCTCGCCCTTGAGCAGGATCTCGCCAGAGCTGGGGCCAAAACGACCGCTGATGAGGTTGAACAAGGTGGACTTGCCCGCGCCGTTGGGGCCGATCACCGCCACGCGCTCACCCCGACGCACCGTCAGATCAATGCCGCGGATGATCTCGGACTTGCCGAAGCGCTTGGTGACGCCCCTCAACTCCAGGGCATTCTCGGGGGAAGCGGATTTCATGGCCAGGGTCATGGTGTTCACAGCCCTTCCCTGTGTTGGATGATGCGCTCGATGCGCGACTGCACCTCGCTCCAGCGTCGCGCGTAGTCGCGGCGCGCCACCACGAAGAGGGCGATGCCCGCCAGGGTGAATGCCAAAGCGCCGAGCCAGGTGGCGGGCTGGCGCACATCCAGCGCCAGCCCCAGAAAGACGACCTCCGAGCCCAGGGTCACGTTGAGCTGGCGGTGGTAGACCATCTCGATCAGCACCGCC
>NZ_AEGR01000085.1 GCF_000211835.1 Hylemonella gracilis ATCC 19624 | reverse complement strand
CATCAACGACGCGAGCCGCAAGATCTCCGACATCATCAGCGTGATCGATGGGATTGCGTTCCAGACCAACATCCTGGCCTTGAACGCGGCGGTGGAAGCGGCACGCGCAGGCGAGCAAGGTCGGGGCTTCGCGGTGGTGGCGAGCGAAGTACGCAACCTGGCGGGGCGCAGCGCGGACGCGGCCAAGGAGATCAAGCAGCTGATCAACAACAGCGTCGAGCGCGTGACCCAGGGCACGGCCCTGGTGGATCAAGCGGGCGCGACGATGGACGAGGTGGTG
>NZ_AEGR01000086.1 GCF_000211835.1 Hylemonella gracilis ATCC 19624 | reverse complement strand
GGCCCCCACGGTCGCTCACTGCGTGTAGCTCCCTGCCCCCACCGCGCAGGTCCGGGGCGGTAAAACTAGAATCACCCCATGCAGCAGCCGACCCGCATCATCGCCGTGCGCCACGGTGAAACGGCCTGGAACGTGGACACGCGCATCCAGGGTCACCTCGATATCCCACTCAACGACACCGGCCGCTGGCAGGCAGAGCGATTGGGGCGCGCGCTCGCCGAGCGCCATGCGGGCGACGCGGATGCGGACCCCATCGCCGCCATCTACAGCAGTGACCTGCAACGCGCGCGGCAGACCGCCGAGGCCATCCGCGTGGCCACTGGTGCACCGCTGAACTTGCACCCCGGACTGCGCGAGCGAGGCTTTGGGGCTTTCGAGGGGCTAACCTATGCCGAGATCGAGCAGCGCTGGCCGCAAGAGGCCCTGCACTGGCGCAAGCGTGTGCCCGATTGGGCGCCGCCCCCAGCGGCACCAGAGCGCACCGGGGTCGCGCCCGGTGAGTCGCTGCTGCAAGTGCGCGATCGCGTGGCGCGCGCCCTGGCAGAACTGGCCGCCCCGCACGCCGGGCAGCTCATCGTGCTGGTGGCGCACGGCGGGGTGATGGACCAGCTCTACCGCCTGGCCACGGCGCAGGAGCTGCAAGCGCCGCGCACTTGGCAGCTGGGCAACGCGGCCCTCAACCATTTGCTCTGGACCCCCGAGGGCATGAGCCTGGTCGGCTGGGCCGACACCTCTCACCTGGAAGACGCGGGACTGGACGAAACCAGCACCTGAGCCGGCACCGCGCCGCCAGGACCGGGAACAGTCCCGGGAACGCACGCTTGCGCGTCTCCTTCCGGAGCGACGTGCACCAGGGGTTAGGCAAAAGAATTACAGTATTATTAAAGGCCTTGCCCAAGACCGCGAACGAGGCAAGTTCACACAAGACCCAGAGACAAGGGCAGCACAGACCATGCGCCAGGCGCGGGGCATCCGCGCGCGACCGCTCCATGCCTGCATGCCGCACCCAACACAACCACGCATGAACGCAGACGCGACACCCGGCAGGCTGGACATCGTCATTTTTGGCGGCACGGGGGACTTGGCCTGGCGCAAGCTGCTGCCCGCGCTCTACATGGCCCACATGCATGGACGGCTGCCGCAGAGCACCCGCATCATTGGCATCGGCCGCGAGGACTGGGATCGCGACGCTTACCTGCAGTTCATCCAGGCGCGATCCCCCGGTTTGATCGCACCTGCGGCGTGGTCGCCAACCCATTGGCAGCGCTTCCTGGACTGCCTGGACTACGTGGCGCTGGACCTCGCTCAAGCCGAGGGCTGCGGCGGGCTGAGCCAGGCCTTGAGCACGGACGCCTTGCGGGTCTTCTACCTGGCCACGGCGCCCGCGCTGTTCGCTCAGATCTGCGCGCGCCTGCACGCCGATGGGCTGATCGACCCGCAGGCCCGCGTGGTGGTCGAAAAACCGCTGGGCACCGACCTGGCCTCGGCCCAGGCCATCAACGCCGAGATCGCCCGCCATTTCCGCGAAGACCAGATCTACCGCATCGACCATTACCTGGGCAAGGAGACGGTGCAAAACCTCATGGTGCTGCGCTTTGGCAACGCCATCTTCGAGCCACTGTGGCGCGCGCCCTTCATCCGCAGCGTGCAAATCACCGTGGCAGAGTCGGTGGGCGTGGGCAGCCGCGCGGGCTTCTACGACCACACGGGCGCGCTGCGCGACATGGTGCAGAACCATTTGCTGCAGCTGCTGTGCATCGTGGCGATGGAGCCTCCCATTTCGATGGACCCCGACGACGTGCGCGACGAGAAGCTCAAGGTGCTGCGCTCGCTGCGCAAGATGAGCCCGTCCGACGTCAAGCGCGACACCGTGCGCGGACAGTACACGGCGGGGGTGAGCGAGGGCGCCGCCGTGCCTGGGTACCTGCAAGAAGCCGACGTGCCCGCGCAAAGCCGCACCGAGACCTTTGTCGCGCTGCGCGCGCACATCGACAACGCGCGCTGGGCGCAGGTGCCATTTTTCCTGCGCACCGGCAAGCGCATGCAAAAGCGGCAGTCCGAAATCATCATTGAGTTTTCGGAACAACCCTTCTCTCCCTTTGGCCAGAGTCCAGGCCAGCAGGCCAACCGGCTCATCATCACCCTGCAACCCGAGGAGTCCATCGAGTTGGCCATGATGGTCAAGGAGCCTGGCTCGGGCATGAACCTGCACCCCGTGCGCCTGAGCCTGGACCTGCAGGAAACGTCGCGCCAGCGCCGGGCCGAGGCCTATGAACGCCTGCTGCTGGACGTGGTCAAGGGCCGCCTGACGCACTTCATGCGCCGCGACGAGTTGGAGGCCGCTTGGCGCTGGATCGACCCCATACTCGCGGGCTGGCGCGAGTTGGACGAAGTACCGCGCGGCTACCCCGCCGGCAGCTGGGGGCCCGCGGCCTCCTCGGCGCTGATGGCGCGCGAGGAGCATGGCGCCTGGTTCGAGGCCTCCTGAACCGCCATCACCACCTGACGACAGCACCGAGCCGCCCACCCCCACCAACCTACCCATTGAGCCACCGCGCCACAGTGCCTGCGTTCACCGTCCACCATGTTTGAATCGATCGCCCCCGCCGCCACGCCTCACGCCGCCTACCCCCGCTGGCTGGGCGACATCGGCGGCACCAACGCGCGCTTTGGCTGGCAGGAAAGCGCCACCCGCCCGATCAGCCATGTGCAGGTGCTGCCCTGCGCGGAACACCCCTCCCTGGTTGACGCGGGCCTCGCCTACCTGCGGGCCCAGGGTCTGTCCGGACCGGCCTGCGCGGCCTTCGGCATCGCCAACCCGGTCACGGGTGATCAGATCGCGATGACCAACCACCACTGGAAGTTTTCCATCGAGGCGACGCGCGTCGCCCTGGGGCTGCCGCGCCTGTTGCTGCTGAATGACTTCACGGCCCTGGCCTTGGCCCTGCCCGATTTGCCGCGCGAGCAATTGCGCCAGATCGGCCCGGGCGAGGCGGCACCGCAAGCCGCGGTGGGCCTGATTGGCGCCGGAACGGGTTTGGGGGTGTCGGGCCTGCTGCCCCTGGGGCACCAGGGCAAATGGCTGCCGATCGCGGGCGAAGGCGGCCACGTCACGCTGGGCGCCGGCAACGCGCAGGAGTACGCCGTGATCGAACACCTGAGGGTGCGCTACGGCCACGTGTCGGCCGAGCGCGTTCTGTCCGGGCCCGGCCTGGTCGACCTGTACCACGCCTTGTGCGAGCTGCAAGACGGGCAAGGCCGCGAGATCACGACGCCGGCCGAGGTGATGGAACGCGCCGAGGCCTTGCCCCAGTCGAAGGCGGCGCAGGCCCTTGAAATGTTCTGCGGCCTCTTGGGCAGCGTGGCAGGCGACCTGGCCTTGACGCTGGGCGCGCGCGGCGGCATCTACATCGGTGGCGGCATCGTGCCCCGGCTGGGAGAGCGTTTCGACCGCTCGCCGTTTCGGCAGCGCTTCGAGAGCAAGGGGCGCTTTCGCGGCTACCTCGCCGCCATCCCGACCTGGGTGATCCAAAGCCCGGTGTCCCCCGCCTTGCAGGGCGCCTCGAAAGCCCTGAACCTCACCCAGTGGTGAGCACCCGCCCCCGGGGATGAGCGCGCCGCGCTTCACGGCACAATCCCTGGCATGGCACTCATCCTCCTGGTTGAAGACGACGAACTGCTGCGCGACAGCGTGTCGGACCTGCTGGTGCAGGCCGGGCACCGCACCCTGACCTGCGCCGACGGTCTCAGCGCGCAACAGCAGTTGTCGACCGAGGCTGTGGACGCCGTGCTGCTGGATCTGGGTCTGCCCGGCATCGACGGCATGAGCCTGCTGCGGTGGATCCGGGAGCGCTTCGAGAGCCTGCCGGTGTTGATCCTGACGGCGCGCGACAGCATCGACCACCGCGTCGAGGGCCTGATGGCGGGTGCCGACGATTACATGACCAAACCCTTCGGCAACGCCGAGCTCAGCGCCCGTTTGCAAGCCCTGCTGCGCCGCGCGCGCCTGCCCGCCTTCGAGGCCCGGCAAGTGGCCACGGGCGTCGAATCCGGCACGAGCACGCACACACAGAGCGCCGCCGCGACGGCCGCGCCCAGCCTGCATTTCGACACGGAACAGCCCCGGGTCTGGGTGCGAGGCCAGCCCATCCTGCTGACCCAGCGTGAATGGGAACTGCTGCGGGTCCTGCACGCGCAAATCAACCAGGTGGTCAGCCGCGACAACGTGCTGCTGGTTTGGCAGACGGATGGCTCCGAGCCCATCGCGTCCAACGCCTTGGAGGTCTACGTGCACCGACTGCGGCGCAAGCTCCAGGGCACGGGGGCGAGCATCCGCAACATCCGCGGTCTGGGCTACATGCTCGAACTCGCCTGAACCTGAATCGGCGCTGGCCCCCGGCATGAAATCCATCCCTTCATTGCGCCGCCAGTTGCTGGCCTGGCTGCTGCTGCCGCAACTGGTGCTTTGGCTGGTGGGCGGGGCCTTGACCTACCGCATTGTCCTGATCTCGGCGGAGAAAGCCCTGGACCAATCCCTGCTGCAGTCCGTGCGCTCGCTGGCGCGGCAGGTCAAGCCCATCGGCTCGGGGCTGCTGGTGGACTTCCCGAAGGCGGCTCAGGCCATCATTGAGGAAGAGCCCGAGGACCGCGTGAACTACATGGTGTCCTCGCCGCCAGGCCGCTTCCTGATTGGCAACCAATCCTTCGTCGAGCCGCCCCAGCCCTTGCGCCCCGGCGTGCCTGCCGTTTACCGCACCGAGCAGAACGGGCGCACCATGCGCGCCGTGGCGCTGGACCTGCCCTACGGGGAGGGCGACGCGCAATTGCTGCGAGTGCAACTGGCGAAAAGCTACGTGGCGCGCGACCGCATCGCGCGCGAGCTGATCGCCGCCCTGCTCGCGCCGCTGCTGGTGCTGGGCCTTTTGCTCAGCCTGCTGGTGTACGGCGGCATCAAGCGTGGCATGCAGCCGCTGACGCGGCTGGAAGCACAGCTGCAGCAACGTTCGCCGCAGGAGTTGACTCCGCTGGAGCTGACCACGGCGCCCAGCGAAGTCCACACCTTGCTGACCGCCATCAACCGCCTGCTGGCCTCGGTGGCGCGCAGCATGGTGCAGGAGAAGCGTTTCATCAACGACGCGGCCCACCAGCTGCGCACCCCCTTGGCCGGCCTGATCAGTCAGACCGAGTTGGCGCTGCAAGAGGAGTCGCCCGCGCTGATTCAGGCCCGCTTGCGCAAGGTGCACGCGGGCGCGCTGCGCAGCGCGCACCTGCTGAACCAGCTGCTGATGTTGGCGCGCAGCGGCGCCGACGTGCCCATGCAGCCGCTCGATCTCGGTCAACTGGCACGGGCCGTGGCGCGCGAGTTCAGCCCTCGGGCGATCAACCTGGGCGTGGACCTGGGTTACGAGGGACCCGACCAAGCCTGGGTCTGGGTGCTGGGCTCCGAGCTTCTGCTGCGGGAAGCCTTGGGCAACTTGATCGACAACGCCCTGCGCTACGGCCGCAAGGAAGGCGATGCGCGTGGCGACAGCACCGTCACGATCGCCGTGCTGGAGCATGGCGCCCGGATTGAACTGCGGGTGGAAGACAACGGTCCGGGCCTGGATGCAGCCCTGCGCGAACAAGCGTTTGAACGCTTCTGGCGTGGCAGCAATCTGCCGGGCGGTTGCGGATTGGGCCTGTCCATCGTGCAGGAAATCGCACGCCGCCACGGCGGCGAAGCCCTCATCGAGACCGCGCAGCCTCCGAGCGAGGCCCACCCGGCTGGCTACGGTCTGCGCGTGCGACTGCTGCTGCCCCGGCTGGCCGACGCCTCACAGGCGCGCGCCTGAGGACGCGTCGAACCAATGCGCCTGTTCCGGACTGAGGGACAGGCCCACCCGGTCACCGACGCGCACGGGAGTCTGCGGAGAGGTGCGGACCGTCACCCGGCCCGCCGCGGTCTGCACCATCACGTAGGTATCCGCGCCCGTGGGCTCAACCACTTGGACATCACCGCGCCAGGCCGCGCCATCGCTGAGCAAGAGGTGCTCGGGACGCACGCCCAGGGTCACGGCCTGCGCCGCAGGCACCGGGCAAGCCAGCGGCAGCACGGCCTCGGACAGCGCGAAGCCCTGACCTTGGGGCGCCGCCGTCCCCGCGATCAGGTTCATGGTCGGGGAGCCGATGAAGGTGGCCACATAGGTGTTGGCGGGCCGGTTGTAAATTTCGTCGGGGGTGCCCAGCTGCTGCACCAGGCCGTCTTTCATGACCGCGATGCGGCTACCCAGGGTCATGGCCTCGATCTGGTCGTGCGTCACGTAGACGCTGGTGATGCCGCTGATCTGATGCAGGCGCTTGATCTCGGCCCGCATTTCAACGCGCAGCTTGGCGTCCAGGTTGGACAGCGGCTCATCGAACAGGAAAAGTTCAGGCTGGCGCGCCAGCGCCCGCCCCATGGCCACGCGCTGGCGCTGTCCACCCGAGAGCTGCGAGGGCCGACGGTCCAGCAGATGGCTGATCTGCAGCATGGCGGCCACTTCGGCGATGCGCTTCGTGCGTTCAGCCTTGGGGACCTTGCGGATCTCCATCGCGAAGCCGATGTTCTCGGCCACGCTCATGGTCGGGTACAGGGCGTAGCTCTGGAACACCATGGCGATGTCGCGCTGCGCCGGGGGCACGCCCACAACGTCGCGGTCCCCAATGCGGATGGCCCCTTCGGTCGGGTCATCCAGGCCCGCGATCAGGTTGAGCAAGGTGGACTTGCCACAGCCCGAGGGGCCGACCAGGATCAGAAACTCACCGGGCTTGACGTCGATGTCGATGCGCTTGAGCACCTCCACCTGCCGCTCGCCCTTGCCAAAACTCTTGCGGATGCCGCGAATATCCAGCGCAGAAGCCATATCGTCTTTACTTTCCTCAACCCTTGACGGCACCGGCCGTCAGCCCGCGCACGAAATAACGTCCCGCCAGCACGTAGACCAGCATGGTGGGCAGGCCCGCGATCAGCGCCGCGGCCATGTCCACGTTGTAAGCCTTCACGCTGCTGGAGGTGTTGGCCAAATTATTCAGGCCCACCGTGACGGGTTTGGAGTCCGCCCCGGTGAAGGCCACGCCGAACAGGAAATCGTTCCAGACCTGGGTGAACTGCCAGATCAGGGTGACCATCACGATGGGCGTCGACATCGGCAGGATGATGCGCCAGAAGATCATCCAGAACCCGGCGCCATCGATGCGTGCCGCGCGCAGCAGCTCGGGCGGCACGGCCGCGTAGTAGTTGCGGAAGAACAGCGTGGTGCTCGGCAGACCCGCCAGCATGTGCACCAGGATCAAGCCGCCCACCGAGCTGGACAGGCCCAGCCAGCCCAGCACCTGGCTCATGGGCAGCAGCACCACCTGGAAGGGCATGAAGACGCCAAAGAGCAACAAGGCGAACAGGGTGTCACTGCCCCGGAACTTCCACAGGCTGAGCACGTAGCCATTGATGGCACCCCAGGCCGTGGACAAGAGCACGGCCGGCACGGCCATCAACACCGAGTTCCAGAAATACGGCTGCAGGCCCGAGCATTGCGCACCCGTGCAGGCCGTGGACCAGGCCAGGGTCCAGGACTCCCAGTTCAGCGAGGTCGGCAGGGCCAGCAGATTGCCAGCGCGAATCTGTTCGGCGTCCTTGAGCGAGGTGATCACCATCACATAGAGCGGCGCCAGGAACAGCAGGGCGCCCAGACCCAGGCTGGTGTAGATCAGCGCACGACTGAGCCATTGGAAAGACAGTGGCTTGGCGTTCATTGGAAAGTCTCCGTGCTTCGCACTGCGATGCGAGCGCTTTCGGGCGGCCGTT
>NZ_AEGR01000087.1 GCF_000211835.1 Hylemonella gracilis ATCC 19624 | reverse complement strand
GCCCCCTCGGGGGGCAGCGAACCTCGCGCAGCGGGGAGCGTGGGGGCCCAAAGTCTAGGCGGCTGCAACTTCGGTGTGCTCCTGCCGTGGTGGGACATGCTGTTTGGCACGGCGAACTTCGAATTGCGTTACGACCCCACGGGCATCCGGGATCAGGTGGAACAGGGGCGGGATTACGGGCGTGGCTTCTGGGCCCAGCAATGGCTGGGCTTGAAGCGGCTCGCGGGCAAGGCATGAAGCATCAAGGCACGAAGCATCAAGGCATATGACAACGTTCAGTCTCATCCTCATTGGCGACGAAATCCTGTCCGGCAAGCGCGCGGACAAGCACCTGCCCAAGACCATCGAACTGCTGGCCGCGCGCGGTTTGCAGCTGTCGGGTGCCGAGATCGTCGGTGACGATCCGGTCCGCATCACCGCGGTCTTGCGCCGGGCTTTCGAGCGCGCAGCCTCGGGCGAAGTGGTGTTTTGCTGTGGCGGCATCGGTGCCACGCCGGACGACCACACCCGGCAATGCGCGGCGGCGGCCCTGGGGCGGCCCTTGCGTTTGCACCCCCGGGCGGCTGAACTGATCCATGAGCGCGCCCGTGAGATGGCGATTGAGAAAGGCGTGTCCTACGACCCGGACCAGTCCGACAACGTGCATCGCCTGAACATGGGGGTCTTTCCCGAGGGGGCGGACATCCTGCCCAATCCGTACAACAAGATCCCCGGTTTCAGCATCAAGGCAACCGGTGGCGCGGCGCCGACGCCGACGCAGGGTGCCGTGCACTTCATGCCGGGCTTTCCCGTCATGGCCTGGCCGATGATGGAGTCCTTGCTGGACACAAGCTACGCGCATCTTCACGCGCGGGGCGCCTGGGGTGAGCGGTCGATCATTGTGTATGGCGCGATGGAGGCCGTGCTCACGCCTCTGATGGAGGCCATCGAGGCGGGGCACCCGGGCGTCAAGGTCTTCAGCCTGCCCAGCGTGGATCATCCCGAGCACGGTCGCCACATCGAGCTGGGCGTCAAGGGGGTACCCACGCAGATGTTGCCCGCTTACGAGGACATGCTCGCAGGTTTACGGGCCCAGGGTTGCCGACTTGGCCCCGAATTGGTGCGGACGGTTTGAATTCAGCGCATCAGTCGCCCCTGCACCTTTATTTGATCCCTTTTTTGGTGCGAACTTGGCGCCAATATCTGCATTGAAATGGGGCGTTCCGACCTTGCAAAGGCGCACAATAGAGGGTGAGAGTCCCCATGGCGCCGATGGCAGCTCCGGATGAGTGCCCGACACGCACCGGAATTGGCACAAAAACTGCATCCAACCAGCGCTGCTTACAGCTTTCAGTCCAACGATTTTTCAACCAACCTTCCTAGCAGGAGTACCCAGATGGCCAAGACCGTCGCAGACGTGATGAAGATGGTGAAGGAGAACGAGGTCAAGTTCGTTGACTTCCGTTTCACCGACACCCGTGGCAAGGAACAGCACGTCAGCGTGCCCGTTTCCCACTTTGATGAAGACAAATTCACCTCGGGCCACGCCTTCGACGGTTCCTCCATCGCTGGCTGGAAGGGCATCGAGGCTTCGGACATGCTGCTCATGCCCGATCCGAACACCGCGAACATCGATCCCTTCTTCGAAGAGACCACGCTGTTCCTCTCCTGCGACGTGCTGGAGCCGGGTGACGGCAAGGCTTACGACCGCGATCCGCGTTCCATCGCCAAGCGCGCCGAGTCCTATCTGAAGGCTTCTGGCCTGGGCGACACCGCCTTTTTCGGTCCGGAACCCGAGTTCTTCATCTTCGACAACGTGCGTTGGGGTGCCGACATGTCCGGCTCCTTCGTCAAGATCGAAGAATACGAAGCGCCCTGGAACAGCGGTGCCAAGCTGGAAGGCGGCAACCGCGGTCACCGTCCCACGGTCAAGGGCGGCTATTTCCCGGTGCCCCCGGTCGACAGCACGCAGGACATGCGCGCCGAGATGTCGCTGATCCTCGAATCGCTGGGCATCCCGGTTGAAGTGTTCCACCACGAAGTGGCGGGCGCTGGCCAGAACGAAATCGGCACCAAGTTCAGCACGCTGGTGCAGCGCGCCGACTGGACCATCCTGCTGAAGTACGTGGTGCAGAACGTCGCCAATGCCTACGGCAAGACGGCCACCTTCATGCCCAAGCCCATCGTGGGCGACAACGGCTCCGGCATGCACGTGCACCAGTCCGTGTGGAAGGACGGCAAGAACCTGTTCGCTGGCGAAGGTTATGCTGGCCTGTCCGAGTTCGCGCTGTACTACATCGGCGGCATCATCAAGCACGCCCGCGCGCTCAACGCCATCACCAACCCCGGCACCAACAGCTACAAGCGCCTGGTGCCTGGCTTCGAAGCCCCGGTGAAACTGGCCTACAGCTCGCGCAACCGTTCTGCCTCGATCCGCATCCCCTTCGTGGCCAACCCCAAGGGTCGCCGCATCGAAGCGCGTTTCCCGGACCCGACCGCCAACCCCTACCTGGCCTTCTCGGCCCTGTTGATGGCGGGTCTGGACGGCGTGGAGAACAAGATCCATCCGGGCGAAGCCGCCACCAAGGATCTGTACCACCTGCCGCCCGAAGAAGACGCGAAGATCCCGACCGTGTGCCACAGCCTGGACCAAGCGCTGGAGTACCTGGACAAGGATCGCGCCTTCCTGACCAAGGGCGGTGTCTTCACCGACACGATGCTCGACGCCTACATCGAACTCAAGATGCAAGAAGTCACGCGTTTCCGCATGACCACGCACCCGATCGAGTTCGACATGTACTACTCGCTGTAATCAGCACGCGAGTGGTTCCGCGGCACCTCACGCCAGTTGTCTCCGCCGGTCGCGCAGGCGGTCTTGCCGAAGGCAGGTGGATGTGGGTGTCGCACGATCAAGGGACGGCTTCGCGCCGTCCCTTTTTGTTGAGACTGTTTTTTGCCAGGAAATGGGCCTCGCATGAATCCGTCGCACTCTCGCCACCCGTCTTATCCTCGCCTGCCGCGAGCGACCTCGGCGCGCAAGGCCTCCGGATTTCTGGCGCCAGCCTGAAGGCGCTGATCCACCTGCTTCGATGAACGCCATGACCGTCAGCTTGCCGCAAAGCCGCATGAGCGCGGAGCACCGCTTCCAGGCCTTCGATTTGCTCGCGACCCTGGTGGCCGTGGTGCGCAGCGATGGCGAATTGCTCTACGCCAATGCCGCCCTGGAGGATGTGCAGGGCATTTCCCGCCGCAGCATGGGCGAGGACAATTTTTCCTCTTACTTCGCCGAGCCACGCGTGCTGCTGCAAGCGTTGGCGGGCGTGCGGGCGAACGAATACTCCACCCTGCGTTACGACGCCAGTCTGAGGCGCGTGGGGCGTGAGTTGCTGCCGGTGCATGTCAATCTGACGCAGACCGACGTGCCCGACGAGATCCTGGTCGAGATGATGCCGCTGGAGCAGCAGGCGCGCCAGGAGCGCGAGGAACGCCTGCTCGACCAAGCGCAGGCCAACAAGGAGCTGATCCGCAACCTCGCCCACGAGATCAAGAACCCCCTGGGGGGCATACGCGGCGCCGCGCAACTGCTGGAAATGGAAATCGATCCGCAGCTCACCGAGTACACGCGCGTCATCATCCATGAGGCCGATCGCCTGCAAACCCTGGTGGACCGCTTGCTCGCGCCGCACCGCCGGCCGCACGTCGTGGGCGACGTCAACATCCATGAGGTCTGCGAGCGGGTGCGGTCCTTGGTGCTGGTGGAGTTTCCCCGGGGCTTGCGCGTGGTCCGTGACTACGATACTTCCATACCGGAGTTCCGGGGCGATCGCGAGCAGTTGATTCAAGCCGTGCTGAACATCGCGCACAACGCCTGCCAAGCGCTGACCGAGCGCATCGTGTCGGGCGATGCGCAGCTGACGTTTCGTACACGCATCGCGCGCTCCATCACCTTTGGCAAGCAGCGCTACAGACTGGCACTGGAATTGCATGTCATCGACAACGGGCCCGGTGTGCCGGACTCGATCAAGGACCGCATTTTTTTCCCGCTGGTGTCGGGGCGTGAAGGTGGTTCAGGCCTGGGGCTGACGCTGGCGCAAACCTTCGTGCAGCAGCATCATGGTCTGATCGAGTGTGACAGCGAACCGGGTCGGACCGATTTCAAAATTCTGATTCCGCTGCCTTGAGCTTGAAGAGCGCATGCAAACAATGGGAGGCGGTGTGAACACACAGACCAAGGATTACGCCGAGATGAAGCCGATCTGGATCGCAGACGATGACCAATCCATACGCTTCGTGCTCGAGAAGGCTCTTCAGCGCGAGCAACTTCCTACGCGCAGCTTCACCAATCCCAAGGACGTGCTGGCGGCCTTGGACGAAGAGAACGAAGCACCTCAGGTGCTGGTGAGCGACATCCGCATGCCGGGTGGCACGGGCCTCGAATTGCTGGAGAAAGTCAAAGCGCGTTTCCCCGGCCTGCCGGTGATCATCATGACGGCGTTCAGTGACCTGGACAGTGCCGTGTCCGCTTTCCAGGGCGGCGCCTTCGAGTACTTGCCTAAGCCGTTTGACTTGCCCAAGGCGCTGGAGTTGATCCGTCGCGCCGTCGAGGAAAGCCAGCGCGAGGAAGTGGCTCAAGAAACCCTGGCCGAGACGCCCGAAATGCTGGGTCAAGCCCCGGCCATGCAGGACGTGTTCCGCGCCATCGGTCGCCTGTCCCAGAGCAATGTGACGGTGCTCATCACGGGCGAGAGCGGTTCCGGCAAGGAGCTGGTGGCGCGCGCCTTGCACAAGCACTCACCGCGCGCGCAAGGGCCCTTCGTCGCCATCAACACGGCGGCCATTCCGAAGGACCTGTTGGAGAGCGAACTCTTCGGCCATGAGCGCGGAGCCTTCACCGGCGCGCAAACCATGCGCCGTGGCCGCTTCGAGCAGGCCGAAGGCGGCACCCTGTTTCTCGATGAAATCGGCGACATGCCCTTCGATTTGCAGACACGCCTGCTGCGTGTGCTCAGCGACGGACATTTCTACCGCGTGGGTGGACACAGCGCCGTGAAGGCCAATGTGCGCGTCATCGCGGCCACCCACCAAGACCTGGAGCAGCGCGTCAAGGAAGGCGTGTTCCGCGAAGACTTGTTCCACCGCCTCAACGTCATCCGTCTGCGCTTGCCCGCCCTGCGTGAACGCAAGGAAGACGTGCCCATGCTCACGCGGCACTTCCTGCAACAGAGCGCGCGCCAGCTGGGTGTGGAGCCCAAGCGCATCTCCGACGCCGCCCTGGAAAAACTCAGCCGCTTCAGCTTCCCCGGCAATGTGCGCCAGTTGGAGAACGTCTGCCACTGGCTCACGGTCATGGCGCCGGCCCAGGTGATCGAGCCCAAGGACCTGCCGCCGGAAGTGCTCCAGATGGTGGACGGCATTGCTGCCACGGCCATGGCGCCTGTGAATGCGCCCGCGGTGCAGGTGGTGTCGCCCCCCGCGCTGGCTGCCGACACCTCGGCGGCAGTCGGCGAGCGCGCCGTGACGGAGGCGGCTGCCTCGGTGGCTGTCGCCACGCCCGCCGCGGCGGGCGATTGGGAAAGCAGCTTGCAGCAAGAAGCCCTGAGCCTGCTGCAATCCGGGCGGGTGGATGTGTGGGACGAACTCAGCCGTCGCTTCGAGCGCAAGCTGATTCTGACGGCCTTGGACACCACACGCGGTCGGCGCATCGAAGCCGCGCACAAGCTGGGCATCGGCCGCAACACCATCACGCGCAAGATCCAGGAACTGGGGCTCGAAGAAGGCTGAACGCCGTTGCCTCTTCCCTTGCTCTTTTCTCTTTTCCTTTCTCGCTTCCGCAGCCTGTTCGTCGGCGAGATCGCGGTCAGGGCCGACAGATGAAGTCGGCCACGGTCTGAACCACCTCGCGGTCATGCAGCACGCGGTTATGCCCCAAGCCCTGGCTCCAGTGCAGTACCGTTGCCGGGCGCAGGCGCGCCAGGTAGCGGCTGTTTTCCGGGCTGGTCTCTGAGTCGTCCTGGTCGTGGACCAGCAGTGCTCGGCCCCGCAGCCGAGGCAGATGGTGGTCCAGCGAATAGTCACGCCACCAGGTGGGGCCGAAGACATCCTCGAAGGCTGTTTCCAGCCGGGCCAGCAGGTCCGGACTCAGGCCCAATCGCTGCTGGAAAGTCCGCAACACGCTCTTGAGGTTGGCCGTCGGTGCGATGCCAACGTAAGTGGCTGGGCTGTCCAGCTGGTGCAGGGCCATGGCCGTCGCCGTGGCGCCCAGCGAGTGGCCGATCACCGCCTGGACATCCCCGGCATGCAGGATCACGTCATGCAGCAGCTGGGCGTATTGGTCGAGCCGGTAGGGCCGCGGCCTCTGTCCGCCATGACCTGGCGCGTCCAGGAGCAGCACGCGGTAACCGGCCGACTGCAGCACGGGCACGAAGCTGCCCAACTGCGCGCCATACGCCCCCCAGCCATGCGCCAGCAGCACCGCGGGACCGCTGCCCCAACCGTGGACCACGGCGCCACGCTCGCCCGAATACACCTCGAAGCGGTGCTCCACCGTCGCCAGCAGATCGCGCGCGCGCGGATTCGGGCGGGCGCGTGGCGGCGTGAACCAGAGCCGCCACAGCAGTCGGGTGGCGAGGTCCGGGAAGAGTTTCGCCAACAGGTTGAAAGCAAGGCCCAGCCGACGCTGCCGTCCGCCGTCTGGCGAGGTCCTGCTGGGCAGAAAACTGGCCTGCAGCGCGTAAGCGGTGGGCGGCGTCACGTCCTCGGAGGCCGGTGCAGGGAGAGGGGAGGGGGAGGTCAAGGCAATCGTCATGGCAGAACCCTGGGCAAGTTGAAATGCATGGGACGGGATGTTCCGCTTGCCAGTCAGGTCGTCCAAGTGGCAATATCGACACTATGAATGCCAATACTGCCAACGTCGCCAATTCGGAAGTCGCACCTCCACTCCACATCGCCTTGGTGCTGACCCCCCAATGCGTGGTGTCCGGCGTGCTGGGGGTGATGGACATGTTGAGCACGGCGAACTACGTGGCTCGCAAGTTTCCCGGCGTCGACGTTCGGTTCCTGCCCACGCTGGTCTCGGCGGATGGCAAGCCGGTGGAGACCATGAATGGGGTGAGCATGCCGGCCCAGTCGGCCCTGCCCGACCCGAGTTCCTTGGCCATCGCCTTCGTGCCGTCCGGCCCGCCCGCGAACTTTGGCGTCACGCGCATGCGGCAGACCCTGGCGGGGCAGCAGCCGCTCATTGACTGGCTGCGTGCCGTGCACGAAGCCGGAGGACTGCTCGCGTCCTGCTGCACCGGCAGTTTTCTGCTCGCGGCCACCGGCTTGCTGGATGGCCGGCTGGCCACCACCCATTGGCGGGGCGAGGAGGCCTTTCGCGCGCTGTTCCCGCGCGTGGAACTGCGCATCGACAGCTTGCTGGTGGAAGGGGAGCGGCTGCTGTGCGGGGGCGGCGCGCAGTCTTTCTCCAGCACCGTGCTGCGCCTGATCAGCCAACTTCAAGGCGAGGCCGTGGCGGCACAGACGGCGCGCCTGATGCTGGCCGATGGTCACACCAGTGGGCAGAACGCCTACCGGCTCTGGGTGCCGCGTCGTGACCATGGCGACGAAGCCATCGCCATGGGCCAGCAATGGCTGGAAGCCCACTACCGAGAAGCTTTTGACATGGATGGCCTCGCCGCGCAATTGCGGCTGACACCGCGCACGCTGATGCGCCGCTTCCGTTTGGCCACGGGCATGACGCCCCTGCAGTACCAGCAACGTTTGCGCATCGAGGAGGCCAAGACGCAACTCGAAGCGTCTCGCACCTCGGTGAACCAGGTGGTCTGGCAGACCGGTTACGAAGACGCCAGTTCCTTCCAGCGTCTTTTCAAGCGCGAGACCGGGCTCACGATGGCGGAATACCGGCAGCGTTTCGGACAGCGCCGCTGGCGGGCCGACGGCGGGGGTGGCGCGGACGCGCTGTTCGCAGGCCCGGTCTGAGTCACAGGACCGATCGGGTGCGCGGGCCGGTCCTGGCGTCTGGCGTCGGCAGGTTTGAGGCCGCGTGGCCAGCCTCAGTCAAACAGTCCCGGCCCGCCGAAGCGCGCGCCTTCCAGCTCGAGCATCTTCAGCTTGGTCTGCGTCCCGCCATGGGCGGAAAAGCCGACGCCTTTCGCGCCAGCGCCCAGCACGCGATGGCAAGGCACCACCGGGGCGTAAGGGTTCGATCCCATCGCCTGGCCCACGGCGCGCGCCGTGCCGGGCGCGCCCAGTTGCTCGGCGACCTCGCCGTAGGTCCAGGTCTCGCCCGGCGGGATGCGCCGCACCCACTCATACACGCGCTGGTGGAAGGGCGGCACGCCCTCCATGTCCAGCACCAAATGCGTCAAATCCCGTGGCTCCTGGGGATGGCCCTCCAGCAGCGCGGTGATGGCATTGATGGCCGCCTGCGCGCTGAGGGACGGTTCGATCTCCGGCGCGCCGGGAAAACGCCGCCGCATGCGTGCCCGCGTGGCCGCCTCGTCAGCTTCCGGCAGCTGGACGCCGGTCAGCCCGCGCTCGCTCCAAGCCAGGCCGCAGTGGCCCAGCGGGGTCGCGAAGAGGGCATAACCCAGGGTGTCCAAGGCGGCGACGATGTGCAAGCGTTGGGCTCAGAACCCTTGCAACTCCAGCAGCACCGGAGCGTGGTCGCTGGGCTGCTTGTTCTTGCGGGGCAGGCGGTCGATGGTGCAGCCTTGCACGGCGGGCTTGAGCGCCTCGCTGACCAGGATGTGGTCGATGCGCAGGCCGCGGTTCTTCTGGAAGCCCAGCATGCGGTAGTCCCACCAGGAGTAGCTTTTCTCGGGCTGCTCGAACATGCGGTAGGCGTCGTGCAGGCCCAGCGCCAGCAGGGCCTTGAATTGCTCACGTTCCTGCGTGGTGTGGTGGATGGTTTCGCGCAGGCCCTCGGGGTCGTAGGAGTCACGGTCGTCCGGCGTGATGTTGTAGTCGCCCAGCAGCACCAGGCGGGCGTGCGTGGCCAGCTCCGCCTGGACCTGCGCGCGCAGCGCGTCCATCCAGCGCATCTTGTAGGCGAACTTCTCGCTGCCCGGTTCCTGGCCGTTGACGAAATAGCCGTTGACGATGCGCAGCGGCCCTTGCGGCGTGTCCAGCGTGGCGACGATGACGCGGGCCTGCTCGTCCTCGAAGCCCGTGATGTTGCGCGTGACGTCGCGCAGGGCGGGCAGGGAGAGGCGTGAAATCAGCGCCACGCCGTTGTAGGTCTTCTGGCCGTAGGCCTCGGCCCGGTAACCCGCCGCCTCGAACTCGGCGTGCGGGAACTTGTCGTCGGTGAGCTTGAGTTCCTGCAAGGCCAGCACGTCGATCGGCGCGCCACCCGCGGCCTGCGCGGCCAGCCAGTCGAGCACCTGAGGCAGGCGCACGCCGAGGGAGTTCACGTTCCAGGTGGCGAGTTTCATGGCGAGGCGGTCGGCTTCAATAGTGGAGCATGGCGAGCGCGCCCACGGCCACGCCCAGCACACCCCCCACCACCATCAGGTACTCCAGCCACCGCTTGCGCGTGAGCAGCGCGATGGCCGCGATGGCGATCGCGACTTGCAGCACGGTCGTGGCCTGGGCCCAGCGGTGGTGCAGGTGCAACTCTTCGTCGCTGCGATGGTCCCAGGCCAGGGACTCGGCCTCCAGCTTCTCAGCGTTCTTGCGGATCTCTTCCTTTTCGGTCTCGTAGCGCTCGATCTTGGCCTGGTACTTGGCCTTCTCCGCCGGGTTCTGCGTCAGGTCACGCGAGACCTCGGCCAGGGACTGCTTGGTGCTCTTGGACTGGAAGTAGTTCCATTGATTGGACGCTTCCGTCTTCTTGATGGCGGCGTTGTTTTTGTAGAGGCCAGCGTTGGCCTGGGTGGCGCCACCCATGTAGGAAAAGATCGCGCCGACCGTGGCGATGATGGCCGTGAACATGGCGATCTGGTTGGTCAACCCGCCGCCTTGTTTGCCGTGACCGGCGGATTCGGAGGCGTGTTGCGCGGCGTGTTCGAGTTCGTGGTCGTGAGGACCGTGCACGTGAAAACCTTGTCCAGACATGATGAAATGGGTTTGTAGTGAATGAAAAGAAAAGGCGAAAGGAAAGCGCGAAATGGGATTCGCGGGATCGAACTGTAGCGAAATGCCGTGACCGACTTCTGACACGCAACGCACGGGGGCGGATCAGTCTCGATCATCCATGCGGGTGCCACCGCGGTGGGCGCTGCTTGCTGGCTCAGTCCGTCCTGCGATGGGTGTAGGTCACGAAGTTCAGCCCCAGGCCATTGGCCGCGACCAAGCGCTCCCGAGCAGTCTCCACCCACTCGGGCCCGAGCACAGGCGCATGCGCGTCGCCCTCGAAATCCGCTTCGATCTCCGTCACCACGGCCGTGCTGGCCAGCGGCAGTGCCTGCGCGTAAATCTGCGCGCCACCGATGATCCAGACGTCCGCAGCGTCCTCGCACAGCCGCAATGCCTCGTCGAGGGATTGCGCCACGGCGGCCACGCCGTGCACGCCCTCGGCTTTCCAGCCCACCTGACGCGTCACCACGACATTGCGCCGTCCGGGCAGGGGCCGAAAGCGCGGCGGCAGAGAGTCCCAGGTCTTGCGGCCCATGATGACGGGCGCGCCCAGGGTCGTGCGCTTGAAGTGCGCGAGGTCTTCGGGCAGGTGCCAGGGCATCACGCCGTCCTTGCCGATGACGCCGTTGGAGGCGCGGGCGTAGATCAGGTGCAGTTTCATGGGGTCTCCGGTGGGCGTGCTGGGCGCAGCAGGCCAGGGGGAAGCAGCACGGCGGCGATGGCCGCCGTCACGCAGACGATGGCGGCCCAGTCTTGCCAATGCGGAGTCTCGCCGATCAGCAAGGCGGCGCTGAGCGTGCCCACCAGCGGAATCGCCATCACGCTCATGGCACTGGTGGCGGGCGGCAGGTGGCGCGCCAGGCCGGCCCACAGGGTCTGCGCGAAGCCGTAGTTGATGAAGGCGCCATAGGCCAGGGCGAGCCACATCGCACCGCTGAATTGCCAGGCCGGCCAGGGTTCGCTCGCGAACGCGATGACCCAGAGGCAGACGCTGGACAAGATCATGCTCCAGATGGTCAAGGCTTCCAGGGGCAGGGTGAGGTGGGCTCGGCGCAGCAGCAGGGTGCCGATGGCCCAGCACAAGGCCGCGAACATCATCCAGGCGATGCCTTGCGGACGACCGCTCAGCGCGCTGAATTCACTCGAGGTGAGCAAAGCCACCGCCGCGCCCACGGCGACGACGGCGAGCACCGTGCGGCGCGTCAGCCGCTCGCCAAAAAAAAGCGCGCCCAGCAGCACGGTCCAGATGGGCATGGTGAAGCCGAGCACGGCGGCGCGGCCCGAGGCCAGCTCCTTGACGCCGAGGATGGACAGCGCATGCCAGCCCAGGATATTAGGCGCGCCGATGACCGCGATGGCGCGCCATTCTCCCCCGCCTTTGTCCCAGCGCGGCCACAGGCGCAGGCCCCGGGCCCGGTACCAGGCGTAGAGAAAGAGCGCGCCGCAACTCATGGTGAGCGCGCGGAAGTACAGGGGCGAGAGTTCGCGCAGGGAGAACTTCATCATCGGCCAGTTGATGCCCCACATCAGCGTGAGGATCACCAGGGCCGTCAATTGACGGGAAGAAATCACGGATGCACCGATGGGCGACGCGTCACACCGCGACCGGCGCCTTGATGGCCGGGTGGCATTGGTAGTCCCGCACCTCGAAGTCCTCGTACTGGTAGTCGAAGATCGAATCGGGTTGGCGCTTGATGTGCAACACCGGGTAGGGGTAGGGCTGGCGGCTCAGCTGCAGTTCCACCTGTTCGTGGTGGTTGCTGTAGATGTGGCAGTCGCCGCCGGTCCAGATGAAGTCGCCCACGCCCAGACCGCACTGCTGGGCCACCATGTGGGTCAGCAAGGCGTAGCTCGCGATGTTGAAAGGCACGCCCAGGAAGATGTCGGCGCTGCGCTGGTAGAGCTGGCAGCTCAACTTGCCCGGTTCACCGGCGACTTGCGAGGGCGCGACGTAGAACTGGAAGAAGGCGTGGCAGGGCATCAGCGCCATCTTGCTCAGCTCGGCCACGTTCCAGGCGCTGACGATGATGCGGCGTGAATCGGGGTTGCTCTTGAGCGTCTTGATGACTTCGCTGATCTGGTCGATGTGCCCGCCGTCCGGCGTGGGCCAGCTGCGCCACTGCACCCCATAGACCGGGCCCAGGTCACCGTCCTCGCGCGCCCATTCGTCCCAGATGGTCACGCCGCGGTCCTTGAGCCAGTTGTTGTTGCTCGATCCCGTGAGGAACCACAGCAGTTCAAGGATGATGGATTTGAGGTGCACCTTCTTGGTCGTCACCAGCGGAAAGCCTTCGTTCAGGTCGAAACGCATCTGGTGGCCGAACACGCTTGTCGTGCCGGTGCCGGTGCGGTCGGATTTGGCCACGCCATGCGTGTGCACATGGCGCATGAAGTCTTCGTATTGGCTGCGCACGGGGCGTGTCGCTGGCGCGGTGGGGGCATTCATGGTCAGGGATTCTCGGTGTGCAGAAGCTTGCCCGGGTTCATCAGGTTCAAGGGGTCCAGCGCCTGCTTGATGTTGCGCATCAGGCCCAGCGCGACAGGCGATTTGTGTTCGGGCAGCTTGTCGATCTTGAGGCTGCCGATGCCGTGTTCGGCGCTGATGGAGCCCCGGTAGCGGTCCACGACGGCGTAGACCACCTGGTTCATCGGCGCTTCTTGCTCGGCCAGGAAGCGTTTCTGGTCCACGCCTTCGGGCGCCTGCACGTTGTAGTGCAGATTGCCGTCGCCCAGGTGGCCGTAGGTCACCAGTCGGGCGCCGGGGAATTGTTGTTCGAGCAAGGCGTTGGTCTCGGCCACGAAGGCGGGGATGCGAGACACGTTGATCGAGATGTCGTGCTTGATGTTCAGCCCTTCCTGGGCCTGGGCCAGCGGAATGCTCTCCCGGATGTGCCAGAGCGCCTTGGCCTGGCTCAGGTTCTCGGCCACCACGGCATCGGTCACGCAGCCCGCCTCCATCGCCGCCTCGAGCAGGCGTTCGAACTGGGCTCGTGCGTGTTCCTCGGATTCGTTGTCGGAGTTTTCCAGCACCACGCACCAGGGCGATTCCTGCCAGAAGGGCACACGCTGCTGGGGGAAGTGCTTGTTCACCAGGCTGAGCGCGAACTGGCCCATGACCTCGAAGCCCGTCAGGCCCGCGCTCAGGTGTTCGTGCGCCAGGCCCAGCAGTTGCACCGCCGCCTCCAGCGAGGGCAGGGCGGCGAAGGCGGTGAGTTGGCTCTTGGGCAGCGGATAAATTTTCATCGTCGCGCCGGTGATGATGCCCAGCGTGCCCTCGCTGCCGATGAACAGGTGACGCAAGTCGTAACCCGTGTTGTCCTTGCGCAGGCCCAGCAGGCCGTCCCAGATCTCGCCTTGGGCGGTCACGACTTCCAGGCCCAGGCAGAGCTCGCGCGTGTTGCCGTAGCGCACGACCTGCGTGCCACCCGCGTTGGTGCCCAAGTTGCCGCCAATCGTGCAACTGCCCTCGGAGGCCAGGCTGAGCGGAAAGAGGAACCCCGCTTTTTCGCATTCCTCCTGCAGCGTCTGCAGCACGCAGCCCGCGTCCACCGTGATGGTCATGTTGCCCGGGTCGAGCTGGCGCACCTTGTTCAGGCGCGTGAGGCTCAGCACGACTTGCGTGCCGCTGGTGTCGGGCGTGGAGCCGACCACCATGCCGGTGTTGCCGCCCTGCGGGACGATGGCCGCGCGAGCGGCCGCGCAGGCCTTCACGACCTCGGCCACTTCCCGCGTGGACGCGGGGCGCACCACGGCCAGGGCGCGGCCGCGCTCACGGCCGCGCCAGTCCAGTTCCCAGGCACGGAGGTCCGCGCCGTCATCCTGGGTGAGCACGTAGTCCTTGCCGACAATGTCGCGCAGTTGGGCCATCAGCCCTGAAGTCGATGCGGTGGTCATGATGGAGTCGTCACAGTTTCTTGGGCACGCGTTGAGCGCGCGTCTCGCAGGCGCAGACGGATGTGCAGCACGCAGCCGGTGAAGAGGATCAGGCCCAGCGCGATCTCGGCCACGGCCAGTGCCACGACACGCGCGGGCTCGCCGCTGGTGGCGCGCACCAAGCCTTCGAGGATGTAGAGCCAGACCAGCAGGCTCAGCCAGCGGTAGGTGTACATGCGGTTCTTCAGCAGGCCGGCCAGCGGCAGGCACAGGGGCAGCACTTTCAGCGCCAGCGTACCCCGGCCGATCGGGGCCAGCCACAGTTCCCAGGCCAGTCCCAGGCCAATCAGCGCCAGCAGGCTGACCACGGTCAGGCGGCGGCTCAGGCGGACGTGGGCTTGGGGCGCCGTGGCGGGGGGGGTATGCGGCGCGCTTTCGTCACGGGCTGTTACGGAATCGGCGGATGCTGCGTGAGGTTCGTTCATGGAGGCTGGCATGATAGCGGCATGCATGCACTCGTTCTATTCTTCTCCAAATGGCAACGCCGAGTGCGGGCCTTCGTCCGGGGCGTGGCCAGTTTCCCTTGGCGCAACACGGCCTGGACCTTGCGCGAGCGCTTCCGCGAAGACCGCCTGGGCCAGACCGCCGGCAGCTTGACCTTCACCACCACCATCGCCCTGGTGCCCCTGCTGACCGTCGCGCTGGCGCTGATCACCGCCTTCCCCATGTTCGCGAAGTTCCAGGACGTGCTGCAGAAGTGGCTGATCGAAAGTCTGGTGCCGGAAAACATTTCACGCCAGGTCCTGGCCTACATCAGCCAGTTTTCCCGTCGCGCCGGACGTCTGGGGTGGACCGGCCTGGGGGTGCTGTTCCTGACCGCGCTGGGGCTGATCTTCACCATCGACCGCACGTTCAACGCGCTGTGGCGGGTGCAGCGCCCGCGCGCCTTCGGCCAGCGACTGTTGGTGTACTGGGCGGCCATCACCCTGGGTCCGCTGCTGGTGATGCTCAGCCTGCTGGGCACCTCCTACCTGGGGCCCACCGCCAGCCTCCCACCCGGTCTTCGGCTGGCGCTTGATCTCTTCGAGTCACTGACCGCGGCGTTGGCGCTGGCCGCTGTGTACCACTATGTGCCCAACACACGGGTCAAGTGGTTGCATGCCTGGACCGGCGCGATCCTGGCGACCATTGCCCTGGAAGGCGCCAAGAAACTGCTGGGGTTCTACCTCAAGGCCGTGCCCACGTATTCAGCCGTGTACGGTGCCTTCGCGACCGTGCCGATTCTGTTGATCTGGATTTACATGGCCTGGGTCATCGTGCTGCTGGGGGCGGTGATCACCGCGTACCTGCCCAGCCTGCTCGCCGGGGTCGCGCGCCGCGCCCCGGAACCTGGCTGGCAGTTCCAGCTCGCCCTGGAGATGGTCCGGGTCTTGTCCTCGGCACGGCAGTCGGCCGACCATGGCCTGACCTTGATGCAGCTGTCACGCAAGTTGCGGGTGGACCCCCTGCAGCTGGAGCCCTTGGCAGAGGTGCTGGAGCGCCTCAATTGGGTGGGCCGCTTGGCCGGCGGCATACGCGGCGAGCCGATGCGGCTGATCCTCTTGGTCGATCCTGACCGTGCTTTGCTGGCGCCGCTGGTTGACGCGTTGCTGCTGCCGCGCCGGGCCGGCCTCTGGCGCAAGACCCAGCTCGATGAGTTGAACCTGCGTGACGCCTTGACCGCGGCGCGTTGAAGCGCCCCAGTCGGTGATCGCCCTGTCGGGACTCCGCGCCCCGGCGGACACCTGTCCCGCCCTCACGCGGTAATTGCTTGCCCATGCCGTTGAAGTTGCCCTTCCTCGCGTCAGCCCCTGTCCGCTACACCGGTCGGACGAGGGCGGACGCGCCTGCGTCAGACGCCTCCGCAGGCGTCGAGGCCGCTGCGTGGCCGCGCCGGGCTCCCCTCCTGGGACTGTGCGCGGGCGTGCTGGCGGCCACCGTCGTGTTCGCGCCCGCCCGCTGGCTTGCCGAGGGCGTGGCCTCGCTGACCGGCGGCCGGGTGCTCTTGACCCAACCGCAGGGCAGGGTGTGGGCCGGGCAGGCGGGCTTGTCTTTGTCGGCCGGTCCGGGGGCCTTCGAAAAACGCTCCTTGCCACAAGGGGTGAGCTGGCGCCTGCGGCTGGGCTGGAGCCGTGGCTCGGTCGATGGCCAGCGCCCGTCGTGGCTGGGTGAGCCGGTGGTGCGCATTGAGATCGTGGCACCCTGCTGCGCGCCCGAGCCGTTGCGCTTGAGCTTGGGCAGCCTGTTATCGGGCTCGCCCGCCGTGGTGCTGGAGGCCCACCGCAGCGAGTGGCCCGCCAGCTGGTTGGCCGGTCTGGGGGCCCCTTGGAACACCCTGGCCTTGCAAGGGCAATTGATGCTGACCACGCCAGGCCTGCGTTGGCAGGGCCAGCGCCTGGACGGTGAGTTGGAAGTGCAGGCCCTGCATGTTTCTTCGGCGCTGTCCACCCTCAAGCCGCTGGGCAGCTATCGCCTGCATGTCTCGTCGGCCGCAAGGGATTCGGGGGGTGTTTCCCGGTCTTATGCAGACGATGGCCGCGGCCCCATCCAGGACAATCCGGGCGCGGGCAGCGCCATCCACTTTGTGCTCACCACGTTGCAAGGCGATTTGCAACTGAACGCCCAGGGCCAGTGGCAGGGTGGCCGTCTGCGTCTGGATGGACAAGCCGAAGCCGCGCCGGATCGCATTGACGCTTTGTCCAATCTCTTGAACATTCTGGGCCGGCGTGACGGTTTGCGGTCTCATCTGAGGCTGGGTTGAGTTTGCAGAGGACAGGGTTCGTGTCGTGTTTCTTGCTTGATTTCTGGTGTCGGATGCGTGTCGCGCTTTCCTTGCAGCAGGCGCGACGTCTGCTCGTGTCCGCGACGCTGCTGATGGGCTGTCTCTTGTCCATCGCCGCCATGCCCGCGTGGGCGCAGACATTTTCAGATCCGCTCACTCCTCGCACGGCGAACGCGGGCACGCTCACGCTCAATTTCGTCAACGCGGAGATCGACGCCGTGGCGCGCGCCATGGCTGCGCTCAGCGGTCGTCCCGTGGTGGTGGACCCGCGCGTGCGGGGCACGATCAACCTCTTGAGTGACCGGCCCGTCGGCGCGGCCGTGGCGATGGAGCAGTTCGCCGCGGAGCTGCGCGTGCGCGGCTTCTCGTTGGTGGAAGGCGATGGGGGCATGTACAAGGTGGTGCCCGAGGCCGACGCCAAGCTCCTGAGTGGCGCGGTGCAGGTTGGCGCTGACGGCGCCAGGGGGCAGCAGGTGGTCACGCAGGTGTTTCGCCTGCGCCACGAGAATGCCAACAACCTGGTGGCCGTGCTGCGCCCGCTCATCAGCCCCAACAACACCATCAATGTGAGCCCCGGGGCCAACGCCTTGGTGATCACGGACTACGCGGACAATCTGCGCCGCATCGCGCGCATCGTCGCCGCGATGGACGACGCGGGAGCCGAAGCCGCCGATCTCGAGATCCGCCCGCTGCGGCACACCCTGGCGGGTGACATCGCCCCGCTGGTGCAGCGTCTGCTCGACGGCGACGCCACCGCCGGCAACGCAGCGGGCACGAACTCGGCCTTGCGCACCGTGGTGCTGGCCGAACCCCGCAGCAACGCGCTGTTGCTGCGCGCTTCCAGCCCGGCGCGGTTGGCGCTGGCGCACACCCTGATCAACAAACTGGATCAGCCGCCGGCCTCCGATGCGGCGGCGGGCAACATCCACGTGGTGTACCTGAAAAATGCCGAGGCCGTGCGCCTGGCGGAAACCCTGCGCGCGGTGATGGCCGCGGACAGCGGCCTGGCCGGCAGCGCCGGAGCGGGCGCTTCCACGGGCGGGTCCACGACGCGCGCGGGTGCGACGCCGCGCCTGACCTCGGGTTCGGCCACGTCGGCATCGGGCGCGGGGACGGGGACGGGGGCGGGCAGCGCCACGGGCGGGCAGATTCAGGCGGATGTCCCGACCAACTCCCTCATCATCAGCGCGCCTTTGCCGCAATACCGGCAGCTGCGCGCGGTGATCGACCAGCTGGACATGCGCCGCGCCCAGGTGTTCGTGGAAAGCCTGATCGCCGAGGTCAACGCCGACGTCGCCAACGACTTTGGCATTCAGTGGCAGGGTGGCATCCCCTCCGGGTCCAGCAGCAGCGTGGTGGGCCTGATGGGCACCAATTTCGGCTCTGGCGCGGGCAATATCTTCAACTTGGCTTCAGGCATCTCCAGCGGCCAGCCCGCGGCGCCCGGCGCTGGGTTCACGGCGGGCGTGGGTGTTCAGCGTGGCAACAACGGGGTGGCGCTGGGCGTGCTGGCCCGTTTCCTTGAAACCAACCGCATGGGCAACGTGCTGTCCACGCCCAACTTGATGACCTTGGACAACGAGGAAGCCAAGATCGTGATTGGCCAAAACGTGCCTTTCGTGACGGGGCAGTACACCGCCAACAACAGTTCCTCGGGCGCGGTCAATCCCTTCCAGACCATCGAGCGGCGCGACGTGGGCCTCACGCTGGCCGTGCGTCCGCAAATCAGCGAGAACGGCACGGTGAAGATGGTCATATCGCAGGAGGTCAGCAGCGTGGACCCGACGTCGCTGACCAGCGCGGCGGGGCTGCGCACCTCCAAGCGCTCCATCGACACCAGCGTGCTCGTCGATGATGGCGCCATCATCGTGCTGGGGGGCTTGCTGCAGGACGAAAGCAGCGTCAGCGAGGAAAAAGTGCCCGGTCTGGGCAGCATCCCCGGCCTGGGCTGGTTGTTCCGCAGCGAGAGCGGCAGTCGCAAGAAAACCAACCTGATGGTTTTTCTGCGCCCCGTGATCGTGCGCAACACCCAGGACAGCAACCGGGTGTCGCTGGACCGCTACGACCTGATGCGCGCCGTGCAGTCGCAGCAGCAACCCGCCCGCGTGGGCAATGGCCCCGTGCTCAACGCCGAGGAAGCGGCCGTGCTGCCGCCGACAGCACCCAAGGCGCCCGTCTCACCAGTCCAGAAGCCACGCGATGGTCGAACGGACACCGAACCCGACGAGCCAGGCGCCCAACCCGCGACGCAGTGATGTCTCCCCCATGAGCGAATCCAGGTCGCCCGCTGTTCCATCCCCGCCCGTGCGCCGTCTGCCCTATGCCTTCGCGCGGCAGCACGGTCTTTTGCTGACGCCTGAGCAAGACGGCAGCGTGCATGTGCGCATCGGGCTGGAAGCCGGTGCGGGCGCCAATCCCGGCCTGCTTGCCGCCTTGGCGGAATTGGTGCGTCATCACGGCACTCAGCCGGCCGAGATGGAGGGCTGGGGCTGGCACATCGAGTCGCCGCAATCGTTGGCCGGGCGATTGAGCGCCGCGTATGCCAGCCAGGGGGATGCCAGCGCGGCCGATGTCGTGAGCGAAGTGCAGAGCGATGCGGACCTGGGGCGCATCATGCAGGAACTGCCCGCCATCGAAGACCTGCTTGAAAGCGCCGACGACGCGCCCATCATTCGCATGCTCAATGCCCTGCTCACGCAGGCCGCGCGCGACGGTGCGAGTGACATCCACATCGAGCCCTACGAGCGCCATTCCAGCGTGCGTTTCCGCGTGGATGGCGCCTTGCGCGAGGTGGTGCAGCCCAACCGGGCCTTGCACGCGGCGCTCATTTCACGGCTGAAGATCATGGCCGAGCTGGACATCGCGGAAAAGCGCCTGCCGCAGGATGGCCGCATCAGCCTGCGCCTGGGCGGGCGCGCCATCGACGTGCGCGTCTCCACGCTGCCCTCGGCCCACGGAGAACGCGCCGTGCTGCGCTTGCTGGACAAATCGGGCTCGCAACTCACCCTCGAGGCCGTGGGCATGGGCGGCGAGACCCTCGAACGCTTCGAACATCTGGTGGCGCAGCCGCACGGCATCATCCTCGTGACCGGCCCCACCGGTTCGGGCAAGACCACCACGCTCTACGCCGCGCTGCAGAGGCTGGACGCCAAGCGCGGCAACATCATGACGGTGGAAGACCCCATCGAGTACGAACTGCCTGGCATCGGCCAGACGCAGGTCAACGCGCGCATCGAGCTCACCTTCGCCAAGGCCTTGCGTGCCATCCTGCGGCAGGACCCCGATGTGATCATGATCGGTGAAATCCGTGACTTCGAAACCGCGCAGATCGCCATCCAAGCCTCGCTCACGGGTCACCTGGTGCTCGCGACCTTGCACACCAACGATGCCCCCAGCGCCGTCACGCGCCTGATGGACATGGGCGTGGAGCCCTTCCTGCTATCGAGTTCGCTGCTGGGCGTGCTGGCCCAGCGGCTCGTGCGCAAAGCCTGTGTCGCCTGCCAGGGAACCGGATTGATCCCCGCCCTGGGTGCTGACGCGCATGCGCTGTCCCCAGAGGGGGCACACCAGGCCTTGGAACGGCCCAGCGGCATGGTGGGCTGTCCCGCCTGCGCGCACAGCGGGTACTCCGGTCGCACCGGCATTTTTGAGCTGCTCACGGCGGACGATGAACTGCGCGCCCTCATCCACCAGCAGGCCCCCGAGGCGGACCTGCGGGCGCATGCGCAGCGCACCGGCATGAGGCCCATGCGCGAAGATGGCCAGCGCTTGGTTGATGCCGGCGTGACGACAAGGGAAGAGCTGCTGCGCGTGACGAGGGACTGAGGGCCGACACTGCGTCTCCCCTTAACCCATTCAGCCCTTCAGCGCAGTCTGCCCGTCATGCCTTTGTCCGAACGATTGTTCCTTTCCACGCGCCGGACGCACCATGCCCGCTTATTCCTACGAAGCCGTTGATTCCGATGGACGCAGCCAGCGTGGCGTCTTGCAAGCCGACGCGGCGCGTGCCGCCCGTGCCCAACTGCGCGCGCTCGGACTCACCCCCCTGAGTGTGCAGGCCGTGGGCGCTGGCAGTGCATCCGCCGCTGGCCAGGCGGGCCGTTTCAGTTGGCAGCGCAGGGTTTTCAACGCCAGCCAACTGGCGGTGTGGACACGTCAACTGGCCGGCTTGGTCGCGGCGGGTCTGCCGCTGGAGCGGGCCTTGGCGTCCTTGGCCCAGGATCTGTCACAAGACTCGGGCAGTCCGGAGCAGCAGCGCCTGATCGCGCAGCTGCGCGATGAAGTCAATGGTGGCTCCACCTTCGCGCGTGCGCTGGCGCAACATCCCCGAACGTTCGACGACAGTTATGTGGCCGTGGTATCCGCTGGTGAGCAGGGCGGGCAACTGGGGCAGGTGCTGGACCGCTTGGCCGATGAGCTGGATGGGCAAGAGGTGTTGCGGGCCAAGCTCATGGGCGCGGCGCTCTACCCGCTCATCGTCAGCGGTTTCTCTTGCGTGATCGTCGCCTTCTTGCTGACCTACGTGGTGCCGCAGGTGGCCAACGCCTTCAGCAGCGGCAACCGGGCCTTGCCCGCGTTGACGGTGTTCATGCTGGGCCTGAGTGCTTTCTTGCGCGCCTGGGGCTGGGCCTTGCTCTTGCTGTTGGCCGCCGCTGCCGTGACGGTGTACGCCTTGCGTCAGCAGGAGGGGCCGCGCCGCCGGATGGATGCGTTGTGGCTGCGCCTGCCCGTGCTGGGGCGACTGGCCGTGGGCTACAACGCCGCGCGTTTCGCGGCCACGCTGGCCTTGCTGGCCAACGCGGGCGTCCCCATCCTGCGGGCGCTGCAAACGGCCGCCGATACCCTGCACAACCGGGCCTTGCGCGCGGATGCCCAGACGGCCTTGCACCTGGTGCGCGAGGGCGCCCCGCTGGCGGCCGCCTTGGCGGCCCAGCGTAGCTTTCCAGGATTGCTGACGGTGTTCGCGCGCCTGGGCGAGCAGACCGGCCAGTTACCCGCCATGTTGCAGCGCGCCGCGGCGCAACTGGGGGCGGACGTTCAGCGGCGCGCCTTGCGCCTGGCGACCTTGCTGGAGCCCTTGCTCATCGTTGGCATGGGCTTGGTCGTCATGCTGATCGTCTTGGCGGTGATGATGCCGATCGTGGAGTTGAACCAGTTGGTGAGGTGAACCGGCGCGCACGCCGCTCAGCTTCCGCCGAGCAGGATGCTGCCCTGCCAGGCCACGGGGTTGCCGCTCACGCGCTGAAAGTCGGCGTTCTGGGGCAGCAGACGTGCCTGTTGCCGCGTGGCTTGCAACCAGACGGCGAGGGCTTGGGGCGAGACCTTGTCAAAACGCACGCTGTAGCTGCCCGGCGCGATTTCGTTGACCTGGGCGCCCGCATCGCCCGCGGCGGCGGTCAGGGCCTGCAGCACTTGCAAGGTGGATTGCCCGCGCGCGGCCGTGGCGGATGCCTCGGCGCCACGCTGGCGCAAGGCCAAGGCCTGGGCTCGGAGGACTTGCACTTGGTTCCACTGCGCCTGGGCCTGCTGCTGTTGCCGCGCGCTGTCGCGCAGGCTGCTCAAAGGCATGGCAATCCCAAGCTGCCACAGCACGAAGAACGCCAGCACGGCGCCCATCACGCCCAGGGCGCGCCGCTCGCGCGGGGACAGGCCCTTCCACCAGCTCAGCAGGTGTTGTTTCATGACGCGTCGTTGTTTCCGAATAGGGGGGTGTGCATCGCGGCCGTTGGATTCAGTTGCGCTTCAACACGCTCTCCGCCTGGCCCGATGTGCTGTTGGTGCCCGTGCCCGCGCCTGTCTGCACGGTCCAGCCTTGTCGGGCGGCGACCGCGGTCAGTGCCTCGCGGATCGGTGCGCCCGCGGCGTGGCGCAGGCGCGCTTCGCGCGGGGTATAGCGCAGGCTGTCCATCTGCAGACCGCTCAGCGCGGGGTCGGCGCCCAAGGCGTGGAGCAGGCTCTCCAGATCGGCGGGGCCGAGTTCTCCGGCGCCGTGGCGCAAGACGTCCAATTCCCGCTGCATCTGACGCGGGGCGTCCAGCACCACCGTGAGCTGGGGAAAGGTTTGCGCCGCGAGCCGCTGGGTGTCCGCGCGCAACTGGCGCAGCGCCGCGCGCTCTTGCCATGCCAGCACATGCAGCCCGACGACCTGGACCGCGAACAGCGCGGCCAGGCCCCAGCGCAGTGGGCGCCAGCGGGGGGCTTGCCACAGCGGGCGCAGCCACTCCAACAGCGCCTGGCCGCGGCGCGCGCCCATGGCATCGCGCAGGTCGAATTGCGCCAGATCCCAGCCGCTGTTCACGCCGCGTTGCCACTGCTGCGCCATGGGCTCGGTGGTCCAGGGCCTATCGGGCAGGACCGCCTGCACTGTCGCCATCGCGTCGGGTGTGGCCGTGCACACAGGCGCAGGTGCGGGTTTTTGAGCCCCGTCCTTGCTCTGCACCGCGCTCAGCAGCGAGGTCAACAATCCCTCACCGGCCGTGAAGGCGGCCAGGGGCAGCCCGAGCAGCCCTTCGGGGCCAGCGATGTGCAACCAGGGGCTGCCAGTCTCTGAGTTGACCCACAGATGGCATTGCGCCGCGTCGGCCACCGGCGGGAAGGCCGGGCAGATGCGCGTCGCGGGCCGGCCCGCCGCGCGCAGGGCGGAGAGGCAGGCGGTCAGCCAGGCGCGGTCGCAGGCCGCGACCCAGGTCAGGCCATCTCGGCCGCTCGCCGCCAGCGCGGCAGGCGGCAGCGCGAAGTGCAGTTGTTCGGGATCGTCCAGCAGGGCCTCTTCCAGCAGGCCATGCAGCGCGGCCAAGCGCTTGCGCGCGGGCACCTTGGGCAGGCGCACGCGATGCCAGGAGAGGCGCTGTGGCGGAACGATGAGCACCACGCTGGCGTCGTTCGGCCAAGTGGCCTGCGGGCCACTGCCGTGGGCCGAGCTGGCGAGATCGGAGAGGGTCTGATAGGGGGTGACCTGAGCCCAGTTCCAATCTTGCTCCATCAAGCGGGCGGAGCTCGCCGGCGCGGGCGCGGTGTTCGACAAGCTGGGGGTCAGTAGCAGCACAACGGGGCGAGAGAGGTGAAATTGCGAGCGTCGATCAGCATATCACTCGGACAGGCCGCTAGGGCGTTGTCAGGGGGTGGGCCGGTTCGCGGCCGCTGGTCCGCCAGACCGTGCTGACGGTGATGCCGTTGCGCACCAGCAGGGCACGGTCCTCGAACACCTCCTCGTCCAGCCGCAGCAGTCCGACGACCCTGAAGTAGCGGCTGCTGACCGCGTGACTTTGCGCGTTCGCCAGATGGCCGGGCATGCCCGCGGCTTGGAGGGCGGAGCTGAGATCGGCCAAGCTGGCGAAGGGGCGTTGCTGGCGCGCGGCGGCGATGCGCTGCGCCTGTGCCGACTCCAGCCTGGGCATGCTGGCTTGCAGGGCGATGGTGCTGGCGGTGTTGACGTTCAGTGGGGTTCGCTCGGGCAGCCAGGTGGCGTGAGGCTCCAGCGCTTGCAAGGTCTTGGGGGAGAGCCCCAGCACGCCCAGTTGCTCGAAGCGCTGCGGCAGCAGCGGCGCCGAGGGCGGGATGGGTCCGCCGCTGCCTGAACTCGCCGCGCCGTCGTTGCCATCCGCCGTGCGGCTGGTGGACGCCTGCGCCGCGGCCCAGGCCGCCGGCAGTTGGCGCAGCAGCAGGGCCAGTTCCGGTTCGGGCAGACCCAGCAGCTGGAACAGCCGCTGCGTGATGGCCACGTCCGCGGGCGAGAGTGTGACGCGAGCCCCCGCGCCTTGTCCGTCGGCAGAGAGCAGGTTGCGCAGATTGATGCGGCCTTGCACGTCGGTCACGGTTCCGGACAGAAAGGCCTGGCGCAAGAGGTCTTCGCTTTGCGTGACTTCCTGGCGTGGGCCACCTGCGCTCTTGCCCCCGCGATCCAAGTTCAGGAAGTCTGACAGACGCGCCTCTTGCAGGGGCACGCTCCAGGGCTCGCCCAAATGATCGATTTGGCTCGCGCGGGCGTCCTCCCGCAGAATGAGGCGGGCCCAATCCATCGCGCCCACCAAGACCCAGGCCGCTTCGTGGCGTTGGCGTTCGGCGCGTTCGACCGCCCAAGCCTGCCACTGGCGCCAGTAAGCACTGGAGGCCAAGGTGGCCACCAGGGCCACGACCAGCATCGCCATCAGCAGGGCGCTGCCCCGTTCCCGCCGGAGGCCAGGGCGCGAAGGAGGGGATCTCATGGAACGCTGCCCTCCGTGCGCGGCCCGTTGTAGCTGGGATGCACCCAGTCGACCCGCAATTGCCGTGTCTGCGGCTGGTCGGCTCCGGGCAGGGTCAGCAGCAGGCGGATGCCACTGGGCGCGGCCCGGTCACCCGTTTCCGCGTTCCCGGGGCCACCACTGCTCGATTGCGGATGGCTCCAGGCCCCACCGCGGTAATAGAACAACTGCCAGTCGTCCACGGCGGGCAACAGCGTTTGCTGGGCGCGCAAGGCTTCGGTGGGATTGCGCGCCCACAGGCGCGCGGCTTGCCAGGCTTGCAACAGGGCCAAGCGCTCGCGCAGCACGGGCGAGGCCCAGCGCGCCAGGCGGCGCGTGCCTTGTGCGTCGGGCTGCAGGCCCCAGGCCACCACCTGCCAACCCGGCGCGTGGTCGTCGGGCAAGGGGGCGGCACGCCGCACCCACTGGATGACCAAGCCATCGAAGACCGGCGCCGGTTCCGGCGCGAGGTCCTCCATCGCGTCCAAGTCGGTCTGCCACTGGGCCAATGCCACTCGCCAACCTTGCCAGTGTTCGGTGCGCTCCTGAGTCCACGTGTCGGTCTTGCTCAAGGTGTCGAGCGTGCGCCATGCCAGCAGCGTCAGCACCGAGAGGATGCTGATGGCCAGCAGCAGCTCGAGCAGGGTGAAGCCTCGTTGCTTGCGCATGGATTGCGGTTCGATCAAGCCAGGCGGGCTCAGTACCGCCCCACGAGGGTGGACAGCTGCAACAGCGAGGTGGGAGCGTCGGTGGGGTTTCCATCGACCGGCTGAGGCTTGTAGACCTGGACCCGCACGGCGCGAAACGATGGATTGGGCGTGGGGTTGATGCTCAGATGCAGGGGGTAGGCCATGCCCATCTGCACGCAGGAGTCATCGTGCTCGCCCGTGGGTGGGTACAGCGCATGCAGGCGCAGGCTGGTGAGCGCGTTGCGCGCGCACAGTTGCGCCAGCCACTGGTCGGTTTGACGCTCGGCCAATCGTTCCAGGGCCCGCGCGCCCTGCAGGCCGGCGAGCAGCGCCGTGCCAGTGATGCTCAGCGCCACCAGAACTTCAATCAGCGTGAACCCCTGTTGAGCGCCGCGTCGGCGGCGTCGGAGGCGCGCGCGGTCTTTCAACGGGGGCTGGAGGGTTTGGCAGTGCATGGTAGGGCGATGGGGGTTGCGGGTGTTCAAGGGGCCGGTCGCGCGCCTTGCGTGCCGAGATCCGCGACGCCATCGGCGGGACCGGCTGGCCACACCAAGAACGCCTGCGCGCCATCCGTGCCGATGTCCACGGCCTGGCCATCGACCTGCAGGCGCAGGCGCTGCGGGGGCAGCACGGGTTCTGGGCCCAGCAGCAGCATGGTGCCCGCGGGCTGCAGGACGACCGCCGATGTGTCCTCGCGCAACCAGCGGTACTGACGTGTCATCGGTTCTCGCTCTGGGGTCTGCGATGTCAGTCCAGGAAACTCGAAACCCCCTTCGATGGCGCGCCATTGCACAGGTCGGCCTTGGCTTTGAGACTGGGCACGTGCTTCCTCCAACAAAGCCGTGAGGCGCTGGGCTTCGCGCAGCGGCGCGTGCCGGCTTTGCTGGCTGATCGTCCAGACCGCGCCGCCGCTCAGGAGCGCGACGATGAACAGCACCACCAGCAGTTCCAGCAGGGTGAAGCCGCGCTGGAGATGACGTTCGCGCGCGTTTTCACTGCCAGCTGCCGACATCGGCATTCGGTCCTTCCCCCCCAGGTTCGCCGTCCGCGCCCAGCGACAGCACGTCCACGTCATCGTGCATGCCCGGGTTGAGGTAACGGTAGGGACGTCCCCAGGGGTCCGGCGGCAGTTTGTCCAGGTAGCGCCGCCAGTTCACGGCCGCGGGGCCGGTCTCGGGCCGGTTGACCAGCGCGGCCAGTCCTTGTTCGGCGCTGGGGTAGCGTTGATTGTCGAGTCGGTAAAGCTTGAGGGCTTGCTTGATGTTGTTCACATCGGTGCGCGCGGCGGTGACGCGGGCATCGTCCGCGCGGTCGAGCACATTGGGCACGATGAGCGCGGCCAGCACGCCGATGATGACGAGCACCACCATCAATTCAATGAGGGTGAAGCCGCGCTGGCGGCGGGAACTTGCCGCCCGGTCGCGGGCTTGTAGGGAGTCTGTAGGGCGCTGCGAAAGCATGGCAGTTGATTCGGGATGAAAAAGTGCGCGAGGGGATGGCGATAATGCGGCCATGCACAGCGTGTCGATCGTAAGCAAACGCAAGGCGTTCTCCGCTCGTCCAGCGCATGGGCCCGCGGTGGCCGCGTGGAGTATATGGCGCGCCCGCCTGTTGACCTTGCTGGTTTGGGGGGGAGTCGGGTGGTCGGCCACGTACTGGGTGCTGAGCGCGAGCCCCAGCGCTCCTCGAATGGAGATCGATGGCCAAGTCGCGGCCACGGAGGATGCGTTCAGCGATGCGCAAGCTGTCGCGCGCGCCCTGGGCTCGCCGTCGACCGTGACCGTCAGTGACGTGACCACGGCTCGTTACAAATTGCTGGGTGTGGCGGCGGGGGCCCAGGGCGTGGCGCTGATCGCCATCGACGATCAGCCGGGGCGTCCCTATCGGTTGAACGCCACGCTGCCCGATGGCGCGCGCATCGTGGCGCTGGGTCGAGACAGCGCCTCCGTGCGCCTGAACGATGGACAGACCATGATCTTGAGGGTCTCGGAGCTGATGTCAGGCGCTTCGGCCGCGGCTGCGTCCGTGCCGCCCGTGATGACGGGTAGCGAGCAAGCGCAGCTGCCCGTGGAAGCCCTGGCCGAGCCTCAGGGGGGCAGGGAGCGCAACAGCGACGACGGCAGTGTGCGTCTCAAGCGCGGCAAGGAGGCCGCGAACTCGGCGGCCGACGTGATCTTGGAGCGCCGGGACTGAAGCAGGATCAGAACGGGATCTTGCCGGTCCAGATGTCTTTGTACATGACCCAGTCCCCCATGAAGCTGTAGAGCGGGCGCTGGAAACTGGCGGGCTTGTTTTTCTCGAACACGAAATGCCCCACCCAGGCAAAGCCGTATCCGCAGACCAGGCCGAGCGCCAGCCAGAACCAGGTCCCCGTGGCCAGCAGCAGGCCCAGGCAAACCAAGGCCAGGCTGCTGCCGGTGAAATGCAGACGGCGGCAGGTGCGGTTGCGGTGCTCGCCCAGGTAGAAGGGGTAGAAGTCCGCGAAGCGCTTGAAAGCCCGGGGATCAACGCTCCCGGGCACGGCCTCGTGCGTGGCGTGGTTCATGCTTGTCTCCTGGTGAGTGGGCTGGCGGCTCGGGCGGCACAGGGGCCGGCGTGTCGGCCAGCGTAAAGGCCAGCGTGTGGGCCAATCCATGGGCGCCGCCCAGGCAAAGTCCAAGCGAGAGGGCGGCGCAGGTATAGTGCGCCACGCCCGAAGACAAGGCAAGAGAGGTAACCGCATGGGCCGGGATACGCGGGCCGGCAAGGCCGGACTGAGCGACAGCGAGGCAAGCAAGGCGCGGGGCGCGGCGAAGGTGAGCCGTGGCGCGCTTGGAGGGCGCTGGGTGTCGCTGCTGCTTGCCCTGCTGGCGGTCACGGCGGTGGTGTGGCTCTACTACGCCCAAAACGACTTTCTGGAAGGTTTCGAGGCACGCAGCTACGACTTGCGCTTCAAGAGCCTGCGGGGGCCCTTGCCGGTCCAGTCCGACATCACCATCATCGCCATCGACGACAAGAGCATCGCCGCGCTGGGCCGCTACCCCTGGACCCGCCAGCAGTACGTGCGTTTGCTGGACAAGCTGGAAGCGTCCAAGCCGCGTGTCGTCCTGTTCGACGTCTTTTTCCCCGAGCCAGAAAACCCAGCGGTCGACGCCGCCCTGGCGCAGGCCCTGGCCCGCGCGGGCAATGTGGTGCTGGCCTCGACGTTCTCGTTCGACACGCAAGGCCGCGTCACCGGGCGCATGGGCAGCTTGCCGGCGTTGGAGGCAGCCGCCGCGGGCCGGGCGCACATCAATCTGCGGCCCGAGGATGACGGGGTCAACCGCCGCAACGACCTGCGCATCGCCTACCTGGACGGGGCGTCCGGGCAGACCCGACTGATGCCCTCGCTGGGCCTGTCGGCGGCGCTGTTCATGCTGGGCGCGGACAGTTTCGGCGCGGAGCCCTTCCGCGTCTGGATCGCCCGAGGGCAAGAGCTGCTGCGCAGTGTGCCCGTCAACGCCGATGGCGCCTTGTGGATCAACTACCTGGGCTCCGCGGGGGCCTACCCGCGCGTCTCCTTCGTGGATGTGCTGGAAGGCCGGGCCGATCCGGCGCTGTTGCGCGACAAGGCGGTTTTCCTGGGCGCGACCGCGCTGGGGGTGTATGACATGCGGGTCACGCCTTTTCACCCCAACACGCCGGGGGTGGAAGTGCATGCCGCGGTGGCCGACAACATCCTCAGCCAGCGCTATGTCCATCGCACGGGCATGCAGGCCCTGTTTGATCTGCTGATGATCGTGCTGATCGGTTTCCTGAGCTTCTTCATCACGGCACGCATGCGCCTGCAGCGCGCCATGGCCGTGGTGCTGGGCTTGGTGGTGTGTTACCTGGGGCTGGCCTACTGGATGTTCCTGCAAGGGCAGTGGGTCAGCATGGTGTACCCGCCGGTGGCGGCCTTGCTGGCCCTGATGCTGGGCGGTGGCTGGCGCTTCATGGTGCTGGAGCGCAGCGCGCGACAAATGCGGGCCATGTTCTCGAGCTACGTCTCCAGCAAGCTGGTCAGTCAGCTGGAGCAGAACCCCGACGCCGCGCGCATCGGCGGTGACAGCCGGGAGGTGACCGTGCTGTTCACCGACATCAAGGGCTTCACTACCTTCAGCGAGCGCAACCCGGCCGAGGTGGTGGTGGACCGCCTCAACGAGTACCTGTCCGCGATGGTTCAGATCATCCACGCGCACGACGGCACCGTGGACAAGTTCATGGGCGACGGCATCATGGCCTATTGGGGGGCGCCGCTGCCGCAGGCGGACCATGCCCGCCTGGCGCTGCGTTGCGCGCTGGGCATGAAGGCCAAGATGGCCGAGTTGACCGATGCCTGGCGCGCGCGCGGGGTCGAGCCTTTCCAGATCCGCGGCGGCATCCTCAGCGGCCGGGTGGTGGCGGGCAACATCGGCTCGTCCGGGCAGAAGATGGAGTACACCGTCATCGGTGACACGGTCAACCAGGCTTCCCGCCTCGAAGGCGCGGGCAAGACCTATGGCATCGATTTCACGGTGGGCGAGTCGACGAAGCGGCTCGTGGACGCCGATGGAGAGTTCGGCTTTCGCCGTCTCGACTGTGTGCGCGTCGTGGGCAAGACCGAGCCTGTGGAGCTGTTCGAGTTGCGGCCCGCCGCGCCGTCCGCGGACCAGGGCGGCGCAGACCCGCTGGTTGACCGCTTCGAGGCGGCCCTGGGCCACTACCGCGCCCGCCGCTGGGAGGGGGCTGTGAATTCCTTCCGCAAGCTGGTGGCCGACTTTCCGCAGGACGGACCCAGCGCGCTATATTTGCAACGCTGCATCGAATTCCAAGCCCGGCCGCCCAGCGCCGACTGGGACGGTGTCTTCAACCGGCAGGAAAAATGAGATCCCGGGCCGGCGCAAGTGCCGATGGACAAAACGCCATTTCGGACACAAAACTTGGTTTGCCGTGCCTGCCCTCCATGTCCGTTCGCACGATTGTTTCGTTTCCAGAGGATTGATGACCATGCGTTCCCATTTCGCCGCCCTGCGGCTCCATGCCATCAGTGCCTTGCTGCCCGGACTGCTGGCCTTGTGCGGCGCCAGCTTGGGGCTGCTGGGTTTCTTGGGGGCCGCTCAGGCGCAGACTCCGCGGGTGGAGTTCGTGCGCTCCGTGTCCACGGCCGATCTGCGCAAGCTGCTGGGCATGGACGCCAAGCACCTTTACGTTGCGCGCAAGAGCGGCCAGGTGGATGCGCTGAACGTGGAGACGGGCCAGGTCGCCTTCAGCTTGCAACTGCAGGACGCCAAGGGCAAGAAGCTGCTGGGCCGCGCCGAGGAGGCGGTGGTGGTGGCGGACACCCTGTATGTGCTGGACGGTGCTGAAAACCGCGTCGTGTTGTTCGGCCTCGACGGCAAGTACCAGGGCACGATCGGCGGCCGTGGCGAGGCCGGGTTGTCATCGCCTCAGGGCTTGGCGGTCGCGGGGGGGATCGTCTACGTCGCCG
>NZ_AEGR01000088.1 GCF_000211835.1 Hylemonella gracilis ATCC 19624 | reverse complement strand
GAACTGCTCGCGGCGGACGTTGGCCAGGGCCAGGCGGTGCTGGTGCGCCCCGCGCGACACGCCATCCTCTACGACGCAGGCCCTCGCTACACCAATGAAAGCGACGCGGGAGAGCGCGTGCTCGTGCCCCTGCTGCGCGCGCTCGGCGTGCGGCTGGACGCGCTGCTGTTGAGCCACCGCGACACGGACCATGCGGGCGGCGCGGCCGCCGTCTTGAGCGCTCACCCTCGGGCCGTGTTGCTGAGTTCGCTCGATCCGGCGCACGAACTACGGGCCGGCCGTCAGGCCTTGCGGTGCGAGGCCGGGCAATCGTGGGAATGGGACGGCGTGCGCTTCGACATCCTGCACCCGCAGGCGGCGGATTACGGTCTGATCGCCGGGCGCACCCCGCGCGCCAACACCGTCTCCTGCGTGCTGCGCGTGCGCGCCGCCGCGCCACAGGGCACGCGCCCCCGCACGGCCTTGCTCGTCGGCGACATTGAAAAAGTGCAGGAAGCGCGTCTCGCGGCCCAGGCGGCGCAAGAGCCCGGCTGGCTGGCGGCGGACTTGCTGCTGGTGCCCCACCATGGCAGCAAGACCTCCAGTTCCGACGTCTTCCTCGACGCCGTCGCGCCGCGCATCGCCTTGGTCCAGGCCGGTTATCGCAACCGCTATGGTCACCCGGCACCTGAGGTGATGGCCCGTTACGGCGCGCGCGGCATCACCGTGCACGACAGCCCCCGCTGCGGCGCGGCGACTTGGCGCTCCGAGCAGCCCGAGCAACTGCGCTGTGAACGGGTGGCCGATCCACGCTATTGGCAGCACCGGTACTGAAAGAAGCTTGCGCCAGATCAAAAAGAGAGGCTGAAAACGCACCCAGGATGCACTCAAACGGGCCAATGCGATCCAAAATGGCCGGGTCGTTTTCCGACAAACCACAAGGAGCTCTCATGTACCAGCGCATCCTCGTTGCCACCGATGGCAGCACCCTTTCGAAAAAAGCCGTGAGCCACGCCATCGCGCTGGCCAAACTCAGCGGCGCGGAACTCGTCGCGCTCAAGGTCGTGCCACGCTATCCGCAGTCGTACTACGAAGGCGGCCTGATGCTGCCCTCCAGCGACATCGCCAAGATCGAGAAGCAATGGACCACGCAAGCGCAGGCCGTGGTGGATGCCGTGGTGAAGTCCGCCAGCGCCAAGGGCGTGCAGGCCAAGGGGCAGGTTGTGAAGGCCGAGTTGGTGAGCGAAGCCATCATCGCCACCGCGAAGAAACAAAAGATCAGCCTGATCGTCATGGCCTCGCACGGCCGCAAGGGCCTCAAGCGCCTGCTGCTGGGCAGCGAAACCCAACAGGTGCTGACGCACTCGGCCGTGCCGGTGCTCGTATTGCGCTAAAGCGGCACGTGAGTGAGCGCGCCATCGAAGGATGAGCGCGCTCCCCGTCGCCAGTGCTTAGGCGAACAGTCCCTTGTGCTGCTCCCGCAGCACATTCTTTTGCACCTTGCCCATGGCGTTGCGCGGCAGCTCGGTGGCCACGAAGCAGCGCTTGGGGATCTTGTAGCCGGCCAGCTTGGTCTTGAGGGTGGCGATCAAGTCCTCGGCCGACAGCGTCGCGCCTGGCTTGGCCGTCACCACGGCCACGCCGACCTCGCCGAAGTCCGGGTGGGGCACGCCCACCACGGCGCTTTCCATCACGCCGGGCAGATCGTTCAGATAACTCTCGACCTCGGCCGGGTAGACGTTGTAGCCGCCGCTGATGATCAGGTCCTTGGCACGGCCCACGATGGTGACGTAGCCCCGCTCGTCCACCTTGCCCACGTCGCCGGTCTTGAACCATGACTGACCCTGGGAGTCCCGCGTGAACTCTTCCGCAGTTTTCTCGGGCATGCGCCAATAGCCCTGGAACACCCCCGGACCGCGCACCTGGATGCCGCCGATGTCTCCGGTCGGCAGCGCCACGCCATCGTCGCCAGAGACGCGCAGCTCCACCCCGGGCAGGGGGAATCCGACGGTGCCGCCACGACGTTCGCTCTGGTTTTGATAGCGCGCATCGGGAGCGTAGGGGTTGGAGGTCAGCATCACGGTCTCGCTCATGCCGTAGCGCTCCAGGATGGTGTGGCCGGTACGCTCGCGCCACTCGTTGAAGGTCTCGATCAGCAAGGGGGCGGAGCCGCTGACGAACAAGCGCATGTTGCGCGCCGCGTCGCGCGTCAAGGAAGGCTCGGCCAGCATGCGCACGTAGAGCGTGGGCACGCCCATGAACACCGTCGCCTCGGGCAGGCGGGCGATGATCTTCTTCGGATCGAAGCGGCTGTACCAGAGCATCTTGCTGCCATTGAGCAGCGCGCCATGCACGGCGACGAAGAGGCCGTGGACATGAAAGATGGGCAGGGTATGGATCAGCACATCGCCCCGGCCTTCAGGCCCGCCGGTAGTCCGCCAGCCCCAGTACTCCTTCAACACCCTTGCGTTGGACAGCAGGTTGCCGTGCGTGAGCATGGCCCCCTTGCTGCGGCCGGTGGTGCCGCTGGTGTAGAGGATCGCGGCCAGATCGTCGGGCGCGCGGGGCACCGGCTGATGCCGGTCGCTGTGGTGCACGGCGCGCTCCAACAGAGAGCCGCTGCGGTCGTCCCCCAGGGTGTAGACATGGGACACACCCGCCTGGAAAGCCAGCTTGCTAACCCAGCCGAAATTGCCCGGCGTGCAAACCACCACGGCGGGTTCGGCGTTGCCAATGAAGTAGGCCATTTCGCCGCTTTGGTAGGCCGTGTTCAGCGGCAGGTAGACATGTCCCGCGCGCAAGGTGGCCAGGTAGAGCGCCAAGGCCTCGACGGATTTTTCCACCTGCACGGCGATGCGCGAGCCCGGCGGCAGTTCCAGCGAGGCCAGCAGATTGGCCATCATGGCGCTGGCGCGGTCCAGGTCACGCCACGAATAGACCAGCGCCTGGCCCTGCGCGCCCGCATCGGTCTCGATCGCGGGGCTGTCCAGGTCGGTGGGGAAGGCGGCGCGCAATGCGTTGTAGAGGTTGTGATCGAGGCTCATGGTCGAACTTGGGTGGAAGTGGTGGATCAAAATTTGGGCTTGCGTTTGTCGTTGAACGCGGCGACGCCTTCGCGGTGCTCCGCGCTGGGGGCGTAAGCATAGGCACCGGCCACCAAGGCATCGGCCCCTAGGCCCAGCGCGAGCGCGAGCGCGCGCAAAGTCTGCTTGTTCAAGCGGGCTGCTCGGGGCGCGAGTTGGGCGATGCGCAGGGCGCTCTGCATGGCATGGTCCGCCACGTCCGCATCGTCCAAAACGCGCTGCAGAAAGCCCCGTGCCTTCATCTCGGCGGCATCGAGCACGGCGGCTTCCAAGAGCATTTCGCGCGCCGTGGCTTGTCCGGCGGCGTGGGCCACGAGCGCCGCCTCGCGCGGCGCCATGGGGAATCCCAGCTTGGCGATGGGTGCGCCGAAACGGGCCGAGGCGCCCGCGACGCGGATGTCGCAGGCGCTCGCGATCTCCACGCCGGCGCCCATGCAGTGGCCCTCGATCTGGGCGATCACGGGCAGGTCGCAGTCGAGCACGGCCTGCAAGCCGCCCCAGACCTCGTCTTCGTGGAAAGCCGCCAGACTGGCCTCGTCGAAGCGGTAATCCGGGTATTCAGAGATGTCGCCGCCCGCGCAGAAATGACCGCCCTGGCCCCGCAGAACCACGCAGCGTGGCGCGCCTTCCGGGGCCTCGGCCTGCAAGCTCGTGAAGACCGCGCGCAGTTCACGCCACATCGCGCGCGACATGGCGTTGAACTTGCCGGGATGGTCCAGCGTGACCAGGGCCATCACGCCCTGGCGCGTCAGGCAAACACGTCCACTCATCAGTCGAGCTTGGCCCCCGAGAGCTTGACCACTTGGGCCCAGCGCTTGACTTCGGAACTCACGAACTGGCCAAACTGGCGCTGCGTGAACGGGCTGAACTCCGCGCCCTGCTTGGCCCAGACGGCCTGAGCGTCGGGCGTGGCGCCCGCCGCGCGGATGGCTTCCACCGCGCGCGTCTGCGCCGCAGCGGGCGTGCCCTTGGGCGCCCAGATGCCGTACCAGGTCTGCACCGTGTACTCGGGCAGACCGACCTCGGCCGCGCAAGGCACCTCGGGGAAGGCCGCGTTGCGCTTGGCGCCAGCGACCATCAGGGCCTTGACCCGACCGCTCTGGATGTGGGTCGCCGAAGAACCCAGGCCATCGAACATCATGTCCACATTGCCCGCGATCAGGTCTTGCAAGGCAGGGCCAGAGCCGCGATAGGGAATGTGGGTGATGGCGGCGCCCGTCTGCTGCTTGAACAGCTCACCCGCCAGGTGGTGCGAGGTACCGCCACCGGCCGAGGCGTAGTTCAGCTTGTCGGGGTTCTTGAGCACGCGTGCGAGGAAGGACTTGAAGTCGCTCTCGGGCACTTTCTGCGGGTTCACCACGAGCACTTGCGGCACCGTGGCCACCAAGACCAGGGGCACGAAGTCCTTCTCGATGTCGTAGTCCAGCTTGGGGTACATGGCCGGCGCGATGGCATGGTGCACCGCACCCATGAACAGGGTGTAGCCATCCGGGGCGGCCTTGGCCGCGATGCTGGCGCCCAGCGTGCCCCCGGCGCCGCCGCGGTTGTCGATCACGAGCTGTTGGCCGGTGACTTTGGCGAAGGCCGCCGACAGGGGCCGCGCGAAGGCATCGGTGCCGCCACCTGCGGGGAATGGCACGACCAGGGTGACGGGCTTGCTGGGCCAGTCCTTCGACTGGGCATGGCCCAGCAGCGGTCCCGCGGCCAAGCCCACGGCGGCATAACGCAGCACGCTGCGTCGGTTCAAACCACTCAGGGTGGTGTCGTTCATGCTTGTCTCCTCTTGTTGAAATGAAGATCCACGCGGTGGATCACTGCATTCGGAACTGCAGTTCTTCGATGGCTCCAGCCACGGCGATCTTGCCCTCGGCAAGCTGGGACCGGTTGCGATCAAGTCGCTTGAGATCGTACAGATAGTTCACCATCAGGCCGTAGGACTGCTGCAAGCCCTTGGCCGAGGGATCGCCCAGCCAGTTCAGGCGCTCGACGCGCGCGCCATTGCCCAGGTGAAAGCGCGCCACGGGGTCCGCAGGCTTGCCATCGATTAGCTCGCGCCCCAGGTAGTGCGCGGCGCATTGCAGCAGCCAGCGCCGCAAGGGCGAGCGCGCGTCCAGCGACGTCACATGCTCCAAGGCCCGCAGCACATGGGCGGCGGTGGGCGGCTCGAAACCGGCCGCGCGACCCAGTTCACTCTGTTCCTTCTCGGGCGTGAGCGCCAGCATGCGCTGGGCGTTCTGCCCCAGCCATTTGCGCAGACCAGGGATGGGCGAAAGGGTGGAGAAATGCTTGAGGCGGGGGAACTCGGCGCTCAGGGTTTCGACCACGCGCTTGATCAGCGAGTCGCCAAAGCTCACCCCGCGCAAGCCGTTCTGCGTGTTGCTGATGGAGTAGAAGATGGCCCAAGTGGCCTTTTCCAGGTCGGCGGCGGCGGCCTTCTCGTCCAACAGCGGCGTGATGCTATCGGCCATGTGGTCGATCAGCGCCACCTCGACGAAGATCAGCGGCTCGTCGGGCAGGCGCGGGTGGAAAAATCCATAACAGCGGCGGTCGGAATCCAGCCGGTTCTTCACATCGTCCCAACTGCGGATGTCGTGCACGGCCTCGTACTTGATCAGCTTTTCCACCAGGGAGGCCGGAGAGTCCCAGCTGATGCGGCGCAGCTCCAGAAAGCCCACGTCGAACCAGGTGGAGAACATGTACTCCATCTCCACGTCCAGAGCCTGCAGGCGCTTGTCCTGCTTGAGCGCGGTCTGCATTTCGGCGCGCAGATCCACCAGGAAGCGGATGCCCTCGGGCAAGACGCTGAAGCGCTGCAGCAGGCGCCGCCGTGGCGACACCGTGGCGCGGCGGTACTGCACCTCGGCGGCGGCCTCGTCGGGCGTGCCGACGGCGGCGGCGAACTTGGCCTGCGCGGAACGGACCTTCTCGGGGTCGGCCGTGAACATCTCGCTCATCAACAGCCACATGTCGCGCCGCCGTCCGAGCGTCGCCCGCAGGTAGCGCTGTATCAGCACCTGCGCCCGGCGCCCTCCCTCCACCTCGCTGATCTGCGGATCGATGATGGCCTTGAGCTCGTCCAACGTGCGGCGCAACATGCGCGGCGACATGGCTTCGGCCTTGTGGCGCAGATTGGCGGTCAAGCGCTCGCGGGTCGGTCGCTCGGCCTGCGCGGACTCGGCCGGTGAAAGTGGCGAAACCGGCCCGGCCCCGGCGCGCAGCGCCGCGGAGCGCCCCGGCGGCATCCCCTGCCGCGTCACGGGCAGCAGGCGAGTGACTTGGCGGCTGATCCAGCTGGCGGCGTTCATGCCAATCTCCGGTTCTGTTGACGCGCGAGTTCGCGCAGCGCCTCGCGCTGGCGTGTCAGGTGGGTGCGCATGGCCGCCTCGGCCCCCTCGGCATCGCGTGCCTTGAGGGCGGCGAAGACGGCCAGGTGCTCACTCAGACTCTGGGTCAAACGGCCCGGCGCATGCAACTGCTGCAAGCGCGCGAGCTTGAGGATCTTGCGCAGATCGCCGATGACTTGGGCCAACCAGCGGTTGTCGGCCAAGGTGATGATGGCCTCATGGATGGTGTAGTTGATGTCGTAGTAGTCGACGATGCGCTTGCCGCGCGCGGCCTTCTGCAGCTGCTCGTGCAGGGTCTCCAGCGCGGCCAGATCGGCGTCGCTGGCGCGCAGGGCGGCTTCGTGGGCGCAACGGCCTTCGAGCAAGGCGATGACGGGGAAGATCTCGTCAAGGTCGCGCTCGGTGACTTCATTGACGAAACAGCCTCGGCGCGGCTCATGCCTGACCAGGCCCTCGGCGGTCAAGACCTTGAGCGCCTCGCGCAAGGGCGTGCGCGAGATCTCCAAGCGCTCGCACAAGGCCACTTCGTCCACGAAGCTGCCGGGCGCCAGGGAGCCCGCGAAGATGTCCTGCCGCAGGGTGTCAGCGACCTGGACATGCAGTGATTTGTGGACGAGGCGCATGGGTTCGGTCGGGTTCGGACTCAGGTTCTGACTCAGTTTCAGGCTCAACGAACACGGTGTGGATTTCGCCTTGATTTTCCATAATTATGCGTAATTATGAAACCCGTGCGAACCCTGCCCTCCAGCCCAGGATCACCGGAACCCCGGCAATCCCCGCGACCTCAGCGACCTCCGCGTCCTCAAGACCGCTGTGGCTGACGCCCCGCCCAGCCCCACAAGGCCGCGCCCCCGACAATCATCGGCAGGCAAAGCCACTGGCCCATGCTCATGCCCAAGGCCAGCAAGCCCAGGAAGTCGTCCGGCTCGCGGAAATACTCGGCGACGAAGCGCAGCACGCCGTATCCAAGCAGAAAGGCGCCGCTGACCTGCCCCGTCTTGCGCGGGCCGCGCGCATACAGCCACAGCAGCACGAACAGCAGCAAGCCCTCCAGCAGGAACTGGTAGAGCTGCGAGGGATGGCGCGGCAGCAAGGAGCCGCTCTGGGGGAACGCCATGGCCCAGGGCAGATCCGCGGAGGCGGCGCGCCCCCACAACTCCCCATTGATGAAGTTGCCCAGGCGCCCGGCCGCCAAGCCCGTCGGCACGCAGGGGGCGATCAGGTCCATCACCTGCAACCAGGGCCGCTGGCGCGAGCGCGCGAACCAGACCATGGCCAGCAACACGCCGATCAATCCGCCATGGAAGCTCATGCCACCTTGCCAGACGGCGAAGATCTCCAGCGGGTGCGCCAGGTAGTACGCCGGCTTGTAGAACAGGCAGTAGCCGATCCGCCCGCCCAGAATGACACCCAGAACGCCATAGAAAAGGATGTCCTCGACATCGCGGGGCAACCAGTCATTGGTCCCCTTCTTGCCCGCGGCTTTGCCGCCGACGGCCGCATAGGCGGGATGCCGCAGGCGCAAACGCGCCAGCGCGTAGAACAGGCCAAAAGCCACCAGGTACATGAGGCCGTACCAATGCACGGCCAGCGGGCCGATCTGCACGGCGATGGGATCGATTTGGGGTGCGAGCAACATGGCCGGTATTGTCAGCGCATTTGAGGTGCCCGCCCGCGCCCCGGATCTTGCGCCCAAGCCTGACCGGGAAAATGGGCTTGCGTCAAGCGGGGCAGTTAACATCCGGGCCTTCTTGCCGCCAGGAAAATCCGTCCCATGTTCGTCCTCGACTTCGCCCACAAGGTCGTCAAACTGCTGCACAGCGAGGAGCGGCCGATGCAGATCGGCTTCGGTTTCGCGCTGGGCAGCGTCATCGCACTCACGCCCTTGAGCAGCCCGCACAACCTGCTCGTGCTCTTGCTGCTCTGCGTCATCAACGTCAGTTTCTCCGCGGGTTTGCTGGGCATGGTACTCATGTCCCCGCTGGGTTATGCCCTGGACGGCGTGTTCGACCGGCTGGGCCATCTGCTGCTGGTGGACCTGGACGGCTTGACCCCCTTCTGGACGGCGTTCTTCAACGCCCCCTTCGTGGTGTTCACGCGGCTCAACAACACACTGGTGCTGGGCTCGCTGGTCGCATCGCTGTTGCTGCTCGTCCCGATCGCCTGGCTGATCGCGTTCGCGGTGCGGCGCTACCGCAGCTCGTGGCAGGCGATCATCCTGCGCTCGCGCTTTTACCGTTGGTTCTCGATGTCGCGCTTCTATGTCTGGGGCGCCAAGGCCTATGGCTTCGTGTACGGGAGCGGACGATGAGCACCACCACTCCCCGTGCCCAGGACAAGGCGGTGACGCCGAAGAAAGTCCGCTTCTTCCGCTTCTCGGCCCTCATTCCCTTTGCCTTGATCACGATGCTGCTGGTCGGCGGCTACCTGCTCTTCTTCGACCGCCTCGTCAAGCGCGGTCTGGAAGCCTCTTTCACCGCCATGAACGGGGCCAAGGTGGAGATCGGCAGTTTCGACTTCAGCCTGCTCGACACCTCGGTCAAGACACGCGGCATTCAGTGGACCGACGCTGACGCGCCGATGAAGAACCTGTTCGAGATCGGGGCCACGGAGTTCACGCTCCAACCCAACCCCCTGTCGGTGGGCAAGTTCGTGGTCACGCGCATGGCGATCCAGGACCTGCGCTTGGGCACCGACCGCACCCAATCCGGCGCCCTGCCCGCGCAGGACCGCAAGGCGACCAGCACCGCGCCCGCCTCGGGTGGCACGCTGGAATCCCTCGAAGCCTACGCCAAGGGCATTGACTACAAGGCCATCGCCAGCAAGATCGGTCAGCCCGAGGACATCCCCGCCGTGCGCTTGGGCAAGGAGTTGGAAGCCAAGGTCCAGGCGCGATCAGACCTCTGGAAGCAGCGCCTGCCCGCGGTGACGAATCTTGGAGAGCTGCAGACGACCTCGGACGAGATCCAGGCCATCGCCCGCCGCAAGTACAAGTTGCCGGAGGACCTGGCTCAGCTGCGCAAGGACCTGGACACCGTGAAGAACGCGCGGCAGCAGGTCCAAGGCAAACAAGATGTCTTGAAGCAAGCCCGCCAGGACCTGCAAACGGACTTGGCGGAACTGCGCACGGCTTACGCACAAGTCAACGAACTGCGCGAGTCCAAGCTGAAGGACCTGCTGATCGACCCGCAAGGCGATGTGTTCAGCGCCAGCAATCTGCTGTCCGCCCTGCTCGGCGATTCGCTGGTGGACAGCGCACGCCAGTACCTGGGCTATTACGAGAAGTTCAAGGGCTACCTGCCCGAACAGAAACAGACCGCCGAAGTGAAGGTCGTGCAGCGCGAACGCGCCCATGGCACCACGGTGGATTTCGTGCGCGCGGGCGCCCTGCCCTCGGTCTACATCGGTCAAATCGACCTGTCGGGTTCGCACGGTTCGGCCACGCTGTCGGGCACCGTGCTCAACGCCAGCTCTGATCTGTCCTACAAGCCCCTGCTGCTGAACGTGGACTTCCGCGACGCGCAAAGCAAGGCGGACGTCGCCACGCTGCGCGGCTCGATGTCAGGCGCCAAGGAAGGGCTGAACTCCAACATCCAGCTGACCCTGCGCCAGTCACCGCTGCAAGGCTTGTCCCAAGGCGTGGACCACACATACCTGGCGGGCCTGGACGGCAAGGCGGATATCCGCGCCACGCTGACCGACACCCCGCAGAACCTGTCGTTGGCGCTGCGCATCGAGGGGCGTAACGTGGGTCTGAGGCTGAAACCCGGCAGCGTCGGGCAGGACATGGAACGCATGCTGAGCGCGGTGCTGACCCAGATTGATCTGCTCACCCTTGAGCTGGACTACACCCAGGAAAGAGGCCCGCAAGGTGGGCGAACCTCCACCCGCCTGCGCAGCAATCTGGAGCCCATCCTGAACGCCCGGCTGCGGGCCTACGTGGCCGCGCAGGTCGCGAAGTTCAACGGCGAACTGCGCAACCGCTTCAACGCGGAAGTGGACCAAGCCCTCGCGCCGTTGAAACAGAAACTCGACGGTTTCGACCAAACCGGCACCCTGTCGACCGCGCTGGGCGACGCCGACAAGCTCGACGCGGCGCGCGCCAAGCTGGAAAGCGAACTGAATCAGAAACTCAAAGCCGAGGAAAACCGGTTCAAGTCCAAGGCAAAGGACAAGCTCGAAGACAAGTTGAAGAGCCTGCGCTGAGAGACAACAGGGAATCCGGAAAAAATAAGGGCGCCATAAGGCGCCCTTATTTCACGTCAATCCCAACTCAGCCTCGCCTATTCCGGCTTTATTCCATGCCTGCATTCACCTGTAAACAGTTGAAGATGTAGTGCCGCGAAATACCACGCCGATGCGCCCGTGCCTAGCAAACACTGGACGGGTTCAAATAGTTGGCCCAACTTACCGTAGATCTCCCCACGAAACAACTTTCCCATTCATGACATGAAGGTACACCTTGCCCGCCCAGTATGTGGACACAACACCATCAGACCGATTGACTTGACCTTTTAATCTGAGATCTCCGACGCAATACTTTGCACGCTCCAACGACATTCCAACGCGAGGCGTCCCATAGTCTCCCCCGCATTCCTTCTGCCTTGCATCCGTTTCTTTCTCGTTGGCAAGACGCTGCGCCTGGAGTTCCTGCCTGCGTTGCTCTTGCGCGGCCTGAAGAGCCGCTTGCCTTTCAGCGAATTCTGCTCGTCGCTTTTCTTCTGCAATCCTATTTTGCTCAGCTTGCGCAACCTCTAACTCTGACTTAGTCGCTCTTGCCGATTTCATTTTTCGATCAGCATCAGTTAGTTTGAGATTCAGCAGGACGATTGTCTTTTTGGACACTGCAAACGACTTCTTGCCTTCAGTCTTTGATCCAAGCGCCTGGTAAGAGAATTCAACTGGACTGAAATCCGACAGCTGCCTTGATCGTTCGAATTTTTCGCTGTTGGCGTTAAATTCACCGACCGCGCTGAATATATCTACCAGCTGACTGTAGCCACTGAGATTGGCGGCCTCTGGCCCCATGACATATTTTCTGTCCTTATACATGGCCTCGACTTTAGCTCTGGCTCGCTCAATGTCGCCCAACGCCAAGGCTGACTCCATATCTTCCACTTTGCCAGCAACTGCAAACTGACAAATAGAAAGCAGCAACAACAAAAACACGCTTTTCATCTATACATCCTCCTTAGTCAATCTAATTCAATGCGGCACTCCCTACTACCGCCCAATCCAGCAAATCCCAAATAGCCCGCGGGCACAGGCTCCGCCTTCAGTCTCCCAACAGTGACAGATCACGCACCGCGCCCTTGTCCGCCGACATGGCCAGCAGCGCGTAGGCCTTGAGCGCGGCCGAGACCTTGCGCGGGCGGGGCTTGGCGGGCTTCCAGCCCTTCTGGTCCTGCTCGGCGCGGCGCTTGGCCAGTTCCTCGTCGCTGACCAGCACGTTGATGCCGCGGTTGGGAATGTCGATGCGGATGCGGTCACCGTTCTTCACCAGGCCGATCGCGCCGCCCGCCGCCGCCTCGGGCGAGCAGTGGCCGATGGACAGGCCCGAGGTGCCGCCCGAGAAGCGTCCATCGGTCAGCAAGGCGCAAGCCTTGCCCAGGCCCTTGGACTTGATGTAACTCGTGGGGTAGAGCATTTCCTGCATGCCAGGGCCGCCCTTGGGGCCTTCGTAGCGCACGACGACCACATCACCCGCCTTCACCTGGTCACCCAGGATGTGCTCCACCGCTTCGTCCTGCGATTCGACCACATGGGCCGGGCCTTCAAAGACCAGCAGGCTGTCATCGACACCGGCGGTCTTCACCACGCAGCCGTTCTGGGCGATGTTGCCGAAGAGCACGGCCAGGCCGCCTTCCTTCGAGAAGGCGTGGTCATAGGCGCGGATGCAGCCCTCGGCGCGGTCGGTGTCCAGGCTGGGCCAGCGCGTGGATTGGCTGAACGCCACCTGGGTTGGGATGCCCGCGGGCCCGGCCATGTAGAAGGTCTTCACGGCCTCGGACGGCTTGCGCATGATGTCCCACTCGTCAAGCGCGTGCTTGAGGGTCTTGCTGTGCACGGTGGGCACGTCGGTGTGCAGCTTGCCCGCGCGGTCCAGCTCGCCCAGGATGGCCATGATGCCGCCCGCGCGGTGCACGTCCTCGATGTGGTACTTGTTGGTGTTGGGCGCGACCTTGCAGAGCTGCGGCACGCTGCGCGAGAGACGGTCGATGTCATCCATCGTGAAATCGATGTGCGCCTCCTGAGCCACGGCCAACAGGTGCAGGATGGTGTTGGTCGAACCGCCCATGGCGATGTCCAGCGTGATCGCGTTCTCGAAGGCCTTGAAACCCATGGAACGCGGCAGGACGGTCTCGTCGTCCTGCTCGTAATAGCGCTTGCAAAGCTCCACCACCAGGTGGCCCGCGCGCTTGAACAGCTGTTCGCGGTCGGCGTGGGTGGCGACCACGGTGCCGTTGCCCGGCAGGGACAGACCCAGGGCCTCGGTCAGGCAGTTCATGGAGTTGGCGGTGAACATGCCCGAGCAGGAACCGCAGGTCGGGCAGGCGGAGCGCTCCACCTCGGCCAGATCGGCGTCACTGACCTTGTCGTCGGCGGCCATGACCATGGCGTCGATCAGGTCCAGTTTCTTGATTTGGATGGTCTGGGTGCCGGGCACCGCCAGGCGCACCTTGCCGGCTTCCATCGGTCCGCCCGAGACGAACACCACGGGGATGTTCAAGCGCATGGCGGCCATCAGCATGCCGGGCGTGATCTTGTCGCAGTTGGAAATGCACACCATGGCATCGGCGCAGTGCGCGTTGACCATGTATTCCACCGAGTCCGCGATGATGTCGCGGCTGGGCAGGGAGTACAGCATGCCGTCATGGCCCATGGCGATGCCGTCATCGACCGCGATGGTGTTGAATTCCTTGGCCACGCCGCCCGCGGCCTCGATCTCACGCGCCACGAGCTGGCCCAGGTCCTTCAGGTGGACATGGCCGGGCACGAACTGCGTGAAGCTGTTGACGACGGCGATGATGGGTTTGCTGAAGTCGCCATCCTTCATGCCGGTGGCGCGCCAAAGAGAACGGGCGCCGGCCATGTTGCGGCCGGCGGTGGATGTCAGCGAACGGTATGCGGGCATAGAAACTCTGCGATGAGATCGAACAAACGAGGGCAAAGAAGGACAAAGGGGGCAATGAGGGGCCAACGGCGTGCCAGTGGCCCCGTCCGAAATCCATGCTGCCCTGCAGCATGGATTTCAAGGGCCTTTGGGCATCGGGCACCTTAGAATTCAGCCGGCCATTATCCTCTCAACCCTGTCCCGACTCTCATGAGGAATTCCATGAAACCCATCCTGCCCGCCCTGTTCATCACCGCCACCCTCGCCGCCTTCAGCACGGGCGCCCAAGCCGACTTGGCCCTGGCCCAATCCAAGAACTGCATGGCCTGCCACCAGATCGCCGTGAAAGTGGTCGGCCCCGCCTACAAGGACGTGGCCAAGAAGTACGCCGGCGACAAGAATGCCGCCGCCATGCTGGCCACCAAGATCATGAAGGGCGGCTCTGGCGTCTGGGGTCAGGTGCCCATGCCGGCGAACCCGCAAGTCAGCGAAGCCGAGGCCAAGAAGCTGGCAGCCTGGGTGCTGAGCCAGAAGTAAGCACGGCTGGCTCACCCCGTCCCCACCACGCGCCCTCCCGGGCGCGTTGTCATTTTCTAGCGGGCACAACCCGAATCAGTGGCTCAAGCCCGGGCGGGATGTCCCTCCTACGCCTGGGGCAACTGTGGGGCGCTAGCCTCCCATCAGGAAACGCGCGGGCCAGATCACGGTCTGGGGAAAGAGCGTCATGATCAGCAGCACGCCGAACTCCGCCCACATGAAGGGCAGCACGCCCTTGAAGATGTCGTCCATCTTCATGCGGCCCACGCCCGCCACGACGTTCAGCACCGTGCCCACCGGCGGGGTGACCAGGCCGATGGAGTTGTTGATGATGAAGAGGACGCCGAAGTAGATCGGATCGATGCCAGCCGCCTTGATCACCGGCATCAGCACCGGGGTCATGATCAGGATGGTGGGCGTCATGTCCATCGCCGTGCCGACGGCCATGACCAGCACCATGATGGCCAGCAGCAACAGGGTCTGGTTGCCCATGAAGGGTTCGAGCAGGGCCACCAATTGCTGGGGGATGTTGGCCACGGTGATCAACCAGGATGACACCATGGCCGCGGCCACCAGGAACATCACCACGGCCGAGGTCTTGGCCGCGTTCACGAACACCGGCACCAAGGCCTTGAGCGAGAGCTCGCGGTAGATGACCGTGGCGACGAACAGGGCATAGACAGCGGCAACCACGGCGGACTCGGTCGGCGTGAACACGCCCATGCGCAGCCCGACGATGATGATCAGCGGGAGCATCAAGGCCCAGACCGCCTCGCGCGCGGCGGTCCAGACCTCCCCGCGCATCTTCCTGGGCGGCGGCTGTAGCGTGCCGTTGCGACACATCAGCCACCAGGTGAGCGCCAGGCCCAAGCCGATCATGATGCCGGGGAAGATGCCCGCGATGAAGAGTTTGCCGATCGACAGATTGGCGGAGACGCCGAAGATCACGAAGCCGATGCTGGGCGGGATGATGGGGCCGATCACGGCCGTGGCCGAAATCAGGCCGCCGGCCGATTGCTTGGAATGGCCCGCCGCCGTCATCATCGGCAGCAGCAAGGCCGTCAAGGCCGCCGCGTCGGCAACGGCCGAGCCCGAGAGCGAAGACAGCAGGCAGCCCGCCAGGATCGTCACGTAACCCAAGCCGCCGCGCACGTGGCCCACCAAAGCCATCGCCAGATTGACGATGCGCCGCGACAGGCCACCCGTGTTCATGACTTCGCCCGCGAGCATGAAGAAGGGCACGGCCAGCAGCGGAAAACTGTCGGCGCCGTTGACGAAGTTCTGCGCGAGGATCTGCGCGTCGAACATGTCCAGGTGCAGCATCAGGGCGACGCCGCTGGCCAGCAGTGCGTAGGCGATCGGCATGCCCAGCGCCATGGCGCCGAGCAAGCTGCCGAGAAAAATGAAAATCGTCATGGTTTCAAGCTTTCTTCACGCCCACGGACGCGATCGATTCCTCGGACTCGGTGCTCATCACCAGCTCCTGCTCCTCGGTCTTGCCCGCCAGGGCGCGAAGCAAGCGCAACAACAGCAGCACGCCGGCGCAGACCGCGAACACCACGCCGGATGCATAGAACATCGCCATGGACAAACCGGTCACGGGGGCGCTCATGTCGGCGTTGAGCAGGGTCTGCTGCCAGCTGCCCTTGAGGCACAACCAGGTGACATACAGCATGATCAAGTGGCCGGCCACGTAACAGACCTTCTTGCCGTTCGCCGAGAGGCGCGACACCAGCATGTCGGTGCCGAGGTGGGCGTTTTCGTGGATGGCGGCGATGCCACCGAGGAAGGTGATCCAGACGAAGAGCCAGCGCGACATCTCCTCGCTGACGGCGATGCCGGAGTTGAAAACGTAGCGCAGCACCACGTTGCCGAACACCAGCACCACCATGATGGCCAGGGCCAGGGCGATGGTGAGGTTCAGGACGCGGCAGCTTCTGTCAAGCAGGGCATTCAACATGAGGTCCTCCTAGAGCACGGCGTCTTGCAGCAGACCACGACCGGCCAGGTTGCCGATCAGGGCGCGCAGGCCAAAGCGCCAGGGCGGCGCGGTCTCGCAATGCGTGACGCGATTGACCAGGGCGCCAAGGCGGGGACTGCGGATGGTCACCAGGTCGCCCAGCTTGTGGGTGAACCCTCCGCCCGGCCGATCGCGGTCTTCGATGGGGGCGAACAGCGTGCCGAGGAAGAGCATGAAGCCATCGGGATACTGGTGCATGGCCACGGTCTGGGCGACGATGTCGGCCGGGTCACGGCTGATGCGGCTCATGAGGTTGATGCCGCGCAGCTCGAAGTTGTCTTCGCCGATCACATGCAGGTGCACGGTTTCCTGGCGCACGTCGTCCAGGGTGTAGCCTGCGTCGAACAGGCGGATGAAAGGGCCGATGGCGCAGGACGCGTTGTTGTCCTTGGACTTGCCCAGCAGCAGCGCGCTGCGGCCTTCGATGTCGCGCAGATTGACGTCGTTGCCCAGGGTCGCGCCCACGATGACGCCGCTGCTGTTGATCGCCAGCACGACCTCGGGCTCGGGGTTGTTCCAGGAGGAATCGGAGCGGATGCCAATGTCGTCGCCGCAGCCTACCGAGGCCATGGCCTGGGTCTTGGTGAAGACCTCCACGTCCGGGCCGATGCCCACCTCCAGATACTGCGACCAAAGGCCCTTCTTTTGCAGCAGCGCCTTCAGTTCCATGGCTTCGGGCGAGCCGGGTTTGATTTCCGACAGGTCGCCCCCGATCAACGACACCACCTGGGTGCGCAGCTCATTGGCCAGGCTGGCATCACCACGCGCCTGTTCCTCGATGACGCGTTCGATCAGGCTGGACGCGAAGGTCACACCGCTGGCCTTGACGGCTTGCAGGTCACAGGGCGCCAGCAGCCAGGGGCGGCGCACGTCTCGCGTGCCGGGCAGGCTGTTGGCCAGCAGCTCGTCCACGCTGCACAGGCGCTGCCCGGGGGTGCCACGCACGGCCTGGGCGGGCTGGTCCACGTCCAGCAGCGTGCTCATGGTGGGATAAGCACGGCTGAGGTCAAAGACCCCTTCGGGGCGCAAGGCGACGATGGCGGGGCCGGCGCTCGGGCCCGGCACCCAGACGCGCCCCACCAGGGTGCCGGCCAGGCCGTCCTCGGGCAGGATGGACGCGGGGTCTTGGAATTTGGAAGTCGAAGTCATGGGGGTCCTCAATGGTTGTGTCTCGGCGTGCGCTGGAAAATGCGCTGGAACTCCAGCGCGAAATCCAGCGTGGCGCCCTGGTCGAGCTGACCGGTTTTTTCCCGATACAGGGCTTCCCAGGGTGAGTGACTCGGGGGTATCGGAGGCGCGGGCAGTTCGCGCAGACGGCGCGCGATCTCCTCGGGCGACACCAGGGCATCGCAACGCCCCTGGTTCAGGTCGACGCGGATCAGATCACCGCTTTGCAGCCAGCGCAGGCCACCCCCTGCCGCGCTCTCGGGCGAGACGTTGAGGATGGACGGGCTGTCCGAGGTACCGGACTGACGGCCATCGCCCAAGGTCGGCAAGGCGCTGACGCCGCGCTGGATCAAGGCATCGGGCGGTTGCATGTTGACCACCTCGGCCGAACCCGGCCAGCCCAGCGGGCCCGCGCCGCGCATGACCAGGATGCAGTCCTCGTCGATGCCGAGCCCCGGATCGTTGATGCGCGCGTGGTAGTCCTCGCCCCCCTCGAACACCACGGCACGCGCCTCGAACACGCCCTCTTGGCCCGGCCTGCTCAGGTAACGCGCACGAAAGCGCTCGGAAATCACCGAAGTCTTCATGATCCCGAAGTCGAAGAGGTTGCCGCGCAGTACCAGGAAACCGGCCTTGTCCATCAGCGGCTGCGCGAACGGACGGATCACCTCGCGGTCTTTCGCCTCGCGGCCTTCCAGGTTGTCGGCCATGCTGCGCCCGGTGACGGTCAGGCAATCGCCATGCAGGCGCCCTGCTTGCAGCAGTTCCCACATCAGCGCGGGCACGCCGCCGGCGCGGAAGAAGCGCTCGCCCAGGAAGCGGCCAGCCGGCTGCATGTCCAGCAGCAGCGGCAGGTCATAGGCCTGCGTGGTCCAGTCGTCCGGCTCCAGTCGGACCTGGGCGTGGCGCGCCATGGCCATGATGTGAACCTGCGCGTTGCTGGAGCCACCGGCGCAGCTGACCACCGAGAGCGCGTTGAGAAAGCTCTCGCGTGTGAGGATGCGCGAGGGCCGCAGGTCTTCATACGCCATCTCGACGATGCGCCGCCCGGTTTCGTAGGCCATCTGGCCGCGCTCGCGGTAGGGCGCGGGAATGGCCGCGCAGCCCGTCAGCGACAGCCCAAGCGCCTCGGCCACGGCGTTCATGGTCGAGGCCGTGCCCATGGTGTTGCAGTGCCCGGCCGACGGCGCGCTGCTGCAGGCGCGCTGCAGAAACTCTTCCTCGTCGATCTGGCCCGCGGCCAGTTGGCGGCGGCTGCGCCAGATCACCGTGCCCGAGCCCACCAACTCGCCCTCGTGCCAGCCGTCGAGCATGGGGCCGCCCGAGAGCACGATGGCGGGGATGTCCACGGTGCAGGCGGCCATGATGCCGGCGGGCGTGGTCTTGTCGCAACCGGTCGTCAGCACAACGGCGTCTATGGGGTAGCCGTAGAGGATTTCGACCAGGCCCAGGTAGGCCAGGTTGCGGTCCAGCGCGGCGGTGGGCCGGCGGCAGTTCTCGAAAATCGGATGAACGGGGAACTCCATCGGAATGCCACCGGCATCCCGGATGCCATCGCGCACGCGGCGCGCCAGCTCCAGATGGATGCGGTTGCACGGCGACAGGTCACTGCCCGTCTGCGCGATGCCGATGATGGGCCGGCCGGAACGCAATTCCTCCGGAGTCAGCCCGTAGTTCATGAAGCGCTCCAGGTAGAGCGCGGTCATGTCCGAGCGCTGCGGGTCGGCGAACCAATCCCGCGAGCGGAACGGACGGCTGGGTGATTGAGCCATGCGGTCGTTTATTTCTTGCGAATCTTGGCCAGCTCGGCGTTCAAATCCTGGAAGGCGTCGCCAAAATCCTGGCCGTACTTGGCGACCACCGGCGCGAGCTTGGCGCGCAGCTTGGCCTGTTCGGCCGGGCTGAGCTCGGTCACGGTCATGCCATTGCTCTTGAGCTGGGCCAGCGCCTTCTCGCTGAATTCGCGGATGGTCTTGCGCTCGAACTGGGTCGCGTCCAGCGCGCTGTCACGCACGATCTTTTGCTCCTGCGGCGAGAGCCCGTCCCAGGTCTTCTTGGACATCAGCAGCACCCAGGCGCTGTACATGTGGCGCGTCAGGGCCAGGTACTTCTGCACCTCGTAGAACTTGCTGGCCAGGATGGTCGGCGTGGGGTTCTCCTGACCATCGACCGCCTTCTGCTCCATGGCCGTGTAGACCTCGGGGAAAGGCATGGGCGTGGCGTTGACGCCCAGGGCGGTGAAGGTGTCGAGGAAGAGCGGGCTTTGGATCACGCGCAGCTTCAGGCCTTCCAGATCAGCGGCCGTGTTGATGGCGCGGCGCGAGTTGGTGACGTGACGGAAGCCGTTCTCCCAGAAGGCAAAACCGATCAGGCCTTTCTCCGGCAACTGGGCCAGCAGCTTCTGGCCGAAGGGGCCGTCCAGCAAGGCATCGGCCTCCTGCTCGCTGTTGAGCAGCATGGGCAGGTTGAGCGCGCCGAAGGGCTTGACCAGGGACATCAGCGTGGACGCATCGGGCACCGTCATTTCCTGGATGCCGGCACGCAAGGCCGAGGTCATGGTGATGTCGTTGCCCAGGGCGCCACTCGCGTACACCTTGGCGGTCATCTTGCCGCCGCTGCGCTCGGACAAGAGTTTGGCGAAATGGTTGAGCGCCACGCCTTGCGGGTGGTCCTCGCTCAAGCCTATGCCAATCTTGAATACGTGCTCCCTGACTTGCGCGGACACCGAACCGGCCGCCAGGCCGAGCGCCAACGCCGCCACGATGACGGATCTGAATTTCATGCTTGTCTCCTGATGATTGGAATATGTCCTGGGCAGCGGGTCGCTCGGCGGCAAGCACGAGTGGCACGGCGGTCTCAGGGCGAGCGCGAGATTAGGGAAGACAGCAGACACGGTCCACTGAAATTTCTGTAGAAAGTCATTCCATAACGTTATGAATACCACCGAGTCATCCGGGTTCACCCGTAGCCCCGAGCCCTCCATCGCACGCGCTTTTGGTCGGCTGCGGTTCCGGCACTTGCAGTTCCTGGACATCCTGGGACAGACCCGCAATCTGCGGCTGGCGTCGGAATGGATGCACATCACGCAGCCAGCGGCCACCAAGATGCTGATGGAGATCGAGATCATCTTGAACGCGCGTCTGTTCGATCGCCTGTCGCGTGGTGTCGCGCCCAACGAGCTCGGTCTGTTCACCTTGCACTACGCCAGCAGCGCGCTCGAAGGGCATCGCAAGTTCGCCCGCGAGTTCGACACGCTGCGGCACGGCGGCGCGGGGCATCTGACGATCGGCGCCATTTCTGGCGCGGCGCACCTGCTGATGTCCACGGTGTCCGAGGTTCAGCGCCTGCGGCCGTTGCTTGTGCTGAAGATGCTGGAACAGAGCAGCGACCAGCTCGCGCTGTGGCTGGCGGAGCGCAAGATCGACTTGATGATCGGACGCTTCACCAGCAGCGAGCAGCAGGCCCAGTTCCGCTACGAGCGCCTGTCGGCCGAGCCCTTGCAGGTGGTCGGTCGGGTGGACCATCCCTTGCGCAACAAGCGAGTCCAGGATCTGACCGAATTGGCGCGCTGGCCCTGGATCCTGTACCCCTCACCGACGGCGCTGCGCCGTGTCACCGACGACATCTTCGGCAGCATCGGCTTGACGCCGACGTCGGGCGTGGTCGAGACGCCCTCCTTCTGGTTCTCGCTGGAGCTGCTGCAAACCACGAACATGCTGTCGCTGCAGCCCGCCTCCTTGGCGGAGGAGTACGCCAGAAAAGGACTGCTGACCCGCATCCAGGTCGACCTGCCCGACCGCATGCCGGACTACGGCCTGATCACGCACTTGGGCGAAGCGCTGTCGCCCTCCGCGCAGGCCTTCGTGAGCGTGTTGCGGGAGAAGGCGGGGGTGGAGCTAGAGGTCTGAAGTTCGGTGGAGTCCGCGCCGATTCATTCGGCACAGGATTTAGGCTACGGCCACCGCTGCGCGGTTTAACTTGGGCATGCGCCCAAGTTAGCCTGC
>NZ_AEGR01000089.1 GCF_000211835.1 Hylemonella gracilis ATCC 19624 | reverse complement strand
CCAGGCCACGCAGCAGAACGCCGCGCTCGTCGAAGAGATGGCCGCCGCCGCCAGCAGCCTCAAGAGCCAGGCGCGCGAACTCGTGCAGACCGTGGCGGTCTTCAAACTCGATGACAACGGCCATGCCATCACCTCTGGCCCCGCGATCGCGCGTTCCAACGCGACGACGCGGCCCGTCCAGAGCGCGATCCAGGTCGCACCGAAAACCCCCAGCAAGGTGACGCGTCTGCAACCGCTGCCAGCCCATGCCACCGTCGAATCGACCTCCTCGGCCAAGACCGGCACGGACGATTGGGCGAGCTTCTGATCCGGCGCCAACCCCTGCCAGATGCACCACAAGGAGCCGAGCATGCCAACACCATCGTCAACCCGCCGAGGCCTGGGCATCACCCACCGCCTGTACGCCCTGAGCCTCGTCGTGTCCGTCGCGCTGGCGGCCTTGGCGACCTACACCTACCTGCGCCTGCACGATGTCGGCGCGCTCGCCGAGAGAACGGAAAGAGTGCGCGTGCCCCAACTGGCCGCCATGGCGGATCTGGAGCTGGCCATCACGCGCGCGTCGCTGCAACTGCGGCACGCCATGCTGGCGCGCAATGCGCAGGAGCGCGACGCGGCGCTGGCGGACATCGGCGTCAAGCGTCAGTTCATCGCCCAAACGATGCAAAGCTATGAGCAAGCGCTTTACACCCCCAAGGGCAAGGCCCAATTCGCGCACATTCCGCCCCGGATGGACAAGTTCTGGCAGATTGCCGAGAAGAACGTGGCCTTGATTCAGGCCGGACAACGGGAACAGGCCTTCGGCTACTTGGTGGATGTGACCATTCCCGCGCGCAATCAATTGCTTGAATCCTTGGACGAGGGCGTCACGTACCAGGAGAACGCCCTCAAGGAAGACATCCTTTTCATCGTGACAGGCGTCGACGCCATCTCTGTGGCCTTGGTGGTGACCACCGGCACGATCGTCGTCGCTCTGCTGGTCTTCGCCGTCTGGTTGACGAAACAGCTGCAGCATCGGCTGAATCTGTCGCAAAGCATTGCCGAGCGCGTGCGCGACGGGGACCTGACTCGGCCGGTCGAAGACGATCACAAGGATGAGTTTTCCCCGCTGCTCTCGGCGCTGGGGGAGATGCAAGGCGCCTTGTTGCGCATCGTGTCTGGCGTGCGCCAGGGTTCGGACGTGGTGTCCGGGGCATGCGCCGAGATCGCCCGGGGCAACCATGACCTGAGCACCCGCACCGAGCGTCAGGCCAGCGCCTTGCAACAAACGGCGGCGAGCATGGAGGAGCTGGCCTCCACCGTCAAGCAAAACGCCGACAACGCACGCCAGGCCAACCAGTTGGCGCAGAACGCCAGCGCCGTGGCGGTCCAGGGCGGAGAGACCGTGGGCCAGGTGGTGAACACCATGAAGGGCATCAGCGAGAGCAGCCGCAAGATCGCCGACATCATTTCCGTCATCGATGGCATCGCCTTCCAGACCAACATCCTCGCGCTCAACGCCGCCGTGGAGGCCGCCCGTGCCGGCGAACAGGGCCGCGGTTTCGCGGTGGTCGCTGGTGAGGTGCGCAACCTGGCCAGCCGCAGCGCGGACGCCGCCAAGGAAATCAAAACCCTGATCAGCGACAGCGTGGCCCGGGTGGAGCAAGGCAACGTGCTGGCGGACCAAGCCGGTGACACCATGCACGAGGTGGTCAGCAGCATCAAGCGCGTCACCGACATCATGGGCGAGATCAGCGCCGCGAGCGTCGAGCAGAGCGCGGGCGTGTCCCAGGTGGGCGAAGCCGTGACCCAGATGGACCAGACCACGCAGCAGAACGCGGCGCTGGTCGAGGAGATGGCCGCGGCCGCCAGCGGCCTCAAGACTCAAGCCAGTGAGCTGGTGGAGTCCGTGTCGGTCTTCAAATTGAACGAGATCGAGAACACGACGGGGATGGGCGCGGCCGGCCCGCACGCCAGCGCTGCGGGCAGGTCACTGCGGCCCGTGACCCAGACCCCCCAGGCACCCCAGAAACGCACGAGCAAGGTGGCCAGCCTGATCGCGCGGGCGTCCGCCACGCGCCAGGAGACGGTGACGCTGGCCCGCACGGGCACCGAAGACTGGGGATTGTTCTGAAGACCGCCAGGGGCTGGGCGCAAGTCACTGTCCCTCGGCCACACTGAGCAACAGCCTACAGCCTCGGTTCTTCAGGCCTCTCGCCGCTCGCGCCAATAGTCCGGCACGAACAGGAACACACAACAAGTGACCGCCGCGTTGGCCACGCCGATGCAGAGGAACACCTCGGGGATGGTGGCACCGGCATCCAGCAAGGCTCCCGCGAGCAAGGCGCTGACCACCATGTAGAGGGCATTGAGGATGTTGTTGGCAGCGATCACGCGCGCGCGGTGCGTGGGCGGGCTGCGGCGTTGGATCAGCACGTACATGGGCACGCTGTAGAGACCGACGAACAGACTGAGCAACAGCAGGTCGGCCATCACGCGCCAGTGCGGCGGCTGAGCGACGAAAGCGGCCAGCGTCATCAGATCCACGGCTGGCAGGCCGCGCGAAGCGAAGTACAGATCGATCGCGAACACGCTCATGCCCACGGCGCCCAGCGGCGCCAGGAAACGGCGCACCGCGCCGGCACGCTGCTCCAGCACCTCGCACAGCAAGGCTCCGACCCCGATGCCGATGGAGAACAGCACCAGCAGCAGGGACGCCACCTGCTCGTTGCCGCGCAGCACGTCCTTGGCGTAGGCGGGGAACAGCGACAGGAACACCGCGCCGAAGAACCACATCCAGCTGATGCCCAGCAGGGAGTGAAACACCACGGGGTCGCGCCGCGCCAGTTGCAGGTTGCGCCAGGTTTCGCTGAACGGGTTCCAGTTGATGCGCAGGCCCGGGTCGGTGGCGGGCAGCTGGGGCACGCGGGCCGCGGCCTGTCGACCCAGCACCGCCACCACCAGGCAGGCCAAGGCCGCGGCCTGCGCGCCTGACACCGGGCTGGAGGCAGGCAGCGTCATCAGCAGACCGCCGACCATATTGCCCAGCAGGATGGCGACGAAGGTGCCCATCTGCACCATGCCATTGCCGCCCGTGAGTTCACGCGCGTGCAGCGCGACCGGCAGGTAGGCGTGCTTGACCGGGCCAAAGAGCGTGGAATGCAGGCCCATCAAGAAGATGCACAGCAGCAGCACCGGCACGTTGGCCGCCAGAAAGCCCCAGGCCGCGGCCAGCATGATGAGCACTTCCAGGTTCTTGACGAAGCGGATCATGGTGCTCTTCTCGTGCTTGTCGCAGAGCTGGCCGCTGGTGGCGGAGAAGAGCAGGAAAGGCAGGATGAAGAGCGCGCCAATGACCAGCCCCGCCTGCACGGGCGGCAACCAGCTCACCTGGAGCTGGTAGGTCACCAGCACCGTGAAGGCGAACTTGTACAGATTGTCATTGGCCGCGCCCGCGAACTGGGTCCAGAAAAACGGCGCAAATCGGCGCTCGCGCAGCAAGGCGAACTGGCCGCTCGCGGGGCTCTGCGCGGCGGCGGAGTTCAATGGCTGCTCCGACTGCTCCGACTGCACGGGCGCGCTCATGCCGCAGCCCCTTCGGACGCGAGGAAGACGGTGAGCACGCCGGTGTAGCCATGCAGTTGCCGGTGCGCGATTTCACCGCCCGCGAAAAAGCCAATCAGCGGCACGTCGCCCAGGGCGTGGCGCACCAGTTGCAGTTCGGCGCTGGGACCGCCGAAGTGCGGGCCGCCACGGCCAGAACAACTCACGTAGAGGGCCCCCGCGATCTCGCGCGCGGGCACGGCGGGACGCGCCGCCAAGGTGGGCGCGGCCTGCTCGGACGTCCCCTTCGATCCAGCGCTGGGCGTGGACAAGGGGGCGCTGTCGAGCAGCAGATCGTCTGGCTCCAGCTCGGCGCGGATTTCGGTGCAGATGCGGATCAGGTCCGCGCGCGCGGCCTGCACATTGCGCTGGCAGAAAGCAAGTTGCATGCCCTCGGTCACGTGCTCGGCCAAGGCCACGCCGCCGCGCTGTGGGTCCAGCCCCACGATGTGGCGCACCCGCACGTCCGGGCCGAACAGACCGCCGCGACCAATGACGCGGCCGGTCGAGTTGAGGCGTGCGTTCGCATGGTCGTCTGCCGCCTGGCGCTTGCGTCGCTCATCCTGCGCCTTGGGTTCGACCAGGCCGGCCATCGTGGCGCGCACCGCTTCCAAGGCCTGCTGCGGCTGGTCCAGCGTCACGCCGAGCTCCTTGAGCAGCACGTCCAGCGCGGGTTTTCCGTCGAGTTGGTACACCACATGGCGCTCGGCCTCGGTGATCACATGCTCACCCCCAGCGGGGCTCACCGGCGCGCAGCCCTGGGTGACCCGCGACAGCAGCGCGACGCCAGGGCCGAAGGCCACTCCGGAGAGGCCACCATGGAACACGCCGCTGCTGCGCCCCTGCCCACGCAGGTAACCGTCACCGCTTTGGGCGAACTGCACGCTCTTTCGGCGGCTGGCGGTCAAGCCGCCGAAGAGGTAAGCCGAACTGGTGCGCGCGGCCATCTCCTCGATCAACTCGCCCAAGTCGGGGGCATGCCCATCGGCATGGATCAAGGCTGTCTGCGCGGCAAAGCCTGGGGCGAGCGGTGTCACGCCCGAGAAAACGCGGTACTGATCGGCCGGTATGTCACACAGCATCACGGCCATCGCGGGCTCGTCGAAGTACTCGACACCCGTGGCCGCGACGCCCACCCCCACCGTGCCGGACCAATCCGTCACCTCGGGCAGTTCGTCCCCCAGGTGCGCGAGGATGGCTTCGGCCTCGTTCGCGTAATGGTCGGTGATGTAGAGCAAGGCCAAGGTGGGCGCGGAGCCCGCGCCTTCGGCGGCGCGGCTGGCCAACTGGGCGCGCAGCTGCGCCAGCACCAGCGCGGCGGCCATGCGCCACTGCGGATGGGTGGCGTGGGCAATGAGATAACGGTTCATGGAAAGCTCAGGAAAAATCGTGTCGGGCTCAGGCGTAAGGCTCAAGCGTCGGGATCGGGGCCAGACTCACGCTCAGGCATCAGGCTGGCCCGGCTTGGGTTTCGCACCGCGGCGGGGCTGCGCGCCAGCGGGCGCCGCGCGCGCGGCTGGGTCCGCCGCCCCAGAGCGCGCCGCCTCATCCGAAGCCCGAGGTGACTGGCCCTCGGCCGCGGGCGCAGTAGCCGGCTTGGGTGCCGAATCAGCATCAGCGTTCGCGGCAGCGGATGCGGCGCTGCGCGCGGCGACCTCCTGCATGGCCTGGGCGGCGATGGTCTGGAATTGTTGGGTGAGGGCGCCCCAGTACTGCATGGCATCGGCCATGAAGGGCGCCGCCCCAGGCTGCGCCTGCGCACCGGTTGCCCCAGACGTCGCTGAAGCCCCGGAGGCCGAGGTGCGGTCATCGGACGCCGGCGCCACGCCAGGCATCGGGCTGCCCATGCTGCGCAGGGCGGCCAGGGTCATCTTCTGCAATTCCAAGGCTTGCAAGGTGGCCTTGAGGGCGGCGGTGTTCTGCTCAAGCCAGAACAACACGGCCTTGAGTTCGCCGATGCGCTGGTCCAGCACCTTCGGGTCCAGCGTGGGGGCGATCCAACTGGCGTAGAGGGCCTGCGGGTCCCCGTGGGCCAGCTTTTGCAGAAAGTCAAAGCCCGGCACGTAGGCGCCGAAATCGGCGCCCAAGCCTTGGGGGTTGGACTTCGGGTTCATGGTGGCGCGGCAAGGTTCTGTGCACGCAGCTTACCGCGAACCGCTGGCACCGGGTCGGTGCCGCGGCAAAGAAACCCCAGACCCGCGACGCCTGTCGCGGGCCGGTCACAGGGCTCAGTGCTTGCCGCCGTGCTCTGAATGGCCACCGTCCTGATGACCGCCTTGCGCGCCTGCCGCAGCGGCCATGGCGCGCACCGGCACTTGCAGTTCCTGGCGGCTTTCCTTGCCTTGCGCGTTCTTGAACAGCAGGGTCACCGGGATGCTCTGGTCCGCACGCAAGGCGGACTTCAGATCCAGGAGCATGACGTGGTAGCCGCCCGGCTTGAGCTCGACGGTCTGACCGGCGGGCAGGTCCAGGCCGGGAATGGCGCGCATCTTCATGACATCGCCTTCCATCTTCATTTCATGCACTTCGACCACGCCAGCCACCGGCGAACTCACGCCAACCAGGCGGGTGCCTTCCTTGGCCGTGAGCTTCATGAAGGCGCCGCTGGCCTTCTGGCCCTGCACGGTGGCGCGCGCCCAGGCGTCCTTGACCTCGACGGTCTGGGCCTGCAGCGTGCCTGCGGCGGTGAAAGCGAGCAGCGCGATCAGGTGTTTGATGTTCATGGTGAAACTCCTCTGGAGGTGAATGCCGGTGGCCCGGCGGACAAGTGATCATAGGACGCGACGCGTCAGCCCGTGAGAGGTCGCAAAGCGAGACCTCGGGGCGGCGCGACCGCCGCCCGGGTTCAGAAATCGACGGTCACGCCGACGTTGACGGAACGCCCCATCGCGCGCACCGGCACGGGAGCGACCCCCGCCATCATGTCGGCGCTGGCATATTCCAGGCCGCCCAGCGGCAGGTCGTACTGCTTGTTCAGCAGGTTGTCGACGCCCGCATCCACGCGCACGGCCTTGGTCAGCTTGTAGCGGGTGCGGTAGTTGAGCAGGCCGTAGCCATCCGTCTCCTGCTCGGCGCGGACCTCGCTCACGCGGTCCTTGGCATCAACCAGCACGGCTTCCAGGGTCTGGGTCCAGGCGCCCAGGGCGTGGTCCAAGGCCAGACGGCTGTTGAGCGGCATGATGTTGTAGAGGTTGTCGCCGTCGGTGGTCTTGCCGCGCACGTAGCTGAGCGAGGCGCGCGTGGTCCAGTCACCGCCGGCGCGGCCGAGGTACTTCGACGCCGACAGGTCCAGGCCGTAGAGCACGGCGTCCTCGTTGATGAAGCGCAGCGACTGGCGCCCCGTCAGCATGCTCATGTTGTAGGGGTTGGCGTCCGTGTTGGCCTCGACGTTGATGTAGTCCTTCACGTAGGTGTAGAAGGGCGACAGCGCCAATTGCCAATCACGCCGGGCGGCGTCGTGCCAGTCGGCCCCGGCCTTGACGGTGTAGGCCACCTCGGGCTTGAGGTCCAGGTCGCCGACGTAGGAGTTCAGGTCGCCAAACCAGTTGTTCATCAGGCCGGCCATCATGGCCTCGTTCGACCAGGTGTAGCGCTCGTGCAGGTTGGGTGAGCGGGTCTTGCGGGACACGCCGACGTCGTAGGTGGCGGCCTCGCTCTGCACGTAACGCGCCGCCGCCGTCAGGTCCCAGTTCAGGTCCTTGCGCTTGTGGTTCTTGGCGTTGAACTCGTCGGCGTCTGTTTTGTAGGTGGAGTCCGCATAGCTATCGGCTCCTGAGTTGTAGCTGCCATCGGCGGCCGTGTGGTAACCCTGCACATCGCCCGTGTCCATGCGCACTTGCTCCAGGCGCAGGCCCACCAGGGTGGACAGTTTCTCGCTCAACTTGCTGTCCAGCTCGGCGAAGACGGCCAGGCGGTCACGTTTGCCGTCACGGATGTTCCAGAAGTCATGCGGCCCCATGAAGCTATCGTTGAGCGGCGGCCACCAGTCGTCCAGTGTGTAGCGGTGAAACTCGTGGCCCAGGCGCACGGTGTTGCCCTCGCTCCACGGCAGGGTGGCCACGATGGAATAGCCCAGGTCCACCGCGTCCGTGTCCATGGGCATCTCGCCGCCCTTCTCGCGCAAGATGTCCATCTTGTGCTCCACGTGCTGGCGGTAGGCGCGCGTTTCCAGCGCGCCCCAGTCGAACTGGCCCTTGTAGGCCGCATTGATGGACAGGCTGTTGTTGGCGGTCATGTCCATGGCCTGGTTCGGGAAACCCTGGACCGGAATGTCCTGCCAGCCCACGCTCAGGGTGTAGAGGTCTGTTCCCGAGCGCGCGGCGAAATCCAATTCGTTGTTGCGCACCTTGTAGCGGCTGGCGCCGACTTCCTTGCCCTTGCCATCCTCGTAGTTGTCGGACTCGGCCGTGTTGCCCGTGTAGCCCAGGCTGAAGTTCTCGGTGGCCACCGACGTTTGCAGACTCACGCCCTTGGCGTCGCCATTGCTGCGGGCGAAGGCCGAGAAACTGCCCGTGGTGAGCACGCCTTGGCCCGGCTCGGCGAAGACCGGCGGGCGGGACGTGGCGGCGATGGCGCCCCCGATGCTGTCGCCGCCCTGGCTGACCGGCACGATGCCGGCGTAGACATTGAGGGCGCCCAAGGCCGCCGGGTCCAGGTAGGACAGGGCTGGGTTCATGTGGTTGGGGCAGGCGGAGGTGATGCTCATGCCGTCCACCGTGATCTTGAGCCGGTCGTCGCCCAGGCCGTTGATGACAGGCAGGCTCGACACCCCCCCACCGAAGTAAAAACTCAGGCCCGGCGTGCCCTCGAGCAGCGAGGCCGTGTCATTGCGCCCGAAGCGCCGCGCGTCCAGGGCATCGCCCGTCAACGAGGATTCGAAGGGCGGCTTGATTTCCTGCGCGACGACCCGCACGGCGGGCAAGTCGCGGGCGGCTTCGCCCTGTGGGGTGGACTGGGCCAGCGCGGCCCCGCCGGAGACGAGCAGGACCGCCGACAGCACGGGGGTCAGCTTGCGCTTCTTGAACGACGACAGATTCTGGGACTTGGGGGATTTCATGGGCTTTTTCCTGGATCGAGCACCGGCGCGCGCAGACGCAGCGCACGCGGCGAGAGAAGAGGCTGCGCGCACGGGCGCGCGCGGCGGTCAACGCAGGCGAGAGCCGGCGCATCAAGGCCGGGCGCGCACTGCGGAATACAGGATCAGGAAAAAGCAGGCGGGCCGCGAGGCGGCAGGGGCGAAGCCGTGCGGCCCGCGATGTGCGCTGCCACGAGTGGGAGCAGCGCACGGGCCAGGGGCGCATCGTGCTGGAGGACGCTCACCGGCACCGAGGGCGGTGTGAGCACTTGAACGCACAAGGGGCAGTCCAGCGCGTGGGCATGGCTGGCAGCCGCGCCCTCTTCACCGTCCTGCGCCACCCACTTCATCACGCCATCGGCGGCGCACACCAGCTCCATCGTCTTGGGCTGCACGATGGGCGAGGCGATGGCCACGCCGAGCGCGAGCGCGAACCCGGCCAGCACGAGGCGGGCGAGGTAGCGGGCGCGGCGCAGGGTTTGCATGGGGCGCGATGATACCGGGCGGCAGGTCAGGCAGCCCTGGGCGCGACCTGTTGTTCGATGGCGCCGAAGACCGACAGACCGTCACGGCCCTTCATCTCGATGCGCAGGCGATCACCGAACTTCAGGTAGGCCGTGGCGGGCTGGCCGTCCAGCCGCGTTTCCATGGCCCGCTTTTCGGCGATGCAGCCATAGCCCTTGGGCCAGTCCCAACGTCCATCGGCCTCCACCGCGCGGTTGCTGAGTGCGCCGCTGGCGACGATGCTGCCCACGCGCACGCGCCGCGTGGCGCCCAGGCCCGCGATCAGTTGACCAAAGGACAGCTCCATGGCGTCACCTGCATCACACAAACCGACGGTGCGGCCGTTCCAGGTGGTCTGCAAGGTCAGGTGCGCGCGCCCGCCGGTCCAGGACTCGCCCAGTTCATCGGGCGTGACGGCCACGGGGCTGAACGCCACGGCGGGTTTGGCTTGCACGAAGCCCAGCCCCCGTGCCCGTTCCTCGGCCAGACGCTGGCGCAAGGTCCAGCCGTTGGTCAGTGTGAGGAGGCGCACACCGTCCAGCGCCTGCTCGGGTGGCGCGCCCGCGGGCACATCACCGGTGATCACGGCCAGCCCCGCCTCGAAGTCGATGCCGGGGTCCGTGTCGGAGATCGCCGTGGCGCCATCGTCGGCGAACAAGGCCTTGTCGCTGGCCCCCTGCAAATGGCCGTAGCCCTGGTACAGCAGCGGGGCCTCCAAGCCCGTCAGCTCCGGGTACAGCAAGTCCAGGTGGTTGGCGCCACCAAGGGCGCTTGCGTACTGGAAGGCGCGTGGCAACGGGGCCATGCATTGCGTCACGTCGAAAGGGAAAGCGTGCCTGGCCTTGCCCTGATTCAGGGTGGCGTAAAGGTCTTCCAACTGCGGGGCGAGAAAGTTCCAGTCGTCGAGCACCTGCTGCATGCGCTGCGCGATGCCGGTCGCATAATGGGCCTGACTGAGGTCACGCGAGACGACCAGCAACTGGCCATCGCGTGAGCCGTCTTTGTAGGTGGCGAGTTTCATCGGGATGCAATCGTTTCCATCGGCGACCGTGCCGCAATCCATGTGGCTCAGTCGCAAGCTGTGATTACACCATGAGCGATTTCGAGCTTTTGCACCGCCGTGCATGGCTGATGCGCGCGGGCTTGGCCCTGTTGCCCGGCCTGGCCTGGGGCCCCTCGGTCAGCGCGGCGAACACGCTGCCCCGCATCACGCCCGACGCCATTCCCGCCCCACGGCAATTGCGTTACGACGTTCGCGGCACGGTGGCCTTCTTGCCGTTGTTCGCCGACGGCGATCTGACATGGCGGCACGGGCCGGGCGGCTATGAAGCGCGGCTGCGGCTCGATGCGGGCTTCCTGGGCACGCGCGAGCGCATCAGCGCGGGGACGATCACCCCCACGGGCTTGCAACCCCTGCGCTACACCGATCGCGCGCAACATGAACGCGACACGGAATTCGATTGGCCGCATGCCGAGGCGCGCCTGGCCCGGGGCGGCACCGCGGCGCTGGACCCGGGCACGCAAGACCTGGTCAGTCTGTACATCCAACTCGCCTGCCTGTTTGCCATGGATGCCGCCCTGCCTTTCCTGCCGCCCAGCGGCACGCAAATGCCCCTGCCCGTGCTGGGCAATGGCAAAAGCGTGGAGCGCTGGCGCCTGGTAATCCAAGGCGAGGAGACGCTGGCGTTGCCGGGCGGACCATTGCGCACGCGCAAGCTGCTGCGCTTGCCGGAAGCCTCGGACAACCTGGGCGCGGAACTTTGGCTGGCGCCCGCGTTGAACTGGATGCCGGCGCGCATCCGCCTGCGCGAGGGCCGCAGCAGCGACGTGGACTTGCGCTGGAGCCAATCCATCACGGACCTGCCAAGCCCTTGATGCATCTTGAAACCCGCCATGGGAGCCCCACCTGCCTAATCCAGCATGAAACTTGCGGCTGTAACCGTGCCATTACCCGGCTTTCGCCAACTGCCTATAGACTGACACCATGCATACCTTGTACGACTCGGAGTCTTTCATCGTCACCCACCTGCTGGCCAGCCCCATCCACCAGGATGACAACGGGCGCGTCACGGTCAGCGACCCCGATGACGAATACATGGCCGACCGCCCCACGCTGATGCGACACGGTTTCGAAATCGTGGACAAACGCTCGGGCAAGGAACTCTTCCTCGACGGCGCCTGGGCTGAACTCTTCCAGCAGCGCCTGAGCGAGTGGCAGCGCAACCGTCCCACGCAGGACGAAGTCGAAAACACCCTCGCGCAGTACGCCGAACTGGCCACCCTGCCCCTGCACGTGCATTGAGCCTCGGGCTCTGGGCTGGCCGCGCGCCGGCCCAAGGGCATGCTCTGGGGGCTCTCCCCCGGCGGCCCGCGCCTCTGCGCCGGCTTTTGCGACAATGGCGGCCTCCTCTCTCCGCTTACTCCAACCGCCATTCGTCCCAGCCATGAGCGCCGCCTACATCCTCACCTTCTCCTGCCCGGACCGCCTGGGCCTTGTGCATGCCGTCTCGGGTTTCCTGCTGGAGCGTGGCGGCAACATTGAGGAGGCCGCGCAGTACAACGACCCGGACACCGGCCTGTTCTTCATGCGCGTGCGCTTCTCCTGCGGCCAGGTCAGCTACCCCGACCTGCAAGCTCAGCTGAAGGCCTTCGCCGAGCCCTTCCAGATGCAATGGCGGCTGAACCCCGCAGAGACGAAGGTGCGCACCCTCATCTTCGTCAGCAAGGAAGGCCATTGCCTGAACGACCTGCTGTTCCGCTGGAAGATCGGCCTGCTGCCCATCGACATCCGGGCCATCGTCTCCAACCACCGCGACTTCTACCAACTCGCGGCCAGCTACAACATCCCCTTCCACCACATCCCCGTCACGGCGGCGACCAAGGCGGAAGCCGAAGCCAAGCAGTTCGAGATCGTGCAAGCCGAGAACGCGGAACTGGTGGTGCTGGCGCGCTACATGCAGGTGCTCAGCGACGACCTCTGCCGCAAGCTCTCGGGCAAGGCCATCAACATCCACCACAGCTTCCTGCCCAGCTTCAAGGGCGCCAAGCCCTACTACCAGGCGCATGACCGCGGCGTGAAGCTGATCGGCGCCACCGCCCACTACGTGACGGCCGACCTGGACGAAGGCCCCATCATCGAGCAGGACGTGGCCCGCGTGGACCACAGCAAGACCGTGGAAGATTTCACCGCCATCGGCCGCGACACCGAAAGCCAGGTGCTCGCGCGCGCGGTGAAGTGGCACAGCGAACACCGCGTGATCTTGAACGGGCACAAGACGGTAATCTTCAAGTAAACCGTCCAATTGAAAATCAAAAGCCCCGACGTCTTGCGACTCGGGGCTTTTTTGTGGCGTGGTCAGCACGTCAGTTTTCAGCTCTACCCTGTGGCAGGGGTGTTCTGGCGAGACGCTCCGCCATGCGGGTCTGCCAGCCTGGCCCGGTGGCACGCCAGCGGGCAATGACCTCGGCGGGCAAACGCAGGCTCATCAGTTGACGCGGATCCTCTGAACGCGGCCGACCGCCACGCTTGACGACGGCACGGGCCAGCATCTCATCGGTGAGTCCGGGCAGTTCCTTGTACTCCGCTGGCTTGACCACGTGGGCATCCACGCGCGCCAGATCAGAGCCCGAAATACGGCGCGAGGCGGGTTTGCTCACGGTCATTGGCCTTTCGCATGCTGAAGATGTGGCGTACCGCGCCACGCGGGGTGTACCCGACCACCACCATCCGGCCTGCCAGCAGACCGAAGCAGAGGATGCGGCGCTCACCATAGTCCTTGCGCACTTCCTCCAGCTCGACCGTCAGGCCCTGAAAAACCTCGAGAGCATCCTCAAAGTCCAGCCCCCGGTCCGCGAGCGTCTTCTCACCGACGCCCCCTGGGCAATGCCGCGCTGACTCAGCTGCCCTCAATCAGAACCGCTCTACTTCGCTCCATTAAAACGGGTATTTTTGTGGATTCAAAGCAAGGTCTTGCTTTGCAAGAGCAGTGTCAATTACCTCGAACACTTGCAAAAACCGAGATGCCCAATCAAAACTCCCCAGCCCTACCGCTTGAGCCACTTTCTCTTGTAGTTTTGTTTGAATGCTAGATTTTTTATCATCTTTAACTGTGAATGGCTCGAGCACACCGGCAGCATCAATGGCATAAGTACTAAACCAAGTAGCGTTTTCAGCATGAATCTCCTTTATCCATTCGTCGGGAAAGAGACCCTCTAATGCGAAACGTGAGCGAACAGATACGAAATGCAAATTAGCTTCAAATGGGATTTCTTTTTGACCAAAAAACCCCTGCAAATCTCGGCGCTCTTTTTCGCCAGCATCATCGCCGTCGAAAACAGTTACGTTAGGACGCTCCGATTTAATAAATTGATAGGTCGCACGCAAAAAACCAGAAAGATGTTTGACGCCACCAAAATCCTCAATTTGTGCGAGTCGTAGCTTGGGAAACGGGTAAATGTCGACTGGAAGCAACCCAAGAATTGACGTGAACACTTCACGATCAGTCGGGCCTTCGACAAATACATTGAGCTCAGAAAGATTGTAGAAATCTCCAAAGCGAACTCCAAGCGCACCTCTAATAGCGTGAGTCGCTTCACTATATGTCTTGTATTCGACAACTTCGGAGCGACTCGTTTTTGTCAAATTAGTGCCACGAAGAAATCTAGGGTTTTGTGGAACAAACGCCATTGAATGCGTGGTCTTCACCACTGTCGAATCCTGGGACAGACTTTCCAGAATGGCGCTGCAACTCTTTGCAAGATGAGGATGCAAGTACGACTCTGGTTCTTCGAGAAGCCAAATTACTTCATGGCCGGAACTCTTTTCTTGCTGCGTGATCCACTTGAATGCTGCAAGTAGAGCGGTTGTTTGAACGCCCATTCCTTTTTCATGAATAGGCGTCTCATGTGGATCAGCAATATTGAAATCGAAGCCTGATAAAAGGTCCTCAATCGATTCATCTGGAACACAAAATCGAGCCGTGAATCCGTTCAACTCAGCCGATTTAAGCTCTGCATTTAACGCAGCCGCAGCCTCGTCTAAAACCGACTCGATCGCCGTCAATTGAGCCTCAATGACAGCAGAAACTTTGCGCCGCAAAAACGGGGTTAGCAATTCATCGTATATCTCATCTATGCTCTTTGCCGACGGCACATAGTGAAGCTTGAATCGACCAAGCAGCTTACTAAGCAGAGCAATATGTGTTCGTGAATATTGCACTCCCTCAGCCTTAGGAGGGCGCTTCACGTTTGGGAAGAAGCTGTAAACAGGAGTGTTTGTATCCGTGAAATACAGCGTCAGAGGTATCTGATTCCCGTTTCGCGTCGTTCCCTGAAGCTTGTGCAATTCGTCAAGGTCGCCATAGATATTGGAATCTATCGCTGGGTCGCCCTCGAATGTTGCAGTGATACTTGTTCGGTTGCGTCCAACCCCAAACGTAAGATCGTAGGCACGATCGTATTCATAGATGTTTGCTTGTCCAGTGAACAATAGCTGGATTGCACGAAGTAAGTTTGTCTTACCGGAGTTGTTTGGTCCGACCAACGTCATTGATCCAGGAATCGGCAGTCGTTGCTCTGTTTCGATAGACCGGAAATTCCGAACACGAATCTCTGCGAGCTTCATCATTTACTCCCTAGACAGCTCTCAATTGTTGCGCCCGATTCGACGTCAAATCTACGAGACGCGAGGCTCCAAAGATATCCCCCAAAGGGACATTGAGCAACGACTTTCAGCTCCAGTCTTGAATATTCACCTTTGGTGGCAACAAAACTGGATCCATTGCAAGTCACCGAATGCCCGCAAATAAAAAGCCCCGGCTCTCATTAGCCGGGGCTTTCTGATTTGGGATGAAAAAGATCAAGCCGCCTTGGCCACCTTCTCGGTGTAGCCCAACTTATCCAGCGCCGCAGCAAGCTGCGCCACGCTGCGGTCCGGGTTGTGCAGCTTGTCCAGGCCGAAGAGGCCGATGCGGAAGGTGCTGAAGTCCGCGGGCTCGTCGCACTGCAGGGGCACGCCGGCGGCGGTCTGCAGGCCCAGGGCGAGGAATTTCTTGCTGTTCTGGATGTCGGTGTCGGTGGTGTAGCTGACCACCACGCCCGCGGCCTTGAAGCCCTCGGCCGCGACGCTGACGAAACCCCGGCTTTCCAGCAGGGCACGCACCTTGGCGCCCAGGGCCAGCTGTTCCTGGCGCACCTTGTCGAAGCCGTAGTCGCGCGTTTCGCGCATCACTTGGTCCAGCCGCGCCAGGGCGTCGGTGGGCATGGTGGTGTGGTACATGTGGCCGCCGTTTTCGTAGGCCTCCATGATCTGCAGCCACTTCTTGAGGTCGGCCGCGAAGCTGGTGCTGGTGGTGCCGTCGATGGCTTTGCGGGCACGCTCACTGAGCATGACCATGGCGCAAGCCGGGGAACCGCTCCAGCCTTTTTGCGGCGCGCTGACCAGCACGTCCACGCCGGTGGCCTGCATGTCGACCCAGAGGCAGCCGGAGGCGATGCAGTCCAGCACGAAGAGGCCGCCCACCTCGTGCACGGCGTCCGTCACCTTCTTCAGGTAGTCGTCGGGCAGGATCATGCCGGCCGCGGTTTCGACGTGCGGGGCGAAGACCACGTCGGGCTTCTCGGCCTTGATGGTGGCCACCACCTCGTCCACCGGGCAGGGTGTCCACGGTGCCTGGGGGCCGGTGCCGATGCGGCGGGCCTTGAGCACGGTGGAACTGGCCGGGATATTGCCCATCTCGAAGATCTGGGTCCAGCGGTAGCTGAACCAGCCATTGCGAATCACCAGGGTCTTCTTGCCGGTGGCGAACTGACGCGCCACGGCTTCCATGCCGAAGGTGCCGCTGCCGGGCACCAGGGCGGCGGATGGGGCCTTGTACACGTCCTTGAGGATGGTGGAAATGTCCTTCATCACGCCCTGGAAGCGCTTGGACATGTGGTTCAGGGCGCGGTCGGTGTAGACCACCGAGAATTCGAGCAGGCCGTCGGGATCGACGTTGGGCAGCAAAGCGGGCATGGAAGTCTCCTAGGGATGCCTGACTTCCCTGAAACCGGTGTCAGGCTTTTGAGTCGGCCATTCTCTCACCAAGCCGGATGGCTCGCCCAGGCGCCCAATCCGGGTTGAATTGCAGGCCGGACGCCCCCGGTTTGCCGGGCCAGAGCAGCACCACGGTGCTGCCCAGCAGGAAGCGGCCCATTTCGGCGCCTTGGCCGAGCGTGACCGGTCGGCCCTGCCCAGCCCCCTCGCCCGCACCTTCATACAGCCACTCCATCACGGTCGGGCGGCGCGGCGGGTTGACCTGGCCGTGCCAGACGGTGGTCATGCTGCCCACGATGGTCGCGCCCACCAGCACCAGGGCCAGTGGCCCGCGGGCGGTATCGAAAATGCAGACCACGCGCTCGTTGCGCGCGAACAGGCCCGGCACGCCGCGCGCGGTGGTCGGGTTGACGGAGAACAAATCCCCCGGCACGTAGACCATGCGCCGCAGCGTGCCCGCGCAGGGCATGTGGATGCGGTGGTAGTCGCGCGGGCTCAGGTAGAGCGTGGCGAAATGCCCATGCTCGAACTGCGCGGCCAGCGCGGCGTCCCCGCCCAGCAGGGCCGTGGTGCTGTAGTGATGGCCCTTGGCCTGGAAGATCTGGTCGCGCTCGATGGCACCGAACTGGCTGATGGCGCCATCCACGGGACAGATCCAGTCGGCATCGGCCAGGGGGCGGACGCCTTCCTTCAATGCGCGCGTGAAGAAATCGTTGAAGGTGGCGTAAGCCGCCGGGTTGGGTTCGGCGGCCTCGCTCATGTTCACGTCGTAGCGGCGGATGAAGCGGCGGATGATGGCGGTGGTCACCCCCCCCATGGCCGAGCCGGCCACCCAGCCGGAAAACACATTGATGGCTTTTTTCGGGAACAGGTACTGCGGCAGCACCGCAAGACGATCGGACATGGACGAAGCTTTCTTCGGATGACGGGCGAGGATAAGCGGGCGATTATCTCGCCACGGCGACGCGATCTCACCTGCGCAGGCGTCCGTCCACGAGACAATGCGAGCCATGAGTTTCCCTGACCCGAGGCATCCCGACGTCGCCATCATCGGCGGCGGTCCCGCCGGCCTGATGGCTGCCGAAGTGCTGGCCGCCGCCGGCCACAGCGTCACCGTCTTCGACGCCAAACCCAGCGTGGGCCGCAAGTTCCTGCTCGCGGGCAAGGGCGGGCTGAACCTGACGCATTCGGAACCGTTCGCGCCCTTCGTGAGCCGCTACGGCTCGCGTGCCGAGCAAATCGAGCCGCTGCTGCGCGGCTTCGACGCCGACGCGCTGCGCGCCTGGGCTGCGGGCCTGGGCGTGGAGACTTTCGTCGGCACCTCGGGCCGCGTCTTCCCCAGCGACCTGAAAGCCGCGCCGCTGCTGCGCGCCTGGCTGCACCGGCTGCGGTTGGCAGGCGTCACGTTCGCGATGCGGCACCGCTGGCTGGGCTGGACCGATCAGGAAGAGGATCAAACGGGAGATGACAAGGCCGGCCGAGCGCTGCGCTTTGCCACGCCCGAGGGTGAGCGCCTCGTGCGCCCGCGCGCCACGCTGCTGGCACTGGGCGGCGCCTCGTGGCCACAGCTCGGGTCGGACGGCGCGTGGGTGGAGGTGCTGCAGGCGCGCGGCGTGCATGTCGCGCCGCTGCGCCCCGCCAATTGCGGCTTCGACGTGGCCGCGACGGCGGCACACCCGAACCCGGACCCGCAATCACCCGGCTGGAGCGAGCGCTTCGCGGCCGAGTTCGCAGGCCAGCCGGTCAAGCCCGTCGCGCTGGAGACCGAAGGCTTCGCGTCACGGGCCGGTGAGTTTGTCATCACGGCCCACGGCATCGAAGGCTCGCTGGTGTACGCGGCCAGCGCCGCGCTGCGCGACCAGATCGAACGCGACGGGTCTGCCACGCTGTACCTGGACTTGCTGCCGCAACTGACGCCCGAGCGCGTGCTCGCCGACGTGCAACACCCGCGCGGCAGCCGCTCGCTGTCGTCACACCTGAAAAGCCGGCTGAACCTCAGCTCGCTGAAACTGGGCCTGTTGCACGAGTTGCTGACACGCGAGCAGATGCAACATGCGCCCACGCTGGCCGCTGCGCTGAAACACTTGCCGCTGACCCTCGCGGCGCCGCGCCCCGTGGCCGAGGCCATCTCCACGGCAGGCGGCGTGCGCTTCGAGGCGCTGACGGAGCAACGGATGCTGACCGCGCTGCCCGGCGTGTTCTGCGCGGGCGAAATGCTGGACTGGGAAGCCCCCACGGGCGGCTACCTGCTGACGGCCTGCTTTGCGAGCGGACGTTCGGCGGCGCAGGGCATGGTGGACTGGCTCGCGATGCCTCGCCCTTGAATCTCGACGACATCTCGGCCGGATTTCGATCATCAGCCCAGCCTTGGCCTCGACCCAGGCGCGACGATTATTTATGATGACCCCGCCATGAATGCACCTACCGAGCCCAGCATCCGCAGCGTCGAGCGCCAGGCTCGTCAATCAGAGGTCGTCCGCGCCCTGCAATCGGTGTTGCCCGCCCATGCCCTGCTCTGGCAGGAGGAGGACACCACGCCCTATGAATGCGACGGCCTCACGGCTTACCGCCAGCGGCCCTTGGCGGTGGCGCTGCCCGAGACCGAAGAGCAAGTCGCGGGGGTGCTGCGCGCTTGCCATGCGCTGAACGTGCCCGTGGTGGCGCGCGGCGCGGGCACGGGCCTGTCGGGCGGGGCCATGCCGCACGCGATGGGCGTGACGCTGTCCCTGGCCAAGTTCAACCGCATCCTGAAGATTGACCCGGCCAGCCGCACGGCCGTCGTGCAGGCTGGCGTGCGCAACCTCGCCATCAGCGAGGCCGCAGCGCCGCACGGCCTGTACTACGCACCGGACCCGAGCAGCCAGATCGCCTGCACCATCGGCGGCAACGTGGCCGAGAACTCGGGCGGCGTGCACTGCCTTAAGTACGGCCTGACTGTGCACAACGTGCTCAAGGTCCGCGGCTACACGGTCGAGGGCGAGGCGGTGGAATTCGGCGGCGAGGCGCTGGACGCGCCGGGTTACGACCTGCTGGCCGTGCTGGTCGGCAGCGAAGGCATGCTGGCCGTGGTCGTGGAAGCCACGGTGCGCCTGACGCCCAAGCCCCAGCTTGCGCGCTGCATCATGGCCAGCTTCGGCGATGTGAAGCGCGCGGGCGACGCCGTGGCCGCGGTGATCGCGGCCGGCATCATCCCGGCCGGCCTGGAAATGATGGACCAGCCCATGACGGCCGCGGTCGAGGACTTCGTCCACGCCGGTTATGACCTGTCCGCCGCCGCCATCCTGCTGTGCGAAAGCGACGGCACACCCGAGGAAGTGGAAGAAGAGATCGGCCGCATGAGCGAGGTGCTGCGCTCGGCCGGAGCCACGGCCATCGCCGTGAGCCGCGACGAGGCCGAGCGCCTGCGTTACTGGAGTGGGCGCAAGAACGCCTTCCCCGCCAGCGGCCGATTGGCACCGGACTACATGTGCATGGACTCGACCATCCCGCGCAAGCGCTTGGCCGACATCCTGCAAGCCATCCAGGAGATGGAGGGCAAGTACGGGCTGCGCTGCCTCAACGTCTTCCATGCCGGTGACGGCAATCTGCACCCACTGATCCTCTTCGATGCCAACGACCCGGACCAGCTGCACCGCTGCGAACTGTTCGGCGCCGACATCCTGGAAACCAGCGTCGCCATGGGCGGCACGGTCACCGGTGAACACGGGGTGGGCGTGGAAAAGCTCAACAGCATGTGCGTGCAATTCACCGCCGAGGAACATGCGCAGATGCTGGGCGTCAAGCAGGCTTTCGATCCGGCGGGCCTGCTCAACCCCGACAAGGTGATTCCGACACTGAACCGCTGCGCCGAGTACGGCAAGATGCTGGTGCGCGGAGGCAAGATCGCACACCCCGACCTGCCCCGCTTCTGACCCTCTGATCTTTCTGTTTCGACGTCCCCAAACTTTCGCGACCTTCTTTCTGGAGAGAACCCATGTCCCTGAACCTTAAGCGCCGCGCCCTGGGCCTGGCCGCGGTCGCCCTGCTCGCGAGCGGCGCTGTGCTGGCTGACACCTCCACCGTCAAGATCTTCGTGGGCTTTCCGCCCGGTGGGGGCACGGACGCCATTGCGCGTATCCTGGCGGAGAAGCTCGAAAAGCCGCTCAAGGCCAGCGTCATCGTCGAGAACAAGGCGGGCGCGGGCGGCCAGCTCGCGGCCCAGGCACTCAAGGCCGCGCCGGCCGACGGTTCGGTGCTCTTCCTCTCGCACGATCACAGCATTTCCATCCTGCCGCTGACCCTCAGGAACCCGGGCTTTGATCCCGACCAGGACTTCGTGCCCGTGGCCGGTTTCGCCACCTTCGCCAACGGACTGGCCGTGTCGGGCGGCACCCCGGCCAAGACCTATGCCGAATACCTGGCCTGGGTGAAGCAGGACGTGAAGGCGCGCGGCACGGTGGGAACGCCAGCCCCGGCTTCCACGCCGGAGTTCCTCGTCCAGGTGATCGGCCAGCAGAACAAACTGGATCTTCAGTCCGCGCCCTACCGCGGCAGCGCGCCCATGATGGCCGACATGCTGGGCAATCAGATCGCGGCGGGCACGGGCTCGGTGCCGGATTTCATTGAAAACCACAAGGCAGGCAAGCTGCGCGTGGTGGCTGTGATCGGCACCAAGCGCCAAGCCACCCTGCCCGATGTGCCGACCTTCGCTGAACTGGGCATCCAGGGTTTTGAGGACCTGCCCTACTACGGCTTGTTCGCGCCCAAGGGCACGCCGCCCGCGGTGATTGATCGCTACGCCAGCGCACTGGCGGGCGTGCTGGCCTTGCCCGAGGTGCGCGAGCGGCTGACCGCAATGGGCCTGACGGTGGACTACATGAGCCCGCAGCAACTCGGCGAGCGCGAACGCACCTACCGCGCCAGCTGGGCGCGCATCATCAAGGCCAGCGGTTTCCAGTCGAAGTGATTCAGCCCATCGCGACCGAGTCGACCGAGGAACCGCCATGCCCGACATCGCGCTGAGCAACAACGCCGCCCAGCACCGCTACGAAATCGCCTCGGGCGGAACGCTGGCCGGGTTTGCCGAGTACAACCTCGTAGGACAAGATGCCGTGCTCTTCTCTCACACCGAGATCCTTGCCGCCTTCGAAGGGCAAGGTCTTGGTAGCCAGCTGGCGAGATATGCGCTGGACGACGTGAAGGCGCAGAACAAGATGGCGATCCCGGTCTGCAAATTCATCGCCGGCTACATCCGTCGCCACCCCGAGTACCTGGCGATCGTGCGGCCGGACGCCAGGGCCGCCTTCCTGAGCTAGCCGCAAACCCGATTCAGCGCTCCGGCAGTCGGGGCACGGAAGGGGCATCTGTCGCCCCATCCGACAGTTTGAATACTTGCATGGAACGCACGAGGGCCTGGGCCTGGGCCCTCAGGTTGCTGGCCGCCGCCGCCATTTCCTCCACCAGGGCGGCGTTCTGCTGGGTGGTCTGATCCATG